>CAZGJD010000009.1:0-5907 GCA_964526385.1 uncultured Candidatus Poseidoniales archaeon | reverse complement strand
CTATTCATCTCGAGAGTGAACCCAAATCAAGTGATAACCGAATCTTGATTTGATAAAAGAGTCACAACACTCTAGTTCTTGCTTCCATACTTGTGCTGAGAACTCAGGAACCATTTGCTTTTCATGGAATCGTCCAAGGTCGCCTTTTTTTGATGAACTATCGCAAGTAGAGTTTTGTTTTGCCAATTTCTTGAAGGTCCTAAAAGGGTTTTTTGAGTCCACAATTTGCTTTAGAATGTCTTGCGCAAGTGCTTTACTTCCAACCAAAATATGCCTTGCGTGAGCATACCTGCCTTCAATCATTCAAATCCCTCGTTATTGAGTTTACATGTAGCCTGTCAAAAATGTGTGTTAAAACTAACAGCACCGGATTGTAAATCCAAGCTAAAACATATGTCGCCCAGACAAATATTATGAAAAAAGAAGGGTTTGAAACGGTGTTTGAAATTATTCTAGCGTGCAATCCAATCAACAACATAATCGAAACTTTTGGAAGAAATGAAATAATCTTCAATCCACTTTTCTGACCTGAGTAAATCGCTCTTACCGGAACATGCTGTATTTTCCATCCTTTAGTAGCTAGCTTCATCAACCAAAAATTTGGATAACCATAACCTTTCCAAGATTTTTCCCATTTCCAGTGTTTCAAAACTTCACTATTGGTTGCAGTGTAACCACATTGGGGGTCTGCAATTCTTTGGCCACATGCTAATGTCGTTAGAAACCCCAGAATTAAGGTTCCAATTTGTCTGATTAATGGCATTTTTGTTCCTCTATCTAATCGTTCTCCTTTGACGTGATGTGCTCGACTTTCAGTTATTGGAGAGATTACGCTCTCCATGTCATCAGGATCCATCTGGCCGTCTCCAGCCACGACTACTGAGATGAATTTATCATCAATTATCTCAAGCAATTTTTGATGACCAGCATCGATCGCTGCTCCCACTCCTTCTCCATTTAATTGAACTAAATTATGATTGACAGCAATTTCAGCGGTTTTATCCTTAGACCCATCATCAACAACGACGACATGGTCTACGTATTCAGGCAAAGTTTCGAGTACGTTCTTCAGGTGTTTTTCTTCATCTTTAGCAGGGATTACTACTCCTATTTTCCAATCCCCGTACATGATTACCCGAAATGATGGACTATGATGAATTTGCTTATTAACTGAAAACAAAGATTCATACCAAATTCATTTCATCATGAGATATGGAAAAGAGCTTGGTTTTTGCAATTCTTCTTAGTCTTTTGATAATTATTCCTGGATGTATTGAACCATCCGATTCGTATCAGGAAGGAATAATTGATGAAAATCCAATCCCAGAAAAACTGAATATTGTTGCTCAAACTGCGGGTCGAGACATCGACAGAGGTAGTAGTCTAGACATATTAGCAGACGCAGATGGTTCCAATACAATGATTCTGTGGGTTTCCACTGGGTGTTCAGGATGCCATGACTGGACAGAAATGATAAGCGCGAAAATGGAGAACGGTAGTTTGTCTAACGACACGAGAATAATTACTGTTCACCGCTACCCTTCATTTGAAACCAAGGCCGATATGATAGACGTTTATGCAAATGAGAATAGCAGTCGCAATTCACTCTGGCCAGTACTACTGCCTTCAGAGGGTCAAAAAGCGATTGACGTCGCAGAAGGAAAAGAAACTGAAATGGTATATTGGGAGGCATTTGAAAATCCATCAACCCCTTCGTTTACTATTATCGACGGTGAAGGGAAAACAATTTGGAAGAATAAAAAATACTGGGCTAACGAAACTACCTTGAATGATGCATTAGAGATTTTGAATCGAAATTGATTCTTCTCAAACGAAAAGTTGCTTAGATTGTTAAATTAGACAAGAACTCTAAGTTGTAGTTTTTTTTGGGCGGTATATGGAAACCTTGCGCATTGTGCTAATGGGCAAGGATTTTGAATTGAGAATAATTTCCCTAATTACACGTTCACGTGAGTTAGCTGAGGATGTATTGCTTTTGGATACTGGAAGTAAAGATTCGACAATTGAGTTTGCCAAAAAGGTAGATTGCGAGGTAATAAGCTATAACGAAGAAAAATTGGCTCCGTTAGTTGCTCGTAAATTAATAGAATCTAATAAGGAGAATAATACATTAGTTGTGAATGTAGATTCCACGCTTAAGTTAAGAGATATTCCGCTACTAGTTAATAGGGCAAAAGAAAATTGGGACATCCACATGTCATTTACAACAAATGATGAAGACAATTCTAACCCGCAGGAAATGAATTATCATTCCGCAGAGATTTCTCACTTAGCGACATCCCCCTCGGGTTTGAAGCATCTCTCTGAAGCGAAATTGGATGATTCCCCGATGAGTTTAGATGAAAAACTAAGGGTGCGAGTACTGCATTCAAAACCCCAACCTAAAGTTAGGCAGAGAGAATCTTTAGCGACGGCTTCAAGATTTGCTCAATTGTTTTATTGGATGTTAGAATCGAGGCATCCTCTGATTTTGTTTGGTGTTCCAGGTGTGGTTTTATTTGCAGTTGGGTACAAGTTATCGGGAGATGTTTTAGATAACTTCCAAGAATGGAACCAAACGAGTTTAGGGGTTGGTTTAGCAGTAATTGCAATTACACTACTGGGACTTTTCGCTATGATGGTTGGATTAATATTGTACATCATGGGTAAACAAGTAAAACAGATACAGGCTCATTATGAATTTTGGCCAAATGAAGATTAGGTGTTCAAATGACTTTTCTGATATGCTTTGACATGGACAGGGTACTTGTTGACCACATGTCTACTTGGCAATTTGTTTACGACAAACTTGAGATATCAAATGAAGAATCATTCAATCTATATAATCAAGGAAAATTGGATGAATGGGATTGGTTGAAGTTAGATTTAGCGTTGATCAAAAATTCCCATCCAAAGATAACTGATGAAATTTTGAGGGAATTGTGCTCCGACACGCCACTTATGGAAGGGATTGAAACCTGCCTTGGTTGGTTAATTGAACAAGGTCACGAAATTGCCATAATAAGTGGTGGAATGCAGGAAACTGCTAGGCAAATTGCTAGCATGTATTCCTCTGGAAAGCCTTATGTCAAACGTTGGGGTGGATTATGCAATCATTTTGAGCTTGATACAAAATTTCACGTTTTTACTAACGGTTGGTTATCTAATTCGCAAGGAAAAGTCGAAGATTTTGGCAGATATCAGGTGCAAATGAACGGGAAGGGCGCAATTGTAAAAATGCTACAAAGAAGGCTCAGTATTCCAAAGGAGAACACGATTTCAATTGGTGATAGTGCTGGAGATATCGGGATGTTCCAAGAAAGTGGGCACTCAATTTGTTTCAATCCCTGGGATGAAAAACCCGTAGCAATAGCTAAAGAAACAATTCGAAGTAGGGACTTAAATGACGTACTTGAATCGATTAAGAGTTACATCAAGGTGTAACTCTTCTCGAATCTCTAGGGAACGGGATTACTTCTCGAATATGATCTGCACCGGATAGCCAAGAACACACTCTGTCCACTCCTAGGCCAAATCCGCCATGTGGTACTCCTCCGTACGTACGAGTGTCAATATAGAATTGATAAGGTTCTCTTGGCACTCCTTCCTCATCGATTCTTTGAAGAATTTCTTTTTCTGACCATGTCCTTTCTCCACCGCCTATAATCTCTCCATATCCTTCTGGCGCCAATAAATCGTGACATAGAACGTATTTCCCATCATCGGGGTCAACTCTGTGATAGAATGGTTTTGCGATTTTTGGATAGTGTGTTAGGAAGTGTGGTACATCGAAGTCTTGTGTCAGAACCTTCTCTTTGGAGTAATCCAAATCTTGACCCCATTCAATATCGATTCCCATTCCTTGTAGTGTTTCCACCGCTTCATCATATCTCATCCTCGGATATGGGTTATCAGCGTATCTTGCTATCAATTCCAAATCTCTATCAACGCTGACCAACTCATCACTTCTTTCATCCAAGACGGTTTTTGCAATATGGCGAACTAGACCTTCTCCATGGCTCATAATTTCGCTATTCGATGCCCATGCAACCTCCATTTCAGCATGCCAAAATTCTGTCAAATGACGTCGAGTCCGACTTTTTTCTGCTCGGAAAGAAGGGGCTATCGTGTAGAGTCTCTCCAATGCCGGCATTGCTGCTTCTGCGTATAACTGCCACGATTGAGTGAGGTAGGCTTTCTTACCAAAATATGGTACTTCGAAAAGAGTAGATCCGCCCTCTACCGCTCCTGCGACGAAGTTTGGAGCTTGGTACTCAGTAAAATCTCTATTTCGGAAGTATGAGTGTATTGCTCCGAAAACGCTTGAGCGAATTTTCAACATATTGGTCATTCGTCCAGTTCTTAGGTACAGGTGTCTGTTATCCAATAGGAATTCCGTTTCTCCGCCGTCGGCAGCTGCCATGGCTGATTCAGTGATTGGAAAGGGCGTTTCTGGATTGACGGTTCCCACAACTTCAGATGAACTTACAACTAATTCATGACCGCCTGGTGCTCTTTCATCAACGTTAACAGTTCCTTTGAGAATTAATGATGTTTCAATTAATGAAGCCTTCAGATCTTCAAAGGCCTCGTCACCGATAACCTCCCTTTTGGCTACACATTGAATGGTTCCAGTGGAGTCGCGAAGAACAACAAATCGAATTTTGTTAGAACCCCTCGTCCTTTTTACCCAACCTTTGAGTTCAACTTCTTCACCATCATGAGAACCTGCCTGAACATCGCCAATCCAGAACTCTTTCGACATGGTTGGTGGTAAAGCCTCTTGTCTTTCAAAGTCACCCATAATTTGGATTTACATCTTAATGTCAATTATCCGTGTATAGTTGTGCATATTGGGGAAACCATGAAACAGTAGTATTGCCAATTTACCAGTGTGGAAAAAGTAGTAGTCTATGCTATTGGGGGTAATGCCCTCTCATCACCTACTGAAAAAGACAACCAAGAATCTTCTTTAGTACTCGCCAAAGTTATCAGTGATGTAATTGACTTGATGGAAGCAGGATGGAGAGTTGTCCTAACTCATGGAAATGGTCCACAAGTAGGGCATTTGATGAGTTTAGATGCAAGTCAACCAATGGATGAATGGGTCGCTGCTACTCAAGGCATGATTGGCCACAACCTAGCAATAAATATGCAATCGATTATCAAAAAAAGAAACAGACCAGAAACAATAAGTGTGCTACTGACAAGGGTTTTGGTTGATGCAGAAGATAAGGCTTTCAAGTTCCCAACTAAGCCCGTGGGCCGAATACTTTCAGATGAACAGGTCATGAAAGAAGATTGGGATATTGCAGAGACTGTTAATGGTCCACGTAGAGTTGTTGCATCACCAAAACCAATCGAAATATTAGATTTAGAAGTAATAAAATCATTACTCAATTCTGGAGTTATTGTAATTTGTTGCGGTGGAGGGGGAATACCTGTGATTGTTGAAGGCAACAATCTCAAAGGGGTTGCCGCAGTTATCGACAAAGATCACCTCAGTAGTCTACTAGCAGTCAATATCAATGCCAGTGCATTGATAATATCGACAGCTGTCGATTGTTTAAAGAAAAATTTTGGAAGAGATGATGAAGAAGACATTAGTGAATTATCTTTAGAAGAAGCCAAAAAACTCATCGAAAATGGAGAGTTTCCTAATGGTTCAATGGGCCCCAAAGTTCAATCATTAATCGATGCCGTTACCGCAGATTCCAAAATGATGTGTGTAATCTGTTCACCAGGGAATGCAGTAAAATCTTTGAGAAGGGAATCAGGAACGTTAATCTCATCGCAATGATGTTGGAATTGTAAAATCGGATTAGATTAAATACGACTTGCCAGACCGCAAGTCGGGCCTGTAGCTTAGTCAGGTAGAGCGATGGACTCTTAATCCATCGGTCGCGG
>CAZGJD010000008.1:0-100107 GCA_964526385.1 uncultured Candidatus Poseidoniales archaeon | reverse complement strand
ATCTTGTCAAGGAAGTAACAATGGAATTAGCCATAAGGCAAGTAATGGTGCTAAAGCCATAACTAAGTCTCTTGCAAAAGACCTCATTACGGTTTTAGAATTTGATACTGAAATTTTCTCAAACTCCTTTTGCATTTTTTCATCAATTTTGTCTGAAACAAGACCTGCCCCCCGTCTTGATAATTCTATTGCAGCACCTGTTGCTACTGAACTAAGTAATCCAGTAGGTGTTAGTTTCCTAGCTTTCAAGGCCATAGCGCCCCATGTGAATAGGGACGTCTTTGCGACTGAGGTGACTACAGTCTCCTCTTCCTTATCTTCTTCTTTCTCCTTGTTTCTTCTTGCAAATTTTCTTAGCAAATCTCTTGCTTTGAATCCCTTATCCGCTATTTTGCGAAGCCTTTCGATATTTTGTTTCTCAATTGTCTTGAGCATTGTCCTAACTTTTATTATCCTAATTGTATCAATGAAAATCCAAAAAAAAGCAAGAACAAATAGCACGAAGAATCCTAACCAGTTAGTCTCTTGCCAAGAGCTCCAACCAAGCGGGTCGACCATCAATCTAACTCCTAATGCAAGAATTATCGGTAGCGAAAACGCAAGTATTTCGTTTACAGCAAGTAGTGTGTAGCCACGAACAGGGAGATCTTTCAATCGTTTCAGTATCCATCCGCCATGAGGTGAGAGTTGTTTTGATACCCTTAGGAACGGCCCTGCAAGTAGGAATAGTCTCAATATACCCGGAATGAAAAGCAACCAGATATACAAATCCCAAACATCGTTGGGTGGTATTTCTGCTATACCAAGGGGTTGGACCACAACAATCCGTGTAGTTACTTCCTTTTGAAATAAGAGCCGGAGAGTTCATGCAGGGGGGATGATTCCGCTGATTTATGCCGTTTTGGCACGGATTAGCAGATTGGCTCAGCTTCAATGTTGATAGAGACTGGATTAATGAAAATGTCAAGTGGCGTGATTTCGGCACTGGAGTTCGTCTAGGAAAGTTAGCGAGGGAAGATGCAATCTCATTGGTTCTTTACGACGTTGTTAGTGATGTAGACATTGATGCATTCATGCCACACAGTCACCCTGGTGGAGAATGTTACCTCGTACTAGAAGGGGAAGTTTGGGACGAAGACGGAACATATCCTGAAGGGTCGATAGTATGGATGGATAGAGAGTCCACTCACACCCCTAGAACCAGAGGTCAGACATTGATTCTGGTCTTGTGGCCTGAGGGCGTAAAAGCGGCTTAGGTGAAGCCAATGTGGACCAACATCTCGGCGTACAAGTTCCTTGATATGCCTGAGTTTGAGGAGTTAAGAGATCCTTTGAAAAATTTCTGTGATTCTCACGGAATATACGGAACAATACTTCTTTCACCAGAAGGTATCAATATTTTCCTCTCAGCGCCTCGTGATAAAATCGACATCTTCGTTGAACACATCAAGTCCGATAATAGGTTTAGTGACATTTGGGTCAAGTATTCAGAGTCAGCGGACTGCGCATTCAGAAAAATGAATGTACGACTAAAGAAGGAAATCATTTCTCTAGGTGTTGACGGAGTGAAACCCCACGAATTCACCGGCAAACCGATTGAGCCAAAGGAATTCAAAAAATGGCTCGATGAAGGTAAGGAGGTCACTATTCTTGATACTCGTAACGATTACGAGGTGAGAATGGGTACATTCGAAGGAGCTGTTGATTTAGACATAGAAACATTCAGAGCATTCCCTGAGGCTGTAGAAAAATCTGACATTCCAAAAGATAAGCCCGTCGTAATGTTTTGTACTGGAGGGATTAGGTGTGAGAAAGCTAGCGTCGTAATGCTGAATCAAGGTTACAAAGAAGTGTACCAAATTCATGGAGGAATTCTGAATTATTTTGAAGAAACAGGCGGCGCTCATTGGAATGGAGAATGTTTCGTTTTCGACAGAAGAGTCGGTGTTGATGGTGAACTCAATGAGACAACTTCTGAGGTTTGCTGGGCCTGCAGAGAACCGCTAACACCTGAACAAGCAGCAAGTCCAGAGTTTGTGCGAGGAGTGTCTTGCCCATATTGCATCAACGTTTGATTTCAAACGGGCATTCATATACTCAAATGAGAACTTATCATTTATGTCCGAGAAGCCTAAACTCGCTGTTTCTTCTTGTCTCCTTGGAAAAAAGGTTCGCTATAATGGCGATGCCGCAGAGTTTAGGGTGCTCAACCGCGTGTGGAGCGACCATCTTGACCTAATCGGAGTCTGCCCTGAAGTAGGCATTGGCATGGGGGTGCCACGTCCTACAATTAGGTTAGTCAAAGAAGGCGATAGGATTTCGCTCATTAATCCAAAAACCGGCGACGACTACACAGACCAGATGCTAGAATTTGCAGAAATGCAATCGGACTATCTAGTGTCAGAAGGCATTTGTGGCTTCGTTTTCAAGAAGGATTCTCCATCTTGCGGTGTAGAGCGCGTTAAGGTATATCGTGGTGAGAACCCGCAAGCAGTTCGAGATGGTGTTGGCATGTTTGCGAAGGTCTTCACCACGTTATACCCCCACATTCCAGTGATTGAAGAAGGTCGATTGACTGATCCCTTACAAGCCGAACACTTCCTAGCGAGAGTTCACTTTTTCCACGAATGGCTGAACATCGGAAAAGAAGGATGGACCGCTCAAAAAATTATGAAGTTCCATGCGGAACACAAACTGTTCTTGCTTAGCAGAGCTCCAGATTCAAAGAGGGCTCTGGGAAGGATTATTGCAGAGTCTTTTGATAATGATGAACACCCAGAAAATGTTGCACTAAAATACATGACATCCGCTCAAAAATTCCTCTCTAAGTTAACAAAGAGAGGACAGATTGCCCATGCGATGGAGAGAGTAATGGGCAGGCTACCTAATTTAGACAGACAAGACAAGCATGAGATGCTAGAGGTTATTCACCAATTTAGGAAAGGTTTGCTTCCAAGATCAGCAGCAATTACTCTACTTTCTCATTATGTCAAGAGGCATGACAAAGATAATCCTATCCACAAGAATTTCCTTTCCCCGATTCCAATCAATATTGGAATAATGGCCAGAGTCTGATTTCGACTTACCCCGCAACCAGGTGGTTCTCGTTTTTCAGATAAAATACTTTGAAGGTATGGAATAAAAGCCACTTGGATCTATTTAAGAGAATGCAATTTTAAAGGCGTGATTTAACAAAGCACTACTAGTGTAGAATTAGAGAGTCAATTATGGAATTTTTATCTCGATTTTGCCATCTTTTACACGCGTTTCGTAAATTTTGAGGTCTTTCTGCTTACTTAGTTTGCCCACTACCTTACCATACAATGGAAATAACGGGAAGGGTGACCATTCGACAAGTTCACCACTATCGATTTTGTGTGTCGTTTGGTGAAGAGGGCACCTAATGCAACCGTCCTTTACCTTAGCGCCGTAAGCTAATGGCCATCGCATGTGCCGGCATAGAGCCTCTGTTGCAAAATACTCGTTACCTTCTGATAGTTGACCGATTAAAACCATCTTTTTACCGACTGTTAGCATTTTCTTTTTTCCGGGTTTGATTTTTGATTGCTTGATTGCTACGTGCCAAGTCATGATATCAACTCAAGCCGCCAGTTGGGACATACCGCCATCAAGGTGCATTACTTGTCCAGTGTAATTATCTGGGGAAGATGTAAGGAGCCATGTTATCGCTTGAGCGATTTCTTCTGCTTCATTTATTCTGTTGATCGGAATTTTTGCCGCTGAAGCCTCCCGCATTTGTTCAGATCTAAGGATAGAAGAGGCCAGTCTCGTGTCAGTCAATCCGGGGGCTACGGCATTTACACGTATTCCACGTTTAGCATAGGTTGCTGCTGCTGACCTTACCATCGCCTCAATACCGCCTTTTGCCGCGGCTATCGCTTCATGATTTACGAGTCCTAAACTACCAGCAACACTGGAAGTGAATACCATTCTCCCTCCACCACCCTTTAGCATAGCCTTACCAGTCTTGGAAAGAGTTAGGAAAGCACTTGTCAAATTAGTTGAAATGACCTCTTGAAAAGCATTTATCTTCATTGCATGAGGTGGGCGAATCGCTATCGAGCCAACCAAATGCGCCACTCCGCTTATTTTGCCATCTCCAAGTTCAGTCGCAGTAGAAATAGCCTGGTCCATGGATTCTTCATCTAAGGAATCCCCTACTACAGATTTAGCCCCAAGTCGTACTAAATCAGAGATTCTGGACTCATCTCTTGCAAATAGTGTTACATTTTTGCCAGATTCTAGTAGGTTTTGCGCGACGATTTTTGCTATATCGCTACTACCGCCAACCAGTAAGTATGATTCTGTCATGGGTGAGAATAATTTTTTGAATATTTATAATCCTGTTATTTGCATCACTTGGAAAATTACAACAGTATATAATTTGGAGAACATCCAATATCAACATGAATATTGGATTTATAGACAGGCTTCTACGCATGGGCGTGGGGCTTGGCGTGGTAGTTTTTGACTACCTTGCAAGTCCGTTGTGGGAGGTCGTTCTACTCGCAGTGGGAATCTGGACAGTTACAACATCAGTATTCGGATGGTGTCCATTTTATCGCCTAATCGGATTCAATACCTGTCCAACAAATTTTTCCCTAATCTCAGAAGACAATGCGTCCACTGATTAATCTTCAGTCAACAAATTATCAGTTTGTGCTTTAATCTGTAAATACTCGGGATTTTCAATTGCCAAGATAGCTCTAACGTTGTGTGCTTTTGACAATTCTTCTGTGGGAGGAGCCACCTTTATTCTGGTTTGACCAATTTCAATCATGTTACCAGAAGCAACCTTCACTCCACCATCGGGAAGCCAGATGCCAACGGGTCCAATTTGAGGGTGATGAGTCACGATTAGTGTCCGGTTGTTCTCATCGATTTCAACACGTAAAACAGTCAGTTCCGAACCTTCTGAGATTAGATTAGAAGAGGCTTGCCATTCCTTCCAAGATTCATTAAGCGGTTGAGATATTTCTTCCACTTTTTCTTCTATATCTGTAATCTTTGATTCAAATTCATCAGCCTTTTCCTCAGAAATTGTGTTCAGAGTATCGAGGAGGTCTCTTAACCCCTCGAAGTGTGTTTGTTCTGTTTCAGAAAGTGCTGCATTTGCCATTATTATTGCTTCTGCAATATTTTCTAATTCTTCATCGTGATTCAGTTCGATAGCACATTCCATAGCCTCATCTAATATTTCCAATGCCAGACCTGGCCTGTCTATTGCTTGAAGAGATTGACCCACTTCATATAGAACGGTTGATGCTTGATTTTTATCTTTCGAGATTAAATCTCGAGCATTAGATATGAGATTTTCAGCAGTTTCAGTTTCCCCTGAAAGATGTCGAGAGATTCCAGAAAGCACAAGGTTTGCAATTCGATTATCGCCAACCATCTGACCTTGTCTGTCTGCGGTTTCGAATAGAGACGACGCTCTTTCCCAGTTTTGTGCAGATAATGCAAGCAGACCCAACTGATGCATCGCTCGCATTTCTGCGGACTCATCATCGATTAGCGTAGCATATGCTAAGGCTCTTGAAAGATGTAGGCGTGAAAGTATAATTTCTCCTGATAGTTTTGCCAACATCCCCATTGCAGATTCCATTCTGTACAAAGGTCCTGCCATCGCTCTGTGAGCAATTTCCGCCATTTCTTCACCTAGGGGAGATAGCCCGATACCTGTCGATTCAAGCACCTCGCTGAGGACTATAACACATGATTCATAGGATTCAGAAATATCAGCAGAGATTCCTTCACCTGATAGTGTTTGAAGATGCTCGTCAATCTTAGAGACAACGGAACAAATTTCAGGGAGATTTCCTAATTTATTGAGTATTGATTTTTTCACGGGTTGGGATCTTGTTGTTCTTATTAATCCTGAAATTAACTTCTTTTCACCAATTTCTCCGCTAGATTCCTCCTGTTCTGGAACTATCACTTTGGTTGATAGCAGTGAATCTACCATCCATGTTAGTTTGGCTTGTATGTCATATTGTCCTGCCCTACTGATAGCGTATCTCATTTCAGCGGCTCTTACTCTCCTCGATAGGCTTCGTAACCTTGTTCTTTGGTTTTTTGAACCAAAATCTGCCAACCTCTGCAAAAATGTTGATGGGGGACAGGTTTCAAAGTTCAAGTTTGCTTTTTCACCTGTAGTTGTCATCTTGTAATCATCAGATACCAGTGTAACTTTGTTACCCTCATGGGATAATTTAGATGCTAAAATCATTAAAGATAAATCCACATCTTGAGGCGATGCTTTCTCGCCTATGTGTGATGCTAATGCACGAATTTCCGCTTCGTCGACAGATATCGTTTTCAGAATATCCGTCATCTTTTCAAGTAAATTTGGGCTACCTTTCCATCTTTGAAAACGGACTGTTTTTACTTCTCCATGAACTCCTGGCGTCACATAAATCCCAGAGGATTGCTTGGTCAAAATATCATTCATATCTGAAAGAAAACCTTCAGGAGCCATTGACCCAAGATGAATAAAACAGTTCGAATCAACTACCCAGAGATTTGACATGTACCTGCCGTGGAAGGCCAAGTAATTTGATTTACTCCCGATATTAAGGTGATAGGAAACGATTAACAAAGAATCAACATAAACATTAGTTCATATATCAAAACATAATGATGCTGATTAATAGCGTGGTCATATGATTGAAGTTAACTCTTTAACAAAATCCTTCGGTTCTGGCTCAAATAAAATCGATGTACTAAAAGGAGTAGATTTGAAAATTGAAAGTGGTGAGCTGGTCGCGCTCATGGGGCCTTCAGGATGTGGAAAATCAACACTGCTCAACATAATTGGAGGACTATTGCCTGCAGATACTGGAGTCATTTCACTTAAAGAAAAAAAATATGGAACAAAAAATCCAGCAGCAGTTGTTGAAGTTAGGAGGAAACTGGTCGGTTGGATTTTCCAAGATTTCCATCTTCTTGATCACCTTTCAGCTTTGGACAACGTCGCTTTAGCACTGGAAATTGCCGGTATCGACCCAAAAGAAGCAGAAAAAAGGGCAATAGATGCTTTGACCAAGGTTAATTTGGATGACAGAATGCATCACATTCCTGACCAACTCTCTGGAGGACAACAACAAAGGGTTGCAATTGCAAGAGCTATCGCAGGTAACAGACCGCTCCTACTCGCTGACGAACCTACCGGGAACTTGGATATTTCATCTGGGGCAGAAGTACTACAATTGTTCAAAGATTTGTGTCATGACGAAGAAAATCCGATTTCGATTTTGATGGTTACACACGACCCTGACCTTGCGTCAAAGGCTGACAGAATGTTGCTTCTTACAGACGGTAAAACCAAGGCTTCCGACATTAGAAGCGCATGGGGACTTGATGAAGGAGGGGAAGAAGAATGATAGATTCAGATTTCGACCTAGAACAAAATGAATTCTCGACGGGTAGGTCTCGAATTAATTCCTACAAACACACAGTTACAGAATTGCCAAGCAGACTAAGATTAGCTGCTCAAAGCGCATGGAGAGGTAAGGAGAGAGGCCTTGCAGTAATCGCAGGAGTATTTCTTGCATCCTTAGTGATAACAACCGTTCTTGCTTACGGAGTAGGTTTGTCACAACTTTTCTTCGAAGAATCATTAAAATCTGAACCATTTGATGCTAAAATCGAATATGCAAGGACTCCTGTTGAAAACGCAACTGGTTGGTCAAATAACACGACTACCATGACCAGTGTATGTGATGAATTGTTAGAGGAATTTAGCGAATTTAACGATTGTACACTCGTTCTGGGAAGGCAAGGGATCCATAGTGGAGGATTCTTCAATGCGGAATTCGTCGTTGCCCAACCGCTGGAAATGAGGGCTGTGTCCGATAATGAGAATCCGCTCTGGGATGCCGTTACCTTCGACTATCCTGAAGCCAACGATAACGGACCACCAATTTCGGACAAAAGAGCGATTAGATTTCTCGGGCCAGGTGCGTTTGATGGAGAACTTGCTGACCGACTAGGAGAGAACATAATTTCAGGATTGGGAGAGTGGCCAACACCAGAAAATATGAGTGAAAATAGAGGAATAATTCTTCCTTCAACCATAGCAAGTCAAGCACAAGCGAAGGTAGGAGACGTCCTTGACAAGTTGACTTTTGCTTACGTAGTTGATGAATCAACACTACTTGAAGGTAATATCAACGAAGATAATTGTGACGGTGAAATCACACCTGAAAATAATGAGATGATCTATTGCAGAATGTGGATGACTGTAGAAAACCTCACCGTCATGGGAATATACGAACCATGGCCATTTGGCAACCCTACGCTTCCATTCAACCCAATTTTCACAACTTGGGAAGCTCTTGAAGAATCGCAACGTGCAGTATTGATGGACAATGACCACATGTACCTTGGTGTAACAATAGACCGTGGCCAGTTACCTACAACCTCAACAGATGATGCTGCAGAGTGGCTCGAGGACTTGGGAACAAGAGTACAGGACGGGAATTATACAGATGAAGGAGTTGAACTATACTACACCGACATTGTTAGCGGAACTATCCTATTCCTCGAGATATTCCTTGGACTTATCCAGATATTTGATTACATCATTATGATACCAATCGTAATTTTATCAATTGCAGTTCTAATCTACGGCCTTGTCTTGTCGCTTGAACAACGAAGGAGAGAAGTGAGCATTCATCGGGTCATAGGTGCAGACGGAGGTGCTCTACAAGGTATGGTGTTGCTAGAGTTATTCGTCATGTCTTCTGTCGCTTGGTTAATCGGTTACATACTAGCTTTGTTAGCCGTTCCGATTGTTCTTTCAGCCGTCGGATTTATGGAATTCAGAACCGGAGATTTCGAGGTGAATCCAACCCTTGGTGTAACGTCTACCCTCTTTACGGCCATCACAACTCTAGGTTTAGCTATGATTTTTGGAAGAGGTCGCACAAAAGAATTCATTTCCCTTGAAATTGAAGAAGGTGTTAGGAAAACAACAACCAGAGCAGAACCAAAGAGATGGTTACATTGGACTGCTTTCCTGTTTGGCATGGTCGCGGTAATCGACTCATGGTTAGAAATGAATGGTAGTGAAGACGGATTAAATTCAAATTTCTTCGTAGAAGGATTACTCGGAATATTCGGACCATTTGGATTGTGGATTGGAGGTGCCTTGCTTCTTGGCAGAATTGGCGCGAAAGGACCTCAGATTATGCAATTGCTATTTGGACGCTCACCTGTTTTGAAAGATGTTAAGCGAGGTTTGAAAGGGTCTGGTTCTACAGAATCCGTAAACAGGCTAGCAGTAATTATGTTACTTACACTGTCCATTGTAACGCTAGCTGCGGTTCAAGGATATACTGGAACTCTTGTCGATGAGAAAACTGCCGATGCTACAGTAGGTTCTGACCTCCAAATAGAAATGGAAAGAGAAATCAATGAAACCGCACTTATGGCGCTTTTAGGTGAATTCACCAATAGTAAGACATCACCAGTAGCGACTAGCGTCCCAGAGATAACGTTGGCAGACGCACAAGGTGGAGACCGATTACAAACATTTGTTCTATTCGACGACAATGACAATGTCCTCAGATGGAGCGAACAAGCCATTCCTGGAGAGGAGGTAGGCTCTGCAATGAAGGCTTACAAAAATGGCGGCTTTAGTGCTGGAGTGGACGCTGCATATTCACTAAGATTAGCAGGTTCTGAAAGAGGTGGGGACGAAAATAGATTAGATGATGTCCTGCTCAAACCCAGCGATGAAAAGTCAGAAAATATCACTTTTATCTGGGAGAAAATAGAGTTCAATTTTACTTCCGGTGGTTCTAACGAAACTGATCCTTTGGCGCTTTTCAACGCCTACACTGCACTAATGCAGAGCGATTGGTCAAACCTAAATCTCGCTGGGCAAAATCTCGAGAACAGAAATTTAAGCAGGGTTGATTTGTCAAACACTAATCTTTCATCTTCAGATCTGTCTGATGTTAATCTTAGCGAGTCTATACTATTGGATGCAAATCTAACGAACGCGGACCTTGCAGGGGCAAATCTGATGAATTCAGTGATTGTTAATTTTGAAGGAGGTACATTACAAGGAGCAGATTTCACCGATGCAAACTTAGAAGGAGCATTTGGTCTCTTTGACTTATCCTCCTCAATACTTTCCAACACGACATGCCCAGACGGTACAAATAGCGATGAAACAGGCTGTGAATCAGGTCCTACTGACCTTCCTCCGCCTTTAGCAGCAGAGCTATTCTTTGCGGATACGAGAGTGGTCCTAATCGTAACTCCTTATACTACATCAATGTACTACATGGGCACACATGAATACATACCCGGAGTTGGAGCTGCTACAATTGAATCTGCAATAATTATCGGTGAATCATCCTGGAGAAATTTGGTTGGAGATGATGCTAATAATTACAGTTCTAAAACCTGGATTGTAAGGGTTGATGGAATTGAAGGGGATTCATTGGAATCCTTAGCATCACAGATTGAAGCGGACGCAAGAGTTGCTTCAGTTCTTGACTGGTCCTCCACACACAAAACCGTTGAGAGAAATGGTGGTCTTATCTTTGGAACCCCTGGGTTGTTGTCTCTACAATTCGTTGTAGCGAGTGTTGCAGCAGTTGCATCTAGCTTCGTGTTCCTATCACTGGTTCTAAGCCAAAGGCAAAAGGAACTAGCCGTGCTACAGGCCATTGGAGCATCTCCTAACCAAATAATTAGACTGGTATTGTTTGAGATTCTTTCAATAGTTATTGTATCGATGGCGTTAGGAATTGTTCTGGGGGTTGGCCTTGCTCTCTCATTCAATGGATTCTTCGATATATTTGGTTTCATATTCCAAATATTTGGAGGATCTTCTACCGTTATAGATAGAACTCTTGTATACCCGTGGGCGCAGATTGTTTTGGTATCCCTAGCAGTATTCGCAGCGGTAGTTGTAGCATTATTGGTAACAACCAGAAAAGCACTGAAGGCAGACTTATCCAGTGTACTCAAGGGGGAGTGAAGATGACTGATTCGATTTTGGAAGCAGACGGCTTGTACCATGTTTATGAGTCAAAGGCCGAAGACGGTAACGTTGTCGCATTGCGCGGATTGCACATTAACATGAAACAAGGTGAAGCAATCGCGGTGGTAGGACCTTCAGGTTCTGGAAAATCCACGTTGATGAAGTGTTTAGGTGGACTCATGAAACCAAGTGCTGGTTCGGTAAGCTTAGTCGGTAAAAATATGACAAGGTTAACCGGCCAAGAATTGGTCGAGTTAAGGCAGAAGACAGTTTCATTCATCTTCCAAGAAGGAAACCTCTTGCCAGATTTGAATGCAAGAGATAACGTCGCACAACCTCTAAGGCATCAAGGCGTCAAATCCAGTAAGGCACTTGCAATCGCTGACGCAATGTTAGACAGATTAGGAATGTCCCATAGAACACATGCCATGCCGGCTATGTTAAGCGGTGGTGAGCAACAAAGAGTTGCAATCGCCAGAGCGCTAATTACAAAACCCAAACTAATTTTAGCAGACGAACCAACAGGCGCTTTAGACCCAGTTACGAGTAGAGAGGTTTTGGCCCTCTTCAAGGACCTACACCTGAATGATGGTGTATCATTCTTGATTGTTACACACTCCAAAGAAGTAGCAGCTTTCGCAAATAGGTCTCTCGAATTGCGTGACGGTCGATTCGTTGCTGAACATGGCGAAAATGTTGATGTCGAAGACTTGAGCCAGGACCGTGAATTAATCGTTGACGAAACTGGAACAGTAACCCTTCCACCAGACATCCTTGTGCGATTAGGTGGTGCTGGAAGATACACAGTTGGTAACCTAACCAGCGGATACATATCCCTTCAAGGTGAGACTATCGAGGCCATGGGTAAAATGGAGTTGGCTAAGGTTTGCCCTGCTTGTAAACACGATTATGCTGAAAGTGAAGACCAAATGTGTCCATCATGTGGATCTTCAAGACCAATGGTGGAGGCTTGAATCTGAGTTTCTTTAGAGTGAGCGGAATCCTTGAAACAATCTCAACGATTTCACTCTTTTTTATCGCAATGCCACTGAAATATATTGGTGGAAATGAAATTCTGGTCAAGATAATCGGACCCATCCACGGCGGATTGTTCATACTATACATTGCACTGGTCTATTGGGAACAAAGGCAAGGAAGAATAAATTCAAACCTAGCAATAAAAGCAATGTTAGCGGCAATACCACCGGGTGGGCCCATATGGTTTGAGAGAAAATACATGAACACTCAAACCACTATGGAAGCATAGTTTAATCCGAGCCAAAGGTCAGTGATTTAAACCAAGACGCCCAGCTTTTCTTAGCGAAAATACCGTTTCTTAGTTTTTGTTTGTCCATTATTTCTTCAACGTAGGTCTCAAGCGCGTGGTCCATTTTTCACACCTAATTTACTTTTGGCACCTAACCTATAATTGGTTTTGGGTGTAATGTTTACACCAAGTGTTTCTGAAAACACTAGATTAACCGAGTAAATTACTCTAAATTTGCGATTTGTTTTCGCATCAAACCCTTCCACAGTGGCGGTATTAGAGCAAGCCAGAATGATGTGTAATAACCAAATGGTAACTGCGGAGCTCCTTCTTGTGCACGTAGTTCCCAAAGTGGAGCGCTTGCCTTCAAATGGTGAGCGGGGTGGAGTGGTAGTTCGAGAAGTGTCCACCTTGACCAAACTCCGCGATACTCCCATGAATGCATTTTTGTATGTTTACCACCTATCTCCCTAACCAGACCATAATGCTCTATGTAATTCACATATTCCAGCAAAATTATAGCGAGTAGGGCTTGAATTGCAAAGGCATACATGACAACTGGGGAATAAATCCATAGCATGGCAAGAAAACCAATTTGGACAATTAATCCGTGGAAAATTGGGTTTTGAATGAATGCTTTTCCTTTGTCTTTGTGTGTTTTCCAAGCCGAGATTATTTGCAATGGCAAGGTCAGGAGTAACTGTGTGTAAAATGAACGACCTTCGGGTGATGAAGCAGGATCTTTCGAAGTAGCATAGTTCCTATGATGGCCATGATTGTGTTCAGTCGTAAAGTGTAGGTACATCACCATCAGCAAATTCAGCCTAGACATCCGCCATATCAGAGAGCCTTTTTTCCTATGACCTGCTTCGTGTGCATTGATAATTCCCGATATTCCGCCAACAACTCCAACCGATAGGGCACCTAAAACGACAGGCGTTCCAAAACCGCTTAATTCGACTTGCCACAGTAGTGCCACAATACAAGATAAGTAAGCAATAGTGTGCATGAAAAGGAGTCCATCCCAAGGCTTTGACGAAATTTGGTCACGGGTAGGAGATGCTTTCGGAGAAATATAATCTATGACTGGACATAATCCTACTGCCCAAACGAATCCTGATAGTGCCCACCAACCACCTTGCATGATGCCTGCTGCGGTAATTATTGGAAGGATAAAGCCCAGAAGGTGAGGCTTCCAAGATTCAACCCTCTCTTCCATAGTTAATCTACAAACTACACCTACATATGTATTAGTTTGATTTCGGATAGTTTTATACGCCTGCTTGGGAGGATGGATTTTTGCCAAGGAGCGGTCTCTCCGAGAATCCGCTTTTTTCAGGGAGGAATGACATGATTACGATAGAAAAAGAAGACATTTTGCCTTACATGTATTTTGTTTGTTCATTAGCACAAGATGGCCGAATGTATGGAGGAATCAGTGGAAAGAGCGACTATATTGGTGGCATATTTGATAGATGGATTAATATAATTCCGGAGAGTATAATATTCAATAAATATCTGCTACCAAAGTTGTCTGGATTTGGAAAAGTAGAGGTTATTTCTGACCATTTTAGATACAACCCAAAAATTTCGGGAATCGCACCAGATGTTATCGGTGTGAAGATTGACGAAACCAAAATTGTATTGTTTGCAGTATATGATAACAAATGGGTGATGTTGGATGGTGCGCCTAAGATTGAAGTGAAGTCATTCAAAAAGAATCAATACATGGTTAGCCTTAGAGACCAAAGCTATGATGGATACCTGGTCATGGTTGAAACAAACTTGTCTAGTGATTATCTTCTACCTTTCTTCAGTGAAAATGTACTCAGCGAGAACGTTTACAAAAAACTCAACATGTCTGAGGATTTGTTTATCATTAACAACGATACTAAAGATTTGAGACAGACCCAAAGAGTACACATTCAAGATGATAGTCTAGGAACATTGAAATTGATCACAGTGTGCTCTTGTGATTCTTTCAAGACGTTTTCCAACCTATGTGATGCTGGTGAAAGTCCAGTTTATGTCAAAGAGATAATTCCAACCAACTACAGAATCCCAAAGAGCCCTGCTGAAGATGGGGAACCCCTATCAAATTATGTTGAAAAACGGATTGATACAGACTTGTATTCTTGGAAGGATGATGGCGTAGCAGAAGACTTACCTAAAAGTTGGAAGATGTTAGATATACATGTAGAAGGAATTGAGAATATCACTTACATCAGAAATTCGAAATCCTCTATCACTATTTATTCCTCGGGCAACGCCTCAATCAACAATATTTTTCTTGACGAAGGGGGTTACAGGATTATTACCCAAGTTTTGGACAGGTCTAGCTCTAGAGGGCAAGAATTTTTTATGCACAAATCGATTGTAGGAGAAGTCCCTACTGAAGAATCAAGTTTGTTAGAACACATGTCGAATTTCATCGAAGAAAAATTATATTCTCGCTGAGTTAAATATAGCCCTAGCATATGCGTTGGTTTGAAATCAGATTGGCTACTGGGTTACTTGATGGACTCTTTGCTTAAGTCAAAGTTGCAAAAGCAACGATACCACATCGTTGGTGAGCACGGAGGTGTTAAGGTATGCCACTGGACAAAGGAATCCCTATTAAGAGACAGACAGTGTTACAAAGGGAAATTTTACGGTGTAGCAAGCCACAATTGCATGCAGATGTCTCCAGTTGTTGACCAGTGTAATCTTGCTTGTTCTTATTGTTGGCGAGAGCCACACATGGACACTCTTGAATTGTCTGACCAAGACCCTCTTGAGATGCTATACGAATCTGTTAGAGCTCAGAGAAGACTACTATCTGGATTCGGTGGGAATCCTAAGGTTCCAAAGGAAAAATTCCTAGACGCTCAGAACCCCAAGCATGTCGCAATCTCCCTTAATGGAGAGCCAACTCTTTACAACCGACTTTCTGAATACATGGAATTATGCCACGCCCACGGCATGACTACAATGCTTGTAACGAACGGGACGCTACCAAAAGTAATCGAAAAGTTAGACACCTTACCTACACAGCTATACGTTTCAGTCGATGCACCTAACAAGGAAGTTTTCGACGAGATTTGTAAGCCAAAATGGAATGCTGCGGCGTGGGATAAGTTTGAGGAAACGATCGACTTATTGCCAAGTCTTGACACGAGAATTGTATGTCGACACACACTCATCAAAGGAAAGAATATGAATCCCGAACATATTCCACAATACGCTGCTCTGGACAACAGGGCAGACCCCGATTGGATAGAATGCAAAGGATACGTGCACGTAGGTAATTCTCGAGAGAATTTAACCTCAGAAAATATGCCCTTCCATGATGATATTTTGGAATTTTCAAACGCTTTAGCACCTTTAACCGATAGGAAGTTACTCGATGATTCACCACCGAGTAGAGTTGCTTTGGTTGGAAGGGAAATCGTACCTTTACCAATTCCCGAACCAACCATGTTTTTCCCTGAAGACTTAGGTATTGCTGACCCAGTTAAGCATCTGAAGGTAATTCAATAGGTGATTTGTTGCGTAAAATCTTAGTTGCAAGAGGAGGAGAAATGTCTCCTTTCTCTGGCTTGGGTAGTACACATCAACAACTCGTTGATAGACTAAGTAATGGACTTGTAAAAGGGTATAAGATTCAACAAATTCATGAATATAAAATTTCAAAAAATCCAATCACACGAGTTTGGAGAAGGTGGTTTAGCGCACCAAATAAAGTTTCATCGATAGCAGCAAATTATGACCTAACTCACATAACAGACCAAGAACAATCAGGACTATGTCCGAAAGTTGGCACGTCTGTGATTACGGTACACGACCTGTTTCATTTGTTTCCGTTCGAGAAAAATGGCGTTGAGATAGGGAATTCGAATCCTTCTTTCATCAGGAAAAGGGACCTAAACAAAATTCTTAGCGGAATAAGGAGGTCAAATCTTCTAATTTGTGTCTCAAAATACACGCAAAAAGAATGTGAAATGAGATTCCCTGGAGTCAAGACTGCCTACGTTCCTCACGCAATAGACTTAGATGCTTACTCAATTAAAACCGAAAAACCTGAATGGTTCAATAAAGGAAAAAATCTGCTAATTATTGGTAGCGAAGAAGATAGAAAGAGATTGAACTTTGCAATTGACATCTGTGCTGAAATGGACCTTACCTTACACAAAATAGGGGCTGAATCCTCAGATGATTCAAAGGATAAACTCATCAAATACGCTGAGGTTAAAAATTGCAATTTAAACTGGGTAGGACAATTAGAGCAAAGTGAAATTATTGCGGCTCTTCAGCATGCAGACGCATTAATTTTCCCTTCGATTGCAGAAGGGTTCGGATTGCCACCGCTCGAGGCGTACGCATCTGGAACCGTCGCTTTAGTCGCTGATGCACCTGCACATAATGAAATTCCACTTGAACATCACATACTCCCTCCATACGATATCGATAAATGGAGAACCGCTATTTTGAACTTACAAGATGAGTCTGAAAAAGTCAGAGAAAGGGCGACTGAATTCTCTGTTGAAAAGTGGTCTGAACGAATGAAAAGTGCTTATGACTCTATATTTTAGAGTGATGTTGAATCCGTTTAATTCATGGAGGGGTTTGAAATGGACCTCAATATGGAGCCAATTCACAAGGTTGCAATAATCGGCGCTGGAAATATGGGATCAGGTATTGCTCAGAAAACAGCTCAGGAAGAATTCGAAGTTCAAATGGTGGACAGAGAGCCACAATGGGTCGAGAGAGGCCAATCAATTATCTCGAATTTTTTGAAAGAAGCCGTTGAGAGGAGGATTTTTTCTCCGGAACAGGTATCTGCTATTGAAAGCCGAATTACCGGTGTGGTAGGCACTGAAAATACCGCCTCTGATACTGATTTAGTTATCGAAGCCGTTTTCGAAGATTTTGATATCAAAACTCAGGTATTCAATACCTTAAATGAAGCGTGTGGTGACCAAACCATTCTAGCATCAAACACCTCTTCTCTATCGGTTAATGATTTATCTCTAGCATCAGGAAGACCCGACAGGTTTGTTGGACTTCACTTCTTTTATCACCCAGCAAAAAACCGCTTGGTGGAGGTAATTCCCGGAAATGATACCTCTGAGGAAACCATCGCTCGTACTGTACAATATTGTAGAGGACTGGGAAAAGTAGTGATAATTTGTAAAGATAGACCTGGATTTGTTGTTAACAGGTTCTTTGTTCCTTGGTTAAACGAGGCTTGCTTGCTACTAGAGGAAGGTGTTGCAACCACTGCAGCTATTGATGCTGTAGCAATGAAAGCCTTCAAAATTGGAATGGGCCCATTCGCTTTGATGAATTTAACAGGACCGCCGATTGCACTTCATTCCACAGATTATCTTGCTGAACAATTAGATACTCCAAGATATACTGGGGCCGCTAATCTACGAACAATGGTTGCTGCTAACGGTCAGTGGGAAATTGGAGAAGACACATCATGCTCAGAGGAATCTGCTGAAATAATTAGAAACCGCTTACTTGGTCAGGTTTTCGCTGTCGCAGGACAGATTGTGGATGAAGAGATATGCTCTATGGAAGATGTAGATAGAGGGGCAAAAGTAGGGTTGAGATGGGCGAGAGGACCGTTCGAAATTGCAAATAAAATTGGAATTGATTCTGCAAAATCTATGGCAGAAAGTTACGCAAATCTAGCTGGATTCGAACTGCCAAAGGCATGGAAGAGGAAGGAAAAATTTGTATTTAATTATGTTGACATTAATATTGAAAACGGGATTGCAACCTTGACAATTAACAGGCCTGAGGCTATGAATGCGCTAAATGAGACCGTAGTCGGTCAGTTGTCTATCGCAATAGATGAAGCTAACTCAAATTCAGAAGTACATACGATTGTTCTAGATGGTGCTGGTAAAGCGTTTGTGGCAGGTGCAGATGTGAAGTTCTTCGTAGACAAGTTGAGAGCAGATTCATTTCCTGACATCTATGATTTCACAGCAAATGGTCATGATGTGCTCAACAAATTAGAGAACTCCGCTAAGACAACTATTGCTTTGACCACTGGTCTCGCCCTTGGAGGAGGATTGGAATTAGCACTATCGTGTGATTACCGAATAGGCACTAGAAAGACTCAATTTAGATTCCCTGAAACTAACATTGGAATTTACCCTGGATTGGGAGGTACTCAAAGACCAGCAAGAATCTGCGGTATTCCCTCCGCTAGGTGGGCAGTATTAGCTGGCAATTTCATGGACGCACAAACCGCAGCAGATCTTGGATTAGTCACTCACTTGGTTGAAGTCTCTGAAGTTGAAAACACGATTTCTGTAATTTCATCATCTGGAAAACCCGAAAATAAATATCCTGGAAAACCGAAGAATACAAGTTCAAAGGTTGTTCAATTTGCGGAATCATTCTACAGTGATGAAAACTTATCTTCTCTATTATTAGGGACATGTCCAGATGGATTTGACAAGGAAGATAAGATTGTTTCAAGACAAATGAAGGCTTTGTCAAGAACGGCCCCAATCGCCGTTTCTCTCGCAAGCAATCTAATCAATTTGGCAGAAGATACATCATTGGAGGAAGGTTTGAGATCCGAACTCGATAGTTTGCGAACCATATTTTCAACAAAAGATGCTCTCGAAGGTCTAAGTGCATTAATTGAAGGAAGAAAGGCATCATATTCAAACCAATGATGGTGTTTTTCCTACACTATGTTTTATCACTGACATCTACTCCGAGAACTATGCCCGAGCCTCCACTCGTTTTACCGAATAATGTCTTGGTTGCGATAAGGCAAAACATAGATGATACCATCGAAAAGGGTGGGGATATCAGATCTTTATTGGCAGAACATTCAGGGGAAGCACCGTGGAATACGGACTGGGAAGTGGAAGCCGCTGTAGAGGCTTTGCACGTTTTTGGTAGTAGGTGGACCATTGAAATTTTATCGACACTATACATTGCAGGGGCAAGAAGATTTAATCAATTAAAATCGTTATTATCTGGAATCTCATCTAGAACTCTATCGGATAAATTACGATTTCTAACTGAGGAAGGACTGGTCGATAGGCGCGTTACAGATGGACCTCCTGTCCGGGTCGACTATGTCCTATCTGAACATGGGAAAACATGTGGAAGATTGCTCTCTCCTCTTGTCGCACATTTGAAAATCAGGTCTGGCTCGGTAAAGGGTAAATAAACAAACAACAGACCGAATCTATTACAAATGAGTCCTTACAATATTTACTCATGGCACTGATAAGGCAGTGGATAACACAGCGACCGTGGCTCGCTGCTGGCCTTACAGGTGCCACTGGAGGATTACTCGGCATTGGAGCCCAAATTGGAGCTTTGGCATTACCACGAGGTACTGTCAATACCAAACTGAGGGACTTTGAACATCCATTGCGTAGAAGAATATTGATCACTCTGGAGAAAAACCCTGGATTATGTTACAGAGAACTTCAATCTCACCTTTCAGCAGCAAATGGAACCTTGAGACACCATCTTGATGTCCTCTCAAGCCGAAAATCAATCACGATTATCTCTGTTAATGGAAGAACATGCTACTTTGCTGGAGCGCCAAGCCAAGTCGAAGTCCTAAGAGGCATGAAAGTCGGTGAAAATGAAGCCGCTAGGCAAATGCCAATAGGTTTGTCTTTGGTGCAAAAAACCATTGTTGAAGATATCAAAATAAATGGTATCCCAAAATCTCAAGCATCGTTGGCGAGGAGAATTGGAAGGTCAAGAGCATCTGTCCATTCAGCGGTACAAGTTCTCAGAAGACGAGGAATATTACGTGAGGACAGGATTGAATTAGCGCCTCACCTAACAGATTCTGACATATGGAACAATCAGTCATCTATTGATTACGAATGGACGGACGAGCGAAGATAATTCAACAATCGTCTCTTGAGAAGTAATTATTGCGCATTGTTCAAAACCTTTCAACGTTCGCCTCAGGGTATGTTCGATTTACGTCTCGACGAAATACCACTTCCTGCTGGTAAAAAAGACAGAGACAAACTAATTTCTTGGTTGATTGACACATTATGCCTTCATCGAAGAAGAGAAGATTCTGCATCAGATGAAGATGGTTTCTTTTCTCCAATTCACAGAATACTAAGTGAACATTTGCTGAAATTTCCAAACAAAGGTTTCGAGACTAGAGAATTAGCTACAGAATTGGGACTAACCCCTGCGGCTATACACCATCATTTTGCAAGGTTGGTTTCGGCTGGATTAGTTTCTACAACTTCTGGTAAGGGTTGGAAAATATACTACATCGTTGGAGGATCGATTCCTAACGCTATCGAAAATATGCGAGCACGTTCAAAAATTATACACCAACAAAGAATTTCCATACTTGACGAGATTTGGAAGCGTGGTAAAAATACTACAATGAAAATTGAAACCCCGCCAGATGGTAAGCCAAGTGCTCAAATCAGGATTAAGGAATGGGGGCCACTTGAAGAAGATGAAAATGAGATTTCTAGATTCATGGCCGATATAGGATTACTAGGAGAGAGACCGGGTAGAGAGAATCATGCAGACTCTTTGTCTGTAAACATTTTCAAAATGCTCTTAGAATCGGGACCACCCATTTCCATTGACGAATCTGCTGAAAAATGCGATGCAGCCAAACCAAGAGTCGGGAGAATTCTCGAACGATTCAGAGGTACCGGTTTAATTGAAAGAATCGCAAGAACAGATCGCCTTTCTTCTGCGCTATGGTCAGCAATGACAACTCAATACATGAGAAGGGGCGAGGACTGGTTATTGAAAAAAGGAGGATTTCAAAGGTTATCTGTGCCGAATAATTTGCTTAAGGATCTAAAAAATGGAACTTGTACCCCAGAAAAAATTGCTTTATCTCTAAAATCATTCGAACCGAGAGACCAAATGCTTCTACTCAACCTTCTTGGAGGAAGATTACCATTGGGTTACAGACTTGTTGGCAATAATGTTGAATCAATGAAAAGGAAATCCACAGATGACCTTGACCGTATTTTTAGAAGAATACAAAAAGTTGGTATGACGCTTTCTGAGTTTAATGTCTAATTCAATCAGTAAGATGCTAAGTACTCGCTTGTTGCTGCTGCAAATTCTTCACGACTAGATTTACCGTGCATTATGGCTCTAATGTGCTTTGCATTTGGGAGACCCTTTGTGAAAGAAACAGCATGACCTCTCATGGATTTGATGTTCAAACCAGTTGTTTGCCTTGCCAAATCAATGTACCTATTCCAACACCATCGACGTGTAGCAAACTGCTTTTCTACTTCGTCTAGAGATGTCCAGTTTCCCTCAAAATTGGAGATCCATGGCAATTCTTCTTCTTCCATCCAGCCTAATCCGACTTTTATTTCACCGAAGACGGATGGTCTACCAATAGCACCTCTACCAATCATCAATCCTGATGCATGGGTTTCATTCAAGCAAGATGTTGCTGTTTTAGAATCGACGACGTCTCCATTTGCAACCACTGGTAACTCAACTGAATCAACCACTTGAGCGATATATTCCCAATCTGCTACTCCAGAATATCTTTGTTTCAGAGTTCTACCGTGAACACACAATCTCTGGATACCTACATGTTCTAAATCCTGACATATTTCCTTGGCATTGAAACTTTCATCCCCTGTACCCAATCGCATTTTTGCGGTTACGGGAATATTCACTCTGTTTACAACTTCTTCACACATTGAAACTAAGTTTTCTGGCTGACCCATTAGAGCGGCACCTGCACAAATTTTCGTAACTTTAGGAGCAGGACATCCAAAATTCAAATCGATGATATCGGCGCTATCTTCCAACAGCTCTGCGGCTTTTGCCATATCTTCTGTTACGCCACCGAATATTTGTGGAATAAAGGGGGCTTCTTCATCGCAAGTTTCCATTTTACGCCATGACATTGCGGCGTCCCTGGTTAATGCTGTAGAATTAGTGAATTCGGTAATGGTGAAATCTGCGCCACATTCTTTCGCAAGCAATCTGAATGGTAAGTCTGTTACTCCTGACATTGGTGCAAGAAATAAAGGCCTCTCTTCGCCTTCCCATTCGCCAAACTTAGGCAGAATGAAATCACTCATTTCTCATCAACTTCAGAAGGTGGATTCCCACTCTTCTAAGTCATTTTCCTTAGCCCAGTCATCGTCTGTGGTGTCACCACGGGCCTTCAGAACTTCTCTGGCAAGTAGCCAGTATAGAAGAGCAAGGGATCTTCGTCCTTTGTTATTTGCTGGTAGCGCTAAGTCAACATTTCTGAGGTTGTTATTTGCGTCACAGATTCCAACTATTGGAAGTCCTGAATTAACCGCTTCCTTCAGAGCTTGCTGGTCTGCAGCAGGGTCTGTCACAAATAAGACATCAGGTTCAACATAGGAACGTAGAACTGGATTTGTTAGGCTACCAGGGATGAATCGTCCAACACTTGCATTTGCGCCGATTGCTTCCGCAAACAATCTTGCAGGTCTCTGACCGTATTGTCTCGCACTCACTACCATTACATTAGCTGGGTTATATTTGGTAATGAATTGAGCAATTGAACGGATTCGACTGTCTGTAATCTCGATATCAATCAAGTAAAGCCCATCGGAGCGTACCTCTTGGATAAATTGTGCCATATCAGCACTTTTCTGCTGAGTACCAATGTGAACTGCATTGGTCTCGTAAGTCTCACGGTCAATCAATAATTCTGTCATAATAATGACTCCAGCACTTGCGCCACAAACCCCCCCTAAATAACCACTTCGTAGGCAGATTCCGAAGCTATAACTCGCAAAAAATCAGCAAATAGACGAAATTATGTATGATAAGTTTTCTAAGATTAAATGGGTGTTCGACTTTGACGGAATCTGAAAGTGTGGAGAGAACCTCATCTCTAAACGATTCAGGGTTCTATGTTGGTGACAACGACAAAGCGTTGAATGTATCCGCCTCTGACTTGGAGAGGTATGTTTACTGCCCCCTATCTTGGCAATTGGCGAAGGATGGTTCTCCCGGTAAGGGAGAGGCGATTGAAGAAGGTAGAATCAAGCATGCAGAAATACACGATAGAATTGAAAATTTTAAAACCAAACAACTGGATTTAAGGAAAGCATTAGTTATCTGGTCATGGTGGTTTACAATAATTCTCGTGTTCGTTTTTGATGCAATTTTATTCTACATATTAGATGATGAAACAAGAACTCCTGAATATGTTTCACAATACCTGACTATGCTCTCTCTGACATGGCTTTTATTCGCTATAATTGCGATTTACTTACCTTGGAGAAAATATCTAAAATTCGATTCAAATAACGAAGAGTATAACCAAATCAAAAATTTTGATGACACTATTATTCCATTTACATTCCAACCCCTTGGTTTCCTTGGAGGATGGGGTGAAGGCGGTAGAGTTGAAGCTGGATTGTTGTTCGGAGCTATAATTTGTATATTACACGCAATCGGTCTAACATATGCTGACGATAAGAGACAAGCTGGATTTATTCTCGCAAGCCTCGCAATGGTTTGGACTTTAATTGCTTCTTGGCAATTGCAAAAAGCATTACTCGCCGACAACGAATTAGAAACAGCAAAGATCAGTGCTGGAATAAGCGATGATGTGGACGTTACATATTCTGATGATGAGGAAACAGCGGACCTATTAGTAGACGAAGAATCTGGCCTTAGAGGAAGACCAGACCAAATAGTAATCGTTGATGGAGAATTCATTCCTGTTGAACAAAAGACTGGCAAAATTCCAGAAAGGCCACATAAATCTCATGAAATTCAATTATTGGCGTATTTGCATCTCGTAGAAAAAACCACAGGAAGAAAACCACCATACGGTGTACTAAAGTATGGAAATGAGAATCTACACCAGATTTATTGGACCAATGAAAATTATGAATATCTCATGGACAAAACCAAAGAAATTCAAAAGATTATGATTTTTGGTGGGGCAAAAAGAAATCACGAACGTGTTGGTAAATGCCAAAATTGTTCGCGCAGATATGCTTGTGACTCAAGTCTTGTTTAATCGTAAGTGCATTCTGATTCAGTCGGATACTGCCAACATTCTCTGTGTATGTGGACGTAAACATCGAATGTATCTTGTAGGTTTCCTAATAATTCCTCTCCGTGTGCCTGAGCCTCTATTGAAAGAGTCCATGTACCCATTGCAAGTGGTTGTTGGAAAGTAGAAACTGATGGACGACAAGTGTCCTCACACCTTTCTTCCCAGATTCTCTCTCCATTTGAATCGGTTATTGACGCCTCTACATATCGTAGAGCACCTACGCTCACAGCATCTGGACCTGCGAACGCTACGCCGATGTACACCTTCAACTCCTGGACATTCTCGTCAATAACAAATCTCTCTTGGAAGGTTACAGGCTGGAAATTAATAGATACGAATGTATGATTTACATTGATCTTCTCAATCACTTCCTCTAGTTGAGGTGGGTCCCTCACATCCTCCATAAATTCACGTGCAGGAACAAGGCCAATACATCCAATATTTGATGCAAGAAAAATTGCTAGCAAAGCAAAAGCCCTGATGGCATTCTTCGGCCTCATTGAACATCTCCAATCATTCAACATGTATCAATAAAACGGCTCGATGGTTTCAAAGATAAATGCATGTTAGCCCACACGCCTGAATGAAGTCAAGAGGGTCAGCCGAGCTAACGCAATGACGAACCCTATGAGTACTGACAGGCATCTCATTCGAATTTAGCACCGCATGTAGAACATTCTGTGGCATCTGCAGGTATCTCGGAGCCACAAGCCCCACATTCAGCCATTTTTATCTCTGGCTCTTGTTTTGTTCTTCTTCGAATATTTCTTCGTCGTTTATTCGATTCTGTCGCTGCTTTGACTGGATTTACCTCATCAGCATCATCATCGAATGAGAAATCCATGGCATCTTCTGGAAGTGCGTTTCCTGCTAATGAGCGGTCTTGAATACCCATTCCTATCATCACTTCATCACCAGGCATTACTCCTTCTTCGCCGGTTATTTCGTATAACTTGGCTCTGATTGAGGCATCGCTTGCTGACAAATCATCAACGTCCTCAACATCGTGAGTTTGGATGTTTTTATCCTTCAATATCGCATCGATATCATGAGATTCAAAGGTTTCTTCAATCGACTTGAGAGTTGTAGTATAAACAGACATTGCTTCTTCGTCATCTAATTCATCAGACTCATCCAATGCAACCTTTCTGTCATAAGCGGCCTCGACATCAGCCTCAGCCTTAGCAATGCTCTCATCCCAATCTCCTTCAAGGTCATCGGATGCGTAGCCAAATTCTTTGATTGCTTCATCGAAATCCTCGTAACCTGTTGCATGAATTGTTTCTGGGTCAATCTCTTCTTCTTCATCAGGAAGTGCAATTTCCTGCTTTTCTACAACTCTTCTCTCTCGCTTTTCAAAGTACTTCGAAGTATCTTGCATGGTTCCACAATAAGGACAATTTCCTAATAGATCAGGTATTGATTCTCCACAAGTTTCGCAGTCGTGGAACTGCTTTCTCGCCTTCTTTAGGTTGAATGAACAGGAAGGGCATCTGTCTTCAGAGCCTTCTAATTCTCCGTCACAGGAAGGGCAGTAGTCGAAAATATCTCTCTCAACTTCTTCTTCTCTATCTCTAGTTAGGATTACTGCCGCAATGAGAATACCAATCATCACCAGAGCAATTAATGCAATTAATCCTGCGGTTGCAAATGACATATCTCCCGCATCGTCTGCAATGTTTGAAGCGTCTTCTTTTGTATCCCAATTCCAACTAATTGGATCGCTAACATCTGAGTTGTCTGGCATTATTACTACGTTAGTATATGGCGCTGACGCAGTGAAGGTACAATCTATTTTGACAAATTCTCCGGAGGTTTCTACCGTTAATGGAATCAATTCAAACTGCATTCCAAGCTGGTCTTCACAAGAATAATTTACAGTTCCCGTTTTATCTGTCAAGGAATTAATTGAAATTGTATATCTCTCTCCAGCTTGAAGAGGTGCGCTTGCATTGTCTCCTTTTTCATCAACTAGCGTCATTGAGGCTCGAGACCAAACCAGTCGTAATTGTTCAACATAACGGACCTCTCCTTGAGCGTATGAATTCAATGGATTGTCGTCATAATAACCATCAGCAGAAAACCATTCAGCCAAGAATGAAGCATTGTAGGTTCCTTCACCTTTCTGTTCTAATGTCCGCTCCCAAACATAGGAATCTCCTGCTGCGATGGTAAATTGACTTGATGGACCTTCGTCTATTTGTTCACCATCCCAAGTGTAAATCAGTTTGCCTCTAACTGAGATTTGTCCTGAATTGATTACTACGACTTTCCAAGTAACTGATTCATCACTTTTCAAAACTGTTTTCGAAGGTATAGCATTTACATCAATGACCACATCAGGAACTTGATATTTCTCGATGTAGACAGAAGTCCTGTCGTTATCGGTTCTTTCTTGAATAAATCCACCTGTCTGGTATGGATCGATAATTGCAGTTACGAGATGGTTTCCTGGGTCAACATTAGCCAAATCTGTGTAATTTATTTGATAAGTCCACGATTTCTGTGCTGTTGAACCACCATCGATGACTACATTGAACATTTGCGTAGGCAATGCTTGTTGATTTTCATCTAAAATTTCTAACCACATTGGAACTGTGGTTTGACCGCTACCACCAACCCGTGATAACGTTCCCGATATGTTCCATGGACCAGTCAAAGAATCCGGATTTACGTCAACTGTTAATTCATTCAGATGTAGTAAATCCATCCTTGGACTCACTGTAAGGATTGAAGTAAACTGATTATCTTCATCACTTTCAACAACTGCGTCATTTAGGTCGACTGTTGCTGTAATGGTGTTATCACCAGATTCCGGGGCAGTCATGGTTAGATTTGCCCACGCTGATTCGCCCGAGTTAAGAGCGGGAATTTGCAGGGTTTGAGATTCATCTCCTAACTCAATATGGACCTCACTGCTTTGAGCATTTTCTGAACCTGTATTGGAAACCTCAACAGAAACAGATACTTCGTCGCCGGAATTTACGGCGCCAGGAGAGGTTTCGAAATCAGTCACCTCAAGGTTAGGAAGGCCAGTTACTGGAATATCTTTGTAGATTAATCGTTCACCAGCACTGTTGTAATCGAATGTAATCCAAATTTGATGGTCTCCAGCAGTCAACCCTGATTTTGTAACTTCTACATCAATTGTGCTAGAGGCTGGAATATCAACAGTAGCTGCTTTTATCAGGTTTGATGGTTCGTAACTACCCCAGTAAAATTTGTACAAAACATCATCTGCAGGTGCTGAATTTGTGTTGTCTAATGTTAATCGAACAGTCACTTGGCCTCCTTCAGAAGGGTTTGGTGGGAAATACGCTACTGAATTAGCCGAAGCTTGGACTCCACCGCTTTCTTCTCCTTGCACTGAATATGGAAGAAGTGCAAAAATTAGAATCCCGAGAACAAGGAAAGAAAGCCTAGGCTTTGCCATGATGCAAAGAGAGTAAGCATAGCACTTGAAACAACCGACTAAAAATCACATTTTGGCCTTTTAATTGGCACATACAATTACAACCAAATTAAGAATTTTGATGCGAGCATTCAAGGGCGAGTGTTTGCGTCGCCAAATCAATGAGACGAGTGATACCCGTTATTTTGGTCGTTATTCTAATGACCATGAGTTATAACGGCAATTATTTACTCGATGATATTGAAGACAAAAAGCTCTCATCAAGTAGTTTGACACTCAACTTTTCTAATGGACCAAACAATAATGAAGATGTTACGGGTTTAATCACGATTTCAATAGGCAACTCAGGTTCAGGTACTATTTCGAGTATGGTAATCGAAATTTCATCTGATAATACAACTTGGAATGAAGTGGTCAATCTCACAACAACTCCATGGCTAACGTACCTCGATACGACTGCCTATACAAACGATTCTTATGTACTAAGAGTGAAAGCATATGACAGCGATGTTAACGAGTTTACAAGTTGGTACTCATCCGGTGAATTCAACATTGTTAATCAGGTTCCCGTTATCACCTCATTTACCCTTTCAAATACTGGTTTTGGTACAGGGGAAAGCGCACTGAGCAGAGCATGGTACAATGTCCCATCAAATGGGACGCTCAGTTTTACTTGGACCGCTTCAGATGACGACTTATCATACGCAAGCCTCGTAAATGTTCCAGGTCCAGGCAATCCGAGCAATGATGGTCCAACAGACATAGAGTATGGTTGGGAATGGAGTTCTGGCAACATGCAAGAAGGAACCTATAATCCTAGGATAACTGTTTATGATAACTCAGGTCTATCGGCAAGTAAAACGATGTTCATCGGAATAGATAGGACTGCTCCAACCATGTCAACCCCTACGATAGGTGATACAAACGGTTGGAGCAATACCAAAGAAGTAACAATCTCTAACATAATTGACTCCGCAGATGATGGAAGTGGAAGTGGAGTTGACTATATCCAATACAAGACTGATGACCTGTGGATAGATACAACCGATTCAAGTTTAACTCTGAATTTTGAAGAGGGCGAACACACTTTGATGCTAAGAGCAGTAGACATTGTCGGTAATGTCGGCTCAGCGATAACCGTTGATGTCAATGTTGACACCAGCGTACCAATAGGCATTGGTTGGACAGTTCCAGAATTGAGTACAAGCCAATCTCCCGGGGTAGGAGTAAATGTCTCATTTAGCGCAGAGGACCTGATATCGGGAATCGATAATTCATCTTCGAAAATACAATTTGGATTTGACTTGAATGGAGTGGGCGCAATACCTGATCAATCGGGAAGGTGGATTGATTATGGAGATTCTGGACTTGAAGCATCGATTGTTTTAGCCTCATGGATTTCAAAATCAAGGCAGTATCTAATGCTACGGGCGGTTGTAACAGACAATGCCGGAAATGAATTGACTACCATACCTGCATCATACCAAATTTTACCAGGAAAGGACCTCTGGTGGAACTCAAGTCAGACTAATCTTGACAGACTAGTTGTCAGACCCGGAGATACAAACGGTAAAGTTGTGATAACAAGCATGCTTGAAGCAAACGAAGATTGGACTAGTGATGTCACCGTTATTCTACAGGCAGCTCCCGCTGATAGAACAGAGGATGTCGAGTGGACTACAATGAAAACACAAACAATACTAGCAATCGACATACAAGATGAATGTAAGTGTGAACAAGTTGTGTGGAATTATACTGTTCCAAACACAGGCCAGTGGGACATTAGACTCGTAATAGACCCAAACAATATCCTTGATGAAAGAGACGAGGCAAACAACAATTACCACCTCGTAGTAACTGGAGCCAGTGTTTCAGGAATCGGTGTAGTAAGTTCTTTTGCGCCTAGCATTTATGCCCTTTTGATAGTTGGATTTGCCGTTGCAATTTACCAGAAAAAGAAGGCTACTCTTCCTCCCAACTGATTTGCTCGTCCTCTGCTAATTCCATCATTTGGCCAACTTCTTCTTCGTCTTCCGGGTCTACTTGTGATGCTTTCATCCTGCGATTCCTTCTCTTAGCGACATCTGACAAACCAGGTACTAGGTTAGAGAATCCAGAGCCTGAGAATTCGTTTGGTTTTTCTTCTATGTAATCTAATGATCTGGAATCCATTCGGGATTTTTTCCTTTCCCTTTCTAGGAATTTCAGTACTGTGCCATGCTCACTACCAGATGCTAACATCTCAATTGCTTGCCTTGCATTGCTAAGCCCAATTCCTTCTCCGACTAGCACTACAGTGGATTTGTAGATTGAAATTTCGGTATTGGTATGAAATTCAATCATCTTGCGAATTTTCCCTTCAGAACCAATAATGCGACCTCTAATTCGCCTTTGTTGATTTGACCTTTTTCCTACATGATCACGTAAATCCACCATTTCAAAAAACCAATCATCTTGTAGAAGCTGAATAGCACTTGAAGGAGACATTCCTCTACCAACGGCTTTGATGACATCTGGTAATTTCATCGCTTTAACCGGGTCATATTCGCCTACTTCTGGCCAGAAAACATCGATATCACCAGTCTCTGAATCAATGACAATGCGTTCACATCCCGCAGCCTCTTCAAGCTCTTTTCGGGTCGCACCTTTTGCACCGATTAGAACCGCTATGCGGTCTCTTGGTACACGAGGTAGATTTTGTCGCATGAAACGTGCTGTGAGCCGACCCTTCTTCAATTCATGTATAATTCAATCTAGACAGAATTTAGAAATTTCACTCTTCTTTTACTATGTGAGATAAATCCATTTCTAGGACGTCGTACATTGCTTCGGCTAAATCTACATCTATACCTGATTTGTTTGCCCATTCTACTAACCTGGTGACATCCCTAACCAGAAACTCTTCGCTACGAGGATGAGATTGGATAACCGCTTGGCCAACATCGATTACAACTGGCCTATTTTCATGCCACATAATATTGTATGGGGAAAAATCACCATGAACTAAATTCGCCTTTTGCCACATAACAGCTAAAAATTCCAGCAATTCTTCGTATACCGATTGTGGGTTTTCTACCTGTACGTCTTTCAAACGAGGGGAAGGGGCTGTGGAAGTTCCAAGATAATCCATAACCAACACGTTTTTGTTAACTGCCAATGGTTTTGGTACATTTAAACCCCATTTTGATAAGCGCAGTAAATTTCTGTATTCCTTTCTAACCCAAATATCTACTAAGTCTCTATGTCTTCTACGCAGGCCTCCAAATCTTGGGTCGCCCTCGATATATTGGACTAGATTTTTGAAGACTGCATTTGACGTGTGGAAAATTTTCACTGCTACAGGACCAGATTCTCCTGTGCCGTGAAAAACGTGAGCTTCCTTTCCCCTAGCAATTGGGAAATCAAGAGTATCAATTACTCCTGATTTCATTATTTTGTATAAACTCATTAGGGTTAATCTATCAAAAACGGCGTCGAAAACTCTTCTGTCAACCCATTCAAACGGGCCATCTCCCATTACACCAGACAGACCTGTTTCAATTTCATTGAACATGCGCTGATATTTTTTTTCTGACATCCACCCGGTACCTTTTGAGGATTCGAGTGACTTCACAAATTTTTTCGATTCTGAATCTATGTGCTTTTCATCTGCACTTTTTTTGTTACCTCGCCTTCGGTTATGCCTACGCTGTTTGGTGTTTTTTGCAAGTTCTTCGTCCCAATCATCGATCATGAAGGAACACCAAAATAACCTGAAGATGATGATCAGCCAAAGAGATCGTTAATCTCATCGTCTTCATCATTATCTATTTCATCGAACTCCTGGACTTCTTCTTCGGCGGGTTCTTCTACTTCCGCTTCAGAACCACTAACTGAGAATAGGCCATCTTCATCATCATAGTCATCGGTTTGGGTATTCAAACCGAAGATATCAACTTCAGATGGGAGTTGTCCTTTCCTCGAAAGGTAGAATGCTTGTGTTTTGGTGTACCTATGTTTAACATCCGCTTTTGAATCTTGGAAGTCCCATGGCCACACTATGATCAAATCTCCCTCACGGACCCATTGACGTCTGCGCATTTTGCCTGGTATTCTTGCCATACGTGTTTCCCCGTCCGCGCAGAGTACAGTAACTCTACGACCTCCGAGAATTTGTTCAGCAATTGCGAACATTTCGTTGATTTTTGTGTTGGGCATTTTGACACGAATCTTAGAGGATTCTTCCTCTTCAGATTCCATTAGACGAGCTAATTCTTCCTCGTCTACACTTTCTTCTCGCCTACGGCCCATGGGTTTCTCCAAAAGCCCTTCCTACTTGAAGGCTAATATTGTATTATGACAAATTAAGAGACTCAGCCGCTCTGTAACACATATCAATTAATGTGTCAGAAGATAATCCAAGAATTATTGTTGCTACTAAACAAATCCAAATCGCCATTCGAATTGATGCACCGTAAGGCAAGGGTTTCCTTCTACCCTCTTCTGGGATATCGAGGAACATAACCACGCCCACCCTCAGATAATAGAATACGGAAATTGCGCTGTTGATGAACATTGCAAGAGCAAGCCACCATACCCAGTGTAAGTCGGAGAAGGACACGGTACCGTCCATCCAGATTGTACCTACACTTGTTGAAACAATACCGGCTACTATTAGGAATTTTGACATAAATCCTGCAAGAGGCGGAACACCCGCAAGAGCGAGCATGAAGACGAACATTGCAGTACCTATTAGTGGGTCTCTTCTGGCAAGTCCAGATAGTGCCGATAGTCTGCTTGCACCACCCTCCATCTCAAGCATTCCCAATACCAAGAATGCTCCAAGTTTGAATGCAACTAACACGAATAGGTGGAATAGAATTGCTGCGACTATGGCTTCAGCATAATCTGCTGGTGCATCTATTTCTCCCCACTTCCAAGCACCCACTGCAGACAATGCTGCGAGCATGTATCCTGCATGAGCCACTGATGAATAAGCAAGCATTCTCTTAGGGTTAGTTGAGCCCAAAGCCGCAACGTTACCCCATGTCATGGTGATAACTGAGAGGGCCGCAACAGCATACAACCAAACTGCGCTTTCATCTGATGTTGAATCAGGAAGAGTAACTACGACTAATACTCTAATCAATCCGATTATTCCCATTGCTTTTGATGCAGTCGCAAGGACACCTGCAACCGGTGAGTTGGCTCCAGCATATGCGTCAGGTGCGGCAAAGTGGAAAGGCGCAGCGCTCACTTTGAATCCAAAGCCGACCAATACAAGCCCTAAAGCAATAATTCCCAAGGCGCTGACTTCAGACCAACTTTCGGCAAGAACGGATAGCTGAAGGCTCCCAAATTCAAGGTACAATAGCGAAAGGCCGTATAATCCTACACCGCTTGCCACAGAACCTACGATGAAATATTTCACACCAGATTCAGCGCCAGATTTGGATTCTTTATGGAATGCAACAAGGATATATGTTGACAGACTTGCAAGTTCAAGACCAACAAATAATACGAATAAATCTTGTGCGAGAGCGACCATACACATACCAAGCGCTGTAGTTAGCAATAAGATGTATAGATCCGCTTGCCTTCTATTATCATACATTTCATCCATGGTTTTCTTGCCCTTGAATGTGTGAGCAGGAACTCTGTCAAGAGTTGCCATAGAAGCAAGTAAAACCGCAACTAAGAATAAAATTTCAAAGAATCTTGAGAAAGCGTCAATCTTCATGATTGTCACATCTCCACTAACGATTGTAGTAGACTTCATGCTTCCGTCAATGACGTCGATTGCCATCATTCCAAGTGACGCAAAAATGGTTGCTGTTGCAATCATTCCAGGTATAGCCGGAGATCCGGTGAGTGCAAATCTCTTACCACCAAAGAACCAAGGAATTTTCACACTTGTTAGCGGGATTCTAAATTTTGAATTACCTAAGTTAGGTATTACAAATAGGGCAACAAGACCTATGACCATTACCATTTCTGGAGATAAAGCTTGCCAGAATTCTTCAGAGAAAACTTCAGTATTCATCTAAATACCTCCCTTGTTGAAAATAGCTTCAAAGAACGCTACCGTCCATTGGTCCATCATTCCGAGTGCAATGAATGGGAATATACCAAATAAAACGGTAAAGAATGCAAGTATAATCATTCCAATATTTTCAGATGTAGTGATGTCAGGAGGTGTCTCTCCATGTAGAGATTCAGGAGGCTGGCCTTCATCTCCACCTTCGAAGATAGTTCTCTGCATTGACCAAAGATAGTAAGCAGCAGTTATTGCAAGGACGAAACCTGGTAACAAAATCCACCAGCCATACTCATGCCAATATGCGATCATGACCATCAATTCCGCAACGAATCCAGCTAATAAAGGAAGACCAAGACTTGCCATCCATGCAAACATCATGTATACTGCAAGATATGGTGACCACTTTGCCATTCCACGCATTGCACCTATTTCCATAGAGTGATAGTGATGCTTGAATGCTCCACAAACTGCGAAGAGCATTGGTGAAATTATTCCGTGTGCGAACATCATGAATAATGCAGCTGCATATCCAATCGGTTGCATACTTGCAATTCCAAGAAGGATTACTCCCATGTGCGATACTGATGAATATGCAACCATTCTCTTCAGATTGGTTTGTCCAAGACAAACCACTGCTCCCCAAACGAGAGATATCAATCCAATCGCCATTATGACATCCTGATAGAAAACTAAAGCATCAGGGAATAATGCTACTGGCAATCTAAGCATCCCGTATGCACCCATCTTCAACATTACACCAGCAAGTAGCATTGAGCCACCAGTTGGTGCCTGTACGTGAGCGTCTGGAAGCCAAGTGTGGAAAGGTACTGCTGGAAGTTTAACTAGGAATCCAATCATTAGCATTGCAAACAGTATATTTTGCATATCTTTTCCGAGGTAGACATTATCTCCTAGGTTGTAGGCCGCTGCATTTGAGAACAATACCGTCATGTCAAAGGTTCTGTTGGTTACTGTTCCATATTGAGAGCCACTACCTTCAGGTTGAAGGAAATAAAGCGTGATTAAACCGAGTAGCATAATTACCGAGGCTGCGAAGGTGTAAATGAAGAACTTCTGAGCCGCATATCTTCTATCAGCCCCACCCCATTTGAGAATGAGGAAGAACATAGGAATCAAAGTCAATTCCCAAAATACGTAGAACAAGAACAGATCCAGAGCAACGAATACACCGATTAAAGCACCTCCCATCATTAGTAGAAGTGGGTGGTAAGTCGCCCCGTCCTTCTCGTTCCAGGTTGTGATTATGGTAACTGGAATCAAAAAGGTAGTCAACCAAACCATAGGGAATGATAAGCCATCCATACCCACGTGCCAAGAGACTCCTATTGTTTCAATCCAGATATATTCCTTTTCAAGAGCGTATTCATTGTACCCTAGGTTCCAATCTACTGCAATTAACCAATCGAAGAAAAGAGACGTTGATATTGCCAAAGGTATCAAAGAGGCTGCAAGAGTAAAGAGTCTAATCGGTACTGCAATGACATCTTTTCTTGCTCTAGTCTCCTGACTTGCAAATGCAAGTAGGATACAACTTACGACAATAGGGAATCCGACGAGTGGAAGGCTGATCCAATCAACTTCGGATTCACCGCTATTCATGTAAGGGAAGAAAGCCATGAGTCCTGCTACGATTAGAAGTAGCCCACCAACTAACATGAATTCCTTATTTTTAATATCAAGACTCTGAGTATTGCTCAATCAAGCCACCCCCCAAATTAGCAAGAATATAGCTAAGGTTCCAAGCGTAGCCATCATGATGTAATCTCTTGCACTACCTGTAGTGAGTGCTCTTAACCTTGTTGAGGCTGCTTGGCTGGTTGATTCAATAGTCTTAATCGCTCCATCGATTATATTTTTGTCGAAGCGGGCAGAAATGTATGCGAATCCTACAACTATTTTCAGCATAGCCGCATCATACCAGTCATCGAAATGTAACCTCTTTTGCAGAGAATATGCCATGCTTGAGTTAGCCCAAGCACTGTTATCAAACTTTGAATTTTCATTCACTCTTGCTGATAGGCTAATCACCCACTGCATCCACGGCTTGGCTTCATTGTCATCATCCAAATTTCCACCATATAGGGCCATAGCAAATGAAGGACCTAAGACAAGCGAAAGCCCGATTGCTACATAGGTTAGAATGAGAAGGAATGGGTCTTCATTCAAGAAAACGTGATGTAATTCATATCCGATTCCGTCAAAGAAACTGCTGTAGTGTCCATTTTCATAATCTCCCAACCATGAACCTGCGTGCATACCTGCTAAGATGATAGCAGACAGTGTCATGAATGTCAAAACAACCAGTGGTATTGGTATCCAAGGTGTTTGTTCGTGGACGTGTTTGGCTACGTCGGTCTTTGGCTTTCCGGCGAATGTCATGAACCACATTCTTGACATGTAAAATCCAGTCATACCTGCACCGATTAATACCAGCATTGCTGGAAGTAGGAAAATTGGTTCTTTGAGGGCGACCTTCCAAGCGCTTGCGATGATACCTTCTTTTGACCAGAAACCACCAATGAATGGAATACCGATAATCGACATGCTACCAACAAACATGGCTGTTGCTGTAATCGGCATACGACTCGCAAGCCCACCCATGTTCTCCATCGATTGAGCGTCGAAGTCATCATGATGGTCGTCATCGTGATCACCGTGTCCGTGATGAGCTACTTCGTGATGAGCATGGTGCATTTCGTGGATTACCGAACCTGATGCCATAAAGAGCATGCCTTTCGCCATTGCGTGGTTGAACAGATGGAATAATGACGCTCCAAGAGCAAACGTTGCCAACTCATCATAGCCGTTGTTTGCAAGCCATAATGCAGACCCGAGTCCTGTGAAAATATATGCTAACTGACTCATTGTTGAGTATGCTAATACCTTCTTCAAATCCATTTGGACAAAGGCGATTAAGGCAGCCATTACTGCGGTAATTCCACCGATGACGGCAATAATTATTGCAAGTGTAGAAAGAGCTCCTAATTCAGCACCACCAAAGAACGGGAACATTCTGGCTACAAGGTAAAGTCCTGCGTTAACCATTGTAGCGGCGTGAATTAGAGCAGATACTGGAGTTGGACCTTCCATGGCGTCTGGCAGCCATACATGTAGAGGGAATTGAGCAGATTTACCAACGGCACCAATGAACATCATACCTAAGGCAATTTGTAATTCACCTGGATCGACAGCAGCGATATTTGCTTCATTGAATACATATGCGTAATCTAGGTGCCCATCGAATAGATTCCATAACATAACCAATCCGATTACAAGGAATACATCGCCAACGCGAGTGGTTAGGAATGCCTTCTTGGCAGCGTAGGCAGCGCTTGGCCTCTCATAGTAGAATCCTATCAGTAGGTAGGAACAAAGACCCATCAGTTCCCAGAAAATGAATAACCAAAGGAATGAATCTGCAAGAACCATTCCGAGCATACCACTACAGAATAGTACGAATTCAGCATAAAATCTGTGATTCCTGTTGTCGTTAATAGGGTCTGTATTCATGTAACCTATGGAGAATATGTTAATCAAAAAGCACAAGAATGCAGCGACGAATAACAGCATAATAGTTAGATGGTCAATGTAAACACCTACACCGAAAACCTTGGTCGTAATCGCACCGGTTTCTGGATTCCACCATGATGATTCAAACCATGTGAAAATGTTTGATGCGCCCAGATGGTGCATATGGTCTTTGATGAGGAGTAATGCAAGGATGAGCGTCGCGCCCATCACGGTCAGAGCAATGATTCCTCCTTCTTTGACATTCTTAACCCAGGTAGGAGTACCGTTGAAAATCCTTCCAAGGAAAAGGATAACTGGGAATGCCAGCATTGGCATTAGAGGTATTAGTACAGCATAATCAATAATTCCAGATTCACTCATCTTCATCACCTCAATTCTTCAAGAGATTAACCTCATCTAAGGATATCGTCTCGTGTTGATTATACATTGACAAGAAAATCGCAAGTCCAATCGCAACCTCGGCTGCGGCGATTGCTATTGCAAATACTGCGTATACCCATCCGTTTACATCGCCCCAATGCGTTGCCGCTGCAACGAATTGAAGATTGACTGCGTTTAGCATTAATTCGATACACATCAGAACAACGATTGCGTTCTTTCTGCTGAATGCTCCCCAAAGTCCAATTATGAACAAAATAGCTGCAAGGCCGGACACCCATGCTGGGTCAATCATTCCTTGTCACCTCCTGTTAATTCCCATTCAAGATTTACCAATCTTTCATCGCGAACGAGGTATGCCGCCCCAACCATAGCCATTGCCATCAAAAATCCGAGTGCAAGTAATGGAAGTGCCCATTCACCAAATAAGGCAGATGAAAGGTCATAAGTCGTAATTTCATCATTTGATGAATCCTGCCATACGACATCTGCTGAAACCGCAGCGACAAGGACTGCTCCCAGGAATACAAGTCCTGCACGTGCAAGGATCGACAATAGTCTCATTCGAAGTCCTCCTCCAGTATTTGCCTTCTAGTAAGCATGATACCAAACAATACCACGAGCATTACGCTTGCGAGATACACAAGAATTTGTATGACTGCCAGAAATTCAGCACCCATAAGAATGAATATGCCCGCAACTCCCATGAAACAGAAAATTAAACTCATCATAGAATGCGCTACTCTCTGCATGTAAACAAGACCGAGCGCTCCACCGATTACGATTGTTGACATTAGGAAGAAGATACCTGCTTCAGTGTAGTATGCGAGGTCCAAAATTAAGCCTCCTTTGCAGCCTTTGCAGCCTTCTTCGCTCTCTTGTCTCGTTCTTTGCTCGCTCTCTTAGCAAGTTCTGAATCCACTGCTTCCTGATGGTCACCGACCAAAACACGAGTTCTATCTGCATCCATCCAGAGGTCTTGACGACTGAACCCTGACATACCGTCATATTCATTGGTCATGAAGAAAGAAGTAAATTTGCAAGCTTCCATGCATAGACCACAGAACATACATCTTCCCAAATCGATTCTGCCTGATACTATTTGGTCATCAGCTGGATAAAGGTCTTCCAAAGCGACCATGTCTTCGGTTCCAGAATCATTCCATCTCATTCTTGCACTGTCTCCTGACAAATCAAGGACTTCACCAAATCTCCATTCTTGTGGTGCTTCGGTGTGTGCGGTTGCAAGATTGAATGTTGCAATTTCTTCCTTAGCTTCTGGTCTTTCCACTGCAGCGAATTTACCAACTTCTAATTCTTGACCGTATCCTTCCCACTCTCCTTCTGCACTATCTAAGACATCCACTCTTAGTTCAGTTGTCATGTGCAGACAGGAGTTTGGACATATGTTTACACACATTTTGCATGCAGTACAAGTCTCCCAAATGATTCCAATTCGCCCATTGTAATTTCCAGGAACGAATAACCACGGTTCAATTTCTTCGACTCTTTCGTATGGATAGTTCACCGTTTGTGGTTTCCAAATTGTAGGGGTAAGATCAGTACCTGCCCTATCAGGAGCATAGTGGTGGGCGCTAATATCATTGATGTGTTTGGTTTTCTCAGATCTTTGAAGTGAACCCTCGTCAATAAATTCAGGATGAGTTGTATTGTGATAGCCACTGGAGAATCTTTTTCCAATGAACTCATAAGTTCTCAAGACGGTCAATCCTGTAATCTTAAATGGGTACCAAAATAAATTTCTAAAATTCGGTTTTCCGTGTGGATGCGATGCCATATTTCCACCTCACTCCTTTCCTGCTGTGTGCGTCCCCGCTGGAGTCATTGTTCTAACGTGGAACATGCGTTCCTCATTCTCTTCAATATACTCATCCTTCATCAAAATCGTGAATACTGCTAACCAGAATAGCGTAGTGATAATCGGTAGTCCCCACGGGATGTTTATCCCAGCAATCGTAAGGTCCCAAGTCCAACCACCTGCGACAGTGTCACGAAGAGTGCTTGCGTCGAAGAATACCAATCTGTAAACTAGAGACAGTACAACCTGTAAAACTGCAAGTGGCAATAACATTCTCCAACCAAACTCTAGGATTTGGTCTGTTCTGATACGTGGAAGTGCTGTTCTAGCCCAGACGAATACAACGGTGAAGATGAACCAAGCCTTCAGAAGAGTCCAAATTACACCAGGAATCGCTAACCAAGCGTCACCTAGGTATGGTATTTGTCCGATGCTTCCAGCAAACGGAGCGTGCCAACCTCCCATAAAGAAGTGGGCAAATAGAATGCTTGCTGCGTATACCCTCATGTATTCTGCAGCGAACAAAAGACCGAATCTCATTCCACCGTATTCTGTCCACCAACCTTCAACGAGTTCTGCTTCTGCTTCAGGCATATCGAATGGGATTCTCTCCACCTCAGCAATCATACTTACTAGGAAGAGGACTGCCCCAAGTGGCATCAAAAAGAACAACCAAGTTCCAGAAGAATGCTGGAAGTGTACTATTTCAAGGAAGTTGAATGAACCTGCCATTATACAGACTCCAAGAATTGATAGCAGAAGTGGAATTTCATATGCTGTCAATTGAGCAGCGCTTCTGATTCCGCCAAGTAGTGTATACTTGTTATTTGAAGACCAACCTGCGAAGAATACTCCAAGTGGAGCGATTCCGAAAATCGCAAATGCGAAAAGAACTGAAAGTTCTGGATTAGCTCCGTAGATTCCACTAGATAGAGGAATCATTCCTAAGATCATGACTGTTGAAGATATCACCAAGAATGGTGCTAATTCGAAAATTACCTTGTCGGCTCTAGAAGGAACCATGTGTTCTTTCATCAAGAACTTCATACCGTCAGCAATATTTTGGAAGAACCCCGGGAAGATAGTCACACCGTACCACGAACGGTTACCTACTCTGTTAACCATTTCATGCTCGTGTCCGGAGTTTCCTGCGATTTTGTTAAGCCAGCCGTTTATAGCTCCGATTGGCTTTCCTAAACCGAAAGGAATCATATTCCACCATTCACCTGCAGTCACGCCGTTTTCTCCAACCCATAACGAACGGAGTGCTGTAGTAGCACCTCTTCTGTCGTTAACACGAGCGTAAAATTTTCTTTCAATCCACAGAATCATGAACATTGAAAGCATAATTCCTGCAAACGTAGTCAAACAAGTAAGCAATACGTAAAGGAAGAATGCGACATCATTAGCAGAAGATTCTAAGAAAGTATCCTCAAATAGAAACGCGGTAAGTTCTCTAGTTCGATAGAAAATGAAATCATGAAGTCCTAACCAATCTTTCATCAAATCACCTGTCCGTTTCTCCAATACATGGGTCAAAACTACCCATAATCGCAGGGATATCTGCGACCTTGTAGCCAATCATTGTCTTCGCGACATATGGAATTGTGATGAACATGGGTGACCTAATTGAAACACGGTAAGGGTGCTTTCCTCTTCCATCACCTCCTCCTTGCAGATAGAAATTTGAAACTCCTCTCGTACATTCATATGTGCTGAATCCGGTTGCACCCTCTGGAGCTCTTGTTGGCGCTTTGGTTAGAATCATCTCATCTTCAGGCTGGTAATGAGTATTGGCTCCGCCTGGTATTTTTTCGATTGCGTCGAGTAACATCCTGCAAGATTGGCGCATTTCTTCCATCCTTACTCTGTATCTGTCATAGCAGTCTGCGCCTTTGACGCTTGTGGGTTTTTCAACTGCTGGTTCCCAATCAACTTGGTCATAAACCGAATATGGGTTGGTCCATCTAGCATCGGTATTCACTCCAGCAGCACGAATATTAGGACCTGTTACACCAGCATTAATCTGGTCTTCAGCGGTCGCATAGCCGACTCCTTGAAGTCTCACAAGCCAAATTGTTGATTCGTCAAGAAGCATTTCATATTCATTGATACGGTTCTCGAACAACTTAATTTTAGCTTTCATCCTGTCAGCGAAGCCAATTGGAATGTCTCTCTTCACACCGCCGATTCTCTGGAAATTGTAGTGCATCCTTGAACCACCCAATTCTTGGAGTAAATCAAGGAACATTTCCCTGTCACGAAGACACCAGGTCATCAAAGTTAGATTTCCAATGTCTGGACCAAATGCACCTAACCACATCAAGTGGCTTGCTAGTCTTTGAATTTCAGCAGCGATCAGACGGATATATTCTGCACGCTCTGGCACTTCTGCTTCTAGTAAATCTTCTGCGGCCATAACGTAGGAATGCGCCCAAGTCATTGCGCTGACGTAACATAGCCTGTCACAGTAAGGAGTAATCTGAGTGAAGTCTCTCGATTCACAAATTTTCTCAACTCCGCGGTGAATGTATCCAAGCTCTGCCTCGGTATCGGTAACTGTTTCTCCGTCTACCTTAACACGAAGTGTCCATAATCCGTGAGTCATTGGGTGTTGCGGGCCCATTGTAATCCACATTTCTGCCATGATAACACCTCACTTGACACGGCCCTCGTCAACCGGTTTTCTAGCAAATCCTTGCGGATCGTCATACATTTCATTGAAATCGTGGTATCTAATTTTGTGCTGTTTCTGTAATGGATGGAATCCTACTGGTGAATCGTGAGGATTTAGAACTCTGTGCATGTTAACGTGGCCTTCAAAATCGATTCCAACCAGGTCCCATGTTTCCTTCTCGTTCCAGTCTGCACCTTCCCAAATGTCTTGTATCGAAGGTACCGATGGTGAATCGCCTGCAGGTAGAGGGATGAATACTTCAAACTCCATTGGGATTTCCTCGCCCTCCAAACTTTCTCCCTTGTAAACAGTCATTGTATGTGGCTTGACATTTACGATAGGCCACCTATGAAGGTGATATGCGACTTCCCAACCCCTTTCTGCAGAGCCATCTGGGAAGTGGGTCCCAGTAACCATAGCACAGTGATTTACACCCAATTCATGACGTAGGTGCTTTGCTACCGCTAACCACTGGTCAGGGTTGCAAGTAATTCTAACGAAATCGTACTTCTTACCAGCGGTGTGGGCTACAACCTCAGATTCGACTCCAGCTTCAGCGAATCTCGAATTTAAATTTTCAACTGCGGCCGACGCTGCTGCTGAATTTTGCGCTTTGGTAACCATAGTTCCCATGATTACTCATCTCCTACTATAATCGGCTTGTCGCCATCTCTACCTGTTGATGGTGCGCCTCCGATTCTAATGATTTTCTCTCTCAATTTTCCAAATCCATCGATTAGTGCTTCTGGCCTTGGAGGGCATCCTGGAATGTAAACATCCACTGGAATTACTGTATCAACACCCTCTAGAATATTGTAAGATTGATAATAAGGTCCACCCGATATTGCACATTCTCCCATTGCTATGCAATACTTCGGCTCTGGCATTTGCTCCCACAACCTCACAATTGGGTCTGCGAATTTCTTTGAGATTGGACCATTGACCAACAAAACGTCAGATTGTCGCGGGCTCGAACGAAACAAAACACCGAAACGGTCACCGTCGAATCTTGGTGTAGCCGAAGCAGCCATTTCAATAGCGCAACACTTGATTCCCAAGTGAAGCGTGAACAGTGATTTTCTTCCTGCCCAGTTAAAGAATCGGCCTCCTAATACCGATAGTAGTTGCTTGATTTTTGTAGCCTTCAAAGCTTCATCTGTGACATCTCCAACAACTTCGACAAGAGCTCTGCTGTTGAATGTCGTGTAATTTTCTCCAGTTGTATCAGCCATAATTTCACCTCAAATGTAAATTCTACCTCTCTTTCTGAAAACGTGCCATACGCCAAGCACCATAGTCGCAAAGAAAACAGACAGGACAATCATTTCCTTGCCAACCAAATCTAATCCTGAATTGCCAGAGGTGGTATTTGTTTCTTCCATTGCCAACAAACCACCTAACGCCATGAACATGAATGCTACGTCGAATACAAGGAAAATAATCGCATACCAGTAGTACTGGAAATGGAATTGAATCATAGCCTCTCCGACCGGTTCTGAACCACACTCGTAAGTGGATAAACGCCTTGGATACAAGCTGTGATCTTTTTCGTATCCTTCCATTAACCATGATTTTGTCATGTGTGGTCTCGATGAATCAACCTTGGGCATTACGAAGAATTGAGTAATGAATGCTCCAAGGGGCACTGCTATACCAATCAGAGTAAGAAGTGCCATTGATAGATAGGCTCCAGTAACCGTTTCTGCACCGACCAAATATACCACCATCAACGAAAGTTTACACTCTCTTGGTACGGCTAATTAACCCCCGTCCATAAGCGTTGTCCGTGACAAACTCACAAACACTAGGTCAAAAATGACCCCTACGGGGTCAAATTCTTCGCTTTAGAAGTAATCCAATCAATCCAAGAATAATCAAACCCGACATTCCATACAGAACATTTGGAGTGATGTAAGAGCTTAAGCCGATTGAATCTGGTTGCCCTGTTACAGTAAGTTCAAGATTCTGCCTACCGACGATTCCTATATCTGTTGGTTCAGCTGAAAGAGTGAAAGTAAAGCTATCTTCTACCTCTGCGTTTTCTCCAGTTGGTGGTGTGACTTTTGCTGTTACAATAATAGATTCTCCCTCGTCAATTGTACATAGAAGGTGGTCTCCATTATTCTTACAATCTGTCAGTCCTTCGTAGCCCAGAATAATATTCCATCCTCTCTTTCCACCACTGTGGAAAACCTTGACCTCTAATTCAACATTTCCAGAATTTACAAGCTCTAAATCATATACAGGAGAGTTCCCAATCTTGCCAAATACAACATCTCTATCAATATCTCCTTGTAAATTTAGATCTATCTGCATAACTGATTCAACTGAAAGAGAGAATGTCATCCTTCCAGTCTGGTCTGCGGAATTAGACTCAGATGTTACGACGATTTCTAATAATCCACCATCACCGTTTTCAGCGCCATTATTTACGTTCACGACCAACTCTACTACAGCGTAATACTCCATCGGAACGTGTGAGTTTACCAGGCCTTTTTCCACAATATCCTCGAAGATTTTATCCTCAGTATTTTCTAACATAGGAGCATTGCCATCGAAATAGAATGAATTTGTTGTTTCGTTAAATGCGCCCCAACCCTTGTGGATCGTGATAGGACCTGTGACTGGCATTCCTCTGAAGTATAAACTCCTGGTGGCGATACCATTGAGTCCGTTGATGTCGAAAACGGCTTTATCTGTGGAGTCCCCTGTATTGATTATCTTCAACGTGAAGGTTTCCTCGCCTGATGGCGGAAGAATGAAATTTGTACCTCTAGTCAGCTCATCTTGAGAAATCATAATCAAACCGTCCATTGAAAATTTCCGGTTTGAGAGAATCGATTTGAACTTGAACTCTGCTTGATTATCTGGGATTCCATCTTGGTTTTGGTCGCCATTGTTATTGTCGCCTATATTTGTAACTCTGACAGTCATTAGCGTGTTTTCATATTCACAATCCAACGGGTCTTCAGAATCACAATTTGGTATTGTTACAACAAGATAAACAATTGCAGAATCCCTTGCATCGATATCTAACTCATCAATTACTTGATTGTCATCGGTTTTGAAATATTTACTCCAAGCCGGAGATGCTGTTTGAGAAATTACGGAGAATCTAAACCTGTCAAGTGTGTTTCCATCGTTATTGACTTGAATTGGGAATTCAACCTCTGTTTGAGAGCGTCCTACTTGTTCATCTGCTGTTGATGATGCTGACATTGCATGAATTGCTTTCACAGAAATAGACAATTCTTGGTTATCATAAGCGCCCCCTCCAGATGTAGGGAAAACGGAAAACGTGAGCACTTCATCCCTTGCTAATGCGTCAGAGGGTAGGGTGATTGTAACATCTATGGTGCCGGTCTTTTCATTGCTGTGTTTAGAACCAGTGGTAATTGTTGATGATTCAAATGAAACCGACCATCCAGTTGGAGGTGACGTTGAGGATACTCTGAAGGTATCCTGACCGTTTCCTTCGTTTGTAACAGTCAAAGTTGTAACCTCAGTCTGGCCTGGAATTGCATCATAAATTGCTAGATTTCCTAGAGAAATCGATGCACCTCTTGATTGGCCAACAGTAATTGAGACTGAAGAACGGCACTTCCACGTGTTACCATCCTTTCCTTCGATGAAAAATGTCCTCTGTGTATTTGCTTCGATTGAATCAGTTGGTGTAATATCAATTGTAAATTCTCTTTCACCATCGAGTGCTAAGTTTCCAGAAGAACTGCCGTCGACCGACACTGACCATCCGGAAGGGGTTCCGTTGAACCCAACACTTACCGACCAAGCCGTATTACCCTCATTTGCAAATGTTGCGACTAAGGTTCCTGTTTCATCGGGTTTTATACTTAGACTAGTTTTTGATAATTCAGCAGAACACTTCTTCAATTCAGGTATTGTAAGACTAATGTCTTCCGTATCCTCAGCGCTACCGTCGGGGTTTTGGTCACCGGTTACTACACCAGTTACTTCCCAGCAATACTTCCTTGCATCCTTACCATCAGGGACATCCAATGTCACAGTGACCCATTCGGAGGACCCATTATCAAGTGTAACTTGAGAGGGTTCGACATCAATCGTAAAACTCCCATCTTGGAAGCAACCAGAACCTGATCTGGTGTCGACAGTCAAATCGACTGTTTCTTGAACTCTCCCCGTGTTTTCTACCTCAACATCCCAAGTGATTGTTGATTCACCATTCCAGTTTCTGTTTCCTGGACCATCCAGGATTAAATCAACTCCAAACAGAGCCGAACCTGAGCCATCGCCAGCGGTTGTGGTTGCTGTAGCCTCCTTATTCTCTGGTTGGGTGGGAGGAGTGACCTGTTCTGAGACTACTGCAGTTACAGTTGTAACACATGAATCTTCAGCAGTTTGTGACAACGTGACGTTAAGGAAGGTTTCTTCACTTGACCCAGAATCAATCGCTCCCGCTATTTGGCCTACTGCTGAAGAATAGCCGTTACAGTCTGCTTCATTGCTAGCAGAAAGTTGAACTGTTACGGGGTCAGACCCCATGTTTGTAACTGTAACAGTGTATTCTGCGGTCTCGCCAGGGTTGACAGTCTGAGCACTTGGCGATATCGATAGTGTCACACTTATTGCCCTGCCTTCATCATCAGCGCTCACAGGAGTTACCATTGCTGGAATCAGTGAAAATACCAAAAGAGAAACAAGCAAAATGCTGGACAATCTTTTGTCGCCTTTGGGGTCTTTCTGGCGGGGTTCCATGAACCCCGGTCGAGGTACTCCCATGAAAAGTCTATGGACGGTTGAATCATTGTTTCATGCGTTTACAATTGCGGTTTTGTCTGCCCCACAATGAACACAATTCGTCACACTGCAAGCCAAATGGTACCTTGCACCACAGGAAGAACAACCCAACATACCTCCTTCTATGGCCAATCGGCATGAAAAACATTGAACTGCGGTTGTAATTGACTGATTTTGAGTTGGCCGCACAAGTTCTTTTTCTGATACGAAGTTGGAACGTCTCATCCTTCCCTTTATTATTGCAATCATTATGATCAAACTCAAAAATACACTAACAGAAGAGATGATTATTAAATTGATATTTGATGATTCATCGCGAATTTCTTCACCCTCACTTTCTATTGTTAGTTGAGTTTCAGAATTTACAATATCATCTCCACTAAGAGAAATCGAAATGGTTTCTTCTCCGGGCTTGCTTGTGGTTAGAGTCAACCTAACGATGTTAGATTGTCCGGGCTCGATGTCGATAGAATCGATTCCATCGAATTTCAATATCCAGCCACTTGGCGGAATCACATTAACAGCGCTTGTTAATCTGACATTACCCTGATTTGTAATGGTCAGTTGTATTGTGTTATCCTCTCCAGTCTGCACCTTTGTTGGTGAGACTACCTTCCAGTTGACCTCTTTTGTTTCTGCGACAAGCATAGTTACTGTTTGATTAACAGATACTAAATCATCGGAAATAATCAAATTAAATTCTGGTTCTGACAATGGGGCAGCAGTTGAAGAAATTAACACTGTACATTTCATTGGTACAATGCTACCGATAGAAATTGTCCCTATGTCGTCACATTCGCCAAATAAATCCTGACCCAATGATAGAACTACAGACGGACTCCAATCTGCTTCGCCTTTATTTTCGACCAACCAAGTGTAATTGATTGCTACTCCGGACGGATGTTTTCCAGAACCGAACACATTGTTCCATGTTTCTCCATTGATCTCAACACTTGCGAATGTCATTACAGGATCAGGCAATTTAATGATTGAAACTTCTATTGAATTGCTCCATGAATATTGAGAATTATCCATTATCAGCTCAATTATTCCAGATTTTGCTTCGCTAGTAGCAGTGAGTGAAACTTGTATATTCAACGAATCAGTCCAAGACAAATTGATATCCTGAAGATTAGTATTTTGTTGCCAACCTAATGGCATCTGGAGCCTTGGTTGGAGATTTAGGTCAATATTTCCTCTGTTTTCAAGGGTATATTGGAATGTGAAAGTACTGTCTGGAAGTATCGTTCCAACTGAGGTTTCTAAATCAATAGTCAAATTCGAAATGGGAATTACGATAATTGGGATATTATATTCGAATAAACGATTTTCTTCGGTTTGAGAAACTACTTTCAAGACTACGGTTAATTCAGTACCTGCTAAAGTCATCACTGCAGGAGGAGTAAATGTGACTCCTATGCTCATGAAGTCGTCTTCTAACATCAACCCTGTGGAAGCCGAGTTTGAACCCCCTTGAGACGATAAATCATCGAATCCCGCATACCAACCAGGAGGTGGTGAGAAAAACAGATCATATCCTACATCATCGTTACCCTGATTGTATAATCTAATGTCAACTGAGGTAGGCTCACTTGGATGGACAGGAATTTTACTGTAGTCGAATTCTAATCTTGTCATTGATAATTTGGGAACATCTAATATTAGGGTGAAAGGGCTTGAAACGCTATTATCCTCATCAATACCGAGTAGGTTGATATTGTAAAGACCCGGTTCTGGTCCTTTTGGATGAACCAAAGTCACATTTATTGATGCGCTTTGCTGTCCGTTTAACTGGAAATCTACAACATCAAATCCAACATACCACGGGACAGTATTTCCATTGGGAGACCTCACATCTATGGATGTTATTGTAGCATTAGTTGAAAGAAGTGCAGTATTGGTTAATTCAATCGACCATGAAGAAGTTGTAGCGTTGATATCAGTTAGAACAATTTCTGATTGGTCGGATTCTATACGGACTCCAGGCGTAGTTACATTAACGATGATGTCAAGTTGATTATTTGCCTCATTAATTTCATCTAACAAATCATTAGCGTCGACGACAAAGCTTAGTGTCCTCGAACCTGCAGTTAATGGTTCCCAATCGAAGAAAAGAATTCTGGAACCCCCTGGCCCTAAGTCAAATGTTTGGGTATCGATAACTTGACCTTCTTCTTGAAATTGGACATCAACATTTTCTGCTTTCACATTTCCTAAGTTAGAAATCTCCATTTCTACCAAAACAGTATCGCCAACCTGTGGTATAGCGATATCGGTAGCAAATGAACTCAAGATTGGCGCAGGGTCTGGACGTAAGTCATTAACACCGATTCCTGATACTGCAATAGCGTATGGCTGAGCTTTACTTCCTGAATGTTGGGAATCAGTAACCTTTACAGTCCAAATTCCTGCTTCTGCTGAATCGATCAAAACAACCTCAACATTGTTCAAAGTGTCATATATCCCACCCTGTATTGAACGACCCTGTGAAAACTCATTACCTTTGTACTCCACTCCGCTTGGAGTGGTAATCAATAGATTTAGATTATTCACTAATTGGGTGTTTGAAAATCTTGAGCCTCGCTCATCTGACCACGCAAGTACGGCTTTGAATGGTAGACCCGGAGATGTAATGTTGAAATTATAACTCTTAGAATTTCCAGATGAAGAAAGCACGGACCTATCATCTACCCAAATTCCTCTTCCATTGTTTGGAGCTAATGTTGACTTTAGGTCTATTCTGCCCCAACCCTCATCCATGTTTGGAATATCCCTAGTTCCTACATCTCTTGCACCAAGTATCATTAGCGCTTTGACAAGAGCACCTTGAGGTTCAGGTCTCTGAGAAATTTCTGTTATGTATTCACGAATAAGAGCTGCAGTTCCTGCTGCGTTTGGTGTTGCCATGCTTGTTCCAGTATATTCCAGATACCAAGTATTTGACCATGTAGCACTGCCAATATCTGTTGCTTCTTGAGCTCTACAAGAGCGAACATATCCACCAGGAGCAACGAGGTCTGGTTTTATTCTACCATCATCAACAGGACCGCGACTAGAGCCATCCATAATCGAATTTGGAGAGCCTTGATATCTATTTTGAGAATTTCCCACTGTTATGGTGTTCTTTGCTGTCCCGGGCGCGCCCACTGTTCCGCTATCAGGGCCATCATTGCCAGCCGCAAATAGTACAGATAATCCTTCTCTGCCACTGTAATACTGATCGTAGTACCTTGTCCTATCATCCACATCTTCAGAAGACGAGGTGTATTTTCCCCAATCATTTGATGACGAGGAGCCCCATGAATTGGTGTGAATTCTTGCGCCTTGATTAAACGCCGTGTTGAGCATATTGTTGATGCTACTCCATTGGAAATTTCCATTGTTGTCATTTTCCATTGCTTGGAAATACAGTTGTGCCTCAGGAGCAACTCCTGAATAAGTTCCACGAGAACCATCTCCTAACACTGTACAAGAGACGTGTGTTCCGTGTCCTGAATGTGCGTCTGCTGTTGAACCGTCTCCGATTAGATCGACATTACCAATAATTCTTGAACCAAAATCGCCGTGATCTTCATCAAGCCCAGAATCTGCGACAGCTACAATTTGTCCAGAACCGTCCAAATCTGTAGTGTAGTAAGAGCGCATGGCGTTGATATTCATGTGATTTCTTGCTTGGTCATTCCAGTTAGTTAATTTTGGTTGGTAACCAATCCAAGCTACCGATGGCTCTGCTGCAATGCTTGCTATCTCTGAGATTGTTGTCCCGTCATATCTTCCGGTTTCTGCGAATTTTGCGCCTTCTAACATATTGTCAGCAACATAATCTATCCCTTGATGTAGACGCATGTTCCAGGTGTCTGTTATATCTACACCTGGAAGAAGTTCCTCTCCTCTCCATGACTCAATTCGAACATCTGTTCCAACCCCTGAATTCATTACAAATTCGTCCACTAGCAAAGCGAGCGGTACCGGTTGGATTGATGAAACACCTGCAACATCCTTTACAGAAGACAAACCTATCTGAGTTCCCTGAATTAGCAACCCTGAAGGGGCAATAAATTCTCTGACTTCTACTCCTATGATATCTGAAACTGAAGATCTCACTTCTGCAAACCGATGTTCATTGGAAACTAAAACGATTGCAAGGTCTGGCCTTGTGACCAATAATTCTTCAGGAATTTCATCATCAAACAAAATACCATTTGAGTCGTGAATTCCTAATCTTGAGTGGGCGATAACGCTTCGGTCTTCAAGAGCAAGAGAATTATCTAGAGTGCCTACAAAATTTCTTATTGTATCCTTGGGAAGGTCGAACTTTATCCACTGTATTTCTTCTTCCTCATCTTCTACTTCTGAAAACGAACTCATTGGTAGCAATGAGAGAAGTAGGACAAATAGAAGCAAAAGCGGTTTACGCACAACTTAACGCCGGTGAGTATGGGATTTAGGTATTATCACTACTGGAATCACAAAAACCATGTTGCGCCATCACAATCATCAACGAAAACCATGTTCTGAACTTCTAACACTTTGTGTGTAAACGTTTGAGAATTTTCTTGCCCCCTAAAATCAATCCATTCAATCAGGATGCTGATAGTGTACTCCTCCCAGACGCTATAACCGAGAATAACCATCTCCATTTTATCTCCTGAAATACTCGTGAGCGCATCTATTTTCTCGAATGTCAAATCGATAGGGTTTCCAATAACTTGATTTTCAGAATCAATAAACTCTACCAAAAGACGAACGTCACTTATATCGCGACTTCCATCATTAATCAACTCCACCATCACAACGTGGCCGTTTCTTTGCAGATATCTAGTTTCAATTTCCACATCATCTCTTGGAATGACCCAATACCATGTTGAGATTAATGATCCAATAAGCAGGAGGAGGACGACGCCCGCTAGGGCAACTCTCAGAGGATGAACCTTTTCCGAGAGGTCCTTCACGAATTGACCAACTTCTTGGGAGATTTCATGAAGTTCAGTATCTTCGATATCGTCCGTCAACCAAATACCCCCGCGATACCTGTTGCAATTGCTGAAGAAAACGGATCTACTATCATGACGTGAGTAGTTTCAATTTTGCCTCCAGTCAATGTTCCAATAAGAGATAAATCTGTCACTACGCCGTTCACCCCTACGCTAGAAGCAGTGGGTATGCCTCCCGTAAATTGAGCGTCGAGTAATACTCCGCGACCATCTATGTCAAAACCAGCAACGCTGACTTCTGCATGCGCTGTGGCTACAATTCTACCACCAGTTATTCCATCAACCACTATAATCGGATAACCGAAAATGAGGTGTTGATGTACCTCAGCGCCTTGAAGATTCTCACCGACCACTTCTGCAGAAATTAGGTTAACATTCTCTGCTGGAATCGAATCCCCACTTCTTAGGTATAATTTCTCAACACCATTTCCAGAAGCAGATATTCGGGCACCATAATCTTCCGTAACTTCCATCGTGAAGCTGGTTGGAAGGTTTTCCGCAAGCATCAAATTGCTTCTGCGTGCGTTTTGCGCCTTTCCTTTGGTCTCGATGAATAAATCCATTTCATCACTATTTGAATAATAATTCAATTCAAACATTCCTTGGAATGCCGTCACTTCGTGAATGTCATATCTGTTTGATGGCTGCGCTTTGAGATACATTTCTCCCGGTACGTCTTTGATGAACATAGTAGAAGGCCACCATAATCCATCAACCTTTCTCAATTGTTGTAACATCAGAGAGTCTGCAGCACTTGCTCCAATTCTGTCCATTGGTGTTACATTCAAATTTGCTTGGAGAATATCACCAATCTTTGAATAGAGGTTTGCACTACCAGGGGCATCAAAGAGAATCATCTCAGTTCTAAGGCCTCTGATTCTATTATTCTGTAGAATATGCGCCGTTTCGATTCTCTCGCCGATATCGTATGTCGCATCAATAGTAGTCCTCGGAATTATCAAATCAGGTTCTGTTGTGATTTCCATCTCTATCTCGACATTTCTTCTTAGTTCGGTATCTAATCCAGTCATTATTAGGAGAGTGTCGGTACCTGAAAGACCGTTTACGAGTACCTTGAATACAGGCCTTGCAGGCTTCCAATCATTTAATAGTACATTTACTTCAAACGTAGGAATGTCGTTTTCAACAGCTAGGTCATAGGTTAACAGGATTCTACCTGCAGGCAAATCAGGCATCCATATTTTGACATGCCAAGACCTTCTTTGGTCAAATTCTATTCCTTGTTCTGACAACTCATCAAGGTTCAATTCGTTGATTTCCAATTCGGAAAGGTATCCGTCGGACATTACGTCGACTAAAATTTCACTTTGAGAAATTCCAGCCCACGATAGCGAATTAATTACATTCATCCTCTCTGTTTCATTAATTTCCCAATCCGCAAATGCTTGATTGACTATATTTCGAGAACTACTCGTGAAGTTTTCCATAATCGAATAATTGAATACCAACTGTGTAGCTTCTAAAACTTCACCAGAAATTCCGTGTACCCATTGTGGTTCGCTTTCCACGTTGACACCCTTCTTAACATCAAGCGTTATGTCAAATTCTTCACCTGTGAACAAATCTAAACCGAGGCTGACATTTTCTCTTGTGTTGGATGCGTCTCCTAAATTGACCATGCTTTCTATTGCAAAGTCATTAACTGAACTACCAAAATCAATCATGCCTGATAAGAAGAAAGAAAGTGATAGAATTCCATCTTGCTGTCCAAATTGTGGTATTGTAATCATTTCAGAATTTTCTGAGGATGGAAGTGATAAGGTTGCATTTGCAGGTAATGGATCTAGGTAAACTCTTCCAGATAGGCCCAAGAATTCATCTTCCCTATCGCTGATATCTTCCATTAGAATACTGAACGGAGATGACCCAGTTCTATTCATTACTAACCTACTATTTCCTTCAATTCCAGTAGCCCCGGGTTGTTCTGGAGGCAATAGGGAAACAGAAGTTAGGTTTGAAAGTCGGAAAGACATGCTTGCTTCTGCTTCATTTTGATTTATCCAAAACCTTGCATGGTCATCACTCATGGTTAGCGGAGTGCTTGAATTTGAAATTTGTACTTCAATTGCTCCAACGCCATCTGGTGCGTTGAAGCTCAAAGTGTCCCCTAATTCTAGATCAAATTCTGATGGTAAATCGATTAGTCGTAATGCGTTATACTGGCCGTTTCCTTCTCCACTATACGTGATTGTTCCAATCTCACCAGTTGCTGAATAACTAATCTTTGAACCCTGTTGTGAAATTGTAAGGTTTTCTGGGCGATTTGATATGGATGCGAATTGCCTTACATCTCCTTCTGTACTGTTTTCAAAGTGATTAAGGTGCCCAATAATCAATTCTTCACCCGAGATACCATTTAACGAAATCGTCCTCAAATCAGAATTCTGGTCGTATGAATAAGAGAGCCCAGAAATTTCGTTAACGTTCAAACTCATGGCGACTGGAACAATTGTAGGAGAGGGCCCATACCTTCCAATCACAATCGGATTATCTGAGTCCTCTGCCAAGATGATGTGATTCCTATTCATTACAGGATGAGGGTTACTTCCGAGTGCGAGTTTTACGTTACCAACGGTTTCAGGATACCTTTGAGAGTTGTCGGCCCAAGTCTTTTTCACTTGGTTGTAACAATGTAAGAAAATCTCTCCACTCGACTCTCCAGCGGTTCCAACTATAGCATCGGGTAAGCCATTTAGAATAGTTCCGATATCCAGAACGATTTCGATTAAGTTTAGAACAACATTATCCAAAACATCACTCAATAGGTCTGGAGCGGTACCAAACTCAACCCGCACCCTATTTGAAGCAGGAATTTCAAACGTACCAAATATTGCAATTACTTCAGGCAAGTCAGTAATTTCAACAGCTAAAGATGAGGTGTCGGTTTCGTAACCGTGTCTTTGGAATGTTGAAACATATTCCAATTTTGGTACTTTTTCCGTCCCGGCAATCAGAATTAGACTGTTCCACCGGTTATCAGAAGGGTCGATTATCAAATTATTTCCTGCCTGATTTACTGAGTTATCCGCAGTGAAGTTTTTGATTGAAATTATCATTGAAAGCCTATTTGGCATTTCTCCGGGAAGATTTGCAGACCCGGGGGCCTCTCCGATCATTGTGAAAATAGCGTTTATTTCCTCTTGTGGTAAAGTTCCTTTTGGAAGGTCTCTCACCCACCCACGAGAGTCAGTAATGTTACCAAGTCGACCTCCTGCCTCCATATGATTGGACCTGTCTTCAAAATAATGGAACCATAAATCAGCATCCGTGTCACTATATATCTCGATATTATCAAATGAATTATCACCTGCGTTATCATTTCGGATTACTAAATCGACTTCCTCTGGAAGAAGCGTGCCTCCATATCTAGGGTGCAACCCAACGTCGATGTATCCTATTTCGTCTACCGCTCTATCACCAACAGAATCGGGTGGGGCAAAATGGACATATCCAATTCCAACCGAATATCCGCACCTATGTTCTCTGCTTTCTGAAGAATGATTGAGTATAGGGTCATACCATGAGGAATCTTCACAATCAGTTTGTTCGTTCGCTGAATTATAATTTGGATTTGATAGTGAAATAGAATATGGTGCCGTTACAGATGTGACCTCAAACACCGAATCATCACCGCCATTGAAGATGTTGATTACGTCAACAAGGCTAAGAACTGTACCAACAACGTTGAGTGTTAGCTTATCCAATCCTACTCTTACCTGGAAGTCATTAGGGGGTTGGGTGAATCTCGAGTCGATAACTAATCCATATGATTCGGCGTCTACAGGGTTGATGAATGAGGTATCATATGCAATCCCTTTGATAAAAGATACTTCCATACTTGCCATATCATCCCAAAGCGGATCTGAATAATCTAGAACTCTAATCCTCCATTGGAAATTTGGTTTTATCCACAATGACTCGACTGTTGGGACTAAACCTCCTGTAAAGGTAACATCCCACCCTTCGCCTTGCTGACCAAGTCCTAAAATTGAGAGACCTACTGCGATATCTGGATTGGTGTCATTGTCAATGTCAACTGCATTCTCGAATAATCCGGCCCCATTGAAAGATAAGATATCACCGGTAAATGTTCCGTAGGTCCAATTTTCATACTGTGGGCCGTTATTCCTTGCAGTGAAGTTAACGTAAAGAGAATAGGTGTTGATACCAATAGCCAATGGGTCATTAAGAGTTGGAGGGTCAAATAGTGTATCAAGTAGGTTATTTGGCCAACCCTCGGGGTGAGTATCTGGGTCTGTGACATAGATGTATGGCCTAGGGTGCATTGGCTCTAATGGGTCTGTCTCTCGAATTGTTATGTCACCAATCACATCATCAGTCGCCAATAAGGCATCGCCATCAGCGATTTCTCTTCCTCTGGATTCTAAGGCAGAAAGAATCCCTTCTGCACTATTTGATGCAAATTCGTCTTCACCTGAATTAGCTTCTTCGTTTAAAGCATCAGCCATTGCTTGTAGAATTCCAAAGTCATCTCTGCCTACACTTTGGTCTGCTTGAACAGGGCTGTAGATCGGCAAAAGCATAACCAAAATAATCAGAATTGCGACTTTCTTCGAATCAACTGCTCTAGGGACGCCAGCGTGAAGTAAACGTACACCTTTCGCTGACATCAGACGAGTTCACGCTATCAACCCAAATGAATCTAGCCCTTATTCGTGCAAAAAAATGCGGGTTTTCAACGCTCAAACAACTGGTCGCTTCCACAAGATGGGCAAGATACAACAGCGCTGTTAACCCCTTGTGGCATATTTACCGAGAATTTTTGTCCGCATGAACTACAATCCCCTACCAAATTATGATTTTTTGGCTCAGAAATTTGAGTCTGCTCTTGATATTGGTTTGCTTGAGGAGGCGATGTAGGTAACGAAACTCCGCCACTTCGAACCTTGCCACTCGGACTCTTTGGAGCAGGTTTTGGACTTTTTGAAGGTTCGTCTGCAAAGGCGGCTAACGCTTCGTCAGCGAATTGCCCAACAGGTGCTGATTGTTGATATTGGGGCTTGAAACCAGCGTACGGATCGTCGGGAGTAATGGAATCGTTTCCGTAAATTTGGGCAATCTCAGCAGCTTTTGCTTCCTTTTCGAGTTGGGCAGGAGTTTTCAATTGACCTCCTTCAACAATACCTGCTAACTGTTCTGCTTTTGCAAACGTAGGCAATTTTGTGGTTTTCATGATATTATTGATTCTCGCAGACGCCTGTTCGTATGTGAAATTGTTGTTCATCAAAATTTCGATTGCATGTCGTTTTTGAGCACTTCTATAGCCAAATAATACAACACCTGAAACTACTAGGATAACAAAGAATATGACTGCTACAATTGCGAATAAATTAGCAGAGGAAGGTTCTGGATTTACTTGAACAGTAAATACTTCAAAATCCGTGTTATTTGAAGCATCGTACACAGTTAATCCTATTTTATGTGGCCCGGTTTCTGAAAATGATACTTCTATAATTTTTCCAACCTTATCAGCGTCATTTCTTGAATCTCCATCACCGTTTGAATCCTTTTCTAAGTCTAAATCCCAAACGAAGGTTAGATTTGATTCGTCATCCCACAAATCAACTGCATTTGCGGTAAACTTTACTGATTCACCGCGATACACATTCGATGACGCTTCGATTTCACTCATTTCAAGTGCTGGAATAGTTGAATCATAAACGACTATTACATTTTCAGTGTAGTTTGAATTTCCAGTCGGATCGGTAACAGTCAATTTGACATTGTAAGTACCAATATCTGACCAACTCACCGTCAAATCCGGGTTGCTTCCGAGCAATATTCCGTCTACGTGCCAAGATGTCGTAGCAATTTGGTGGTCATCGTATGAATTTGCAGACCTGAGAGTTAAATCAGAAAGTCGAAGCAATCTCCATTCACCATCGATTCCTTTGGTACCTTCTCCGCTTATCACAGCAATAGGGTTTGTATCATCGTTTACCATAATCTGATGAGTAACTATCATTATTTCACCTGTTGAAGATTCTGCAGTGGCATTTATGGTCTTTAATCCAGGGCTATTCCACATTGCCTCGACTATGAATCCTTGCTCGTCGATTACTTGATCTGAATTAAAATCCCATGAAAGGGATGAAATTTGGTCTAAACTGTTTGGTGATTCGCTAGCATCTAAAATTATTGATTCTCCGATAGTGGTACTCCCGTTAACATAGTCCATCACAACGGGTGATAAGACTGGCTCAAAAGAAGCTTCAATGGTAAAATGAAATCCAGAATTTCCTGCATCTACCATCAAATTGATATTTTGCAAATCCAAGTATTCTGGTATAACCCAACTCTCGTAATTGATGTCATCGACCAGCTGGGAGAACCTTGTTCCAGCAATAATTAAATCACCATTTAATTGATTATTCGATTGAATGAAAAACTCACCGTCTCCAGAAATGGGATGAACCCAATAATTCAATTCAGAGTTTGCATCTACAGCAAAATTAGCAATATTCAAACGTTGTCCGACTTCGACAAAATATGTATCATGGATCAGTGGATATGTGGATTCTTCTGGCACTGAGACGTCTATCAAGAATTTCGAAGTAGAGCCTCCTTGGTCCCCTAACCCGCCATCTCCATCGTGAGCTGAATTATCGAAAACAAGGTACCATGTCTTATCCGACCCGGAAAGTGGGGTTGTCCAATCAAACCAAACGTCTCCAATAAATGATTCAAAAGACCCTTCTGTCACGAATGCCGTCCTGTAATTTTGTCCGTTTTTATAGACCAAGATTCCATTTTGGTCAAACATCAGTATGTCCATCTCATCATCCATTATCTCAATATCAAAGGATAATGTTGTTTGAGAATTTCTTTCACCGAGATTGACTATTAGGCACGCTCCGGGGTCAACGCCCACGCCTAAAATTGAGGAGGTCACGTCAGATAAATCGAATTCAGCACATTGAGGAGCGGCTCTCCCTTCTGTAGCTATAGAATGCGCACTAAAGGCAACTGAAACCAGAAGGATTGCTACCAGCAAATGGCGACCCATGGTTGTCCAACCTACCTATCCAATTTCAAATTGCCTAAGTGCTGTCTATCCAATCATCATCTATCTTCTTCAAGTGCTGTAGACTAAAATCATCATGTAATATTAGTCTATCACCATCGCTTAAAGTAACAACTGAGTGGTGTATCTTCGATGCTTCTGCAAATGACTGTTCTCCATTTTCAAGACGCGCAGAAAAATGAGTAAGAGCCAAATGTTTTGCTTTACATTCATTGGCAGTCCTCGCAGCACCTGCCGCAGTTGAGTGTAAATGTTCGTTTGCGACATCTGCATGTTCCTGCAAAAATGTCGCTTCGTGTATAAGTAAGTCACAAGTTGAGTCAATCGCTTGTTCAGCAGTATCTCCAGAAATTATTACCGAAACAGGTTCGATATCAGGGCCTCGGTAATTCTTCGAAAATAGAGTCTCGCCGTCATATTCTACATTTTCTCCGTTAGCAAGTTTCATCACAACCTCTTGTGGAAGTTTTGTGGCAGAGGCTCTATCGAACTTTCCTTTCTTTGATTTAGTCTCTATTTTCCATGCGAATGAAGGAATCGTATGTTGGGTATTAATTGCGGTAATTTGTGACTTGTTTAACGGTTGAGGCATCGTTATTTGTTCTCCAGAATTCATGTCTATCCATCTCGAGCCATCGCTCAGTATCCATTTAACTTCGTAACCTAAATCTTCTGTCGTAGCACCTAAATCCATCCACATATCATACTGAATTATCAAATCGGAAGGGCTTACTTCAGGTTCTCCTTCTTCTCCCAATAAGACATCGATTACCTGAGAAGTTGTTGGCCCAATTACGTACAATTTCTCTTTTCTACCGTCCAGTGCCATAGTTTGTAACCAAGGTAGAACGCCCCATGTGTGGTCTAAATGACCATGCGTCAACAGAATACCTGCAATCTTACCAACCTTGATCTTTCTTCCTTCGGATTTTTTCAATGCTGAACGATGAGTTACCAATCTATTTTGGAAACCTTCTCCGCAATCGATGACAAGACTGCCACCTCCAGTTTCAACGATGGAACCGGAAACAGAACGGCCCTGTGCAGGCCTTGCGGACGAAGTTCCTAGAATGTGGACTTCTATAGGCATCAAATCACATCAGTGTTCATATGGAATTGGAGTTTTGGGAAACCAGCGTAAAATTACGACATCGCCAATAGAACGCACCCATCTCCAAGGTATTGTCAAATGGACGCCTTTCTCAACCAACTCATCGGGGCATCCAGTAACGAAAAGATGTGTAGCACAGAGGTCTTTACCGTCAATCACGGTTTCTGCAACAAATCCAAGGAGTCTTCCATCAGGGAGATATATCTCTTTGTCAACGAGTTGTGATACGCTCATATCACTTGACATTTGATACTCCCCGATTATATCTGAGTAACAAGTACTCAATGAACCCAGCGGAAAAAATTGATGTCGAGGGAAATTTTTGATTACTTTCCAATGTTCCCACGAGCCTTCAAAGATGGGCGAAGTTTTTCGGCACCCTTTCCTTTGTTGTGAAGTCCTCTTCCCCTCTTTCCTGCGCTTGTTTTACCACGGTATGCGCGTCCTCTGTGATGGCTATCTGCAATCCATCCAAGATCTTTGTCAGATTTGATAGCTGGATGAGATGGGTCTAGCATGATTACTTCGTAGTACTTGTGTTTTCCATCTTGTCCAACCCAGTATGAGTTTAGAACCTCCAAGTTAGGGAAATGCCTGTTCACACGCTCTTCAGCCATTCTTTGAGTGTTCTTTGCCATGGTAATCTTTGAGATACCAGCCTTAGATGGTTTTCTCTTCATGTGGATTTTTCCCTTCCTCAGTCCACCACGGCGAACTCTTGTTCTAACCATGATGACACCCTGCTTTGCCTTGTAGCCAAGTCTTCGAGCGGCGTCGATTCTGGTTGGTTTATCAATGCGACAGTTAACCGGTTCTCTTCTCCATTGAACCATTCTATCTTGGCGCTGTTGATGTGTTTGAGTATCTTTTGGGCGATTCCATGTTGCACGAACATGCTGATATAGACCCTTAGCCATTTTACATCACCTACTCCTTGGAGCGTTTTGGCGACTTTCCTTTCATATTTGAATACCGCGACGCGTGAATATTTTTAGAAATGAGGGATTGACTCATTTGTTAGTGTTTATTCGGGAAGGTGTGTCCCTTCAAATAACCGGTGCCGAAGAAGTCTTGAATGCTCTTAAAAATGACGTTGAAATCAAGTTGGTTTTAGTCGATAGAGAAGCAGACTGCGAGGATATTGTTGAAATTTGTAATCAAAAAAATATCAAAGTAATAGAGGGATCTTCCACAGATTTGTGGAGGATGAGTGCACAGGGACAACAGACTGCTCTTGCTCTAATTGGAAGAGAACCGGATGGAAATCTATCAGAGATTTTTGAACGAAGCGGAGCCATTTGGTTATTCGACGGGGTAGATTACGCTCCAAACATTGGATTCGCAGTAAGAACTGCAGAGGTTAGTGGTGCTACTGCAGTGATAGTCAATACAAACAAAACTCACGAAGAAAAAAGGACTATTCGAAGAACTGGAATGCGAGCTAATCGATTTATTCCTGTTGTCTATGCAACAACTGAAGAAATTCTAGCGGTATGTAACAGGAAAATCGTCGTCGCTGAAGATGTTGGGGAAAAGGGGCCGTGGGATGCTGACCTAACCGGAGATGTCTTACTGGTAGTAGGTGCAGAAAACGAAGGTGTATCCCAACAGGTCTTAGATGCAGCTGACGAAATAGTGAGATTACCTATGCCAGGATTTGTACCTTCGTATAACCTACAAGTAGCAGTCAGTGCTCTTGCAATCGAACGATTGCGACAATTGGAGAATTGAACTTATTCTTCTTCTCTTCTTAGCACTGCGATAAATCCAATCGTTACCGCTAACAGAGTACCAACTGCACCAAGCGCTGGAATTGCCGGCGTGTCATCTGTCTCGTTTTCATCTGAAACAGACGGAACGGTATCTTCTATTCCATCACATGCTGAACCAATTCCATCACCATCAAGGTCTTCTTGGTCGGGGTTAGAAGTTAATGGACAATTGTCTAAGATATCAGTTATACCGTCTCCATCATCATCCGTATCTGCATTATCTCCTATTCCATCTCCGTCAGTATCAATCTGTTCTGATGAATCGAATGGGAACACATCCACAACATCAGACATGCCGTCATTGTCGTCGTCTGGGTCTGCATTATCGCCTATTCCATCGCCATCGAAATCACGATTTTCAGTTGGATCGTAAGGGAATGCATCGAGATCATTTGGAACACCATCGCCATCGATGTCTATGTCACAAGCGTCTCCAATCCCATCATTGTCCATATCTGATTGATTGGAATTTGTCATATTCAAACAGTTATCAATTGAATCATTGATTCCATCGTTATCCATATCTGTATAATTCATAGTTACTTGAACACAATTCTCATCCATTGTAAGATAATATAGAACTCCAGAGGAATCTGAGTAATATAACCAACCTGTAATACAATATGTTCCAGTAGTATTCAGGAATACACTCTGATACTGTTGATGCATGGATGATGTAGCCATCCATGAATACACACCATATTCTGAAGTCTGGCCAGAATTATAAACTTCCCAATCAACTTCATAGTCGACTCCTAATTCCAAATTATAAGATTCGATTGTGAAATGTAGAACATCTCCCTGATGATAACTAAACGAAGAAGGTGATACAGAGATGTTGCCCCAGGTTACATTACCTGTGGTATTGTTACCACCTGTGTTGTTGCCACCTGTGTTGTTTCCACCTGTGTTGTTTCCACCTGTGTTATTTGAAGAGACATTCCCGACATTTACGCAAGTTGTGTCATAATCCAGGTAGGTACTGGAAGTTGTTCCAACGATATGATACAGGTAAGCCTGAATACAATATGTTGAATTATTTCCAGCGGTGAATGATTGTTGGTGAACATTTGGAGTTGATGAACCGACCCACGAGTAAGACCCACTTTGGCTAGTTCCAGTCAGGTACCAATAAACTTGGTATTCATTTCCACTTGCAAGATTATATGATTCGATGTCAACAAGAATTGTGTCACCATGATAGAACTGGTTGCCGTTTGTTGAAACTGAGATATTTCCTGTTACGTTCTGTGTATTGTTTGAAGTAACGCTGAAACAATCAGACGAGTAAGCAATGTAAGAACCGCTTCCATCATACAATGTTGCGTTCAAACAATGGTAACCCACAGTATGATTCCAAACATAGTCGTTCAAACTCATTGAAGTATATGTTGCAGTCCAGCTGTAATAGTTGGACGAACCCCAGAAAGTTGATCCAGTATCCGTGTTAGTTAACCAGGTTTCGAGGGTATAATTTTCTCCAACGACGGTACAATTCACATACCAATTAAGCAGTAATGTATCGCTAACTGTATACGTAGAATAAGAAGACCAAGCGTAAAGGCTAGTTAGGTTGGTATGGTTACCACATTGACTTGTTGTGTTATTACCACCAGTGTTGTTACCTCCGGTATTGTTTGAAGTAACGCTGAAACAATCAGACGAGTAAGCAATGTAAGAACCGCTTCCATCATACAATGTTGCGTTCAAACAATGGTAACCCACAGTATGATTCCAAACATAGTCGTTCAAACTCATTGAAGTATATGTTGCAGTCCAGCTGTAATAGTTGGACGAACCCCAGAAAGTTGATCCAGTATCCGTGTTAGTTAACCAGGTTTCGAGGGTATAATTTTCTCCAACGACGGTACAATTCACATACCAATTAAGCAGTAATGTATCGCTAACTGTATACGTAGAATAAGAAGACCAAGCGTAAAGGCTAGTTAGGTTGGTATGGTTACCACATTGACTTGTTGTGTTATTTCCACCTGTGTTATTTCCACCTGTGTTATTACCACCTGTGTTGTTACCTCCGGTATTGTTACCACCAGTGTTGTTGCCTGTTGTGTTATTATTTCGTCCAGTGACCTTCCAATCTGGATCTCCTTGCATAGGCTCTTCCCACTCTATTTGGGGAGGTATTTCATTAAACGAATAAGACGCTATTTGAGATAAAAGAATAAATGTAATCATCATTGTCAAGGTTCTGTTCATATTTACATCGTTGCGTAATACACTATATTTGCATTGTTATTGTTGCGCACAAAGATATTTTTCCCAAAACAAGAATATATTCCACCTCCTGGTAACGAGCGTGGAGGCAAAAAAATGGTTGAAAAAACAGGCTCAAAAAGAGTTAGATATAATGCCTCAAACGGGTAAAAACTCAGAATTTATCTTCGAAAACGGTTCGCCAATCGCCCATTATTGTCTTTCAAAACGAGGAAGATATACTGAACTGAATGGATTGATTGTTCATCCAGACCACCGATGTAGAGGATTGACCTACAAAATATTGGATAGATGTGACAATAATGTTATTGTGTTTACGAGAAATGAATTTTTGAAAAAAGCATTGATAAAATCAGATTTTTTACAAATAAAAATCAACTACAGGATGCCATTAATCTCTATTATTTTGGATAGGTTATCTAAATCATTGATACTGATTATGACGTTTGATTTTAAGAGATTGTTCCATCAAATAAAAAATCTAAGAAAATACAAATTGTACGTCAGAGAGAAGTTAACATAATGAAAAATGAATTTGCTTTTGTTTAAACAAGTCTTGATAACTAAAACTCTTGAAAGACAGTCATGGATGTAACGAATTCTAGAACTCTCTCGGAAATAGTTCGCAGTTCATCTACAATTCACATCTATGGCGCTGGATTGAACACACAAAGACCTGCACACACAGCCGTAAAGGAACTGTCTGATAGAGGCTGGGCTATTGCTCCGATTCATCCAAGAGACGCTGGGGCAACAATTGAGGGATTTCCAATTAGACCTAAGCTAGATGAAGGTGTTAATCCTGAAATCGTAGTCATATTTTTGGCTCCTGAGAGAGCAAGGAGCGTAGTTAAAAGATTGATTTTATCGATCAATCCTGAAAAATTTCCGCTAATTTGGTTCCAGCATGGAGCAGAAGATGATGACTCAATCTCTGCGTTGAATGAATTAGGTGCGAAATATGTTCAAGATGACTGTATTGTTAGATACACAGAAAGAAATGACTATCATTGTGAAAACTCAATCCTACCACAATTATGGTGTTTACAAGTTAGATCTCCTGAAGAAGATGGGTGCTCAATATGGTCGGTACATTCTTCAAACGAGTGTGAGATAAGGGTGCCTGCAAATAATTTAGAATGGGTTGGAAGTTTGAACGATTTGAAAAATTCTCAATCCACAATTCCGAGATATATTCGCTCACTAAAAACAGGTACGGAAAGTCTTGACGAGTTAGTAATCAGATTGGCAAATTAAGCCTCAATTCCTTTGAATGCATATTTCTTCAATGAATCATTGTATATTTTGAATTCTTCTTCACCAAGAATCTCGAGAGCGAGTTTTTTGTTGTCCTTGTGTGATCTGCGCCTCTTACCCTCCAATATGGGTAAGAAACAGAGGAACTTTCCAATGACTTTTTTCCCGTCTCCTGAAAGTTCGTCAAAATTGACATCATCATCAGAATAAAGGTTTTCAAATCCTAATTTCAGAATCAAAAATTCGATATTTGGATGGATTGCCTTCGAGCGGAATATTTGATTTCTGAGGCCTAATTTTAGATGGGGCTCAAGTTCAGCCATCGATTCTTCATTCAAGGATAATTCCTCCATAATGTGTTCAGTTAATTCTAATCCATTAGCGCGATATATCAATTCATTCATAATTTTAAGAGTGCCAACCACGTTCCAAATCATGTAGATCGGAACTAGTAACCATTCCGCAAGAGCGCGAGGTGCACTACGACCAAAAGTCCGAACCCCTACTCTCCTTAACAGTCTCTTTACAATTAAATTTACAACAAATGCCTGAGCCTGGAATGCAACACCTCTCGCGGCGACCTTAATTTTTGATGTGTGTTCCATCGGGTCGATACCGTAATTTGGAGTTCTATCCTTGGAGAGACCTATTGCAGCTCTTGTCAATCCAAGTGGTAGCCTTTCACTTATAACGCGATCTACTTCAGATTCGGAATCTATTTTCCTCTGGGTCGCTATGTTTAATTTCCCAGCATATCTAACCGTATCAAGATACAAAAAGAATAATTCAACAATTGTAATGATAATAGATATTACAATAATTATCCCCAAGAGAATAAATGAATCAAACCCAGAAATTTCACCCTTACTCGAATCCAATTGAGGGAAGAGTGGAAGAATGAAATTGTAAATAAATAAAATTGGGATTGAACTTGCTATTCCTCCAATCATTGCACTCCTGAAAATTGCTATCCTTCTAAGGCGATAAGAATATGCAAGTCGTTCTCTCCTAGAATGGTAGACTTTAGCATCCTCTTCAAAGACTGCGCTAATGTTTGAAATTCTTTCAAACACGACTTCAATCAACTTTGCTAAACCTGACGCTATACGGCTGGGCTTTGCCATAAAGTCATCAGACATGCATCTCTGAAAAATAAGTAGTTCTAAAGATTATTCAATGCTGAGTTGAGTCATCACATTCCCAAGAAAAATACCATTACCATGGCGCAAACTAGGGATACTAGGATTATCTTTCGAGCGAACTCGATATGGGTTTCCTCTTCATCAATTTCCCCTTCAAATTCGTCTATCACAGAAATACGAGAATGTGATTGTATTATATCATTTGTAATTTTTCAACCAAATCAAAATTCGTTTAGTAGCCCAACGAAAGTGGTCCCCGCTCCCAGACTTGAACTGGGGACACCCTGGTGTCTGCTGAGACGTTTGGATTTTCCAACTACAGCCAGGTGCTCTACCAACTGAGCTAAGCGAGGCAGGCTTTGCGAGATGCCCCGTGTATATCAAATCTCTCAAACCAAAATGAGCGATGAAAAACGGTAGCAAAAACGGGTCGCGAACTACTCTCGCGAGCATCACGGTTAATAGTGAAATGAACAGCCTTTGAAATTAGGAGGCGTATGGGATGGGACCCGAGGGTACGCATAATATGAGAACAGGAGACAAATCTCTCAGCGACATGGTCGCTTCACTAGCTGAAGAAGCAATTAACAAAGGCTCTACTGCTCTACTTGACGATGAACTTGGAGGGTTCGGAGTCCCCAATCCAAGAATCCTCATCGTTGGTTGTGGAGGCTCAGGAAATAACACCCTAAACAGAATTACCCACCTAGGAGTCGAGGGGGCTGTTACAGTCGCCATCAATACCGACAAGCAACATCTTGACCACACGAGAGCACTGCAAAAATTGCTTGTTGGAAGACATATCACTAGAGGTTTAGGTGCAGGTGGCGACCCGAACATGGGGCGAAGGTGTGCTGAAGCCGGAAGAGAAATGATTCAAAGAATCGTTTCAGGCGCTGATTTAGTATTCATTGCAAGCGGATTAGGAGGAGGTTCAGGTACCGGAATATGTCCTATCGTCGCTGAGGAGGCAAAGCGTGCTGGTGCACTCGTAGTAGGCATTGTTACAACCCCATTCCACGTTGAAAGAAGGCAGAGGATGAACAGAGCCTTAGAGGGCTTGGAAAGCCTAAGACAGGTTGCTGATGCCGTTTTGGTTTTGGATAACAACAGACTTTTGCACTTTGCGCCAACACTTCCACTCGATGAAGCGTTCTCAATCATGGACCAGTTAGTTTCCGAAATTGTAAAGGGAATTGTTGAAACGATTACCCTTCCTTCACTGATCAATCTCGATTTCGCAGATGTAAAAGCAATCATGGCAAATGGTGGAGTTACTATGATGCTCTACGGTGAAAGCGACAAAGGTCCTGAGGAAGTTGTCCATGAAGCGCTGAACCATCCGCTCTTGGATGTAGACATATCAGGGGCGACCGGGGTATTGATTCACGTTACAGGTGGCAAATTCATGACGCTTGAACATGCTTCACAGGTTGTTGACATGATGACAGGAAATGTCAGTGATGAAGCAAATGTAATCTGGGGAGCAAGACAAGACCCTGCATTTGGTGATACAATCAAAGTAATGGCGATTATTACAGGAGTAGGTGGGCAGGAAATTCAGAATGGAAACATTGCACCTGACCAGCTTGGAGATTTGTTAAGGCTTACAAGAACCAAAGTAAAATCAACAGGTTCAGTCGGCTTCCAAAGGTTTGATTGAGGAATCATTTCTTCAAAACCTCCAAATCCTTGACCATACTGCGATTAGTCATGCGAGGAAGGTCAATACTTGCACTTCTGCTTGTATTTTTGATATCAACACCTGTGACAGGAGGGGCAACTCTTGCTACACAGCAAGAGGAGGTAACTGATCCATGCATGGAAGACCCTGAACAACCATGTGAAAATCAAACTGTACTGTACTTGTGGTCTAATGGTCAATCCACTTTTTGGTCACACTTTAACGCAACTGAAGAAAACAATGCTGGCGATAACATGTACTCGCAAGAAAAAAACCAAGGTGTCATAAACATCGACCAGAGATTTTCTATGAACCCTCAGATGAGTAAAAGATTGAATATGACTCTCGATGGTGAAGTTAGAATTATTTTGAACATTTACTTACAAGGGGATTGGAAAAATAACGATAACCAGGGGCCATGTACAAATGACTGTGAAGAGCTAAATGTAACACTGTGGGCTGGCGCTACCGCAATTAAAAGACAACATATTCCCCAAGTTTCCGAAGGTTGGAACCCAATCACAATTACTCACAGAATAGAAGAAGGTCAGACCCTATGGGATGCATCAACAGCAAATCCTTCGATTCAAATTGAAATGAAAGTGAAGGGAGACCGCCAACAGACTTCACCAATTACTGTAAGCGGTGAAATTGCTAACTTCACATTGAGACTATCTGGCGATGGCGACACAAGGGTAGAACTTCCAATCGACCCAACCTCATGGAGTAGTGATTTCCAAGCTGGAGAAGATTCCATGCCCGTTGCAACTGAACAACCTGGTTTCCTATTCATGACTGCAATTGCGACAATGACAATGGCGGCTGTTTACCTTCCGACTCGACGAAATTCAGAGGAATCTTGAGACCGAAGTTGAATTTAGTTCAGCGGATTCCTGTGCGCCTGATTGGAGATTTTTAATCGTACACAAGCCTGATTCCAAATCTTTTGGACCAACTATTATCACGTTGGTAAATCCATTCTTTGAAGCCCAATCGAGGGTTTTTCCAATATTTTTGTCCCGCAGGTCTAATTCTATTGAATGACCTAGATCTCGCAATTCTTTGACGATACTCATTACAGTGTCAACTGGTATATTGAACGGAAGAATTAGAGTAGATGCTGACGATTTTTCTCCGGGAACCACCTCTTCCCTGCCGATTCTTTCAGCCTGCGCTTCTAATGCGAGTAGAACCCTGTCAAATCCGAGACCAAAACCGCAAGATGGGTCTAAGTCCTCCATTCCAAACAAGTGCAATAACCGGTATGACCCTCCTCCGAGGACCTGGCCCTCTCCACCTAATTCTGCTACATTTACCTCGAAAACCATGCCTGTGTAATAGTCTAAACCTCTTGCTACGCACAGATTTATTTTAATTGACGGTGGTGATGGAGCAAGCAGTTCGAGGTAATTCAGTAACTTTTCCAGCTCATCAAGGGAATCTAGTGAAACCCCGATTGTTTGCAAGATTTGTTTTGCCGAATCAATTGTTTCCAACCCTCCATCAAGTTCAGATAGCATCTTGAGATTGTCTACATGAGATGAATCAATTGAATTTGAATTGAATAAATCAGAAAGGCCGTCCCAATCCCCTTTGTCTAAAAATCGCATAGCAGATGCTACTGGAGCCTCTGGTTCTCCTTCCTCTGAAAGACCTAGACCAGTAAGGATATCTCTCAATATTCCAACATGTCCAATTCTTAATTCATAATCAAATAGGCCGCTTGAATCCAACATATCAATCGCTAGAGCAATCACTTCCGCTTCCGCAATTGGGCCACTCGATCCAATCAATTCAACGCCGTACTGGAAGAATTCGCGATAGCGCCCTTTCTTTGATTCTTCATATCTGAAGCACTGACCAAAGTAAGACAAGCGAAGTGGTTTAGGAGACGCTCTCATCTCCTCACTGATCATTCTCATCACTGGGGCAGTCAATTCAGGACGGAGTGTTAGAGACCTGCCAGATTTGTCCTCAAAGGCATATAATTGCTTGATAACGCCTGGACCAGATTTGGCTGTGAACAAATCAAGAGATTCGAAAATAGGTGTTTGAACTCTCTTGAAACCGTGGATTTTTGATTTAGATTCTAATAAATTCTCAAAAGCAAGACGGCGGTTCATTACATCGGGAGTAAAGTCCCTTGTACCTCTCGGTCGTTGCGTCATCAATTATCTGGGAATGCTTCATACATTTCACTTAAACGGAAATAATAGAAGAAATCTGCAGTATTACCAACCTACGGACCAATCTTCATCATCAACCATAGTTGAGACATATTCTCCTGTGAATTGATTGGCCTGTTCAGTGGTTTCTACTTCTTCATCATTTGATTCGACATCGGTTTCTTCAATTTCTGATTCAGATATATTTTCAGATTCTAGCACATCTAAATCCAATGCTTCTGGAACTCCTTCTGTTGGTTTGTCCAAGTTTGACAATTTGGAAATCAATTCCCAGTCAGGTTCTTGAGTATTCTTTTCCTGAATTGTATTATCTAGTGAAATTTTATCCACATCTGATGGTTCTTTCTTGATTTCTGGAGGCTTTTCTCTTTCAACTGCCTGAATTGGAACTTCGATTCCAAGGGCAGCCCAAGCATTTTCTGATTCTCCTTCTGAAAGTGATTTCCCTGATTTTTCTTGATTCTCTTTTCTCTTCATTTCAATTTCTCTGACCGCCGCTTTTTCTGCTTCAACTTGGGCTTCGATTGATTGCCACATTCTTGCTTCAGCAGCCTCTTCTTTCGTTTGTTTAATTAGATCCTGGGCATGCTTACTCGGCATGTCAAAGCGTTTCCAAAACCATCTCACGATTGGGATTAGTATAATGGCTACAACCAGACCTAAACCTATCCACTGGAATAGGCTCAACTGCATTCGACCACCTATACTTCTTTGCCAGCAGATAGATGCTCCCAACCGGGAGGATATTCACCTACGACTGCTACTAATTCATCCTCTCCACCTGGTAGCATAGAAATATCGACGTCAGCACCCTCTGGTACATTTCTAAACAAGGGTCTTTGCACAAGTTTGTGATTGAACGCAATGAATCCAGCCGCAACTACTCCCCAGAATAGTAGAATAATGGTCAGCCCCTTAGGATTTGAAGGGTCCCAAACATTTTCTGTGTTCGCAATCATATCCCCGAAGTAAGATATCATTAGTACGCTGAACAGGAACGGGAAAGCAAGGTAGAGCAGTATGTCCCACCATCTCCCTATCCAAATGTCGTTGTCCCCTGTGTTGATGAAATCATCACGGAATGCGGATACACCGATTCCAAGATAACCTTGGAAACCTGGTGCTGCTCTTCCAGCCTCGACTTCCCTGCGCCATTTTACATAGCCATATTTCCAAATTGTGAATGCTATGAACAGACCACTGAACATCAAACCGTATCCCCAAATGTGATCTTGAACTTCTAAAAATTGCGGGAATGCTGTTCCATCAGGGGCTATAGAGATCCAAACCAGTGCAGATGGAATCCCAAAGATGAATATTGCAACTGATGTTAGGAGTACTGACTTTTCTCTCTCATATCCGTGGTCTACGAAATTTCTTACACATAATTCCACTGTTGATATCATAGATGTAAGCGCGGCGAAAGAAAGTGCAAGGAAGAAACCACTCATCATGACCCATGCTCCGACTCCACCGCCGGGGGCCTGTGCGAAAACTTCTGGTAAAGCCAAGAAAGTGATTGCAGACGACCCTCCCGTAACAGTGTCAAGCGGGTTGTCAGATACTGCGAAAATTGCTGATAAGACAGTTAGTCCTGCAATGATGGAGATTGAGTTGTTAGCTAATCCCATTGTGAATGCATTTAGAGTCGTGTCCTCGTCCTTTCTCATATAAACCGAATAGGTGATTGCCATACCCATGCCCGCTGAGCAAGACCATGCGGATTGAGAAAGACCGTTTATCCAAATTGAAGGTTCGCTGAGCGACGACCAATTCACTGTAAACATGAACAGGAAACCATCCAATGAACCATCTTCTAAATCCATCATCAAAGATAGGCCTAGAGACATGAACAAGAGAATGAACAGTGAAACCATCAGAATTACATTGACTTTTTCGATTGCTTTTGCTCCTTTCCAAATCGCTAAAAGAGTAATCGCAATTACCAAGAATTGGAAGAAAATTACGGAACCTGGTGATTGTAAGAATTCGTTCCAAACCAGTTGAGTGTCTACATTTTCCCCAACCAAACCGTTAGTAATTCCAAGTTGGAAATATTTCAAGGTCCACCCAGCAACTACCGCATAATAAAATCCAATTGCTGTTGATATCCATGCTGTCCATAGACCCATCCAAGCGAAGTTCTTACCCGCAAATATTCTGAATGTTCCAATCGTTCCGGTTCTACTTCTCTTACCTAGAGCGAATTCTGCAATTACCAAAGGTATAGACCATGCAAATAGGAAGATTAGCCAAGGGATTAGAAATGTTCCACCATCATTTGCCCCTACCATTCTTGGAAATCGCCAAATGTTACCAGTTCCTATCGCTGCACCTATAGCAGCGAAGATGAGTCCCATCCTGCCACTGAATTCGTCGGATTGTTGGCTCATGCAGAGCCCTCCTCAATGAATTCAGCATCCAAGATTGCATCTTTTTGGCTTTCATCATCCATCATCATTCTGAGGCAGACACCCAGTCCTCCCCAGACAAATGTCGCTATTAGTGCAAACAGAGCAATTGAGCCAAACGTGCTTCCAAAGGCTGCTCTGTAAGAAATCTTCAACTCATAATACTGAGATGTCGGTGGATACTCTATCTTCTGAGTGCCACCCAATGTTGAAACCATTGCTTTGTAGTGTAAGTAACCGTTTTCATCATCATCCACTGATAGGTCTGCTATCACCTTGTAGCCAAGACCACTCGAATTCAATAATTCACAAGTTGAACCCTCGACGACTCTAAACTTAGCCATCGACCAAGACTCGGAGAACCATTCTTTTGGCCCGTAATCGGATTGCGCTCGACTTGGTTTAACCATACGGTACATTACGTGTGAATCTTTCATGTCAAGGTCGATTACAAATGAATTGTCAAGACACATTTCTACTGGAATGCTTCCAGAGGTTGGAACAGTTACTTCTTTTGGTTCTTGAAGAACTTGGTTCTTTACAACATTGGCAATTTCAAGGTCAGCTCTTTCCCTTGGATTGTCTGCAATCTTAATCATGTAAAACGCAATTCCGTTATTCCTTACCGCAATGTGGTCAACATCGTCCTCGTGTTGATGGAATGCTGTTCCAATTTCCATTGTGTAACAATATGAGCCATGTACTCCATAATGCCAATCACAGAAATCTCCAGTTGTTGGATAAAGGTCAGAAGATTGCATGTTTGTATAATCTGTCATCTCTGCCATTTGGTCTCCGTGGTAGACCAATTGATCGTGGTCAGTAGTCTGACAACCGGTGCAGTGACCCCAAGGATACAGGACCAGTTCGGAGTATGAATGGTAAGTCAAAGTTGCCTTGTAATCTGATGCTCCATCACCATCGTCATCATTCATTTCTGTCATGTCTTGAATGAATTTGGTCTCGGGTTCAGAGTTGCCACCGGCCCAGTCCTCGTCTGTGAGGCCGTCGTTATCATCATCTTCTCCATCAACGTTATCTTCGTTGACTAAGCCATCGCCGTCGTTATCAGTTGTATCGAACGGACCTGTATAAACATCATTATTTGAGATTCCAGCCCGTTCATCTTCCGCAGGAGTGCACGTTCCTGGAACAAGCGGTATTGTTGCGCCTAAAGGCCATCCCCATTCAAACTGGTAGTTTCTATTCAAATCTACACCATCACAGTCTTCATCAACCTGTTCGTTCGGGTCTGGGAGAGGCTCAGGGCCGTTATTTCTGAGGTTCTTTCTCCAACCTCCACTGGGACAGGTTTCCCAAGCAGGAGCAGGACAGAACACTTCTCTGTCGTAGATGTTTCCATCCACGTTCAACATTGGGATAAGATAGACTTCCCTGCTGTCAATTAGGTTGGTTAATTCAACTTCGCTAAAATCCTCATCGACTCCGAAGTCTCCTGGATTACAGGCTTTCCCATCACCGTTTGAATCTTGATATTCAGGAGCTAACGCTAAACAATCTCCATCATCATCGACTTGACCATCACCATCTGCGTCACCCCACGGATCTTCGTCAATACGACCATCTCCGTCATTGTCTACCGGGCCTCCACCGTAGTAGTAAGCCACGGTTTCCATGAACAAAATCGGAGTTTGGTAGCTCATCCACTCCCTTGCGTGATGATTGCCGACAATCATTATGTCTGGTCTGTCGGCGTAATTTCCGTTATCTCCGTTGAATGCGTTGTAATCTCCGCCTTGTACGTCTTTGGTAATCTTCAGCCAAGGTGAGGCGTACCCGTAATGCCAGCCTTCGTATGTATCCGCAGAGGTTTCTTCTCCCCTTGCGTTTATTCCTCCATTCAATCCTTCATGGAATTCGAAGATGTCTGGGTTGTCCTGTGCAAGCCTCATCATTCTTGCCTTCATCGTTTCATAGGTGTGATATTCCTTGAATTGCAAAATTTCATCACCGCCCCAAGGGAATACGTATTCACAGTTTGTCTGGCCTTCCATTTCTTCGCAAGTTAGGTACAATCCATCATCGATTCCTTCCCATGTTTCCCAAGGGGTTTTTCCTTCATCTTCTACTAAGTTAGCCGAATAAGCCGAGCTCACAGCCGGTGCAAGAAATGACAGCAAGAACGGTAGAAGAAGAATCGCTAACGAAGTTTTTCTGGAATGAAACATCATGGCTACCAATTACCCCACTGCGCACCCCCTTTTCAAATCGTCGCGTCATTTGGTTAGCCCCCGTAGGGGGCTGTTAATGTTACAAGAAACATCAAAACCAACACTGAACTGGGATGAACTATGCAAAACGTAATCGAGATGGTTCCCGGCCACGATAAGTCAATTTACGGAATCAGTGTAGAATCGATCATAACGTCAGTGATAATTCTTGGTGTAATTCTCATTACGAGAACTCTAAGTGGAATTCTAATTCCTAAACTTTTCAATAATCTACAATTAATCAGCGAAGTAGCAAAAAAAGCTCTTGTTGATTCAGGAAAATCACTGGGCGTAGCTGCTGGATGTTGGATAGGAATTTACATCGGAGAGCAATATGAAACCCTCGCATCATTTTTGCAATTAATATTAGTTATTTCGCTTGTTGTTACTGCTTTTAGATTTGTAGGGGTAATCCATGCATTCGTACTATGGACTGACGAAGACGGGAAGTTAGATGGTTCGCAGAAGACGGTAATTACGGCGGCAGAAAGTATAATCCGATTTCTAATTGTCATTTTTGGATTGATTTTCATTGCCGATGCTTTAGGATTCGAATTAACAACACTTATTGCAGGCCTAGGAATAACTGGTTTGGCTTTAGCTCTGGCGGCTCAGGATACTATTTCCAATATTTTTGGGGCGACCACAGTTCTCCTTGACCGACCATTTCAGGTTGGAGATTGGGTAGTTATCGGTTCTGTGGAAGGCGAGGTAATCGAGATTGGTCTGCGTACAACACTAATCCGAACGAGTTTAGACACTGTGGTAACAATGCCAAACGCTAACCTAACAAACACTCCAGTCGAAAACTGGGGCAAAAGGAGATTCAGAAGATGGCAACCAATTTTCAAATTGGACATCAACTCAGACCCTGCTAAAGTTTCGATTTTCTGCGACGCAATTGATAAGATGATTAAGGAACATGAAATGACAATGAAAGAAGAGTCTTCCTTTGCTAAAGTCTCTGCATTGGGTCCTGATGCTATCGATGTTGGCTGTAACATATATTGGGACATCGACAGCGGAGTCGTGGAAAGAGAAACAAGAGATGAATTCCTGATGAAGGTCATGGAACTTGCAACATCGTACTCCCTAATGTTCCATGACAATAGAAGACGTCATAGTTCATGACGCCAATCTGGTTCTAATTTTCTGTATATTACACTTGAAATAAATCCAATAATTGAGAATGTTGCATATCCAATTGTAGCATTTTCAAAATGGTTTGCGGACGACAACCACAACGTCGATATGAGTCCAAAAATGGATAATGGAACCCCCATTTTCAAAAGACGCATTAGTCCTAACTTAGCTTGAAATCTATCAACCTTTGACAAATACTCATCGACTGAGTCAGATTTTTCTTCATAAATGTAGTAACGAGCCTTGTTGAAAATCTCAACATCATACCTCATGTGAGCCAGACCACCTGTTGAAGTGCGCATAACGGAATTGCTACGGTATTTCTCTTCAATCGAATTCATCCATTCTGAAACTACATCATATTCGACTGCCTGTCGCAAAATTGGCAAGTTTGTGTCATGTCCCCAGATTAATTTTTCATTCAAACTTACGGGAACTACCCTCATTTTTTGAAGATTAAATTTGGGAATTCCAATCGTGTATTTTGAATGAGGCGCCCTCCATAGGGTATTGGTTTGCAAGAGATCTTCTGCCGATTTTAATCGGTCGTTCCAATTTCTCTCTTCATTCGGAGTTGACCAACCTCCGTCAATCAGTGCATTGTGTAGTTTTGCAAGAGATTTACCAGTGATTTCAGTTGGTGTTTGCTTTGAATATATCAAAACATAATCTCCATCTTTTTCACTCCCTGCAACAGGCAAATCTACGAGATTCGAGATTGCTTTTACTATTTTTTTATTTTTAGCGAGTCTAGAGGAGTGGTTTCCTGTTGGAATAGGGCATACCAATGCTTCGAAATCACCTATGTCTAACCAGATGCCGTGTTGGTCGTTTCTTATCTCTGTAATTTCATTCACCTCAGGCCATTCTCCCCATGACCTATCAAGTTCTTTCCACCAATCGATTGAAAGATTCGGAACATGAAGAGGAGTCGTACCCCATTTTGTAAAAACGGAAGACTCGTCGTGACTTTGAATAATGCCCGACGGCCACCATGGTTTGTCCTCCATGGCTAGCCGAGGGGCTTGGGGGGATTAACTCAAACGGTTGAAGAGAATCGGCTATGTGAAGGGGGCGATGAATTGGGCATCAGTAATCGTCTTGGCGATGTTCTTGGGAACGCGGTTGAAGCAAAACTTCTCAGAGAAGTCAAAGAACACCCCGTTTCTGTCAACCACCTTGCAATAATTATGGATGGAAATAGAAGATTCGCATGGTCCAAGGCATTGGACACAGACCTTGGACACAAACTTGGGAAAATAAAACTTGAACAAGTTCTTGATTGGGTCTTAGAATTAGAAATTCATTACTTTACAGTGTACGCTCTATCCACAGAGAATCTAAATCGTCCGGATGATGAGTTAGATGGTCTTTACAGATTGTATATCGAAGGGCTTCAAGACATAGCAGATGATGAAAGAATTCATGAAAACAAAGTCAAAGTACAGATTATTGGAAGAAGGGAACTTCTTCCAAAGTCGGTTAACGACGCTATTGACTATGCTGAAAATAAAACCGCTGATTATGGATCTTATACATTCACAGTATGCCTTGCATATGGCAGTCGGGAAGAAATGATTAGCGCCATCAAAAGTATCGCAGAAGACCACAAATCTGGCAACTTACCAATAGACCAAATTGACCAAGGTGAAGTCAGTAAGAGATTATACACTGCAGATATGCCAGACCCAGATTTGGTAATCAGAACCTCAGGAGAAGAAAGGATTTCCAATTTCCTTCTTTGGCAGATGGCTTATTCAGAATTATACTTTTCAGACGTATTTTGGCCTTCTTTTTCCAAGAAAGAACTGCTGAAAGCTATCCAAACATATCAGGCAAGAGTTAGACGTTACGGTGAATAATATGCCTGCCTGTGACGAATGTGGTCAATGGGAGGCGCCATCATTAGCGGTTGATGCTATTGTGATTAACTCTGATAAGATTCTCTTGATAAGAAGAAAGAATGAACCATGGAAAGGCATGCTGGCATTCCCTGGCGGATTTGTGGAAAAAAACGAGGACCCTGAGGTCGCCGTTATTAGAGAGTTGAAAGAAGAATGTGGTTTAGAGGGGCTTGTCCAAAAATTAGTTTGCGTCAAAGGAAGCCCAGATAGGGACCCGAGAGGACACGTAGTTTCGATTGCATATCTCGTTTATGCTGAAGGTAAACCAATAGCAGGGGATGATGCTGCCGAAGCCGCGTGGTATAATTTATCTGAAATTAACGAATTAGCCGGTGACCATTACTCTATGTTAGAACGGTTAAATTTTACATAAATGAAGCGGTGTGGTTAAACGATGCAAGCAATGCCTATACCACAGTTTCCTGGACAGCAGATGATTATCGTCCAGAATAATAGTAATTCTAACGGAGTTGTTTCTCTGGTTATGGGACTAATGACTTGGTTTGTAATTTTAGCATCATTGATTATTCCTCCAGTAGGTTGTTGTTTCTTTCTCACTGCGCCAATCGGGATACTCACTGGACACATGGGGAATGATACGGCCGCAACTATCGGATTGGTTCTAAATTATCTAGCAGTTCTCCCTTTCTTGTTGCTAATAGGTGGAATTGTAGCTCTCGCATCTACTGCTGGGGTCTGATTATATCTAGAATCTCACTTTTCACATCAGGCCATTCTATTGAATCTAATTCATCCAAAAGATGTAATCCTGCAAGCCAAGATGCATAAACGGATTCGCTTGCACTTTCAGTGATGAAAATCGGGTAACCATCATCTTGTAGCCTCTTCAAAAATCCTCTCTTTGCCTTGGTCACGAGGAGGGTTGGAACTCCTAAAATTGCAGCTTCGCTTGCTAGTGTTACCGACTGAGTGATTACTCCATCAGAATTCGAAATTACTTCATTTAATAACCAAGGGTTCCCATCATACTGATTTTCACTAGCATCTATGATATTCAAACCTTCTAACCAATCTTCAGGAATGGCTAGGATTTCATCGCTATCATGAACTCCATCACCTACAAGCTTCCTAAGCAAAATTTTAGGTGGTTCTGAAACGGAAACTGGCCGAATTCTGGGGCTGAGATGAGCGTGCCCGTGGAGTCCAGTAATCCTGTGGAATTTTGCTTTCTTTTGAAGTAGATATTTGCATAAATTTGCATCGAAATGATTTGGAATAATTACATCTGATGGTTTGGCCAATCGATGGGCGACGTGGTTGATTTCAGTATCGGTAATATAGAATCGCTGGCTCTTTTTTGGTGCCGCTCGTAATTCAATTGCCGCACCTATTGCAATCACCTTGTCAACATTTTTCAACGCTTTTTTGGAAAGTCGATACCTGTTGTATGCTTTCATCAAACGCTTTTTGCCAACCGGCCTTGGTACCCAAACCGTCTTTCTGCGTGGAAGATGGCCATCACAATTTTCCAGCATTTTTCGGACCTCTTCTCTATCGCAGGCTATTATCACATCATTGGTTTCGGAAATTTCTCTCATTATAGGGGCAAGGAGTCTAGCGTGTGCCGGATGGTCAATAACCCAGCCAATCGCCATAGAATGGCCTGTAAGGAGGGTCTATTTTGATGTGCTTTCTCGTACTGGGGTGAACATGGGAAAGGAAGCAATATCAATAGCCGGAACAAAACTGTACGGACCTTACACCCCCGGGGTGAAAAACGGAAACGTGATTTGGTTGTCTGGACAAATCGATGTTGAGGCTGGTGATGACATTCGAAGTCAAACTGCTGGGGCGCTAGCAAAAATTGACGCCTTACTAGAAGCGTCTGGTGTTACAAAACACTCAGTATGTTTTGCACAAGTGTTGCTAGATGACATAAATGATTTTGCCGCCATGAATGAGATCTATGGGAAATGGGTAGAAGATATGGAAGTAAAGCCTGCAAGAGCCGCTTTTGAGGCAGGAGCACTTCCCGCTGGAGCAAAGGTTGAGATTGTTGTTCAAGCAATGGCTTGAAGGTGAGAAAATGCCGGGAACTCCTTACCTCGAGGAGCCTCCAAAAGGCCTAATGACGTGGCCAAAACTATTGAAATTAGCAATCCCAACAACGACTATTTTAACCATAGTTTCATGGTGGAATGGTGTGCTTCTAGAATTCGGGGTTATTCTAACCGTTTCATTCTTCATATCATTTCTCGTAAGAAGATGATATTCATATCAGATAAGTACAGGCATCGACCATGGGAGAGTGGCCTCTACATTGCTTCAAGGCTTACGATATCCGAGGATTGTCAGGCGAAGAATTGTCTGATGAATTCTCTTACCGCCTAGGTAGATCTCTGGCAAAATATCTCAACTGCAATTCTTTTGCCGTTGGAAGAGATATTCGTGAATCAAGCCCTGGATATGCTGAGAACCTCATCCGTGGTTTGACCGATTCGGGAGTGAGAGTTTTAGACTTGGGAATAGTTTCTACGGGTTGCTTGTACCATGCATGTTGGACATTACCGGTTGATGGAGGAGTAATGGTAACAGCATCACATCTTCCGATGCCCACACACAATGGATTCAAAATGTGCAGAGGAACTCTTCCTCTGGCTGGAGAGGAAATTCAAGAATTGAAAGAAGTCTTCATTTCTGGAGATTTTATAGGTGGAAATGGAGAACATGTCGACTATCCACATGAGGATGATTATCTCAAAGCAATCGTTGAATCTACTGGCAAATTGTCCCGTCCTGTCAAAGTTGCAATCGATTGTGGAAACGCCGTGCCTGGGCCCGCTATGACAAAATTACTCGACATGATTGGAGCAGAACATATCGATTTGTATTGTGATTGGGATAATTCTGAACCCAATCACGGAGCAGACCCAACAAGAGAATACAACATGGTTGACCTTGCGAAGGTCGTAACGGAAAACCAACTTGAATTGGGACTGGGAGCTGATGGAGATGGTGACAGAATCGGAGCTGTAGATGAAAACGGAGATTTTGTATATCCAGATCGACTAATTGCATTACTTGCAGATGATGTTGTAGGTTCTGAGGAAGGAAAAGACCTACTGATCTACGATGTAAAATGCTCGATGAATGTCGAAAAAGCAATTTTATCTGCGGGTGGAAAACCAATGATGGCAAAGACTGGTCACTCTTTCATGAAGAGGGTTTTAGCAGACAATCCAAATGCTCTAATGGCCGCTGAAATGAGTGGCCATATTTTTATGGCAGACCGTGGTTGGTACGGATTTGATTGTTCATTATACAATGCCGCAAGAATCCTAGAGTTATGGTCTAGAACCGACGGTAAAAAGTTCAGCGATGTGCTCAACGAACTTGCACCAAATCTTCCCACCACTGGTGAAGTGAAGGTTCCATGTTCTGAGGAAGAAAAATTAGAAACTGTAGCAAAGATAACGTCTGCTTTCAGTGAATTTGAATCTTCGACTATCGACGGAGTCAGAGTTAGATTTGATGAGGACGGAGAACAAATCGGCTGGTACCTAGCAAGAAAGTCGAATACTGAACCAATTTTAGTCATGAGAGTAGAAGCTAACAACCAAGATAATCTAAACAAATTATTGGATATAATCGATGAAAAGGTATCTTCTATTATCGATATCAGCATACTGCTGAATTGATTATTATTCGACCATTGTTATTGTGTATTCCAATGAAACTAGTTCAATCACGTAGTTTACCACTTCATTTGTGTCATCAGAACCGCATCCTACACCTCCACCGGTGTTTACATTGACCGTGATGTCAAGGTTGTGTTCACCCAAACCGAGCCCCATGCCTGAAAGCATTAATTCAATTTCACCTTCACTCATGTTAGTTACTGTTGTTCCAACAATGCTAGAATTATGCCACTCTATGCTAATTGACTCACCTGACAGTACCTGTCCAGATTCTTCAAATGGAACATAGGAGAGAGCGCCAGAAACATCGTCATCCTGGGGGCCTGGTGCGGCCGCACACAATGGGCCACTAACCGATTCTTGGTCATCAAAAGTCAAAGTCGCCCTTACGCCAACTATGTTTTTGCCCTTGATATCGTCTACCGCAGCGTCTGAGTTCGCTATTACGTTGGCGGTCTGCTCATCTTCAACGGTCTCACTACCTGACGCAATTTCGTGGAATGAGTACACACCTGAAACTTCGTAGGTCCCTACCGGACCACTGGGTGAGAATGATTCAACTTCACCTGCTGCGAATGAGAAGTAAAGAGGAAATGCTAAAGCAAAAAATACCATCCCTGCTACTAAAATTTGAGTTCTTTGGTCATTCTTCAAGTCATCTATGAATGCCATAATACGTCCTCCGGTTGTTACACTCTACACGTTGCTAGTTTGCAAGGGTTTTGGTTTATTTCTTGTCCCAATTTGTCAAACCGAGCTTTGCGAACTTTTTCCTTGAACGCCTAAATACAGGTAAAAGATAGCCGATTTTACTTCTTTCTCCAAATGTCCATTTCCATGGGCATCGAGGCAAAGACATCGCCCATTCTCGAATCATGTCCATCGCTTCATCGTTGCCTTCTCCACCTGGAATAATCCACGATGCCATGTTAATTGCTCCTGCACTACCTTTGGTTTCTGCCCAAGAATGCATTTCCAGCCCCTGTAATGGACCGGTGTGAATGAGTATTCCTATCGTACGAGCATTTTGAGCCATTGGCATTATGATAGCAAATCTATCAACTAATCTAGATCCGTGTTGACTCTCAATCTCCCAATCGTTTTGTTCGCAGATCAGACGAAGAGCTTTGATATTCTCTACAGGAGGTGTTGAAACCTCTAGAACATACTCTCGTCTCTTTAGCATGGTTTGGGCATAAAGCAATATCACAAGAAACTACGGGTAGTTTCGGATTTGAATAGCAAATATGTGCAAATTCGGTTGCTATCGCTTTCGAGTTCCCTGAGGCCTGAACAATCTTGCTTGTGCGCTAATGCTAGCGCATTTTCAACCGACCCTGCTCACACTGGTTGGCCAATTATGGCCATGTGTTCAGTAGATCCGTTCAGCAAGTTTGACTTCAGCCGAAAAGAGAACCTAGGCCTTCGAATCCGCCTTCTTCTTCCTCTTCCTCTTCTTCTTCCGCAGCTGCAGGTGCAGCGTCACCGGAAGTAGCAGCGGCTGGGGCAGCAGCGGCAGCAGGCGCAGCGACGGCGGTTGTCATTGCTTCAGCGATGTCAACACCGCTTAGGGAAGCAACAAGTGCTTTCACGCGGGCGTCATCCACATCCACACCAGCAGCCTTTAGGACTGCAGATACAGCGTCGTCGTTAATTTCTTTCTCAGCAGAGTGCAAAAGCATTGCAGCGTATACGTACTCCATTTCATGTTCACCTCAATTTTTTATTTTGTTTAGCCGAATAAGGATCCGAGGCCTTCAAAGCCTCCTTCCTCTTCTTCCTCCTCTTCTTCCTCAGCCTCGGCAGGGGCTTCGTCAGAGCTCGTTGCAACTGCTGCAGCTGAGGCTGCGGCTGTTGCTGCTGCGCCAAGGAGTTGGCTCAGCTCATCATCGAGTGCTTCAGGAGACAACGAACCTGCAACTCCAAGTGCAGATGCGTTTGCTCTTCCTATTAGATGCGGCAATGTTTCTGTTGTAGCGATGGCCGCTTCCAAGGCGACAGCGAGTGCTTCGCCACTTGCCTTGGAAATCAGTGTTGGTGTAGTCTGGCTTGTGAACCATGAAATGTTACATGCAAGGTTGAATGCACCAGCCACATATCCGATTAAGTCGGATTCGAATTGTTCGTAGTCTATATCTAGGGTTTCCGGTTTGAATGTAGTTCCATCCTCGATAGTTCCGCAAAGTCTCAAGCCGGTGACGATTGGATTTATTCCAATCTTTGATAGCATTAGACCAAGGTCGCCTTCAAAAACCTCTCCTTCGTTTAGGATAGTAACCTTCTTTTGGATTTGAACAGAACCACCCATAATCTTAGCTGGAATTCCAACAGAGTTTAGTTCACCAACAATTGGACCTGGGGGCATTCCAGTATCCATCTTATCGACAACGATATCGTGAGGTGCAACATCACCTGGCTTTGCTGCACGACCAGCCTCTGTCTTCTTTAACTCAGAAAACAGTTCAAACGAATTAATGTTTGATTGTACCAGAGCAGGTTGCACTGCAGATGCGTAAAGCTCCTCGAGGTCTGAGAAATCATTTCCTACAGCCTCCCATGCTAATTTCATCAATCTCTTCTTTGCGACTTGTATGTTTAATTGGCTTCTTAGACCAGCTCTCATACCAATCATTGCAGAAGCAGGAACACCGTGGATATCGATTACTGCAATCGTTCCACCGTTTTTCAACATATCCGTCAGTGAAGACACTGTGTCTTTTTTCCATGACGCTACCTTAGGAATCAATTGATCACCTCGATTCTACTTGCAGGGCCCATGGTTGTCTTGACATACAAGGATCGGATGTTTCCAATTCCCCTGTCGAGTTTGGAAGTTACACGATTGTATACTTCCATTGCATTCTTCAACAATTCTTCATGAGATTGTGCTCTCGTTCCAAAAGTTGCATGGAAAGTGATTCTGTCTCTTGATTTTACAACGGTCGTTGACTTCAAACCAGCAGCAATAACCCCTGGGTCGACAACTGGTGGAACAGGCCTTGGCATTTTACCACGTGGACCGAGAACTACACCAAGGAATCTACCGACTGAACCCATGTGCGGGACTTCAGAGAGGAAGAAATCGTAACTATTTGCTAGCTTCTTCGCTGTTGCCTTGTTCTTGCCTAGTTCTTCGATTTCAGCTGGGTCGATAACATGAATCCCAGCAGCCTTTGCCTTCTGTGCAGCGTCAGATGCTGCAAACATTGCAATTTTCAGTTCTTTTCCTCTTCCGTTAGGAAGCCTGATTTCTTCTTGAATACGGTTGTTAGGATTCTTTAGGTCGACATCCTTGATAGTGAATGCGATGTCTAAAGATTCCACGAATTTACGTTCAGGCGCACTTTCAATTGCGCTTTTTATCGCTTCTGATATTTTTTCTTCCATTTTTAGTCACCCCTTCGGTCTGCGAAGGACTTAGTCCCTCTCCCGCGGTCCGTGATATTCTATTCAAGCAAAACGTTCGTCCCAATCTCCATTACTAATTGTGGTCAAAGCATCCTTTGCCCAGAGTCCTTCAATCTTAACACGCATGGCAACACAAGTACCGATTACTTCTCTTGTTTGCGCCTTTAGATCTGCTCCAGTCAAGTGGCCGTCACCCGCTTTCTGGCGAGCAACATCCATTGCTTTTTCAAGGCTCAAGTCCTCAGTTGCAGCTTCTAAACTACCGTTACACTTAGCGACGCCTAGAGCTTTTTTGATTAACTCGCTGGTCCAAGGTTTTGGCATGTTTTTTCACCTCTGAATCTCACGGACGTGAGCATGTTGCCGACTTACCACCCCTATTTAATCGCGACCGTGCTTAACTTGGTACGATTTTAGGAGCATTCACCTCAACAAATTTGATTATTCTACTCTTTCTAGAACTCTCACGTGGTCGCCACGCATCTTCAACGTCATTGGAATTGGTTGATCGTACAATTCCATGCTGACCTCTTCTTTAGTATCTGAAACAAGCGTAACACGGGCCTTTTCTCCCTTGAAGGCGCCAGTAACGATTTCGACAATACAGCCAACTTCAATACCGCTTGTAACCGCCTTCGGTTCAAGGTAAGGAAGGATGTCCTTCAATGGAGCCTCTCCAGGAAGTACATTCTTTGCGTTCTTCAGTGGAGTTTGATTCAAACCGCGGCGAGCGCTTGGATCTCTTCCGCCGGACCTACCAATCAATTTCTCCACTTGGTGGAGTGCGTTCGATTCAACCATTACATATCCCCTCATTCCCGTAGGGTGTAATATTGCGAAAATATCATCTGCAATCATCGACAAAGAACCAGAGCCCATCAGCCTTGCTTGCATTTCATCTGCAACTCTCTTTTCAGAACCGATTGCGGTCTTTACGATGAACAAGTATGCGCCGACAGAGCCGTACATTTGCCGGAAAATTTTGTCACTATCTTCCATATCTAAATCAGAGAATACACAATTGTAGTTCTGGATTTCTCCCGGGTCGACCCATGTGTAGTTCACATACCTGCCAGCAGGTGCTACCTCCTTGCTAGTTGATATTACGAGACATGGTTCAATATCCTGTAGTCTGTTACCCATGTCAATACCGATAGCTGGACCGTTTCTTACGTATTCCAATTCTTCGACAGGTATTCCCGTACACTCAGATACTCGGTTAACTACATCTTCTTCTGAATCTCCAATTCCAAAAACACCGTCCCATAATGCGGGTGAATCGGAGTCGGAGTCTGTTCTTTTCAGTAGAAGCAATTCTTCTTCGTGGCGTACAAATGCGATAAATGCGTCAGTCATTGATATTCCTCCAAATCAGATGCCGAAGACATCGTGAATAATCCACGGGATGAAATTGTCCATTACTACTAGCATAACGAAACCAATGAATCCCAAAACAAACAGCCCAATACCGCAAATGATTGATGTTTGCTTGAACTCTTGAGGTGTAGGTTTTCTAGCCATTCGAATGATTCTTGCCCAACTCCCGCGAGAAATCTTACGAAATTGTGCTTCAATGGCATCCTGCTTTTCTTGGACAACGTCCTCAAAACTACGGGTCTGGTCATTTTCATCCGACATGGTTTCACCTCAAGGCATTCAGCGGACTTATGACACTCTTTTAATCTAAACGGATGACAATCATCCACCAAACGAGTGGTTCAAATGGCCCTTGTCTCTCGATGTAACCATGGCGGGCAAAGACCCTTATCAGGTTCTTGGAGTGTCACGCGGAGCAAGTGACGCTGAAATAAAGAAGGCATACAGGAAACTTGCGAGACAGTTTCATCCAGATAGAAATGATGGTTCTACCACTGCTGAAGCCAAGTTCAAAGAGGTTCAGTCAGCATATGATTCGATAGGCACAGCAGAAGCCAGAAGAAAACACGAACAAGAACAGATGTTCGGTGGATTTTCTGGCGGTGGAGGAAACCCATTCAACGGAATGGGCGGAGGTTTTGGAGGAATGGGCGGAATGGATGAAATCCTTTCACAGATGTTTGGTCGAAGTAGCATGGCCGGAAATCCCCCTCCTAGAGGCGGACGTCCACCCTCTCAGGAAAAAGGTCAAAACATAACTACGTGGTTAGATCTGTCAAAGGAAGAAGCGGAAAGTGGAGGGCAGTTTAACGTAACATACACCCAGTTAATTCCGGGAACCCACGGAAGTATTGACAAAAAAAGAAGGACGCTGAAAATCTCAATCAAGCCCAATTCAAAGCACGGCACTGAGGTGAAGGTCACAGGGCAGGGTCATGGTCACCCCCAGGGTGGCAATGGTGATTTAATTGTCAAAATAAAAGTGGACCCTGGCGAAGGATGTTACTGGGATGGAGACAGAGTTGTGAAAGAAATTGAGGTTCCTTATTCAACACTGATACTTGGGGGTAAAGTCACAATTACCCTGCCATCAGGGGTCAAAGGTAAAATTACAATCCCCCCGTTTTCCCAAGTTGGAGATAGGCAGAGGGTCAAGGATATCGACCTAGAATTCACCCTTCCAGATATCGAGAAATTAAGTGAAGTTCAAACTAACGCCTTAGAAGATTTACGAAACGCTGGATTGTAAAATCGATTGACTGCGTAGATGCGGGGGGCAGGATTCGAACCTGCGAACCAATAAGGAATGGGACCTAAACCCACCGCCGTTGACCAAGCTGGGCGACCCCCGCGCAAAACTGGCGTGACCCTTCTCACAAATGAATACAACTGTTAAATTACGAGAAGAATGAGGATGAAGTATGTCAGAAATAGGTTCTATTGCAAAAGCGATAGTACCTAGGAAGAAACAGGTACACATTGCGATGGTTATCCTTACCATCCTAATGGTTCCAGGCGCACTCAAGGCATTGGAACCAATAGATATGGAATCCTACGATATGGAATCTCCAGAATTAACCGCTGAGAGGAAAATCAGCGATGATTTCTCAACAACAGAAATTATTCTTGGTTTCGTTGTAAGCGTGAGAGAACCTGAGTTTGTTGGAACCACTCCAGTTCCAATTCCTAACTTAGAAGACGGGACTCCAGACTTTTCCTTGTTTCCAAGTACCAACGAAATCGTGCCGTATTCAGATGAATGGGAGGGTATAACCGAAGTTGATGGTGGCATTCTAAACCTGACTATCCTTCGAGAAATCGACCACAAACACGATCTGATAATGGCCCACCCATTAGGGAATTACACTAAACCCTTCATCAACGACGTAACCGAATTACAGACTGGAGGAGTGATGAGCCTCGTTGACATTTTTAGAGGATTCATGGCTAACGAATCTGTTTTGACTAAACCTAGAATGACTCTTGGTGGCCTTCAACCTGCTGAAACAAACTGGTATGATTGTGGCTCAATAGAGTGTTTAACATTTGATGATGAAAACCTCACTCAGGCTCATATTGACCTCGCGGCCAACAGAATGGCTTCAACAAATGGATCTGATTTTTTGAGATGGCTTTCTCTTGATCGTGGGTTTGTGGCAGCAGAAGAAAACACCGGTGTCGTTGGTGGCCCAATAGGTGGTGAATTACAAGCCGATGGTTCATGGAAGAATGCAATCCCTGGACCTGGGAGATGGTCTGCCTCATCATCTTGGTTGTTGGTCCAACTTGACAAAACAAGTTTGGAAGAAGCTGGATGGACTATAGCATGGAAAGATGCGCATCAAGAAAAAGAAATCTCATTCACCGATGACGGTTTTGTCATCGGAGGCTACAGACTAAGTAACTCGGAACTAATTATGAATCCACCAAATTATACAGAGGAATATTGTCTTTCCCTCGAAAGCCCTTGTTCGCTTGAATGGTCTATCATGCACCTTGAAGGACTCATTAGAAGCCATGACAACAACTCTGTCACCTTAATTGTTGGACAAGCTGTGAATGTTGAAGTAAATAGGGAATTACAGAATTCTGCAGGTCTTGTTCTTGGCATGGGAATTGTAATCATCGTTCTTCTGTATGCTTCACTGAGAAGATGGTCGGACGTCGCAATTGTCTCAATTTGTTTAGGAGGAGCATTGTTGTGGATGCAGGGCCTAATCGGCCACGCTGCGACTCTGTTCTCTTGGATAGGTTTAGACATAATATCAAGATCGCAATTTTCTAATCTATTACCGATACTGGTTCTCGCCTTAGGAATAGATGATTCCCTGCATGCTCTGCACAGGTACAAAGAAGAGCGAAAGAATGGAAACACTCCAGAATATTCTGGTAAAATAACAATTTCAAGAGTAGGTAGAGCAATTTTCCTAACTAGCGTGACAACAATGGCTGCATTCGCGGCTAACCTGTTTAGCGATGTTGCCGCCTTGAGATCCTTTGGAATAGAAGCTGCACTTGGAGTATTTTCTGCATTGGTATTGACTGGAATTTGGGCGCCATTAATTCGTATTTCATTTGACGAATGGATGGAAAAAAGAGGCAAGGAAACCAAACCTGAAGATAATAAGCGATTGCTGGATGAAAATAAATTACGGGAAATAGCCATAGGCTCAGGAACCGGAAAGCGACCCATGATAATTGCTGGAATTTGTCTTTTGCTTACTATCCCCGCTACATGGGGGATGGTTAATCTTGAGGGTGACTTTGCTGTTGAAGACTTCTTAGAGGCGGATTCAGATTTCGCTTATGGGGTAGCGATGGTGACTGAAAGATTCTCTGACGAAGGGGAGCCTGCAATGTTACTTATTGAAGGAGATGTAGCTGAGCCCTCGGTATTCCACGCAATCAACGAATTTAGAGAAAATGCCAATCAGAAAACCGATGGAGTAGTTGACAAAATGGCTCGAACACCTGACGGAAACGTCGATATTTTAGCGGTCGACGAATTTGTTGAAGCCGCCTCCGCTTCTTTCATGAATAGCCCTCAGGCGTTCTATGACCGCGGATTCAACGAATCTAACTGCGAAACTTATGGGATGTTAAACGCACCAGATTTACAAGACAAGGACTGTATAATCTTCTTTTACGGAGTATTAACACTCGACGGAATCCCTGGTACAGAAGTCCCGTCTTCATTAATCGATTTATACATCGCTCCAAGCGGAGAATTGGACCCTGAAAGGGTTTGGTTAACCGTTGATGGAGAGCCAGTAAAATATGACAAGATGATTATCCGTTTTGGGCTTACTTCTCCCCAGCACTTCCCAACCATGGGTCCAGGAATTGAGGAAATCAAAAGAGACCTTGCTCCTTTCATGAATTTATCAACCGGCACTTGGGAGGAGCCAGGGGAGCAGGAAGAAGACAAGCCACTGAATTGGGTAATGCTCACCGGAAGACCTGTTACAAGATTTGTAGCCAGTGATAAAATGCAATCAGAAATGCAATCCTCACTATTGTTGGGCTCTCTATTCGTTCTTGCAACATTGTCGATTGGTTTTAGATCTGTTAAACAAGCACTGGTTTCATTGACTCCGATTTTGTTGGTAGTTGTTTGGCTTTATGGAGTGATTTATGCTCTCGGTTATTCTCTAAATATTGTAACTGTAACAATCGCCACGATATCTCTTGGAGTAGGGATTGATTATTGTATACACGTTACAGAACGGTATAGGGAAGAAAAAGAAAAAGGAGCAGACCACGTTATGGCACTGAGTGGAGTAGGAGGTGCTTGCGCCCTCGCATTAATCGGTTCGGCAGTTTCAGATATTGCTGGCTTCTCCGTAATAGCAACATCTTCAATGGGATTATTCAATACGTTTGGATTATTCTCTGCAATGATGATTCTACTTTCTTTAATCGCTTCTATGGTCCTAACAACCGCAGCCCTTGGCATAGTTAACCAATTAGAAGAAAGAAGTCGAGGTAATGAAACACTGATTAACGAATCACTCTGATTCATCGAGTCGTTTTCTGTGCTTAATTCCACTTACGACATGTCGGTCTTCGACTTCTGCAAGTTTTGCTTTTAATCTCCAGGTTAAAAACCAAATTGCAGAGCCAACGCCGATTATGTTGAGTGCCCATACCCAGATAGGAATCGACATGATGATTCCTCAGATTGGCGGTAAGATGTCGATGTCAACATCACCAGTGGGGACTCCTATGCATCCTAACCTCGCACCTTCTTCGATGATTTCCTCATCTAGCCCCGGAGTCAATGGTTCAGGTAAACTTACAATTCCTGAGAGTAAAGTAACCATACATGAACCGCAGTTTCCGCTTGTGCAATTTGTTGGAATGTCAACATTTGCAGCATATGCATGTTCTACTAGTGACTTACCAGAAATTTCTGCTACCTGACCTAATAGTTTGGAGCCACGAAGAAATCGAATTAGCCCCATGAAGGCACCTCAGCGATCTTCCCATCGTGACCAGCGGCCAGTTTGCTTGTTGAAGTAAAGACCTGCCTTCTTCATCCACTTGTTGAATTTTGTAGCACCAGCGCCGGTTCTGAGGATGAAGTCTTCACGATCCTCTTGTGCCTGGATGTAACCCTTGACTGCAATAGTTTGGTCAATCCAGTCATTGATACTCATTAATCCACTTGTCAGTGAGGATTGCTCAGCAGCCTGAGCAATAGTATCTGCGTCGGCTCCAGTCTTTTCCAACTCGTCCTTAACAAGCTGGTTGATTGTAGCGAAGTCTTGCGATGCTGGTTTGGGTGGAACTGGATTTCTTGGCCTCGCATCAGGGTCGATTGTGATCCTACCACCGTTTTCTAAAAGACCATCTACAACTGAAGCTAATCCTGATTCAAATGGTGTTTCGCATTCCCAGCAGATTAACGACCAATTATCCACATCGTCTGGATTTCTACTCGACCTTGGATCGAGTTCTTCATCACATTCTGGGCAAGCATGTAAAATCAATTTTGGGACAATCTTTCGCCTGAAATCCACAATGTCCTGTGGTGTGCCTTCTAAGTCCAACATCTCATGGTCTCTAGCAGCTTCAAGTCCTCTTGTTTCCAACTGATCTCGAATCTTTACCTTCTGGTCATCTTTTCCTTCATCATGGAGATTGTTTTCCAACTTTACTATCAGTTCAATCGTTTTTCCGAGCCTGTTCATAACGAGCTTTTTGCTTCTGAAGGATTCAACTTTTGCAACTTTTAGACGCTCTTTTTGCTCAGCTAATTCTGTGAGTACGTCTTTTTGCTGCCTCTTAAATTTTAATTCTTCAATCTTGCTTTCCACCTTTCTTTCAGGAGCAAGAACCTTCGAAAGGAATCTTTCTTTTCCGTGTGATTGGGGGCCAGCAGTTATTATTTCGATTACACCGTCAGCGATATCAGGTTTCAAACCGTAATTCTCAACCAATTGGGACTTGTCTATTTTCTTCAAATCTCCGATTTTGATTCCAGCGTCGGCTAACTGCATCGCTGTGGTTTCGTCAATTCCACGGCGTAATAGTGCCAAATATGTGTCCTTTTTTGCCATTTACACCCCTCCGACGGAACAGGCCGAGCGGGCGGTTGAATGTCAACCCATCGCTTTCCTTGACTCCTCCAAAAGTCTTGATAATTCTAACCAATCTTCAATAATTAATTCCTCTGGACGCTGATAAATCTTTGGAAAATCGATTGACTGAATTGCTTGTTTATAATTAGCAGCATGCCATCCTTTCACTCGTGAGATACGTTTAGGGGGTTTTGATAACGTATTTTTCAACTTTTTCCGCCTTTCCCCAAATGCTTGCCGAATAAGCATCTTTGTCAATTTCGAATTTTTAGGAGGGTCTACTCTTTTCATCACAACCAATCTAGAATTTACCTGAGGAGAAGGTGTGAAACAGTTTGGAGCAACTCGTATATCCATTTCTGTATCCCAATCCAATTTTGTGCACATTCCTAGACTTCCCCTGTCACTTGATAGTTCCACAACCAACCTCTGAGCAAACTCCTCTTGGACTAAAATTACAACATGTTGGATTGACTTATTATTTGTTATTCTTTCTATTATTGGCGACGAAATCTGATATGGTAAATTGGAAATGAATCTGTTGGCTTTGCTCCATTTCTCTTGTAATGCATCCCCTTCGATTAGGTTGAGGTCGGTAAATGTATCTCGCAAATACTCGCAAACACCCGTATCGATTTCGATGCAGACAAGATTTTGTGTTTTAGCAAGGAGTCTATCAGTCAAAACCCCAGGGCCAGGACCTATTTCGATTACTGAATCATCTTTCTGAATTTCAGAAAGTTCGATTATTCTGTCTAGGACATCATCATTGTTGAGGAAATGTTGGCCGAGAGCCTTATCGTTAAACTGACGTGTCCGAAGATTTTCAATTAATTCTCGTGTTCGAGAGACAATTGTATCACTCCTCCTTTCTGAGAAGTAATTCGATTAATCTGGGTTGAAGATTTCTATCTTCAATTTCTGATACAAAGCGTCTAGCCAATAATTCAGCTGAATTTATTCCACAATCTTCGTCTAATTGCGAAAATGATTCCCATCCTGATCTCCCTCGCTTTCCAACCATTTCCATAGCCTTCTTGTTACCGATTCCGGGTAATAATTCGAAAGCATGCATTTTCAATGATAGGTTTCCTGCACGATTAAAAAATTGTTCGATAAATACGGATGGAGAATCCTCAATGATTTGTTGAATTACAAGAGGCATTTCCTGACTTGCGGCGTTTGACAAATCTCTGATTCTTGCGAATCCTAAAATGTCTTGAACCACGTCCTTTTTGGTTTGGTCTGAACCCATGTAAATCCTAGAGCCAACCATTTGAATTCCAGCACTGGATTTAGCACTTAACCTGATTACGTGTAGTGAAGGTTCGGTAACTACGACCATGGCTTCGTTTGCAGCAGGGTGGTCGATAACTCGGCACCACTCTACTGAAAGTAGTGGGTCACTCCTTGGAGCGCGTGGGTTACCCCTGCGATTACCTGAGCGACGATCGTTGTACATTGAGACCACCGTGTGTCAAAATCATTCTACGCCAAGATGTTGACGTACTATTACCAAAACAGATTCTACCTCATCGTTATCGATTGAGATTCTTCTGCTTGCGACAACTGCTCGTACATCATCTGGATGAAGTGGCATTAATTCTGCTAATTTAGCTGCTAATTCTGGATACTTTTGGAATGTTTCAATTTCCATGATTGCATTGAACATGTCATTGAAAACGTTTGGGTCGGTGCCGTAACCGCTTCTGTTTTCACTTGCGGCCCATTCAGCATGTTGTAGAGCTGCTTTCTGTTCGTATGTTAGGAACCCTCTTCGCTCTCTAGCGTCATTGAGCATGTTTCTAACAGTTGCATAATCTAGGAATCTTTCCTCTTCGGACATGATAATCACTCCAATGGTCTTAGGTGCTCAGGTCTTGCGACAACTGTCTTCTGCATGTTGCCATCTTTGACTGCAACAACCCATGCTCTGCCTTGACGGCTCTGAATGAATCCAGTCTTTCCGTGGAATCTGCGATGAGGCATTCCTTGTTGCTGGCCTCCGTCGAGAACGATTGCTACGCGGTCGCCTTCATCGTAATCATGTATGACGCGACTGATGTTCAGACGACCTCTTTGGTGGCGCCCTCTACTCAATATGGAACGTGTTCCCTGGCGTTGACCCTTGGATTTCTTCATGGTTATCGCACTCCACTCATACTGTCATTGACCTTCCGAGCAACTTGGCGACCTACCCGCCCCATATAAGCACCGCGATGTCTTAATCAGCATGAATATCGGCAACATCAAGCCATTCGACCGTACATTTTGCCTTGATTAGCGAGGCAATCGATGGCTGAGTTCTTCCGCCATCCCCGTGTACGGTTTCTTTAACATACGTACCAGATTCACACCTGAGACTAAATTCACCAATCATAAGATTTTCATCAACAACTTCAATTGACGGATTGTTTGTTTCGAGAACTTTTCTTTTCCTAATTTTGTCAGCTCGCCTATGGGCAACTCTTTCTGGGGTTCTTTGGGCAAGGGTGCAACCCTGTAATTTTTGCATAATTTCCATTACAAAGTCTTTGTCGGGCAAAGGAAGAGTTGGTTCTTTTTCAGAAGACAATCTTTCGATAAGTACTTCTTTTGTTCCAGATTTTGCCAACCCCTTTTCCTCACACAAAGCAACTAATTCTGCTTTTTTCATTGATGAATAATCGATTTCCGTAGTCGTGTTTAAGTCCCTATCTCCGTTGTTGGAATAGTATTTTTTGCGTCGTGAATTCCTTTGCCGATTATCTTTTGGAACCTCCAATATTTGTGTCAATTCATCCAACTCATTTTGTGTTAGTGGCTCGATTTTATACTTGATTGTATATGATTTTTCTGCAGGTGTATCCTTCACCCTGACAACTTCACTACGGTTGGAAGGTCTCATTGAATTGACCTCAATTCTTCCTGCTGCATTTTTGTTAATAATATCCATTATCTCATTGCAGTCGACTTCCCTGACCTTCGGATTTTTGAATTCAATAACAAATGGTCTTCCTCTGCCTAAACACCTTACATCAATATCTTCACGGCCCATGCCGTGGAACGAGTGTTCCTTGCTTCCAAAAATCTCTAGAAGAGGGTCGCCAATCAAACCCTGAACCGAACTTGTATACTGCATTCCAGTATTGTCACACTTTTGACAACCTCTACCTTTGCATGATTTACAAGGCCATTTGGTTTGAGGAATCCCTCGCTCGAGTTTTAGGTACCTTCCATAGAAATATTGGGACCTTACGTCCAACTCAACGGTGAGGGTTAGAACGTCCACAATAGCCAATATCTCGGGTTTGTCAATGACCATTTTCATGTCGAAACCACTTTCCTTCAAGTGTTTTGCAATCTCTTCTACTAAAGATGATTTAAGTGGGGTTGAATTAGCTGCGCCATACCTCTTTCTCATATGGTCTTCAGCCTCTGTCTGATCTTTAGGAATCCTCGAGCCAAGTTGCAGTCTGGAGCACTCTTTATCTCCAACCGATTCTATAATTAACTCAGATATTAGTGGAATTTCTTCAAACAGGTTTTCACAAAATGGGCATAATGGCTCTTCTTCTCTGATTTTTTTTAGGGTTGAATCAGCTGTTGTAACATCGTTTCTGATTTCAATTCCAGATTCTAAGATTGTCTGGCTAAACCTTTTCTTTCCACCGATTCTCCCTAAACAATGATCACAAGTTCCTAATTTTACTAAATGCTTTAATCCTGCTGGAGAAGGTGCTGAGGGTATTTCTTCCTCATTTATTTGTAATTGATAATCATCATCCCAATCGGGTTCAGACATCACTTTTGACTGGTCTATTTCTTCATCCCATAGAGAATAATCAGTTGAACCAAAGCCAACGTTGGCATAGGAAGTCCAATCTTCTTCATTTTGAGTGTCTTTAGATTCTTCTTCAGTCATTTAATCACCATCCCAAGTAGGGGCCAACCCCTTACTGGAACAGTTTGCGGGAAGACCACGCATTCAAAACTTCTTCCATCCAAAATACGAGTATTCAATAACCATGGACTCAGGATAAATTCCATGGCAGGTGAGCCGATAGAGGTTGGACAGTATGTTTCACTTGCTCGAAAGGCTTTGGTTAACGAACCTTATTTGGCGAATGCCGCAATCATCGGAGAATTGACAAAATTAACACTTGCTCGTTCCGGACATTCCTACTTTACGCTTACAGATGAACAAGGCTCAATTGATTGTGTTTTATTCGGAGGGAACACATCGTTCGATTCTCAGAAAATCGAGGTGGGTATGAATGTAGTTGCCTTGGGTGGTATCGATGTTTATGTTAAAACTGGAAGAATGCAGTTTAAGGCCGCCCGAATACAACCCGTGCAGAACATTGGCGAAATGGAAAAAGCACGGAGGGAATTAATCGAAAAATGGCGTAAAGATGGAACTATGGATAGGCCACGATTACCCATTCCCCAGATACCCAAAAAATTGCATATAATCACCGGTGGTGGAAGTGCAGCACTTTCAGACATGCAGAGGCTAATAAATGACAGGTGGGCCAATTTTTCGTACACCATTATTCCTGTTTTAGTTCAAGGAATCGGAGCTCCAGAAGAGATTGTGCAAGCGATAAATTACGCAGGAAAACATGCTGATCTGATAATTGTTGGCAGAGGCGGGGGGTCGCCTGAGGACTTATGGTCGTTCAATTTAGAAACTGTTTGTCAAGCAATAATCGACTGTCCTGTGCCTGTTGTAAGTGCTGTAGGACATGAATCTGACCTACTTGTATCAGACCTAATCGCTGACATTAGAGCATCAACACCGTCCAATGCTGTCGAAAGAGTAATTCCAATCAAGGATGAATTGTTAGATGAAATATCGCAAACTGGGGACAGGCTTGATTTTGCAATTGACAACTTATTCATCAAGAAAAATGAAGCCATCAGGACAATGGTATTGAGACTCAGCACTGCTCCAATGAAAGGAATTTCCAATGCGAAACTGAGAATTTCTAGGATGAACTCAAAGATGAATAATGCCGTTGATAGGCAAATATTGTATAAAAAAAATCGATTGATAACCATTAATTCAATTCTAACATCTACCAATCCAGAAAGAGTTCTCGATAGAGGATATTCAATGGCCCTTAATCAAAATGGTAGACCAATTACTACAGTCGCTGGATTGAAGGAAGGAGACTCTCTGACCGTAGTACTCAGAGACGGTAAAGTAACTACCGAGGTGAAAAAATGACGTACGCTGAAGCAATGAAAAGATTGGAAGAAATTGTCGCCGCATTAGAGGCTGGCGGAACAGATTTAGACGAGACACTGAAACTATTCGAAGAAGGTTCAAATCTACTAAAAGAGTGTCAAAAAGAGTTGGCCTCTGCTGAAGGTAAAATCGAAACTTTGCGCTTGGAGGACATTGAGTGAACCGAAAAATTGCAAACCTGCAACGCAAAATTGCTAGGCTTGCAGCTGATTGGCGAGATCCACATGACCAAAAATCATGGTCTGAAAAAGACATTGTAAAACAAATAGATATCAGCGACGATGGTGAAGTTACTATTACTCTGAAACCAACTAGACCACACTGTCCTTGTTGCCTACTTGATTTTGAAAATTTTAGAACTAAATTGCTCGAAACAAAAGGAGTTAGTTTCGCTACCCTCAATGTAGTAGACGTACCCGCAAGTGACCGCTGGACTAGAACACTGAATAGATGAAGTGACCACAATGACCTTACAAGATTCAAAATGGGTCAATCGTTTCGTTAACGAAACACCTGGCGACGATATTGAAGGCGGTCAACCACGTCAAGTCCCTGGTGCATGTTGGTCAAAAGTAAATCCGACAAAAGTACCTAACCCAATTCTTAGGCTTTGGTCAAAAGAAATTGCGGACGAATTAGAACTAGACAAGGGGGATGAATCTGTACTTGGGGGCAACGAGGTAATCGAAGGCATGGAGCCCTACGCACAGAGATATGGTGGGCATCAATTCGGAAATTGGGCAAACCAACTCGGTGATGGGAGAGCGATAACTTTGGGAGAGCTCCAAACAAAAAACGGAATTTTTGATGTTCAACTAAAGGGACCAGGAATTACTCCTTATTCCAGATTTGCAGATGGTAAAGCCGTTCTTCGCTCTTCCATCCGAGAATTCCTTTGCAGTGAAGCAATGCACCACCTTGGGGTTCCTACAACTCGAGCACTATCTTTGGTGACAACTGGTGAGGAAGTCATTAGAGACATCATGTATAACGGGAACCCTGCTCCAGAACCGGGTGCAATCGTTTGTCGCATTGCGCCGTCATTCATACGCTTTGGATCTTTCCAAATTCATGCATTAAATGGCGATAAAGATACTCTTCAATCTCTGGTTGAATATACCATAAAGCACCACTTTCCATCTCATTCAGCAGAAAACGATGAGTCATTAATCGAATGGCTCAAAGGAATTTGTGAAGAAACGGCTATTATGATAGCACACTGGATGCGAGTAGGATTTGTCCATGGAGTTATGAATACAGATAATATGTCAATTCATAGTCAGACAATTGACTATGGCCCATATGGCTGGATTGAAGATTTCAATCCAGACTGGACACCTAATACTACAGACGCCCAGAGAAGGAGATACAGATTTGGGAATCAAGCAAAAATTGGAGCATGGAATGTTGCTCGTCTTTTAGAGGCCATTAGTCCACTTTTGCATGAACCTGAACGTCTTTACGAATGCCTTGAATTCTACTACAAATCATTTGAAAAACATAACAATTCGATGTGGGCAAATAAAATCGGCCTCGATGAAATCAGAGATAGTGACATCGAATTAATAGAAGAATTGAAGTCGAACCTTCAACTTGTTGAAACTGACATGACGATTTTTTTCAGGCTACTTTGTTCGATTACAGAACCAAACATCGAACATCTTTATTCTGCTTTCTACGACCAAATTTCAATTCCCAAATCAGAGTGGGAGATTTGGCTTCTGAAATGGTGGGAACGTATTGAGGGGGAGCCAAACAGAAAGGCAATGCTTGAAAATAATCCAAAATATGTTCTTCGGAATTGGATGGCTCAGTTAGCGATTGATGCTGCCGAAAGGGATGACTACTCCGTGGCTGAAGAATTGTATGAGTTATTGAAAATGCCTTATTCAGAGCAATATGAATTCGAGGACAAGTGGTTCAAAAAAAGGCCTGAATGGGCAAAGGATAGGGTCGGTTGTTCAATGCTTTCTTGTTCAAGTTGAGATGCTCTTTATTCCACTTTGAGTAGCTGATTCATTTTTTATTTACTCGATATCAGAAACAAGGGTAGGCTGTGTACTGGGGGACTGAACACCCATTGTACTTCTCCATAATGTCTTGAGGGGTTTGATAGAACCCTTGCGATTTTGCGGAAAGGATATTTCGCTTATCTGTATCAAGCCACAAGAGATGGTGTGAATTTTTCTAGAAAAGTCCGGTTCAATCATCAAGGATGATGTTCTCATTGTTCAAAGCATGA
>CAZGJD010000007.1:17126-109119 GCA_964526385.1 uncultured Candidatus Poseidoniales archaeon | reverse complement strand
CAATCGGCTTGTTGCCCTTCAGATTCCTGAAGGATTGAAAATGCAAGCTTTAGAGATGATGGACAAAATAGAGGATGAAACCTCTGCAAAAGTCATCTTAGCAGCAGACCCTTGTTACGGAGCATGCGATTTGGTTCACGATAAAATGAAACTTATGGGCGTTGAGTTAGTAGCTCACATGGGTCATTCCCAGATGAATATAGATTCAGGAATGCCTACCCAGTTTATCGAGGTAACTTACGACGGAGATCCCGCTATCGATCCTGTATTACCGATTTTAGCCCAACATAGGGCGATTGCTGAGCATCGTTTAGCACACTCAAACGATTCAGATTTGAGTGAAGAAGAAGCACAGGAGAAATTTCTAGACGCTGTCGGACGTGTAGCTCCTTTGAAAGGTTCAAAACTTGGTTTGGTTGCTTCAATACAACATTTACACCTAATTTTCGAGTTCAAAAAGAAGTTTGAAGACGCAGGTTATGATGTTGAAGTACCCGTTGGTGGTGCAAGATTGACCTTCCCTGGACAAGTTCTTGGTTGCAACTATTCAGGAGATGATGACGAAATCGGACATTATCTGTTCCTTGGAAGTGGAGATTTTCATCCAATAGGACTTGTATTGCACACTGGAAAGCCTCTCGCTATGCTCGACCCATACACTGGCGACGCTACCGAAATGAGTTTTGAAAGAATTGAACGAATATTGAGGCAAAGGTTTGGTTTGATTATGTCAATTCAAGATGCGCAGAATTTTGCTATTCTTATTGGAGAAAAACCGGGCCAAATGCGAAGAAGTCTGGCACTAAAGTTGAAGAGAACTTTAGAAAAACACGGCAAGAAAGGATACCTACTCGCTCTCGAACATGTTGGTCCTGAACTAATCGATTTCTATCCAGTTGATGCTTTTGTCAATACTGCTTGTCCAAGAATCGCAATCGATGATGCGGTAAAATACGCAAAGCCGTTGGTGACCCCATTTGAATTAGAGGTGGCTCTTGGCGAAAAGAAGTGGGAAACCGGATATCAGTTCGATGAAATACCTTGATTGAGGTTTTTTTATTGAAAGTTCAATAACCATAGACGATAACCATCAGTAGTCATGAGCAACTATCTCGACCGTATCGGAGCTGGGCTGATTATCAATCGCCCTGATGTTTTCGGATTTGATTTCCTACCTGATGAACTGGTAGGAAGGGATGAGTATCAAGGCCAATTGGCTTCTATATTTAGCAGCATTGCGCACCCAAATGGTGCCAGTAGAGCCGTTATAACGGGTCCGGTTGGGTCTGGAAAAACTGCGGTTACGAAGTTGTTCTGTCAAGATATTATCAAACATTTGTCAGAGAAACGAAATATCAAATCCGTTTATGTCAACTGCAGGAACGCCGCAACATCTTCTCGAGTAATGCAGACAATTGTACAGAAGTTGGACCCTGGACACCCAGACAGAGGATTAGGCCTTGGAGAATTGTTAACGAGTCTAAAACGAATAATTAGGGGGAGCAATTCTCATTTAATCGTCACATTAGATGAGGTTGACCACCTGTTGAGGCAATCCGGTGATGGAATAATCTATCAATTGATGAGAATAGACGAAGATGGAGATAGCACGGGAACTCTATCATTGATAATGATCAGTCAAGAACAAGTTCTCGACCTTCTAGAAAATGCAGTCATCTCAAGAATTGGAAGGACTAATCATTTACGAATACCGCCTTACGAAAAGTCAGGCCTTTACAAAATCGCAGAACAAAGAAGAGACTTGGCGCTTGTAAACGGTACGTGCTCAGACGAGATTCTACAATTAATTTCAGAAGCAGCAGAGCCTTCAGGTGATGCTAGGCACGCAATTGAACTGTTGGAAGGTGCTGCAAAGAGAGCAGAATCCGCTGGGCGTTCCCAAATTGAGCCAAAAGATGTTCAAAAAACCGTTGTTTCCTTACCCGGAAATGTTGATTCGATTAATATCGACAATCTAAGTGCTCATCACATGTTGATTTTGATAGGAATCTGTAGAAGATTGAGGAAAGAAGATTCTATGACAACTGGCGAGGCTGAAAAATTGTATCACGTAGCTTGTGAAGAATATGAGGTGGACCCTAAAGGACATACAACATTCTGGAAGCATCTGAAGAAATTGACGCAAGAAAACATCATCTCGACAAAGACTTCCAACGCAGAGGTCGGCAGAGGAAGAACCCAATTCATTTCGATGCCACACATGCTTCCAAGTGATGTAGCAAGACGGTTAGAAACACTAATACCGGGTAAAATTAAGAAATAATCAAAAATTTAGCACTCAAAGGGCCTATATACCTGTCCTATGTCGGCGAATTGCTCTAAGGAGTTTATAGCATGGCAGAATCTACTTTTATCGCTGTAGTCAGTGACACAAACCCGGCTAACGGAGGCCGTTCTTACAACATGACCGTTAGTGGAAACAACATGTCCCAGTTCCTAGGAAAGAAAATCGGTGACCTCGTAGATGGAATCTTCGTAGGAGAAGGTGACCAAACACTTGCAGGTTACAAATTGCAAATTACCGGAGGTTCAGATAAAACTGGCACTCCAATGAGATCTGATTTGAATGGTGGTTCAAGGCAATCTATCCTCGTCACCGCTTCAACAGGTTTCAAGGGTCATTCACTTGTCCAAAAAACAAAAGGTGGAGAGAAGAAGAGATTCCGATACAAGCCAGACGGCATGAGAAAGAGAAGAAACTTCCGTGGAAACACTGTAACTCAAGATACTAGGCAAATCAATCTGAAGGTTGTAGAGGCCGCAACAAAGAGCCTCGAGGATATTCTCGGCTCGAGCGAAAGCGCAGAGGAAAGCAGTGAGTGAAGCCGCGAGGCTTGATTGAGGACAAACGGAGATGGGAAGCATGGCACGAAAGCTTCCCTCTCAACCAGAAGTAAACATCGGCCTAGTCGGTCATGTCGACCATGGGAAAACCACCCTTACACAGGCGCTATCTGGAATCTGGACAGATACACATTCTGAAGAGAGGAAGCGTGGCATTTCGATAAAACTTGGTTATGCGGACACTGCTTTTTACAAAACAGACAAAGGAGAGTTCTACGCCACTGGTAGAAGGCCAGATGGAGGCAATGATGATGTCACTGAACTCCAAAGAGTGATTTCATTTGTGGATGCCCCGGGGCACGAGACTTTGATGGCGATTATGATTACTGGCGCCAGCATCATGGATGGAGCGATGCTGATGGTTGCGGCTAACGAACAGTGCCCTCAACCTCAAACAAGAGAGCATCTTATGGCGTTGGAAATTGCGGGTATCGAAAACATTGTCGTAGTCCAGAATAAAATTGACCTTGTGAGTCGCGAGAGAGCGATTGAATCACATGCTGAGATCAAAGAATTCCTTAGTGGAACAATTGCGGAAAATGCACCAATTATCCCAGTTTCCGCACACCATGACGTTAACTTAGACATCTTGATTCAGGCGATTGAAGCAACTATTCCAACACCCGATAGGTCTCAAGATAAAAGGTCGATAATGCATGTAGCGCGCTCGTTTGACATAAACAAACCAGGAACTCGTCCTGCGAAACTTAGGGGAGGAGTAATTGGAGGAAGTATTGTAGAGGGCGTATTCAATGTTGGCGATGAAATTGAAATAGGCCCAGGAAGAAAAATCCAGAAAGGAAATAAGGTACACTATCAACCTATCATCTCAAAAGTCTCAAGCATGCAAGGCGGAGGACTAAATCTTGACAGCATGAACGCCGGTGGCTTGTGTGGAATGGCTACTCCATTAGACCCTGCAATCACAACTGCAGATAATCTATCGGGACAAATAGTCGCTAAAGTCGGAGACCTCCCTGAAGTAAGAGATGTCATCAACATCAATGTCAATTTAATGAAAAACATGGTTGCTGGTGAGGGAGAGGATGCTTCACCAATAATGCCTTTGAGGTCGAACGAGATGCTAATGGTAAATGTTGCAACTGCTACAAGTGTTGGTGTTGTTTCAAATCCTGGTAAAGGAAAGGCGACTTTGACTCTCAGATTACCAATCTGTGCTGATTCGGGTCAGAGAGTTTCTCTTTCTCGAAGAGTTGGCACGAGATGGAGATTAATAGGACACGGCACTATTGAGTGAGTCTCATGATCAGGGTATTGATTGATGCCTGTGGTTGGAAAGCGGTTGTCGATGCAGGCATCAATATCGATAAAGCTCTACTGGAAACTGTAGGAGTTACAAATTTAGCGATTTTACCAAATGTGATAAAAGAATTAGAATCGATTGGTGGAAACCTAATGCTTGATATGTTAATTGCTAAATCGACACTAATCGACACTCCAGAAGGGGTCGGGAATCATACAGATGACCAACTATTACACTATTCTATAGAGAATAATTGGCCGATTTTGACTGTAGATTCAGAATTAAAAAGAAGGATTTCTCAATCGAATTTAAGATGGTTGGAAGTGATTGGCAACAAACATTTACGACTTGTCGAATGATTATGGCAGTGTGAATAATTCATCATCTCCATGACCATCCAACAATCTCAATTTAACACCCGCATCTATCCATGCATGTGCATAATTGATTGCTCCAAACGACCTTACGTAATCACCTATCTCCATAAAATGCTTGGCATCGCTAGCATAATCGTCAGCCATTCTTAGTAAAATTTGTAACATCTTGTCATCCTTTGTACCTTCCTCCGGAATAGGAGTGGCCTTTTCCCTTGCTTTATTTGTTAAATCCAGATAATGTTCAAGTCTTTCTCTAAGTATCGTGTTGTTTAATTCCAAACTAATCACCTTTGAGTCGTGCGATCAATCTATTCACATCTGATGTTCTTCCAAGTGATTGGTATAGATCAATCGCTAAAGAAATCCTTCCTTCATCTTCTGCGTCACAAGCTCGCTTGAATATCTTCCTTCGCTCTTCCCAATCGCTTGCAACCTTTGCTTCAGCAACCATCTTTTGTAACTCAATTCTCCTTAGATTAGATAATTCAGGAGATTGCCAAACCCTGACAAGTCCGTCTCGTTTTACTGTAGCCATGGTGTCTGGCGCAAGTCCAATTAAGAAATCTCCCAAATGACTATTCCCGAGGCTTATTGTAACTTGCTGTGCCATTGAATGAACTGAACCTTCGATTGATAAAATCCACCAACCATCTCCCGCCTTGTGGGCGCTGAGTGGCTCTAGAGACCGTGAATCGATAGTTTCCAAACTATCCCAGCCATATGGATGTGGAACTCCTTCCCACAACATACCATCTGCAGATTGAAGAAGAATCTTGCCTCCCTTCATTTTACTTACCCAAGACCATACTCTATCTTCTAAAAGTCGTTGGGCATCTTCATTTGCTAACCTTGCACAACGTAATTTTCCATTTTCATCCTGCCACATTAGGTGTTCTCTATCGAACCAACCGATAAGCCTCCTAACACCGCCAGCCGACAATCGCTTGATTCCACGGCCCTCAGAACTGAAAATATGCAAATTTCCTTTTCTGCAAGATAAAACCCAACCTCCTCCTGGCCGTGGAATAATATCACTAAATCCTCCTTCGGTGGACCGACCCTCATTTATTGGTGAGCCGTCACTTACTTGCAGTAATTGGAAGCCATGACCGTAAAGTATTCCAATTCTTCCAGAATCATGAGATGCTCCATGAACTCTAAACGGCATGGATCTCTTCCACCTAATGTTACACTCTTCATCGAGTAGGATTATCTCCAATCCAGTTGATATCAAGAAATCATTCCCAACTTCGCAGGTGGTTGAGATTTGATTTGGGGCCTGCCAGGACCTAAATACAGACCAACTCATGCTTCCGCCTCCATCATTCCCCATGCTATTAGTTGCCCTTTGGCATCATTTGTAATTTTGAAAACCCTCGATTTTCCTTTTTGTTGCACCGAAAGTATTCCAGCTCTGTACAATTTGTTACAAATTTGAGACATTCTAGGTCTCTTAATTCCTAATTGGTCCTGAAGACGAGGGTCTGAAGGCGAAAACTCTCTTTGCGTCGACACCTCAACTAGGACGGCTTCATTTCTGCCTAAATTCCTCAAAATATGAATATTCAAGGGATTGCTTTCCTTTCTTCCAACAACTGGAGTGTTTAGCTTCATAAGCAATTGTGACAATGTCTCTACACCTTGGTTATTTGGATTCGAGAGTATTTTGCCAAACAAATCTAACACTACTTGTTCGAGGTTATCTCCTGGTTCCTCGACCATGGCTGATTTATGCATTGGCTCATGGATTTCCTCTTCGAATTGGATATCTTCCTCAAAATGGTTTTCTTCAGGGATGGTATCAGGTTCTTCTTCTGTTATCAGAACCGCATCAGATGCTTCCGCTTGCCAGAAATCAGATTCATCAGATTGGATGTCAAGAGGATTTCTTTCCACGTTTTGGTCAAACCTCGTATCTACGTGCATATTGACTCTGTTTCGATTTACAAGACCACCAAACCCACCGTATGACATTGCCGGAACTGGCGGTAAATCTGGGAGAAGAGTTTTACCAATATCATTAGGTTCTTCTCCTAATTTATCTAAATCTAATTCAAAATCACTATTCTGAATATTTATCCCTACATCCGTAATTTGATGGTTTTCAGTTTCAATAACTATTTTTTTATCCTCTTCGAATTTAATTTCTCTTGGATTGTCTCGTTCGAAATCCACTATATTTCTCATCGTTCTAATTACCTTACTCGCTTTTCCTGCAGATGTATCGAATACGTATTCGAGAGCTTCATCATTTATGTACCAAGCAACATTAGAGACCTTATTTATTCTCAATTCACAAATTTCTCTTACTTCCTCTTTAGTAAACGGCTCAATAACTTCAAGATGCTCAAATTTTTCAATAAGGCTTTCTTTCCATTGCGCTCTTTGATTTATTGATAAAATAACAACAACCATTGCTTGTAGCCTCTCAAGAGCGGGTAATAGATTAGCAATAATACTCGCTAATTGTTGACCATCTGCATTAGGGTAGTCGAATGTAATCAAAGGCATAGCGGTATTAGATTCCTCTGTAGCAGCCACTAATCTATCTACTAATTCTTGGCCGTTAGAAGGTATATCGAAATCCACGAATTTGGTGTAAATTTCATCTAGAATTCGATTTACATGGTTATCTGTTGGATACATATCAAGATGGAGGTACTTATCAGCCTCAGAAGCAATGCACCTCATCAATGAGGTGCGTCCTGTTCCACTCTCTCCAACCAATAAATTCAATCTCGCCGTACGTGATTTAAGGATTCTTACCCAAGAAGTAGAAAGATTTGACCTACCCACAAAAAGATCGGAATTACGAGCCTCAAGGGGGCGTGATTGAAATGGATTTTCTCTTATGGCAGGAATACCCAATATTGGATAATCTTCACTCATGGATTTAGTTGAATTTATAGAGTATATGATGTTTCGGTGAAAAATCAGTTGTCATGTATACGTTAATACATGTTAATCAATTTACGGTTCTATGAAAAGTTATCCTATTAACGCCTTGTTAACGCTTTGTTAACGCGTTAATTTTTGCGTTAATCTACCGATTTCTTCATCAAGTGCACACTTTTGCATCTTAACAGAGGATGGACAATGCCAGTTGAAGATAGTAGACTTTCGGGCTTCTACAAACTTACGGTCCAAGAGCGAAGAGATATTGTTGCATCATTATCTGGCTTATCTTCTTCTGAAATCGAAGCTCTTGCTACCCACGGTGAATTATCTGAATCGGCAGCAGATCACATGATTGAAAATGTAATTGGTACTATGTCCCTTCCCGTTGGAATTGCTACGAACTTCATTATTGACGATAAGGCGTATTTAATCCCATTTTGTGTTGAAGAATCGAGCATTGTAGCGGCCGCTAGCAATATGGCAAAGCGATGTCTCAAAAATGGAGGATTCAGAACCTCGAGTGATGATTCGATTATGATTGCTCAAATGCAAGTACTTGACCTCGAGGATACGGATAAGGCGGCTGAATCAATAAGGACTGCAAAGTATGAGTTAATTTCATTATGCAATTCGGTTGAATCCACAATGATTAGACTAGGAGGAGGATGCAAGGACATAGAAGTTAGAACTATTGATTCTATGCAGGGAAAAATGTTGGTCATCCACCTGTTAGTAGATACAAAAGATGCAATGGGAGCTAACGCTGTGAATTCCATGGCTGAAAGAATTACTTCAAAGGTCGAAGAAATTACGTCTGGACGGGTCCATCTTCGAATTCTATCGAACCTTGCATCCCATAGATTGGCTAAAGTTGAGGCCACATTTACGCCCGAGGAAATGTCAGATGACGGCAGTCGAGATAAAGGTATCAAGGTGATAAGGGGCATTCTGGAAGCCCATCACTTCGCAATGGCAGACCCTTATCGTGCAGCAACACACAACAAAGGCGTCATGAACGCAATTAGTGCTATTGCTATGGCTTGTGGGCAAGATTGGAGAGCAATCGAAGCAGGATGCCATGCTTGGGCCTCTGTGGAAACAGGAACATACACCTCGATGACTAGATGGGAAAGAGATGATAACTGGAATTTGATTGGAAAAATCGAGACTCCAATGGCAGTAGGGATTGTTGGGGGTGCTTCCAAAGTTCATCCCGCAGCAAAAGCAAATCTCTCGATATTGGGCGTGGAGTCTGCTAAAGAATTGGCTGGAATAATGGCAGCCGCAGGCCTAGCGCAAAATCTTGGTGCTATGCGTGCCCTTGCAACAAGTGGCATTCAAGCAGGCCATATGAAATTACATGCAAAAAATATGGCAGTAAGTGCTGGAGCACAAGGTGATGAAATAGAAAAAGTGGCGAATTTAGTGAACTCATCCGATAAACAAGTGACTCAGCAATTGGTTGAGGATACGTTAAAGATGATTAGAAATCCAGAATGATTTCACTCATCATCATCAACATTCAAAGTGGTTTGAATACTACCATCCTCCTCCACTTCTCTTAATGCTAGAGTATCTTCCATTCCCTTCAAAACTCCTGAAGTATGCACCATTTCTCTGAACCATTCTCTCACTTTCTTACGGTCTGTATGAGGACAACCAAATAATTCTGAAAAACGGCGTGTGGTGGTTAGCCTCCTGGTATTACCATCACGCCTCCTGTTAATTAGGCCAGATTGTGCTAACTCTCTAATGTGATCGTAAGCCTTAGGGCCCAACAGTTCTACTAACCTCGATTGTGGCATAGGTTGAAGATATGCTATCAAGGACGCTGCTTTCAATAACTTTGGTGGTAAGTCAGACTTTGTTTCCTTTGGGAGATGTTCTGCAATATTCGGCTTTACCTCTATTGCCCATTTGCCACCTATTTCGACTATCTGTAAACTGCCTCCTTTTCTCCTTTTGATAGTTGCTTGCAAATTGCTAAGTGACTCCAATACTTCTTCTTCATCATATCCCAATACTTCCGAAAATTCATTTGGACTAAGAGATTTTCCAGCGCTAAACATGGTCGCTTCAAGAAGTGTTTCAAGTGGTATTTCGCTCATGTAATCAACTCCTCACTCGACCAGCCAATCATCGGGATTTTCTGATTCAGATGCTTCTTTAAGCTTTGCAATTTTCTCTTCTTCAGCGGCAATTCTTGCTCGCTCTGCGAGTCTTGCAGCATGCCTCATTGATTCTGTTTCTTCTGATTTTAATGCTTCTGATTCGCTATCAAATAATTTTGAGGCCAATTTTGTAACATCATCGAATGTTTTTCCATTCGGCCATCTATCTTCTATCATTATAGGATCTTCTGGCCCTTCTTGACTAATCCAGGCATATCCTCTATGGGTCAAGAATAATCCTGCAACAAATGATGTTATTTTCGATTCAACCTCATAACCTTCAGGTATTTCACCGAATTCCTCGAGCAGAATCTTAGATAATTTCGAGGTTACCTTGCTTATTGGGACTTTTTCTGATTTCATCGAAGACATTACTTCTCTCATAGCATTCCAACAACGTCGAATGTCAGCTTCCATGTCTTCATTGTGCATCCTTGCGCCTACATTGTCAATCATATTCTTCAATTCTTCAGCATGAGACTTTCTATATTCTTCTTTAGCCTTGAATATCTCAGCCTCATCACATGCATCTTTTAGGGCTGAAAGTAATTCTCCCAATGTCGATGGTCTGCCTTCATCCCTCCTGACTCTCTCACCAAAGAAAGATGGCAAAACGCTATCAGCAGTCCCCTCAAGAACTGCAGTAGTAAACATGAATTCTTCATCATCGTACTCTGTTTCCCAACCAAAATCTGAAAAATCATCATACTCGTCATATTCTATCGCAGTTACCTTATCCAATAAACTTGAAGCCTGCTGGTTGAGAACCTCCCATGACAAGCGTATTAGTCGACCACAGGCAGGTAGATCCAATTTATCAGCTTCTTTTCTCACCCTTTCTGTAAATAATTTCAAGAATGCTGATAGGTCAATATTCCAAGGGTCCATATCTTCCTCTTTTACGAGAGACAAAACCAGCGCAACAGACCTATCGAAAGGGTCTGATAAGACTTGATGTTCTGCTTCTTCTTCCTGTGCAATCCTCAAAACACGGTCAGCATACCTTTCTGCTTCAGATATATCCTCATCATTGCTAACTAGCTGGTCAAGTATGTCTTGCCTAAGAAACCAATTATCGAGTAAGGATTGTTGCAAATCTAAACCTCCTTATCTTCCTCAGTTTCTTGTAATTCCACTTCACCGTCATCATCTTCGAGGAGTTGTGATACAATATCCTGTCTTTCTTGAATATCTTCAGATAACTCTTCTGCTCTTTCCGCTAAGGATGCAAACGCATTCTCGGATTCTTCTTCAGCCTCGCTTTCTTGGTCGTTGATATGCTTGAGCAAACCACCTAGGCTTTTTGGCGCAGGTAGAGGTTCGGGAACTTCAGGCATATCGACTTCCATGGCCCTTGCTTCTTCAATTCGTGAATGATTCTTGTCAGCCGCTTCTGTAGCTTCTTTCTCCGCTTGCTCTCCCAATTCTATCGCCCGTGCTCTGTCGAAATCTACGATTCTTCTAGAGCATCCGTCTCCACCGTGTGTAATGCCTATGTGGTGGTCAGCTAACTCGAGAGAAACTTTTCTCAAAGTCACCATAATGAATTGTGCAGCCTCACTTCTATTGCGACATTCCATTGCAATTAATTTTGAATTGGGCACATCCAGGTTCTGATCAACTTCATCAAAGTAGTAGAAAGGACTTGGATCGTGGTCCTGTATAGCAAAGATAAGCGACAATGAGGCCATTGATTTCTCTCCGCCTGAGAGAGCTTGCAATCTTGATTTATTCGACTTTCCACGAGGCTGAGCCCACATATCGAGACCGCCTTTGAAAGGTTCATCTGGGTTTTCGAGGAATAATTCACCTCTACCACCATTTGAAAGTCTATTGTATACAACTTTGAAGTTCTCGTTAACTTCTTTCAGCGTTGCTACTAATCTTGTCTTTCTTTGAGATTCAAGTTTATCAGCGATATCAATTAATTTCTTCCTTCTTGCTTGCAGTGTTTTGAAATCATCCTTCATCTCATCTAATCTTTCTTTACAAGCGTCATATTGCTCTATTGCCAGCATGTTGAAATCTCCAAACGAATCTAATTTCTTTCTCAATTTGGTCATCGCTCTTTCAGCATCTGAGATATTTGGTAGATCTGCGTCGTCATCGACAACTGGTATCTGTTCCTCAGCCATTTCAGCTAATATTTCAACGAGGGCTTGTTCCTTTATCGCGATACTCCTAGTGACATCCTCAGCCAGACTTCTTTTATTGATGGCTTCAGTAACATTTGAATTGGTTTTGGCTCGAAGTTCTGCTCTCGCATCTATCAATTCGTTTCTTTCAACGTCCAAACCTTTGTGCTCTGCAAGAAGGGTTGAGAATTCTTCTTCCTTCTCTTCTAGTTTCTTAGTATCAATTTCTATAGACTCATTACAGGTTTTGATCAATACTTCTCTCCCAGCCATGTCTCCTTGTATTTCATCTGCTCTTGCCGTAATTGAATCCAGCATCGAATTAAGTATTTTTGTCTTTTCATCACCGCTTTCTATCAAGATAGATGCTTTGTTGGCAATTCCTTCAGCATCCAATCTCTTGGATTGAGCCTCAAATAATTGTTTTTGAATCGATTCAGGTGAAGAGTTAGTAAGTTCTATTTCCGCATGTTCTTTTGCGGATTCTGCTTCAATTAACTGCTTGTTGCAGACCTCGTAAGCGGACTGTTTCATTGCATGCTGCGAATCTAAAGCGTCCAATCTATTTCGTAATTGATTAGATTTGCCTTTAGCCTTCACCAAAGCTTTCTTTGCTCCTTCCATTTCTCCTTTCAGTAAGCCCAATTTTTGTGATTCATCATTATTAGCCAAAGCATTGATTTTTCCTCTTATCTCGCTTTGTTGGCTTCTGGCTTCCCTTAGCGCAGCACTCACCGTTTCAGATAACAAAGATAATCGGTTAACCTCACCTACTAATTTCTCGACCTCACTAGCACCTTGGATTTTCCCTCCAAAGCCAGTCTTCATCTTCTGCTTGGCGCCACCGACCATTGCGCCACCAGCTTCTGTAACCTCTCCACGCAATGTGACAAGACGAACTCCACCCATCAGCGACCTCGCAGTATTCATGTTATCTACAACAAGGGTGTTTCTTAGGGCATACGCAACAGCAGTTGATATTCTGGGGTCGTAATCCAACAATTCATGAGCAAATCCGAGAACTCCCGGTTTTCTTGAAACCATAGTAGCCTTACCAGAAGCTCTATTGGATTGGATTTTATTCAGTGGCAAAAATGTAGCACGTCCGAGTTTATTATTCCGTAAATAGGCCATTGCTTCTACTGCGATTTGGTCGTTTTCTACAACAACCGAATTCATACCATTTCCTACCGCAGTAACAAGTGCATCTTCATGAGATGGATCTCTGGGGGCACACAATTCTCCAATCGTCCCTAATATGCCATTTAAGTCTCCTCTGTCTCTTGCTGCCATAACCGCAGCAGCACCTGGAGCCATCCCGTTATTGCCTGACTTTTTCTCTAATTCGATTCTAGCATCTGACAAGTCTCTATTCGCTTGCTTGAACTTCCTTTCAACCGCATTTGATTCTTCGATTAATTTCTTTTCTGCGGATTGCGCTGCAATCAATTCTTCCGCTAGTTTGGTTCGGTCGGTAGTTCCCCCCTCGCCACCATATTCCTCTATCTGAAGTTCTATGTCATCTAAGTTAAGTTGAGCATCTGCTTCTTCCTCTTCCGCTTCTGATAATTGATTAGCGATGATTTCCGCTTCATTTGAGATTTTTTCAACCTCAAGATTTGCGTTATGAAGCGCAATTTGGCATTTTTCAAAGTGGGCTTTAGTTTCAGTAACAGCCTTGGATAATTTTGCGGTTTCGGAGCCTGATGATTCCAAAGATTCTCTAATCGATTCTTCCTCTTCCTCTAAAGATTTCAAAACATCAAGACTCGCTTCCAAATCGCCCTTTGCGGATTTTAGAGACTCCAGATGTTGACTTAGGTCATTTTTTGCCTCGATTATCTTTTCCTCGAGTTCCTCAAGTTGTTCATTCGCAAACACATCCGCGTTTTCAGCGGCCTCAATTTTGTCCCGATTTCGGTCTATTGACAATTGTAGTTGCCTAATTTCCTCGGTCAATCCTGAATTTTCTCCCCCCATTACCGCATCGATTTGGGTTTGCAACTCTCCGATTTTATCATCCAAAGCAAGCAATTCTTTCTCAGCGGTTATAACCGATTCATCTATTGAGGCCGCGTCAGAGAGTAAACGTGTTCTCTCATTTATTTGGAATTCAATTTCACCTTTTGAAGTAAGATATTTTGTTTGATATAGCACAATATTTGCTTTATCGAAGGCTTCCTTTGTTGACCTTGCCTGCTCCGCAACCTTCTTTTCTGATTCGAGAGTTTTCAACCTAGACTTTTGCTCTTCCTCTACAAGGGATATTCTTTCAATGAAATCTTCAACTTGAAGCCTCTGCTTATCGGCTTTCTTTATTTCATCATCATATGAAGTAACGCCTGCTACAGAGTCCAACACTTTCCTTCTTTCGACTGAAGTCATTGATGATAATCGGGTAACATCGCCTTGCAACACGATATTGTAGCCATCTGGCCTTGCATTTGCTTGACCTAGTAGCCTGTGGAATGCCTTTTGATTTGTCTCTTCACCATTCAATAGATATGTGGATGAAACATTATTTGACTTTGTTAGACGAACTTCTCTTGTCATTCTAACTTCTTCTGAATCGATTTGAAGCCTTCTTCTACCGTTTGACAGTAGTGGATTTGCAAAAACTAAAGTTACTTTCGCATTTCTTGCTGGCCTGTTGGATTTACCTCCATTGAATATCAAATCTTTTGAGTTTTGGGCCCTCAAAACCTTAGAAGAACGGGCACCGAGGACGAATTGGATTGCGTCTCCACAATTCGATTTCCCAGAACCATTTGGCCCAGTTATCGCAGTAAATCCCCTATCAAAAGGAATAACAGCTTCGCCTTTGAATGACTTGAAGTTCTCAACTTCTAATTGTTTTAGATACATCCCTATCCCTCAAATCAAGTTACTAAGCGCTTGACCTCAAATCGCTCAGGGGACGATAGGGGTCTTGAAGGTTACGAATATCTCAAGCCAAAGATGTCGATTATTGAGTAGTGTAATTCAAGCCGAATACAACGATTATGCAATGAATCCTTTTCGATTACATCCTGCACATCCTTCTCCGTTACACAAATGACAAGTTCTCTTGTTTTCTCCTGCAAATTCATCACGCGACCCTGCTTCAAATTTATCCTCGTATTGGGACAAACCTTGGTCCTTCCATAAATCGCCAATCGTATTGTATTTGTAGGATTTTTTCCTGCGTTTCTTCTCTAGATCCCCTAGTGATCCACCGGCAGCATATGCGGCATCTAATTGGTGGTGAGTTACATCCTGGTTTCTCTTAGATTGTCTTTTTGTATTATTTTCATAGTCAATCTCATACTTTGGCCCTCTAATCAAGAATATTCCAAGGGCAAAAATTCCTATTTGCACTGCGATTGCAGGAGCAGGGAAAGGAAGTAAAATTGCGACATCTTCAGATGAAGTTCCCGGTAATCTATCAAATCTATCTGCGACTGCAAGACCACAAAGAACGATTCCTGATACGATTGCTATACGCCTAATCCTCAACGCCCATCTGCCTTTTCTTGGCCATCTCAGGAAGGTTGACAGAAACAAGATTCCACCTTCTGCAAGCAGAAGCAAATCTGGACCATCCCATACTCCAATTGAGGTAACACAATCGTTTACGTTGCCTTCATCCAAGTCTTTTTGAATTTCCTCTGTGTTACAACCTGAATCAGCGGCTCTTGCTAAGATTAATTTTTGAGGTGGGTCTAATTGCATAAGAGCTCCGAATTCCACATTTGCTACTGCAGCGATTATCATCACCAATCCTGCAATGGCTGAGAATTTCTTAACTAGCCCCATAACACAACTGAAAGGTAACAATCACTTATTGGTGTCGGAATAATAGAGTAGGCACCTTTGAAAATAGATGGCCTCTCGCGAGGCTGACCATAATGTCAAAAATTGTCATAATAGGAAGTGGCATTGCTGGCCTATTTGCTGCACTAAAACTTAGTGAAGCAGGCCATGATGTGACAATCATTACCAAAGAAAGGTCGGTTGATTCATCCACAAATTGGGCTCAAGGCGGAATTGCTGGAATATTAGACAAAACCGACGGAATAGGAATGGAATTACACATCAAGGACACACTATCATCGGGAGATGGAGTTTGTGATGAGTCAGTTGTAAGATGTGTTGTAGAGGAAGCAGGTGATAGAATAAGGGACTTACTTTCATACGGTGTGGATTTCCAAAAAGAAGGTGAAGAATACCATCTGGTGAAAGAAGGTGGCCATTCAGCACGACGCATATTACATGCCAAAGATGCAACTGGGGCTGAAATTGAAAGAGCCCTTACAAATTCAGTTTTGAATAAATCAAATATTGAGGTTAAGGAATACTGCCTAGGAGTAGACTTGATCCAAAGAAAACATGGAAATCCTGAGAGGGGGATTAAAGGTATTTGGTGTCTTGATCTAGAATCCGGAGAAATGATTTCGCTTTATGCTGATGCCGTTTTGATAGCAACAGGTGGGTGTGGACAACTCTGGGAAAAGACAACTAATCCAAAGGTTGCAAGTGGAGATGGCTTAGCTATGGCCGTTCGTGCTGGCGCATGCAGTAAGGACATGGCATTTTTCCAATTTCACCCCACTGCACTTATGGCAGGCAACGAAAAGCCGTTTCTAATTACTGAGGCCCTGAGGGGAGAGGGAGGAATCATACTTGATAATGAGGGATTAGCAGAGTACAAAGCCAAAGGGGGAAAGCCGGAAAATTATTCATTCACTTTGAAGTATTCAAAACTTGGAAGTTTGGCTACAAGGGATGTGGTCGCACGTTCGTGTGACCAAAGAATGAAAATAACCGGTGCAAAAAACGTGTGGTTAGTAACCGACCATCTATCAAAAGAGATGTTACAAAGCAACTTTCCTACAATTGAAAATCGGCTAAATGAATTCGGCCTATCACTAGGAGTCGACCCTCTTCCGGTAGCTCCAGCGGCCCATTACATGGTTGGTGGATTGATGGTTAACATACAGGGTCAAGTCATGATGAAGAATGGAAAACCCATGCCCGGATTATACGGCATTGGAGAAGTCGCATGTACAGGAATGCATGGAGCAAATAGACTTGCCTCAAATAGTCTAATCGAAGCGGTTGTATTTGCCAATAGAGCGGCTATACACTTCATAGAAAATGAAATCGATTGTACTGAAAACATTCCAAATTGGAGAGCAGATGGAATGCAGGAATTAATCGAACATGCTCCTCTCGTGAGAGACTTGGAAACCCTAAGAAAAACCATGACACATGATGTCGGGATTGTTAGATCATTCAATCGATTAGAAAGAGCAAAAAGGATGCTTGGATTGTTAACAAAAGAAGTAGACTTAATTTGGAGAAAAAGCAATCCAACAAGAGAACTTGTCGAAATTAGAAACCTCGTTCTTGTTGCGACTCACATTACTGAGGACGCTTTATCGAGGAAAGAAAACAAGGGCTTGCACTATAACATCGACCTCATCTGAGGGATTTTATTTGACTCAATAGCATAGAATTCAATGGTGTTGGAACACCTAACTTTTCCCCACGTAAGACTACTTGACCGCAAAGGACATCAATTTCAGTCTCCTTTCCAGACTTAACATCAGATAACATTGAGCAAATATTTTCCGAAGTATCTGCGATAACTTTGTGCAAATTTTCGATTAACTCGATGTCGCTAGATACTATTACACCTGACAAACGTGCTATATTTGCAGCTTCTAACATTATAGATTCACATTGGGATAATAAGGGTTCTTTGGCTAATTCTCCATTTCTGACTCCACAGATCGCAGCAATAGGATTGATTGCAACATTGATGAGAAGTTTATTCCACAAGATTTCATCAGCTTTTAGGGAAAAATCAGGAGAAAGGCAACTTAGTGATGAAACGAATTCCTGACCAGCATTTCCTGATATCTGCAATTTTCCTTTTGAGACCCATATAATCTTCCCAGGCTCAAATTTTGTAACCGCATTAGTAGTTACACCAACCGCAGATTTCCCAAAAAAATAATCTCGAAGGACTTCCAAATTTCCAATTCCATTTTGGAGAGATAAAACAGGCCCGTTAGTAAAGTAGGCCGCTATCTCACAGAGATTGGCGGTATCCTTTGATTTTCCAGTAATGATTGCTTGATCGTAATAATTTTCCAATTCTGGTGGTTTTTCTATTTCATCCAAACTAACAAACCATTCCTCAGGAGAAATTTTCCTCTTCCAAATACCACTAATGTATAATCCGTTCAAAGCCATCTCTGCGCCATGTTGACCTCTTGCGTGAATCAGTACTTCATTGCCATCTTCAACAAGTTTTGCTGCAACAAGGCTTCCAATGGCTCCTCCGCCTATTACAGCGATTCTCATCATCACACCTCGTGGTTTACCAAATGAAGTATAACGTCTCCTTCATTTAACTCGAGCCAGACAAATGAGACGCCTGTTTCAGGAGCTATAGCCGATATATTCTCAGTGGATTTTGAGGGAATTAAAATTGTGTTTGAAATTTGCCACTGCTCCCCATTTCCATCAAACTCAATATCTATTGTCAAGTCATCATCGCTTGGGTTATTTATGATGATTGATTCATTTTCTACCATAACATCGCCAATCCAATCATGAGAAAGATTACCATCTTTCATCAACAGCATTTCGGGACCTTCAAGAATCTGATATTTTTGTGGTAAGTATTCGTCCGAGCAAACTGAAACCTCCGTATTTGATTCTACAAGAAGAAGGATTGGGTCTGAGTTAGTATATTCTGCAAATTGTAAAACTCTCATGTCCCAAATTGTTGTGTTGTTAACTATTGTCGAAGGAGGGGTCACCACTCCTATATCCTCACAAGTACCGTTGTAATTTGAACCCATGATTGAGAACGGGAATAATGATTCATTAGAATCGAGGATTATCCCAGTTTGAGGAATTGAAAGAAAATGAGACATCTCATAACCGCTAGCAAATGTATGATTGTCTATTGAAAATTGAAGACCTGAAATCCATGCCATGTTGTCACCTGACAAACCGTCTAAACATAGTTCATTTACACCTTTGACAACAGTATAGTTATTGTTGACATCAACGCCTCGCCAAGATGAAAATTCTGGAGGAGAACTCAATGAGATAGTATTGTTTTTTGAATCGACAAAAATATCTAAACAGGCTTTCGGGTCATCATAATCGTCATTGAATATCCAATTGGAGATTGGATATATCTCCAAATTAGGAATTACTGAATTGGTTTCAAAACCTTCACTTGTATGCCAAATTAAGTCAAATCCTGCTGAGTTCCATGGCTCCAGCCATTGGAAGTTGAATTCAACAGTAATCGAGGATAACGGTTCAATTTCTCCACCACATTTTTGTGATGAAATCTCTTTACCTGATGAACAATCAACCGATGATAAATTGAAACCCCCAAATGGCCCTTGATGATACCCTACTGACCAAGATTGGGTGATTAGCGATGGATTGATGATAATAATGGATTGGTTAAACCAGCCCTCATCTATCTCAACGATATCATCAGAGATGCTGTAAGAGATGTCATTATTCCAATTATTGTCCTCAGAAAACGGTAGTTGTGATGGCAAGGCAAACATGAAAATCATAAACAATATAATTCCTAATCTTCTGTGGTCTTTTTCTGGTAGACCTTTGAAGTCATCGAGAACAATTGGAAGTGTTGGGTCACTTCCTCTTGTGATTAATAGCGATGCACAAAGAGCAACAACTGGAACCCATATATTCCACTCAGCAAATGCGCCAAATAAGAATGCAAATAGCAAGACAACTAACAGCAACATCACCTGTGATGAACCTGATCTAGCTTCAGGGATACCCATCCTTGCTATTAGTATCCTGCCTCCGGGGAGAGTAGGAATAGGCAATAATGCAATCCATCCAAAGAAGGTGAGAGTAATCCCTGCTCTCGTAAAGGGATGCGCCCAAGTAGTTTTTAGGAAGACCAATCTTTCTCCTTCCGAAATAATAGCCAATATATTAGCTAGAAATGGTAATTCGACCACGAAAGGTGCGGAATTCAACGCCACTATCTCTGGAGTCAAAATCAGTCCTAGAAAAATCAAGACCATACCTGAAAATACCATTACAAAGGGTGCGGAAAGACCCGTATTACCTAATGCGGACCGATCTGGCCACAATCGCGCATCGCTTCGTGGCAATGAAGCGAATCCAATCATTCCGAAAGGCCACCAAATCATTGCAGGACCTGGTATTGGGAAGAGGTGAGGCAAATGTACTCCGTGATTTTTTGCAACTTTCTTTTGGATAAACGATGCAATTGTTAACGTCAAGAATATTGGAAGAGTATACCCCATCATTGCATCCAGTGATGCATTTTCGAAGAACCAACCACCATCTGGCCTTCCAGAATTCATCCATTTCTCAGCAGCGTAGATTGTTGTAATTAGGGAAATTAGCCACATTGAAATAACAAATCTTGGTGACGGCCACTGATATCTTGGATCTGGAATTAACTGAATAATCCATGGTTCATCTGGAAAAAGCCTTGCGCTATATCCTAATTTTTTGAGATGATTATTGATTTCTTGTAATACCTCATGAATATCCTGATCTTTCTTTTCGGATATGAGGTATGTAGGGCTACGTCCTCCAAGGTCTTCGATAACTACGCAATATCTCGAGAGAATCGAGTGAAATAATTCTCTATTATTCCATGATGTGGCATGGACAGAGATAGTTTCGGACTCGGTCATATCGATTCCCCGTAGTTAGAAGGGGGTTACCCGTCCTCAATGAATCAATCGGGTATAATATCACTTGTTTTTGAAACGCTTGAGGCGGAACGTTTCCTCTCTTTCCATTTCTTCTAACCTTAATTGAATGAATACTCTTGCTTCCTCGAGTTCTGGAATAACCTTGAATTCTAAAGCGTTTACACGGCGCTTGGTAGCTTCGATTTCTGCCAACAATCTCTTCAATGTGGCTTCCATTTCAGCCGCTTTGACCATTCTTTCGATTAAGTTACCAAAAGAATCTGCAGCTTCATCGATATAAGGCGAAGAACCTGTGAAACCGATGGCTCTTTCGCCGAAAGCCTGCTTGAGGTTAGTACCTGAAACCGAAGGAACCACAACTCCCATGATATTTCTCCTTTCGACCTCAACCTCGGGACAAGAGGAGTTAGCAATTGCAGCAGATTTCACTTTCAAACCGCCTTCGATGGCATTTGCAAGGTCGATGCGAGATTTTGCGAGAACATAAGACTCAGTAAGCTCTTTCTTTGCCTGTATCATGTCTGATAAAAGAGTCCTAAACTCGTGAAACAAACCGTCTCTCTTCATCTTCAACAGTTTGTAACCGTTTTTTGTCTGTTTGATTCTACGCTTGAGATTAATCAATTCGCTTCGGGTTGGTTTAATATCCAGTGCCATTTGATTACCCCCTAAAAAATCTTAACGTTTCAAGCCCTGTTGTCTGGGTGGTATTTCTCAATCCATTTCTGGTCAAGTCTTACCAAATACTTGGTGTCAATTTCTGACATCAATGTCCAGCAAAGGTCCAATGTTTCGTCTATAGAACGGTCTTCATCTCTTGATTGTCTCAAGAATTTATCTTCAAATACACCGGAGAAATCAAGCAATTGTTTGTCACGCTCGTTTAGTGCGTCTTCACCGACGATAGCAACTAATCCTCTCAGTTCTCTTCCCTGAGCATACGCGGCATACATTTGGTCAGAAACTGACTTGTGGTCTTCTCGTGTTGTTTTTGCGCCGATACAAGATCCCATCAATCTTGATAGAGATGGTAGTACGTTAATCGGCGGGTAGATACCAGCTTGGTGTAATTCACGGGAAATAACAATCTGACCCTCAGTAATATATCCAGACAAGTCGGGGATTGGGTGAGTAATATCGTCACCAGGCATTGTTAGAATTGGGAATTGTGTGATGCTTCCCTTCTTTCCTTTAACAATTCCAGCACGCTCGTAAAGCATAGCCAAATCTGTGTACATGTAACCAGGGTAACCACGTCTTCCAGGTACTTCTTCACGAGCAGCACCAATTTGTCGAAGAGCGTCACAGTAGTTTGTCATGTCAGTATAGATAACGAGTACGTGGTAATCCTTCTCGAAAGCGAGGTACTCCGCTGCTGTTAGAGCAAGCCTTGGAGTAATGATTCTTTCAACAGCTGGATCGTCAGCCAAATTAACGAACAGTACAGCGTTTTCAAGCGCACCAGTTCTCTCAAGATCGCTTCTAAAGAAGTTAAATTCTTCAGCGGTGATACCCATTGCACAGAATACTACAATAAATTCCTCATCAGAATCCTTCAATTTTGCTTGCCTTGCAATCTGCAGTGCGATGTCGTTGTGTGGAAGACCTGAAGCACTGAAAATTGGTAGCTTCTGTCCTCTAACGAGCGTAGTACAACAATCTATTGCGGAGATTCCGGTTTGAATGAAATCGTGCGGACTCTGTCTTGAGTATGGGTTGATAGCAGCACCTATGATGTCAGCATTTTCTTCTGCGACAATGTCAGGTCCGCCGTCACGTGGCCTTCCTGCACCGTCTAGAATTCTACCGATTAGGTCATCTGAAACTGGTAGTTTAAACACGTCTCCCATAAATTTGACGCCAGTGTTCAAATCTACTCCTGCAGTTCCTTCAAACACCTGTACAACAACAAGGTCTTCGGAGGTATCCAATACCTGACCGTTCTTCATTGACCCGTCGGTTAATCGTAGTTGTACGATCTCACCGAAAGCAACCGGCTCGGTTTTGTTAAGGAATACCAAAGGCCCCTTAACATCAGTAATTGTTCGATATTCTTTTCCAGACATTCATATTCCTCCTTAATTTTCTCCTATTGCATCTGCAATTTCATCATTCATCTTCTCAACCAAAGCATCGATGTCATCCATATATGTTGATTCGAATCTACCGCGCATTAGGTCCGTCCTTGATGGGACGTTTACTACATCCTGTAGGTCAGCTCCGGAAGCCATAGCGGATTTAGCAGATTCTTGGAAGGTTAGGATAGCCTTAGCCATCTTGTAATGTAGGTCAACTGTACAGAATGCGTCAACTTCGTGGAATCCATTTTGTTGTAAGAAATATTCACGAATCATTCTTGCTACTTCCAATGTTAATTGTTGGTCAACAGGTAATGCGTCTGAACCTACCAATTGTACAATCTCTTGTAATTCTGCTTCAACCTGTAACAGACCACTGATTGCGGTTCTGATCTCTGGATAGTCCTGTGCGATATTATCCCTGAACCACTGGTCCAATGATGGTGGATACAAGCTGTAAGAACTTAGCCAGTTGATAGCTGGGAAGTGTCTCTGCCTTGCTAATCCTGCATCTAATCCCCAGAATACCTTTACAATACGTAGTGTACCTTGAGAAACTGGTTCTGAGATGTCTCCACCAGGTGGAGATACTGCTCCGATTACAGTTACTGAACCATCGTCTCCGTTAAGAGTCTGCACACGTCCAGCTCTCTCATAGAATTCCGCAATTCTGCTGGATAGATAAGCAGGGTATCCTTCTTCACCTGGCATTTCTTCCAAACGGGATGAAATTTCACGCATTGCTTCAGCCCAGCGACTTGTTGAGTCAGCCATCAATGCTACATCATATCCCATGTCACGGAAGTATTCCGCAATTGTGATTCCTGTGTATACAGATGCTTCACGGGCGGCTACAGGCATGTTTGACGTGTTTGCAATCATTACTGTTCTGTTCATCAGTGGCTTACCAGTGTTTGGATCGATAAGGTGAGGGAACTCATCTAGCACTTCCGTCATCTCGTTGCCACGCTCTCCACAACCGATGTAAACTACAATTTGAGCGTCTGAATACTTTGCAAGTGATTGCTGTGTAACAGTTTTTCCAGACCCGAAAGGTCCTGGAATACCTGCAGCACCACCCTTAGCAAGAGGGAAAAGGAAGTCTAAGATGCGCATACCGGTAATCAGTGGTGTGTCTGGAGCATATTTCTGTTGATATGGCCTTGGTGTTCTAACCGGCCACTTCTGCATCATTTGAATTGCAGTGCCATCATCAAGCGTACATACATCTTCTATAACGTTAAATTCGCCTGATGATATTGACTTGACCTTACCACCTTTACCTGGTGGAACCATAATCTTGTGAACGATTGTTTCGGTTTCTTGCACGGTACCAATGACTTGTCCGCTAACAACATCATCGCCATTTGAAACCGTAGCATCGAATTGCCACTTCTTTTCCATATCGAATCCATCAGCATCGACACCTCTTGTAATGAATACACCCATTACTTCTTCCAAGGTTGCCAAAGGTCTCTGGATACCATCGTAAATCTGCGTTAGCAGACCAGGTCCTAAAGCGACTGACAACGTTTCACGTGTATTCAGTACAGGTTCTCCAGGCCTGATACCGCTCGTATCCTCATATACCTGAATAACAGCCTTATCGCCGTGTAATTCAATCACTTCTCCCATTAGACCTTCGTGTCCTACTCGGACAACATCATACATTCCCGCTTCCATTCCAGTCGCTGTTACAACCGGTCCAGAAATTCGGTAAATTACTCCTTCATTGCTCATTTCTCTTCCTCCTTATGTTGAATCACTTCCACAAATCGACTCCTATTGCTTTGCGAATTGTTTCACGAAGCGTTGTGTCTTCCTCAGTACCTATTCCAAGGACTGTCGGAGTGACACTTTCAGACAGCCTCTCTTTGAGACGGTCTGGAAGGGATGCCAGAACTGCGGAGTCGACGACCACAATTCCAATCCCTTTTGTTGTAAGTAAATCCCTGAAAACCTTCGATGTTTCATCTTCACCTTCAGGGTTGTGTAAATTACTAATCCCAGCCAATTGGAATCCCAATGTGAATTCCGGACTACCAACTACTGCTATTTCCATCCATAACACCTCAGAGAACGTGTGCCTCCAGAACCTCGGTTGACAGGCCAGCTAATCGGCCCCTGACGATAAGGCGTAAATCCTCTACTTCTTGCACCTTAGCCGAAACATAGTGTATTATCGGCAATGCAGAAATCGGATGGAGGTAACTCATTCGTTGCATTTGCGCATTTTCGCGTTCTCGCAACCAAGTAATTACTGGATCTAATGTCCTCTCTTCTTCAGAGATTGACATGTTATTTTGGAAAGCATCAAAATCAAAGTTATTCGATTGCCGAAGTATGTCCATCAAACCGTCCTTACTAGACGACGCTTGAGAAAAACTTCTTTCATTCAAAATTCTACCACCTTTGATTAGTGACTGGGTAATTTCCTCTTGGGACAAGCCGAAAGCATGCCCTTCAAGGATATTAATGATATTTCTATGGTCGATTTCGGTTGCCAAATAGTTCCTAAGGAACCTAGTATCTGGGCTACCACCTGTCAGTTTCTTCATGGAACTACTGAAGTAATGAATGTCTAATTCATCTTCGTAGACCTGGAGACCTTTGTCTTCTGGAATGGCAGTCAATGCCTTCCCAAATGGAAGACGTCTCATCTGACCTGCAGCCTCTTGTATAGTAGAGGACTCCTCGATTATCTTTAGCCATGGCACATTCGCTTCACTTTCCTCTGGAAGTATAGAATGTGACACTTTTCCGACTTCAACTTCGTTGAAAACCGCTCTTAGAACGACTTTTGCGTTGTGATATTGGTGCCTGTCAGTGTAAATCTCAACAATGCTCTTCACTCTACCGTTGCATAACCCAATAATGCTGTTAAGTTCGTTCTGTAAGTTATGTGTTAATGCCGCTTCTACTAGGTCTCCACCAGTGAATCGACTTGCATACAAATCGATTTCAGCCCTGTAACCACTGTCAGCAACTGCGACAGTAAGTTGGTCAGGGGATTGTTGGATTAACTGCCTTAACCTTGTCCTGTCCATCAAATTGGACTTTCGTGCCTTGGCACGGGATGCAACGTATGCAGTGTTATTTCCTAATATCGACATTATTTTTCAACTCCATCATCCAAATAATGTTTGGTTAACTGTTGCCCTTTGGTCATTCCATGCGTTTTCGAGTAGTGTGTCGAAACGGAAATCGAAGGACAGTGTTCCATCTTCAGCTTCCAGAATAAAGCCACCTAAGCCATCAACTAGAGTTCCCATTTTGAAACTCTTACCGGCGTCTTCAAGAGCCGCTTTGTCGATCTTTGTAGGCCTCATAACCATCTTTCCAGAGGACATTCCTTCAGCTTTCTTAACGAGGCTCTTGAGTAGGCTAGCTCTGCCAGACAGGCTAGCATCACCTAGTTTCTCACGTGCGCTCGATAGTGTCGCATCAAGTTCTTCTCTCCTAGCGACGAGTATCTCTTTTTGATTGGCCTGACGTGCCGAAGCAACCAATTCTTTCGAAAGTTGTCCGGCGTCTTTTTCTGCCTTTCCTGATGCATCACTCTTTATTGAGTCAGCACGAGATTTTGCCTCGTCGACGATAGCTTTTGCTTCATCTTCTGCCGCCTTGATGGTGGCTTTTGCCTCTGCTTTCGCTGAAGCAGAAATATCATTCTTCAATTGTTCTAACGTCATTAGTTCACCTCCGGTTCATCTTGAAGATAGACTCCAAGTTGAACAAAACTGCTCATAGGAACAGTGGTAGCGCACCTAGAATAACGATAGATTCTGGTAATGCAGTAAAGATAAGAGCTGGTCCGAATTTTGATCCGTCTTCAGCAAGCATGCCGACTGCAGCGCTTCCGATACTTCCTTGGGAGTATCCTGCGCCAATAGCAGCCAGACCCAGTGCGATACCGGATCCCATGTACTTACCCCATCCATCATAGGCCTCTGGTGCAGCTAGTACTCCTTGTGCTAGCATAGAGATACCCATAAGGATAATCAATGCTCTTAGGCTCATCTTCACAATTTTTGCGTTCATATTTTTTTACCTCCTGTTTGTCCAATTTGGGACTGTGATATTAGTAACCCTCCACGTGTAGGGGACGGCCACCTAATGGTTTGAACTCCTCTCCGGAGCCGTCGTGGAACTTGCCCATCCACTCAACAAAGTGTAGACGAACTGCGTGAATGCTAGGTGAAAGTAGGCCTAGTGCCAATGCGAATACTTGGACACCAATCCACAGCAGGAATAGCGGTATGACGAGTAAGTAATCACCAGCAGTAATAGCATCAGCCATTCCATGGAAGCCCATCTCATTGCCAATTTCTGCAATCTTGACACCAGCTACTCCAACTGCCATTATTCTGAGATAGGAAAGGGTATTTGCCAGGAGACCGAATGTTTCGATTGGACCCATGATTAAGCCACCCAACCAGCCGAAGCCTTCGTACACTGCTAATCCAATGATTAGGCAGATAACTCCAACAATTACCGTGATTGACCATCCTGACAACTCGAATGTCCCATAACTATCATCTGTTATGAATCTGAGAATGTGTGCTGAACCTCCGATTAATATTAGTAACCAAGAACCCTTTTCGAAGAATGCAGCAACGAAACCGTGATTCTTCAACACATTGACGAATCCGATAATGAATCCGAGCAACAAGTGAGCGCATCCAAGATAAATTGAGAGGAGGATGTAGTCAGGAAGAGCCCCTCCTGCTCTATGGAATGGCAGATAGGTATGTGATAAGCCAAACCATTCGATGAATACCGTTCCATCAAGTGCATGATGTGTTGCACTATACATCGGCTCGTACAACCACGTGAAAATCGCCCACTTCTCTATAACGAATCCGAAAGCTTCAGCTGTTAACATACCAACTATAAATGTCGCAATTCCCATATTCATCAGAATTCTTGATGCGATCTTTCCAGATGGGTCATGCCCTATCTTTGATTTGAGTAGAAGTGCTAGAAGCATTATTACAAGACCGTAGCCTGCATCTCCAAGAATCAATCCATAAAATATCGGGAATGTGTAAGCGATAATGCTAGTGGGGTCGATTGTTCCATACTTTGGTCTGCCTACGAGATTTGTTAACAATGATGCGTGCCTGGTGGACTGGAGGGTGTCATATTCAATTGGCGGGTATTCTGTATGATGCTGGTCATCGTGATGGCCATGATGGTCATCAACAAACTCCTCAATCGTGACATGAGAAGCATGTTTTGTGAGAATGCTTCTAGCTTTGTCCGCTTTGTCCGCAGGAAGCCAGGCTTCCAAAGCAAAAGCGTGTTCACTTGTAGCACATAGGGTGTGACCAGTTAGAATCTCTACTTCTCGTTCTAAGTATTCTTTCACTGCTAATAGTGTGCGCCCGTTAGCATTTGCCCATGCATCGCATTTTTCTTGACATTCATCGATCTTGGACTGATTGATATCTATGTCCTTTCTTGCTTGAGCATATAGAGAACTTGGCTTTCCTTTTCCGGTTGGAATCTGTATTGGCTTAACACCAATTTCACCTAAAGCCATCTGAACTTCTGCAGCATCTTTCCCAGCACATGCGACGGCTACCAGATTGTTGACGACGTGGATTTCAACTCTGTCCGCTAATTCGCCGAATACTTGTTTTGCTTTGTCAGTCTTACTTGTTTCTCCAAGATATACTTCAATTGATTCAATTTGTGTCATCAATTCGAGTGGGATGTCCAAAGGAGAAATCTTTTCCAAAATCGCTGCTTTTTCTTTGAGTCTGATTATTGTCGCTTCCGCTTCATTCATGGTAGCGATTTGTTCTGAGATGGAATCGATTTTATCAGAGAATCCCTTCTCAAGAGCTTTCTCAACATCAACCTTGGAAAGTGGTCCCTGTTTATTTGAGCAAGATAGAACAGAATTTACTGACCTGACCTTTGAAAGAAGGCTTGATTTTTCGTCCGCTGAGTCATGAGGTGTACCGACCTTAATGCCATCATTATCTCCAGAATATGGAGTGATGTGGATGTAGCCGAGGTCGCCACAAATTCTCAAAACATCGTCTAAGTTGTCACTGGAACCGGCCATAGTTAAACGAACCATTTCAACAGTGCTCAGCAAGTTATCCCCTCAGTTTGACATTAATGAATCGATGATTAGTTGGACAGCAGCATCTCTTCTGTCGCCTGCTGATGTATGAATGGATTCAACGGCTTTAGCGCCTTCTTCCTGCACGCCTGCTGCTTCTTTTCCAGCTTCCTGTTTTGCGGAGTCAATGGTCGCTATTGTTGACGAAACTGCTCCGTCTTGAGCATTTTGCAAAATTTCTGCGGCCTCTTTGCGAGCATCGGCAACAATCTTTGTTGCTTTCTCTTTGGCATCAGCCAAGGTTTCTTTTGCAGATTCTTCTGCATTTTTTATGTGTTGAAGTACATCGGACATACCCATAAAATTCACCCTGTAGTCTCTGCCAAATACAACGGGTTCATAACCCTCTTGGTTGGAATTATAATTTGTTAGATTCGAATCTATTGAAATTATACCCCAAATGGTCAAAACTACATTACGAACCGCAGTATTATGGCAGACCGTTCAAGCACAGGCGGATTTGACCCGTCAGGGATTGATGATGATGCTTGGACAGAGCTTGAAAGACAACTTGAAGCCACGATTCCAGTTTATGATAAAGTGAATAAAATCATGACTTTAGGATTTGACAAAGGAATGAGAAAGCATGTCCGCAATCACGCCAAACCTGGCATGAATGTTCTCGAAATAGGATGTGGACCTGGTTCTTTTGCAGTGGATTTACGCAATACGGAATTGACCTGTCTCGATCCAAGTGCTGAAATGTTAAAGGTTTGCAAAAAAAGAGTAGATGCGGCTAGGAATCAAAATGGAGACTCAAAAGCATCATTTGTAGAGGCAATCGCAGAAGATATTCCGCTTCCTGACAACACCTTTGATAGAGTATTTTGTTTATTTTCGTTTAGAGATTTCAAGGACAAGAAAAAGGGATTGGAAGAAATACATAGAGTACTAAAGCCAGGAGGGCAGTTGGTGATATGCGATGCAGGTAAAGCGAACTGGTTACACGGTATCTTCGGACGCATTTACATGGCAACTTTTGTGCAATGGGTAGCAAGGATTGTAACAAAAGACCCAAATCACCCATGGAAATGGTTAGCGAGAACATATACTCACTATGGCACGCATTCTTATTACAAGAAAATCATGAAAGAAATCGGATATACAGACGTCAAAGCGAGGTTGTTATTCCCCGGTATGTCAAGTAGATTCAAAGCAAGGAAAAATAGTGATTGAAGCTTTTTAATTGAATAATTCATTCACGTCAATGTTTCCATTGTAAATCAAAAATCCGGAAACCAGTACTGTTACAGTAGCAAATAGCAATAATCTGTTAATTATTCCTTTGACAAAATCAAAAACTGTTTGTGTTATGCTAACTATACCCTCACCAACATTTTCAAACTTTGGTAATTCTACATTTGTTGATTTGGACACATTTGTGGTATGAATGTTGTTGTGAACATCCCCCACATGAAGATCCCCACCAACCACCGAGTCCTGCAAGACCGCTTCGTCTTCTGCCACAGATATTGCTTGTAGTGTTTTTATTTGAATTAAATGTTCAAACATCCACCTTATCTTGCATAACTCTAAGCAATACGCTCTACGGTTTCTGGAGTTATTCCTTCTTCTGGAGTAACTCTGTAAACCATGATTGAAAGGTTTTCAGGAGCGTTTCTGAACTTTGTAACTGTCATAGATGTTTCGAAATCCGAACCGATGGTTCTTACTTTGAAATCACATACCATGTCAGCAATTGCTGCCATTTCTTGCTTGATTGCGGGCGTGATTGTATCTTTTGAAACTGTGATGAATAAGATTCCTCTGTAAAGTTGAGTATGTGCTTGCATCATCCTCAACATTGCTACGACTCTGCTCGGATCTTCTCTCTGCATGAAGAAGTCAAGGGAATCAATGACAGCCCGGAAATATGGCCCCATAGCCATGATTTCATTGGTCATCTCAGTAAGGAAATCCTGAGTGTCATCATCAACAAATCTCGTTTGTGCAAGTCTCTGTATATCTGGGAGTTTGAATCCTTCAAGCCTGTATCTACTAGCAAGTAGTTCTTTTTCTAGAACTCTTGCGTTGTATTCTTCACCGAGGGTCCTAACACCAATGTCAGTTGGCCATCTGTATTTGGAGAAAACACGGGCAATCTCCAACTTGCTTTCATTCGTTGATATAAGAATTGTATTATCTGGTTCCTCTGCAGGAGATGAAAATTGCTTGGCAAATAATTCTGAACCGGAACCTACGTCTGTGAATCCAACGACGAGGAATCCTCTTGGAACACCACCGTGCATTGCATTGTCGAATTTTGGAACACCAAAACTTCCTACTGAACCAAAGAATTCTTCATCATCTTTACTAAATTGAACCTGCTTATCCATAATATCACCACTTAGTGAATGACCACCTGTCCACGGTCGATTAAATCGGTACAATATAGGTCTAAATTTGATAAAACCGTTGGAGGAACCTGGTCAGGTACATTCAAAATTATTGACAATACTTCCCTCTGTCTGAAAGTGTTGATAAAGGTGTGAAGATACTCAGCCAGCATTTTTTCTTCATTGTAAATCGCTAGCGCATTTACTGAATCAATCAATACAAAATTTCTCTCTGTTGGAATAATTCTTAGAGTATAAAGTGTCTTTAGGAGGACACTTTCCAGCATAATAGGACTATCTACGAATGTAATGTTAGTGTATTCAACATCAGTTCCGCCAAGTATTCCTGAAGAAACTAAATCAATGAATTGGATGTTTGAAACATCAACTCCAATTGACGTAAATGCATCAATAATTTCAACTGCACCGCGTGTAGCACAAATATACACACCGCCCATTTCAAACATTTGCATTAATGGGATAACTGTTGAAGCTGTTACCATGAAGGCGTTTGTTGTGCCACACCTTACTTGAACTGATGAGGAGAGGCTCACTTCTGTAAGTTGTTCAGCAATCCTTTGGTCTAGTTCATACATGATTACTGCCCCCACCTGCTTGTTTTATCGCTTACAGCACCCCATTTGAGCATCGGGGTAAGCATAACTCCGAGGGGAGTTAATTCGATACAATGTTTAGCACGGCTGTGTGAAGTACCACGCATTTTCACCACCTGTAAAAATCTCAATAAGTGACCCATTCTTTCAACGTCCCCCATCACAATAATCCCGTCAGCGATTGCTTCTTCAACACCGAACGAGGACCAGTGTGCATTTTCTGTAGCAGATGTAATTTCGGAAATTAAAATAGTTGTGCAACCCAGAGTTGCCAGCTTTTTACCTAAGGTAAACAAGAAGTCCCTAATCAACTGTTCACTCTTAATTTTGTAACAAAGGGTTGTAACCGAATCGATAACGAGTCTTGTGACGCCTATTGTATTGACAATATCTACGATTGCTTTAATCAGAGCGTGGACGTCATCCAAATCAAACGATGCTTTGTCAAGGCCTAACCAAGAATACAAAACGTCCATATCAAAAACGTTGATCAAACCAGAGTCAATCATATTCATATCAAAAAACGCATATTGCCTTATATTTTCCAACAACTTGACACTCGGCTCTGTAGCCGTGAAGTGCGCACAAGCTTCTCCTGCTAAGGCACCCCTTACCAAAAATTCCATTCCCATTGTGGTCTTTCCTGACCCACATGTTCCAGCTGCTAAAACTGTTGACCCGTAAGGAATACCACCTCTAAGGATTTCATCCATCCCGTGTATACCAGTGATGCACCGGTCTCGGCTGTAAACTGCTGATGGTTGCATGGGGAACAGACAACCGAATACATCACACTAAATGAACGATACGCCGAATTAATCAAACTTCGCCGGGAGTAGGGGATGTTGAAACATACCATGATGAGGGTGATGACGGAGGCCCTCCATTCCAAACTACCGTGCTATTTGCTAATATTCCCGTGCTTGGATTCCACTGCATCTGAGAGACTATTGTACCTACTCCTTCATCCTCTTCAGCAAATAACAATCTAAGTCTCCCACTTGAATCATCTAACCCGTTGATCGAACCTACCCCGAGGAAACCCGTTGTTCCTAAATCATAAACTACAGAGGCATTTCCAGCAATCTGCACACTTGGGTCGCCAGTGAACAAGCCAATTTGGCCCCCTGGAATTACACCATCTTTGTACAAATAATCAGTGGTTCCAGCGGTCCCACTCCTCTCGAAAGACCAACCTTTCATAGACAGAGCAAATCCGTTCTGATTTTGAATTTCAATCCATTCTGGGCCACCGTTTGTAGGACGTGGTGAGAACTCAGTTATTCTCAACAATTTAGGAGTTGATGCTCCATCATGGACTTCGAGGCTTACCGAAATGATATCATCTCCACTAATGAATTTTCTATTAGCTACCGATGAGGTATCAGCTGTTGACCTATCTGACCCTCCTGAGAAGAGTACTTCTCCAATTTTAGAGGCATCAGAAGAAGATTGAATCACGATCTGTAACCGCAGTTGCAAACCTTTTGCAAGACCAAGACCGTTTGCCATTGCCTCGATACTAACATTTGGCAGGGCATTTATTTTATCGAAGTCGAGTGTTCCGTTATTTACTATTCCGGGTTGTAATAAACCGTCATACAAATCAAGCACGGAAACAAGATGCCAATCTTTTGTCGCATTAGTTTGGTCCCTAGCGCCATCCACGTATGGGACAAAATATCCTTCAGAACTTGTAAGCCTGTCTAATCCGTCGATTGCTGACCTATCGATTAGGTCTGTATAAGGGTCGTTGCTACCTAATTCAAGTTGAGCAAGGGACATGAATGCCGTTAAAATCATCAAAAACAAAGTAAATGCGGAGAGGAACTCAACAACTGCCACAACGCCCTCGTCTTCAGGCGCTTGACGGCTAATCGAAGCACCTTCCTGCATGACCCTCCCGAATACATGCCTTCTCAAGAGGATGTCGCCTGTTTCTTGATTCCAGTCTCAAAATAACATATTTAGGACATCATACACCGATTGATATTTGAGGGGCGAGCGTTACGACCACATGATGTCCAGAGCGTATGCTGTCACTGAGACCGATTCGACACGAAAAAGTCTGAGTTTAGTAGCAGTTTTGATTTTATCACTTTTCACAGGTATTTCTTTCTCACCAACCGCTTCCGCAACTGTAAGCGGAGACTATGAAATTACTACGTCTATCTCGCCAAGACCTGATGACTACATGACCTCGTGGGACCCTATTACGCTTACCGTGCAAGTTTCAAATCCCGGGTTCTTTTACAATGTAAATCTAAGAACAATCGAATGGTTTATCTGCGAAGGGATACAAGATGTTGGCTCCTGTTTCTTAGATAGAGAAGATAGAGGGCAGGGAGATATAGACTCGATTCCCATTGGACAATCCGTAGAATACACCTTTACTCAAGGATTCAATCCAAATGGAGAAGAGGGAGTGTTTACCCTTGTTTACAGATTCGTCGAAGAGGACAATAATGCTACTAACGACGCAAAATCTTTCACTATAAATTTCACTCAAAAACTAGTCGATGTTCGGTTTGAATCTCAAGATCTAACATCGCAACTTACTGATGTTGCGACTTACAATGGAGAACCAGTGATGAATACCAACACAAGCTATCAAATGTCTGTTAGTGGGATATCTACTTCTTGCGGAGATTGTGGTTTAATCGCTGGATTAGGCTGGACTTTGGTTGATGAAAACGGAATCGAAGTTGCTACCTCGGAACAAAACTACACCGACCTTCCAACATGGTCTGATGCATCCTTTACACGTAATTTACCACTATTAAATCATACAGAGGAAGGCCGATACACGATGTATTTCGGCTTACTTTCATCAAATGGAACTCCTAGCGGTGACATGAATGCCTACAACAATATACAGTCGATTGAGGTCGTTTTCGACAATACTGTAGACTTAGAAATATCTTCAATGGAACCAGCCTTTACCATCAACGAATCAGACCCCACCTACTTTTTTGGAAACGATAGCCTTCTGGTCAAGATTTCCAATAACGGAAATATGACCGTTGAAAATCCAAGCATACGATTCCAAATTTTAGATGCTTTTGACATTACAGAATACGATGAAACCTGTACACCGGGGATAATAACCGCTGGAGATGAAGTAGAATGTCGCTTTGACATAAAGAAACTTGGTGATAAAAAATTCAAGGTATACATAGACCAAAATCTAAACGAGGGTTTGGATGCCAAACCATCTGACAATATGATTGACCAGAATGTTCTTGTAGAACGCGGAGCAATGAATCCAATCATAGACCAAAGTAACGAAAATGGGATCTACAAAACTGCGGATACGATTACTTTCAGCGCTAGAGTTATGGGCAACGCGGCTCAACCGGTCACATATTCATGGAGCCTGTATGGACTAATGGAACCAATAGAAGGCTCTGAAATTGAAATAAACGCCGCAGACATAGGTTTGGGAGACCACTATTTCCAATTAACTGCTCGAGATTCGATGATTCCTTATTCCATAACTGAATACGCATATGCAAACTTCACGATTTTCAACAGTACTAATGTCATTGAAGGGGATTGGCTAAACGGTACGGCCGTAACAAGGACACATGCGGAAAGTGTAGTTGACCTTGATTATCCCATCGCTGGCCTAAATTATCGAGTCGGAAATGAACTTTCTCCACTATTGAGATTATCAGTTGATGTCGTCCCTACTGGAGGTGAGTTAGATGCTGGTATGGATTGGATGGACTTCGATTTGAATCTGACTAATATTATTCCCGACACGATACCCCGTGATTCGATAGCAGTGTATCAATTAGATGACTTTGAGTCGACAAATTGGGGACAGCTCTTTGGCGATGATTCATTCGAATTAATCAATAATGATACTCTTAACGTACACCTTACTCAGAACATGGACATCCTAATCGTTGGAGTTTTACCAACTCCTGACGTTGATGCAGGAAACGTCTCACTAACCAAGAAACCCGATGGCGAAATGCTGGTGGAGTGGGAACCCACTGGCGACATAGACAACCCTTACTTTGGAGGATGGAAAATTTTCAGAATTGCGTCCCCGATAACCGCTTCTTCTTACTTCCCTGACCCAAATGATGTTTCAAGCGAGTTCGTTTGGAATGGCTTGATGGCAGATACCCTATCAGTTTCCCTACCAGGCTCCGACAACTCATGGCATGATGATAGGAGATTGGAAATAGGAACATGTGCGTCATATGCTGTAATACCAACAGACAGAGCTGGAGAAGCGAAGTACACTGAAGCTAGAGTTTCCAAAGTCAACGGGGTTGCTGGATTAACTTGTGGAGACTCGATAGACCCGAATTCCGAGGTCTCCAATTTTAAATCCAGCATTGTTTACACTAACAGCACAGACTGTTATGATATGTTCATCGATTGGAGCCGATGTTACGTACTGACACTTACTTGGGACTGGCCAAATCATGAACCTGATGGCAATATCAGTTGGAACCTCTACCGGATTGAATTCCGCCCAGATGAAGTTGACCTGCGCTACATTGAACCAATCGAAACAGGATTGATGAATAAACCTGGAGAGAGTGGCATTTACGTCCAGAACGGTACAGATTTTGATGGTATCAAACCATACAGAACTTACTATTACATCCTCGCACCCTTGGATTCCGTCGGTAACGAATTAACATTCATTGATTATCCATCTCCGAACGTTGAAAGAGTCTATGTTGATGACCAATACTGGGATTTCAACCAAGACAGAATACCAATTCCTCCTGAACCCCCCGAACCCCCATACGGAGTAGAATGGCTAGGAGTGTTAGTCGATGACATGCAACAATCTAATTTCCAAATTTCTGGAATTATCATGATATTCACGATTATGATTAATTTCATAGGTTTGCCATTGGTCCTGAAGAAAAGGAAGCGACTCAAGAGAGTCTTAGCAAAGCGAGGATCCAAGGATAATCTAAGCGATGATGAATTTGACGACTTCTTTAGTTAAGACCGTCTAATTTAATTCAAGGTCGTTTGTGCCGAGACCGTTGCGGTGATCGCATAGCCTGGCCATTGCGTCGGATTGCTAATCCGATGGGTCTTCCCACGGGGGTTCGAATCCCCCTCACCGCGCCATTTATTCGGCATTCAGTACCTTACGTTTTGAGTTTGAGGACTTCCATCTCAAAGTCGCTTTGTTAATAATTGGGATTATTGTGAGTAAAATAACTGCAGATATCCATGAATAATTTTCAGAAAAGGATGAAACTACAACGAATGATATGAACATCCAGCATAGATAGCCAAGAGAACGCATGAATGAATTAAAAGCAGTAGGCATTCTACCGTTGGAGTCTAAATTTTCATGTGCATCTATTCTCCAAACGGATACAGCATACCATAAAGTTAGCACAGTAGCAACCAAAGTCCATGACATAGGAAGCCCTGAATCAGACCAAACCAAGGGAACCAAGCCTAAAAGTAATAGCAAACCGCAATATATTTTTGATTCTATCAGCGTTCTTTCTGCACCTTTTACATCGGGTAACATTGGGACTCCAACTTTCTTATATTCACCGCTTCGATAAAGTGCTAGAGCCCAGAAGTGAGGTGGAGTCCACAAAAAGATTAGCATAAACAACATCCAAGGAATTGGAGAGCCTAAATCAAATGGATTCAGGTTGGCTGGTATATTGTCCATACTTGCTACGATCCAGCCGATTAATGGAGGAGTAGAACCTGCTAATCCGCCTATGACAATGTTTTGGGGAGTCCTTCTTTTCAACCATATCGTGTAAACAAAAACGTAAAACAGAACCGAAAAGAAGGACCAAAACGCAGCTTTCCAGTTCGCATATAGAAACAACCCGCTACCTATTATAGCTATCAAAATTCCAAATATCAGAGCATGCTTGGGGGAAATCCAACCGTTTGGTATAGGCCTTGTTCTGGTTCTTGACATACCGGGGTCAATATCCCTATCATAGACCATGTTGATTGCATTGGAACCACCAGCCGCAAGTGTTCCCCCAACAATAGTTAGAACCGAGGAAAACAGTGTATCAATCCAAGTCCTTTCACCTTCGATTGCACCATTACGAGTCATTATATCGTGTGCCAATATAGCACAAATAGCAGTAATTTGGAGTAGGATTACAACTCTCAATTTCATCAATTGGAAGTAAATCTTCAGCAAAGATGGCTTTTCTTCACTCATCTTCCATTTCTCCGATGCTTGTTTTCAATAAAATCCAACTACAGGCGGCAGTTAAGAAACTCGCAACTCCAAAAATCAAATGGAGGAGCGAGAGTCCTTCTGGGAAATCATCGATATCTGCAAGTACGATGTAAAACCCACCTATGAACACATTCAAGAACCAGAATATCATAGACCTGTGCATGAACTTTGAATAAAGATTGCTTGCGCTATATTGAATGGTTTTTTCTTTTAATTTCATGTTACCAATAATCAAAGCGACTCCGACCAAACCAGCTCCTAATCTGTGAACCATTTGAACAATTATCCCTGCTCCATCTAAACTAGGAAGTAATTCTCCTTGGCATTTTGGCCAACCGTCTGGGAATCCAATCGAACATCCTTGGTTGTAATTACCTCCTGCAGTAGAAGATACCCAAGCTCCCAAAATAAGCAATATCAAAACTGCGAGTGAAAGTATAGTTATTCGCTTGAGTTCAGATCGCCTGAAATCAATTGGTACTTTGAAACTGCTCCAATTTGCTCCTTCTTTAAATCGCATTAAGACGAATTGGAATAGAAGTACTGTGACAAATATGGAAGCAAGGCTTAGATGAAGAGCAACCGTCCAGTCAGCATTATCAAAATGTACGGTAACCGCTCCGGCAGCGCCTTGAATCATCAATAGGATGCCTGTAGCAAATGAAATTTTGACTAAACTATCTCCATAAATTTCTCGCTTTTTGTATATAATCAGGAAATTTGCCAAGACTGGTATTGCGAGCAGGCTGGCGATTAATCGATGAACCCATTCAACAAAAATCTCGAAAGTTGTGTAGCGATGGTCTGCACCTCTGCTATCGAATTCTTCCGTAGAATTGTACCATTCCCCTTGTTCTTCTTCAGAGACATCGAATCCCCATGTACCAAAACATTGTGGCCAATCGGGACACGACTCGCCTGCATCGTATATCCTAATGGTACCTCCAACAACGATGACAATCATAGCCATTACAGCTATGAAAAGGGGTAGCGATGATGGGCGCCTAACCCATTCATTCTCCATGATTCAATCCGAATAAACGCTGCCTTTTAACAAACCGGAACATTTGGGCATAACATGCAGGGGAGAATATTAGTGATTATGCTAGCTATTGCATTGTTCTCACCCATAATTGATACCGTGCATGGGCAAGATGAAATTACTCCTCAGGGCAGTCTCTTAGATGTTGTTGTTATCGACCTATCTTGTGAGGAGAATCAGACTTGCGTCAATAGACCAAATAATTTCATTGAATATTTCGGAGCAGATTGGTGTACTAATTGTCCAGAAGTAGAAGAATTATTGGAGGATATCGACCTGAATAATTCACTAATAATTAGCCACAGACCTAGTACTCATGATGACCACTGGTTAAATCAATCAAGAAGCAGATTCCTCAACACGTATGGCTTGTGGGGCTACCCAAGCGTTATTTTAGATGGACATTATTTATTTGCAGGACCAACTCAAACCAGAGATTTGCAAAATAAAATTTCTGATTATAACTCTAATTATTCGGGTATATCTACAATTGAATTGACTAATGACACCCTGTCTTTGAGTGACATACAAGACGGATTAATAGTAGATGTTTGGACAGTTAAAACCAATGAAAATTTAATCAATATCGCTACAAATCACACCACAGTAAACAATTCGGGTGAAGTTGATTTAGATGGTGACAAATTAATCATAACAGTCTCACAACCAGGATACGTTCTTTTGACTCAAGGCTCCGACAACCCAGCAAATGATTACAATCCAGATTTTGGTTTCCTAGAAAACGATAAAGAAATATCACAAATTAAAACTTCAACCGTGGTTATAATCACAATTCTACTGCTGATGATTAGTTTACCATCGCTTATGCAATTACTTAGAATTATGAACACCGATGATGATTTTTATGATAGTGAAGAATAGGTTCTGATGCGCAGGGTTCAAAAACGGGTCGCCGGTCGTGAACTCCGCACGAACAGTGTTTGAGGAATTTTAATGGTCGAGCCAAAGAACCCACACACAAGATTTGAACGCGCTAGAATTATTGGAGCAAGAGCTCTGCAAATTGGAATGGGCGCACCACTAAACGCACCTGAAGAGGTCCTCAGAGAAGCGTTTAAAGAAGAACTAATTTCATTATACGGTTTGGAAGAAGCTTCGGTTAGATTCGTACTAGATCCACTAAAGATAGCTATGTATGAATACGAACACAATCTCATTCCCATAGATACAGATCCGCACGACGACTAAAATTAGTTCTCTGAAGCGTATCCGTAAAACTCAGGATTTGTTGGATTAGGCAATTCATCTCTCTTTACCAAGAGTGTTCTAATTGCCCATAAATCAGTGAAAATACGATAATTTAGGGTCATATCAAGATAATCTACACCACTCGACCCCCCTGTTCCCATTCTTCGTCCTATCATCCTCTCTACCATTCTTGCATGATGTGACCTGAATAACAACATAGATTCTTCTAGATCAACTAGGGAATCAATTAATCTACGTGGCCATGACAACAATGGCAGTTCCTTGTACGATTCTATGAACAATAATCCCGCTCTGTGAGGAATAACCACGCCATCTGGCATTAGAAAATCTGAAGCAGAATTGATTCCAGCCTCAATTCTTGGTCGAATTGAAGATTCTTCTCCATGACCAATTTCCACCATGTGAGATATCACCTTTTCACCATGACTTTTCATTATAGAAATGTGATTCTCAACGAATGACTGCATCACCGTTTCATCCATGGACACACCATTAATCGGGGTTCTTGAAAGCCAATCTTTCAATACGTCGTTTATCGACGGCATGGAATCTATCTTCTCTAACTCCGCATAAACTTCCTTGCTCAATTTCCCTTCACTTAGCAACTTTTTATTGTGTAGCATCGGATCCATTCCTCCAACTCTTTGCTCATTTTTCAAACCCATCAACATCTCAAGTGCCCTCATTTGCCAGCTTTCAAATCCTGAGGATGTACCCAATCTATCTCTGAATGCCAAGAAATCTTGTGGAGATAATGTTTCCATTACCTTCCATTGCGAAGCGAGTAATCGGAAAATTTCAGAACATCTTTCCATATGTTGAACAATAATTGGAATGTTTTTTTCGTCGATTTCATCATTATTCATCAAACTAAGTGCCTGTTTTAATTCAGTAATGATCTGTTTGAACCACAATTCGAATGCCTGATGCGTAATGATAAAATGCATTTCATGATTTGAAGGAAGGGGATTGTGACCCTCAGGACCTGATTGAAGACCTAGCAATTCATCCAATTGTAAATAATTCCCATAAGTCATTCTAACCGATGGAGTTTCGTCGCCCATGTAACAATGCACAGTCCGTGAGGCTTGAAACCTTGACGGCTGATTCCTTAACACATACTAAAAAAAAAGAATCTATAGAAAAAATGCGTAATTGTCATTAACAAGACATTGAAGCGGTCGATATGGGCGTAGGTGTAGAACAACTAAGAGCATGGCTCGCTGCCTACGACAAATCCCAAATTACAATCGGAGTTGTGGCCTCACATTCATCTTTGCAAATACTGCACGGGGCTAGAATCGAAGGATTTCGAACTTTAGGAATTGCGGTAGGCGAGAGGAGAAAAAGATACTACTCCGCTTTCCCTGGCGCAAATCCAGATGAATGGTTAATTTTAGATGACTACAAAGAGATGCTAGACCATGCGGAATGGTTTAGAGAAAATAACGTCATAATCATACCCCACGGTTCTCTCGTAGAATACTTAGGTTCAGACAATTTCAAAAAGTTAGCAGTCCCGACTTTCGGAAATCGAGGAATACTGCATTGGGAAAGTAGTCGCGAGAGACAAAGAAGGTGGCTGTTAGAAGGCGGATGTATGATGCCAAAAGTGATTGACGACCCTCACGACATAGATGGGCCTGTTATCGTAAAATATGCTGGAGCAAAGGGTGGTGAAGGTTATTTCATTGCTAGAGATTACAGGGATTTCAAAAGAAATGTCAACTTAGACGAAGAGTTCACAATTCAAGAGTATGTACTAGGGTGTAGATATTATCTTCACTTTTTCTTTGACCCTACAGCTACTGATGGATTCCAGGTACAAGGTGTGAAATCTAATTCGGGTAAGAATCTAGGGCGATTAGAATTACTGAGTATGGACAGAAGAGATGAATCGAATGTAGATGAGTTCTACAAACTTGGTAGCCTAAGAGACTTGAGAGAGATGAGTTTAGAACCGTCTTTCGTTGTCACAGGTAATCAATCGGTGGTCATACGAGAAAGTCTCCTACCTAAGGCGTTTGAAATGGCAGAAGGAACCGTCGCTGAATCATTTGAGTTAGAAGAAGGAAGCAGAGGAATGATCGGACCATTTTGTTTGGAAACAATTGTTACTGATAAACTTGAATTCAGAGTATTCGAGATTAGTGCCCGCATTGTTGCAGGTTCTAATCCATTTGTTGGTGGCTCTCCATACAGTGACATTAACGAACCATTTATGTCAACTGGAAGAAGAATTGCACGAAGTATAAGAAAAGCGATTGAGAATGATAACTTAGATTCGATTCTATCTTGATCCTCTAAATCTTTCGAAAGAGCACCTAATCTAATCAGGTCTTAATCTCATTCTTCTAGGTTTTTCCCTGTTTCATCAGGCATACTATCTGGGTCTTCCTGCAGACGGTCTGTTAGTGAATTCAGCATGTCTTCATTTATTCCTTCATTTGGGTCTTCCTCTGAACCGTCCCAATCTCCGCTCTCTAAAGCAGCTAACTTTTCCATTGCTTCTTGAGCCATCCTTGCTCTTGTTTCAGGGTCTTCAATGGTAAACTCACTTACAAGCATGATTGGGTCGCCATTTGATATGCTTCCCTCGTACTCCAAAATCTCGCCACCAGCATTACAGATAACTTGGAATTTTGTTGGATCTTTCGACCTTCGCTTCTTGTGTTTCTTGTAATGATGAACATATGCTTTGTAAGTACCACCTGGTGCTTTTCCTTCCGGCCATACAACGTTTTCAACAGGCTTCTTGGTTTCCGGTCTAACGTTAGCGTCCACGTCCAAAATACCACCACAAGCGGACTCTCGGTTTCCACCGTGTATTCTCTCTCCTGATGGACAAACAACGTGGAGGTCTAAGTCGTTGTAATTGTTCCAAATTAGTGAAATTTGAACATCAGAAGATAGCCCTCCTTCTCTTTCAAGACGTTGTTTAAGGTCTTCTATTGCTTTTTGTGTAGCCTTAATTGATTCAAGTTCGGAAGCTTCGTTTGCAACTATTTCAGCAAGTCTTTCCTCTTCAGCAGCAGCTAATTCTTCTTGTCGTAATTCTTCAAGTTCTACAGCAATCATCTCTTCTTCGGCGATTCGCTGCACCTCTTCTTCCATGAGTGCTTTCTCCTTTTCATCGTCCGATCTTGTATCACGGTTTTCAGGTGCGTCTAAAGTAAATTCACAAACAAGCATTATCGGGTCACCGTGAGATAATGCTCCTTCGTAATGCTTTACCTCTCCACCTGCATTTACGACTATTCTAAATTTGGTAGGATCTTTTGACCTTCGCTTCTTGTGTTTCTTATAGTGATGAACATATACTTTGTAAGTACCAGGAGGCGCCTTAAAGTCTGGCCAAACAATGTTCTCGACTGGTTTCTTGGTATCCGGCCTAACATTTGCGTCGACATCTAATTCTCCACCACATTCAGAAACCTTGTTTCCTCCATGGATTCTTTCGCCAGAAGGACATAATACGTGGAGGTCCAAATCATTGTAATTATCCCACATTAACGAAATCTGGACTTCAGATGACTTTGCGCCCTCTCTTTCGAGACGCTCTTGCAATTCATCGGTCGCAGCTTCGTTCTCAATCATCTCTTCCATTACTTCTGATTCCTCGAGTGCTGCAATCTGAGATTGGCGTTCATCTTCTGCTTCTGCCAGTTCTCTTTGCCTTTCGGCTTCTTCTTCTGCATTGAGGCGCTCTTCTTCGGCTAAGCGCTCTGCTTCTCTTTCCTCAGCAAGTTTTCTTGCCTCTTCGAGTTCTTGTTGTCTCTTTGCTTCATACTCCGCTTTGAGACGGGCTTCTTCTTGCTCGATTGCTTCCTGCCTAGCTTTTTCTTCTTCCATTGCTTTTCTTGCAGCCTCTTCTTCGATTTCCTTTCTCGCTTCTTCTTTAGCGATTAAGATTGCACGCTCGTTTCTTCTTTTTTGATTCAAATAATCTTCAACTTCTGCGAGTTTCTTACTAAATTCGTTATGGGCTTTAGAAAAGTCTGGGGCACCCTTCCTTTTTGCGTCCCTTCTTTGTAGCGACATAGTGCGTAATTCTCTATCATCTGAGCGCACCAACATGAACCAAATACCAAACAGGAATGCTCCTCCGAGAATCCCTATCATCAGCCATGAGGCTAGGTCCATGGGTAACCCTAAAACGAACAAGGACTTATTACCATCGGCTATAATCCATCAATCAAAAATTCAATTTGACAAGTCTTTTACCTTCTCTATAAGGTCCAATTTTTTGATTCTGTGCATGCCTATAGGTGTTAACGCTACGGAGATTCCAATAATTACCCCTGTTATAATAAATATAGAAAATAAATTAGGAGATATTGTGAAATAAAACGCCCACTGAACCATGGATGAAATAAGTAGCACAGTTCCAAAATATGCGAATAAAGAACCCAAAATTCCACCTATCAAGCCTATACCAAGATGCTCCCAAAACATCATCTTTCCGATCTTATTCATCGGTGCCCCTAGAACCCTTAAGGTAGCCAATTCAGTATCTCTTTCTGCAAGATTCATCAATAAAGTGTTGAATAAAACAGCAACAGCAATTATTATTCCAAGGAATTCTATCGCATAGAATACCTGTTGTTGTTGTTCCAGTAATTTGTCAAAGGTATCTAGCGACTCTTGCTTTAATGTGTAACCAGTTGATATTTCTGCTAATCCTTCGAGCGAAATATTTTCGTTGAATTCAATAAGCACTGAAGTCGATTCAATCTCTACCATTTGTACTAAATCCAACCTATGGAAGTACATCGTCCTCGATATTTCTCCACCCGTTATTCCAACAATCTTGACGACCTTGGAATTGAATCCTACTTCGACTTTTACTTTTTGACCGATATCCCAATCCAGAAATTCAGAAGTGCCCTGGTCGATTAATACCTCAGGGTAATTTTGGTTAATTACCGGAATCCTTCCTTCCAATAAATCTACAATTATCATGGAGTTTGGGTCATCAATGGTTGAGAAATTGTCCAAACCAAAAGACATTATTTCGCGATTGTCATCTACAATTCCGAGTGGATAATTGAGTAATAATTCATAATTTGAATTCTTATTTTCGGCCCATTGGACGATTAAATCATCACCATCTGTTGGAACATTTGCTTGCAAGTCCCATGTTTGTTTATCTTCCAATCCACCAATTATATTCTGTTCCATTGAATTCATCATGAATAACATGGAGCCAAACAAAAGCATCGAAATCCCTACTGCGAAAAATGTGAATCCGATTCGCATTGGTTTTCTCAAACTGGACCTTATTGATAGCCCCACGGTAGTTGGAAGTTTTGAGGTTAATTTTTGAAGTCTGCGTGATGATAATTTTACCTCATGTTGGCCTCTAAATACTTTCAGGGGTTGTAATTTTGATGCTTGTAATGCAGGTCTGATACCTGCTAATATAACGATTGAGATTGAAATCAAATTCGTTTGTAATAATAATGAGGCATCTACTTCTTTAGAAATCGGCAAGCCTATCATTTCCTCATAGAAACCTAACATTCCCGGAGCACCTAGGAAAATCCCAAGGATTGAACCTACCAATGAACCGATTATTCCTATAATTAAAGGAGCAATGATGTATCCAGGAATAATTGCCTTTTTCGGCACACCTAGCGTCCTCATTACTGCGATTTCGCGCGCTTGAGATTGTATCAACCTTTGAAGACTCAAAAATATGGTTATTCCTGCAATAGCAGCAATCATTCCAGTAACGTAAGGAAACATTTTGACAGCTGCTTCCGCATCTGCTCGAAGAAGTTCAACAGAATAAATTCCAGACCGGTCATAAATACTCATGGGTGATTCATCAACCGATGAAACTATCACCGTAATTTCATTTATTAGTTGATTCAATTCTTTTCCTTCATCTACCTCACTAGTTGATTGTAAGTCGTATGATGGAGTTCCTTGTACATCGATAAGAATTCTGTTTGCTGAACCTAATGATAAATTAGACAGCCTCGTCAGCCCGTCCATCGTAAGATATCCAGTTGCAAAAGATGCATTGTCGGCAGGAAGGGTAGCACCATCCTGTGCGAAAAAAAGATGTTGAGAGTGGAATCCAATTCCAGTAACAGTAAAATTTGTTCTCCCGTGACCAGCACTTATTTCAATTTCCTCCCCTATTTTGACACCAATATCCGTTGCAATATGGCTATCGATGACTATCTCATATTGCGAATTGGCAATCTTCCCCGATGCTAGATCGGTATCTGATGGAATCCAAATCTTGTCGATATTTCCCTCATTAATTCCATGCCAAACCGAAGGTATTGCTTTTTCAGTACCGTCAATGTCGTAGAAAAAGATTCCATCAAGAATAAGCCTAGTTTCGCAACCTTCAAGGCTTAATTTATCGTTGGTCCAATCGGATTCTATTTTCTGACATAGTGCGCTTGAAGTAGAATTATTCCATACACCACTTGGATTTTCAATCCAAATATCTGGTAAATTCACACCCTCTTCTCCATCATAAATATCAGCATATAGATTTGTTGCGGCATTAGCATAGGAGCCAAACGAAACTCCTGCAAAAACGCCTACTGCTACCATAAAAATAACTGCTGATAGCCTTAGCTTTGTACGCCAAAGACTTCGTGCCAGTCTTTTAGTTAGCAAAACGGACATGATTTCACCTATACACTTTCATCAGAAATTATTAATCCACTGTCTAAACGAATTACTCGGTTTGCGTAATTTGTCAGTTTTTCATCATGAGTTACAATAATACAAGTGATATTTTCAGATTCACAGGCTTTTACAAGTACTTCCATTACCATCGCTGAGGTCTTTGAATCTAAATTACCCGTTAATTCATCACCGAGCAATAACTTTGGTTTTTTCGCAAGACTTCTGGCGATTGCTACTCTTTGCTGTTGACCACCACTTATCTCTGCGGGAAATCTATCGATTTCATTTTCAAGTCCTACAAGGGTAAGTAATTCCACGGCCCTATCACGATCTTTTTGGCCAGATAACTCTTGAATGAGCAATATATTTTCTAAAACTGTTAAATCTTGTAGTAAATTGAAAAACTGAAACACATATCCGATATTTTCCCGACGAAATGTAGTCATTTCTTCAGATTTATCCCGAGGAACATCCACTCCATCGAACTGATATTCACCAGCAGTGGGGCTATCTAGAGCCGCTACGCAGTTGAGAAGAGTAGTTTTGCCTGAACCTGATGGCCCAAGTAATACGATTCTTTCTCCCTTTGAAATTGATAAATCGACTCCATCAAGTGCCTTTACTACACCTGAAGTCATGGCATAATGTCTCTCCATGCCTTTAATTTCGATTAAACCCATGTCTCTCAACACCATCAGTGGACGGCAACTTATCTAATTTTAGGAATCTTTCATCACCTGCAACCATAGGAAAGCCTTGTCAATAAAATTCAGTTAGGGGAATCATGGCAGGCATAAATGACCTACTGCCAAATGGCAAAGGTGTTTGGGTTCCAATAGACCACGGGGTATCAGATTATCCCGTCGAAGGGCTTACAGACATAGATGGAATAATCGCTAATCTTAGTAGCGCTGACGCAATCATTGCCCACAAGGGCATAGTTACTAGATACTCCTCAAAATTCTCCAGGTTCATTGCTCATTTATCTGCATCAACTCGCCATGGAGGAGATGAGAATTCACTCAAAGTATGTGTTGGAACGGTAGAAGAATCAATTAAAAGAGGTGCTAAAGGGGTCAGTGTTCAAGTCAATATGGGCTCATATGGGGAGGGCGATATGATTGAAACTCTAGGGGAAATAACCACGGACGCTTTTGAACAAGGTATTCCCGTTCTTGGCATGATATATCCGCGTGGAGAAAATCTTACCGTTATGGAAAATGATGATACTGAGGCGATTGCACATGCTGTGAGGCTCGGTTTTGAATTAGGTTGTGATGTTGTCAAAACAAAATATACAGGCTCAATGGAATCTTTTAGAAAAGTTGTTTCAGCAGCACCGATACCAGTTTTAATCGCTGGTGGCCCAGCAGGAAAAACCAATGAAGAGATTCTGATGATGGTTCACGAAGCCATGCAGGCAGGAGCTGCAGGGGTATGTATGGGGAGACAAATTTTTGCAAATCAGAATCCCTCAGCGATGGTTGATGCTCTTCGTTTACTCGTACACGATGGTTTGGATGTTCAAACCGCCATGATTAAATCAGGACTGTGATAACATAGAGATTTGGCTTGAATCTGGAACAAGAATTTCCGGTGTTGATCGCATACTAAACGACGATTTATTATTAGACGGGAATGTAATTTACATCGAAGGAAAAAACGTAGGACAGATAGTTGATGTTTCAAACTCACAGGGCCAGTCATTCGCAAGATCAATAGCAGGTAGCGTCAATTGGATTTTGCTTGAGTTCGGTGATTGGAAGATGATTCCTATTGAAAATATCATTGCTGCATGTGATGGAGGACCGACAAAGGTAGCAGCCAAGTTATCCAATCAGGAGCAGATATTGGGAGCTACTTTTGCTCTTGAGATAGGCGTTGATGCAATTCTCATACCTGAGGAATTGATTGAAAGCGGTTTAATCGCAAAATCTCAGCGTGGAGAAAAACCTACTAGTACGCAATTTGAGCAGAATAAAAAAGATTTTTCACTTGAGGAATTAACTATCACCGAAGTTAAAGAAGGCGGTGTAGGGGACCGTTTTTGCATAGACCTCACTTCATTATTAGAAATTGGAGAAGGTATTTTGGTAGGTTCAAGTGCATCCTCACTAGCATTAATACATAGTGAAAGTATAGAATCAGAATTTGTTCCCACAAGACCATTCAGGGTTAACGCTGGACCTGCGAATTCTTATGTTTTGATGTCTAATAATTCAACCAAGTATCTTTCTGAACTCAAAATGGGCGATGAAGTAATGATTGTAAATCGTGATGGATTTACTAAATCCGGAACCATTGGGCGAATTAAAATCGAAAAACGGCCATTTATTCTCATCAAATGGATTGATGCAAACAATAATGAAGCAGGTACCTTCCTACAGCAAGCGGAGACAGTTCGCTTAGTCATCCCTGATGGAAATTTTAAATCTGTAACTGAATTACAAACCAATGAGAAAATTCTAGGAGCAATTTTTGAATCTGGGAGACATGTTGGAGAAACAATAAATGCGAAAGTCACCGAATTGTAGGTGTTTTTGTGGGAGTGCTCGGAACTGGGGAATCACATGGAGGATGTAGTATCCTGCATGCCGCAGGTTTAGGCTACGGTTGTTCTTTGGCATTAGACCTACCAGTTAAGGTAAAATTACTCGACAAGCCATCTAAAAGGGGTTTTGATGATCCAGATGGTCTATTAGAATCTGTAAGTAAGATTTGGGAGTCGTCCGACCTCACACAAGGTTTCGAAGAATACCATTGGAGTATATCATCAAACATTCCTCCTCGTCAAGGCCTGAAATCTAGTGCTGCCATTTGTGTCGCAGCATTTAGAGCTCTAGCAAACGCTGAAGATATTAACATGGAAAATCATCAGATTGTACACATGGCCGCACTGGCTCAAGTTGATGCTGGAGTTTCAATAACAGGAAGTATAGACGATGCATGGGCCGCTGCGGATAAAGGATGGAAATTAATAGATATCAATGCTGAAACCATTCAATCAGGAGTTTTACTTGAATCACCTGGACCTCCAACAGATGAATGGGCCGTCCTAATAGTAATCAGAGGCGACAGGGAGGAGCGACCTAAACTGGAAGATTTTTCATTCCATCAGCAAGCCTTTGCACAATCACTGAATGCTTTACAGGAAGGAAATGATTTGGTAGCACTAACATGGAATGGTCGTGGCGTAGTGGGTTCGTTAAATGACCCGATTGGTAGAAAATTGACTAACGACGCTTTCGTAAATGGTGCCAGAGCTGCAGGAATATCAGGGTCAGGTACTGCAATTGTAATTTTTGTACCCGCTCAAAATGAACCAACAATAAACAGGTTACGTGAATTCTATACCAAATTAAACAAATTTGAGCTAATTGAAACAAAGGTTTTGAACAAAAGCATAGATTAAACAAAATACTCACATTGATGAATGTGTATTTTTTGGCTGACATGAAGGACATGAAAATGAGCCTTGGCGAAAATTTAGTTGTAACTCTTTTTGGAGAGTCACATGGCCCTGCCGTTGGCGCATTAATAGAGGGTATGCCACCCAATATCCAGCCTGATTTTGATGTTCTAATCCAAGATATGATTTCGAGAAGACCTGGAAGCGGATTAGCAAGTAAAAGAAAAGAGACTGATGAAGTGGAATTCCTTTCTGGAATTTATGAAGGTAAAACTACAGGTATGCCGATATTATTGCTCATTAAAAACAAAGATGTGAGGTCAAAAGATTACTCATTCTTACCACATCAACCAAGACCAGGCCATGTTGATTTTCCGATTAATGCTAAGACTGATGGCGCTGCTGATTTAAGGGGAGGAGGTTCTTTTTCAGCTCGTTTGACAGCAGGCTTAGTTGCAGCTTCATCACTCACCCGTAATCTAATACCAGATGATTGGCAAATTGAGGCAAAGGTTGGGGCTCTTGGAGGAAAAGAAGGAGAGGCAGGAATACAACTCGCTGAAGAAGCAAGGAAAAAAGGAGATTCGTTAGGAAGCAGGGTCGATTTAGTCATTTCAGGCCTCCCTGTAGGGTTAGGAGAGCCTTGGTTTGATGGTATTGAGCCAGCCCTAGCAAGAGGTCTAATGGCGATACCTGCTGCAAGAGCAGTTGAATTTGGCAGAGGTGTCTATGCCGGTGAAATGAGAGGTAGTGAGCACAATGATAAGTACGGTGAAAACATGAAATTGTCAAGTGGTGCTGATGGAGCACTCGGTGGAATGGCAAGTGGCGCCCCGATACACGTGCGAATCACATTCAAACCACCGAGTGGAATTTCAATCCCTCAAGACACATATAATCAAACCACGGGCATAATCGAAGAACTCGCAATTAAGGGTAGGCACGATCCCGTTATCGCACCTCGCGCCAGACCGGTTGTAGAAGCCGTGGCAAGATGGATTATAGCAGATCTAGCAATTCAAGGAGGATACATCGATGAATGATGAATATGTGGTTCACAAGTTCGGTGGCTCATGTCTCAGAGAAAGTGGAGATATTGAAAAAATATCTAAGATAATCCAAAACTCAGATGATAAGCCGGTGATTGTAGTTTCTGCATTGTGGGGAGTGACCGATAAATTACTTCGTTCTTTGAAGGATACTCAGTATAGCGGGAAAATCGTCCAAGATTTAATCTCACAACATACGATTTTCGCCCCCGAAATCAGTTCAGGACCTTTTGCTGATAAATTTCAAAGAGTAATTGACGGTATATCTGGAGAAGTCATGAGACTTTCATCAGGAACTAGAACCATTGAATCTGAAAACCTAATTCTTGCAGCTGGAGAACGATTGAGCGCACTTGTTGTAGCCCAGAGATTACGAACGCTTGGAATCGATGCACATCCGATTGGTGCAGAGGATATAGGATTAAGATTGAAAGGCTCGGGAAAAGCAAAAGAAATTGATATTGGCGAATCTAAACAATCGATGGATTTTGATATGTTGAGAGGTGTTCCTGTTTTGACAGGATGGTTTGGTAAAGGATACGATGGAGATTTGGCAATCTTATCAAGAGGAGGTTCGGACCATTCAGCCGCTGCATTTGCGAATTTGCTGGACGCTAAGAAACTAATATTATGGAAAGACGTTGATGGAATTAAACCTTTGAACCCTAGGTGGGGAGTCAATACCCAATCAATCCCGTATTTGGGCTATGGTCAAGCAGCTGAATTAGCAATACATGGCACGTCTGTCATACATCCTGCCACAGTGTCTCCACTTATCGAATTAGGAATTCCTTTGGAAATAAATAACATCAATAATCCCTCTACAATAGCTCCTACTGTTATTGGACCTGACCTCAATTCTGACAAATTGGTTGCGATTGGATGTCAACCAGGTGTATCCCTAATCACAGACGAAAAACCAATTAGCTCAGATATAATCTCATTAATTAGACAAAAGGACGTTGTTCCTTGGCACCTAGAAACCAGCAATAACAGTATGAAGTTAATCTTACCAAATCAGTTTGTGAGTAAATATCAACATTTCTTTGAAGGGAAAATAGAACACTGCAGTGCTATAATAACCATAATTGGAAAACATGAACCATTAGATTCCAATTATAAATTTGTAAGCCGGAACGATTTTGGTACAAGATATTTGGTCAATACCAACAATTTGGGTATTGAAATATCTGATTTGTATCACTCTTTGTTCTCTCTCCAAGACTGTAAATGAGTTGGCAAATCCAAAGCGAACAAACCACCTACAATCAGGAAAACGAATAATGTACCAAGTGCTACACCATAAACTGAAATTAACTCTACTGATTCTTCAAGGCGCATAGCCGTCTGTTCCGAGAACAGGCCGACGAATGCTGGCAAGATTGTATTCACAGACAATACAATCATCGCCAAACTACCTGCGATCAATGGATTGATTACCAATGAACGATGGTATTTACCCACTATCTTTTTCACATTCATGACGTATACTTCTCTCGTCCTAATAGATGTATCAAGCATACTAAATCGAATAACTCCGTTAGATAATTCGAAATACATCACTAACAAGACTGCGTAAACAACCACCAATATAGTCAGAAGTAATTGACTATCTGCCAAATCGAACACATCCTGTGATAGTGATACTTTGGACGATGCGAAGCGCATTACCGATATTATGAACAAAATATAGGAAGTTAGCATAAATCTTGCATCCCTTTGCATTGTACCCCAGAATCCACATCCTACTGCAGCGATGATTACCAATAATTGAAGGAGGCCTGCGAATGTTGTACTTCCAGTGATTGCGAACCATATCGTACCAACAGATGGAGTAACAATGTATGTCAAAATTCCAAGTGCGATTAAAACTCCATAGCACCCTAATTGTAAATTCTGAACCATCTTATCTGCAGGTAAGAATTTCATCTTTGGAACCAGTGGTCCACCAAGAAGGCTTTCAATGAATGAAGGTATTTCTACAGTAGGAATAGCGTCCTTGGGAATTTCTCCTGAAGAAGAACCACTTGCGGCTAATTTCTTTCTGGAAGGTGCCGATGAACGGACAGTTTTACCATCATACAAGTGTTTGGTATCTCCTGATTTTGTCGCCATAGTTTCACCTCAGAATCCTCTTGCTCCCGCTAATGCAGTGGAAAGGAGCATATCTGGCTCCCAGTCCATGATGTTTACACCTAATGCACGTAATTCGCTAATCAGTACATCTCTTTCCGTCTTAAGAACTTCATACCCTGTTCGATCTAATCTCTTTGCATCGAATTCGAATTCGAGGCTTGATGGAGAAAGGACTGTAACATCAAAATTCCTTGCACGGAAATCTCGAAGTGCGTTTACCATAGTTGGATCGTCTTCTAAATTGGACAACACAATAATTGGGCTTCCTTTATTGATGTGAGGCATAATTCTGTTTACAACTACCTGGAGAGGAATATTTCCTCTTGCCATAGCCCCTGCTAACTTGGTCAAAATCACATAGAGCTGTTTCTTTCCAGTATCCCTGTCTACACTTACAACTTCATCGCCATATAGGATTAGACCAACAGAGTCTCTTCGTCCCAAGAAATACTTTGCAAGGCTCGCCGCTGCTCTTGTTGAATAAACAAGTGCGTTACGTGACACAGGCCCTGTTTCTGATACGGCCCTTGAATCTACGATTAAGATAATATCACTTACAGCATCTCTCTCACGCTCATTAACCATCAACTTACCCGATCTTGCATATGCAGACCAGTTGATTGCTCTGAATGAATCTCCTTCGAAGTATTCTCTCAAAGAATAGAACTCAGAACCTGGGCCGGGCTGTCTGATATTCACAGCACCAGTGAATATCTTAGGAACCTTAGATTTAACAAAGGTCTCTTTCAAATCTTCCATCTTAGGGAAAACGAGGAAATCATTGTAAACATGCAATTCTTTCTCCCTATGGAAAAGACCGAATGGGTCTTGTACCCTAACAGCCACAGGTCCGAGGCTGTAAAATCCTCTCAGAGGACACTCTACTGTATATTCGATGAATGTCTCTCTTCTTGGACCCAATTCCATCAAGATGTAGTTGGCTCCTTCTTTGATTCTCATTACTTCAGGGACTCTGTCTCTTACTTCGAGAATTTTTCCTAATGCAGATTGATTCTGCATACGTAATGTGACACCTATGTCACCATCCTCAAAAATACGTGCGCTTGATAATTTTCTCATTGCTGAAACATTAGATAGAGAAACCCCTTCTTCTCCGGTCCATTCTTCAGCTCTTCTACCACTGGATGCTACGTCGGCGTGACCACCGAACAAAGCAGCCCAAGTCAAGAATACGAAAATTACAACGGCTATTGTAACCAATTGCGAGTTTCTTAGCGTTAGCCCTAGCAAATACATAGCTACCGCTAGTGAACCCAACATCGCACTCTTACGACTCCACATGTATCAGTACCTCCAATACTAATTTCTGAAAATCAGACTGTTGGAACTGGAACTTCACGAAGAATTGTTTGAATAACTTCTCCAGATTCCAATCCTTTGATTTGATGTTCCGGCTTTAGAATGATTCTGTGAGCAATTGCCAATTCAGCTACTGCCTTGATATCATCAGGTGTTACGAAATCACGGCCTCTCAATGCGGCTGCTGCACGGGATGTTTTCAGTAGAGCTTGTGAACCACGAGGAGAAGAACCGACTAATACACGTGGATCTTCTCTTGTTCTGCTTACGATTTCTACCATGTACATTCTCAGAGCAGGGTCAACATAGATGTCTTCACAAGCTTGTTGCATAGCAATAACACGCTGTGGGTCTGTAATTACGTCTACGTCCACAGCGTCTTTTCCACGATTAATACGTCTTGCGAGGATTTCGTCCTCGTCTGCACGATCTGGATAACCGACGCTCATCTTGAACATGAAACGGTCTAGCTGCGCTTCAGGAAGCGGGTATGTACCTTCTTGTTCAACAGGGTTCTGTGTCGCCATAACAATAAACGGTGCTGGTAACTTGTGAGTTACAGTACCGATAGTAACCTGCTTTTCTTGCATAGCTTCAAGCAAAGCCGCTTGAGTCTTTGGCGGAGCACGGTTTATTTCGTCCGCTAGTAGTAAGTTACAGAACAATGGTCCTGGCTTGAATGTAAATTCACCCTTCTTAGCATCATAGATGTTTGTTCCTGTAATATCTGCAGGCAACAAATCCGGTGTAAACTGAACACGCTTAAAGTCACAACCTAACGCATCTGCGAAGGTGTTAGTCATAAGCGTCTTAGCTAATCCCGGGTAATCTTCGAACAGTAGGTTTCCGTTTGAAAGAATATTGATTAGAACGTTGTCGATGACGTGGCTCTTACCAATAATTACTTTCTGTACTTCTGCGCTAATCGCTTGAGCGATTGCTCCAACTGCCTGAAGACGTTCTCTGACTTCTGGGCTACTTTGGTGTCTAGGCTGTGCCTGTGCTGGCGCTGCTGGTGCAGGTGCTGCTGGTGCTGCTGGTGCAGGTGCTGCTGGTGCTGCTGGTGCAGGTGCTGCTGGTGCAGGTGCTGCTGGTGCCGGCGCTGGTGGCGCTGGTGATGCAGGTGCTGCTGGTGCAGGTGGTGCCGGCGCAGGGGGGGCTGCTGGTGGTGGTGCTGGCTGCATGTTTATTTCCTCCTTTCATTTTATTTTCCCCAACGTCGAATTTGTTGCAATAATTGCCTCAATTCTTCATTGGAATACGAACGCTGTTGTGAATACAACAACTCAATAAGTCGGGGGTCTTTAATCATCGATTGTATCTCCCCTGGTGTTTTTCTTGCCATTTCGTCTCTTGTGAGATCGTGGAATTGCCGAACCTTAGACATCAAAGATTCTCTAACTCTTTGAAGATATTTGCTCGGGTCTACTTTATTTGGACGCTCTCTGAATCTAGTTAAATCGAAGACGTGCCTCCAATTTTCTTTTTCTGGGACGACCATTATAGCAATAGATAGCAAAGCCATCAAGTTCAGTACAATTAACCATTTCAAAAGTGTGTCACTAGTAAGCATTACAATTGCGCCCATGGCTTCAGTGAATGGTGAGGTGATGGATGAAGTTACGTGTCTTGACTCATCGAAAACTACGTAGAAATTACTATTTTCACGAGTTACTGTAAGAGCCATGCCATCATTGTCATGCTCCATCATGTCTCTGATTAGAGTGATGAAGTAGTCACTGTTACCGTTCCAAAATGGTGTGTCATCAGTATCAGCGAGTAAATCTGTCCAACAACTAGAGTCTTGATAGAATCCAGAGTCGCACTGTTGTTTACCTGTTACCTCAGCATCTGCTATGTCCCACAAATGGTTAGCAAACACTGAGTGGTCGGATACGAATACAATACTACCGGTTACATCAACCTGTCCTTCCGAGAATCCCTTGACTTTGTCAATGGTCTCGATTCCTGGGTAATCCATCCTGATGATCAGACCAGTGTTATTTCCTCCGGGGCTTGGGTTGTCTGGGTCGTTAACATCCATATTTTCCCTTGCGATGAATGCTTGTCCTGATGCGTGTGCCAGTATCTTGACACTGCGACTTGTGTCTTCATATTCCAATACCTGCATTGCTGTTGGATTGTGGAATAGAACTGGAAGTGCACAATTGTCGTAGTTATTTTCTGATAGCATCGATTCAGAACAGAATGCCTTCGGTGAACCATCATCTGTCCAAACTTTGTTAACACCCGCAACAGCCCATAGCTTCCTTGCATCTTCTGGCGCTAAATCACCAAGAGAGTTTGTCACCTGATAATTTCGGTCAGGATCTACTAGTGGTGCATCAAAGAATTTTACATCGAACTTGTCGGCTACTGTTTGAGCATTTGTCGAGTTAGCCGCAATGATCACTTTTCCACCCTTTTCGGTAACGAAATCATAGATTGCGTCTGCCTCAGAACTGTCAAACGGTTTTTCTGGGGCTGCGATTATTAGCATTGTACGGTGAGGTTCTCTCCAATCGTTAACAAGCATAGGCGTAGACATCGTGTTAGCAATAACGTATCCCATATTGCCTTCCCCAGATCCCAAGTCAGACCTCATGGTTGAGATTTGTTGATATTGTAATTCTTCTTCACCGTCCGTTACATATGCTGAATACACAGTATCCTTATTTGATGAAGCCGCTATAATTAACGAAGTTGATAATAACATTGCTACAACAAATCCGATTAACAGCCATGTTTCTAATTTTATACCATTAGATTCTACATCAGCCATAAGAAAAACCTCGGGAATTAAACAACGCTATTCCTGTCGCAACTTTGCTCCACTCATATAGGTTATCGTGGGATGCGCAATGGAAAATTAAGAATATCAATGTAAATACATAAGTATCAAGCAAAAAATATTCAATTGAAAAACGATTACTTGCGCAGTAACGCAGCTAAAATAACAGTTATCATCGAAAGTGAAAATGGAAGATAAGGAAGCGAACTGTTATCCGATGAGGAATCCATTTGATTTTCGCCGTTTTGGTTATCTTCGTCTTCTTGGGATATTACCTCTGGCGCCTCCACTGTAAAATCGAACTTTCCAACATATCCAAGACTGCTTCCTTCGCTAACTGTATTCACTTCAAAGGTACATGTTTTGTCTGGATGACTAGAAGGCGATATCAACTTAATTACTCCACTCACCTTTGTGGAAATGACTGTGCCCTTCTCAAGGCCTGATACAACTTCATAATCCATTTGTGGGCAACTTTTGAACGAGAAATCTATTTTCTTTATCGCATCATCTACATTTCCCTTATTTTCTATATCGATAGTAATCTCTTTGTCAGTGCCTGCCTTCATATCCAAGTTGATGTCATCGATTGAAGGATAATCAAACTCGTAAACTGGAGAAAATTGTAACTGCTTTTCTATTTCTTTAGAATCACTCGATTGCCCACCCATCATTAGATTGGCTACAACAGTAACGACATCGTAATACTGACCTCTTGCATCAATAAGTTTGTTAGCGTCATCAAGACCTGAGCCTGAAATTGATATCTCAAAGGATTCATTAGAATTTGCGGGAACAGATACGGAACCAGGGTCGTCGATTGTGAAGTCCTCATTAGATTCTACCTCAAATTCAATATCCGCTGGGACTGGTCTGGCATTTTCTATCCAAAATTCAATAGTGATATCAAAATTAAACGAACCATCGAGTTGTAAAATCTCTGGTTCGCTGTCGTTCTCCCAGCCGATTTCCCACTCATTGGAAGGCGTTTGAGATGATGCCAACGGCATTAACATAACGGTAGTTATCATCAATGCGATTATGTAACGCATTCAATCACTCCTCACATGCTCTTTTTACCAAGACTTTTATCATATTTCTGCGATATCTTGGAGGCAGAGACGTATTATTCACTGGTTTTACATTCTCGAAGATTGTATCTGCGAGTTTTGCGATGTCCCCATTGGATTCCAAAACTTCATCAGAATGTAATCGGGGTATGCTTTCTAAGGCAGTAGTGGCTATCTTCAGGGTACTTCTGTCATTTGACATCCATGCCGCTGCGACACCTGCTTCTGGGAAATCCCACGATTCTCTTAGTCGTAATTTACGATAGTTTCCTGTCCACTCAGATACATTATCGGGGAATGTAATTTTCAATAGGAATTCTCCTTCCTCCAGAACGTTTCTGGTTATTCCATCGAGTTGATAGAAATCAGAAAGGAGCAGATCTCTACTACCATTTGGTCCGATTATGTGAACTGAAGCTCCAAGTACCATTAGGTTAGGAGCGATGTCTCCTTGATAGGTAGCGACACACAATTCGTTTTGGTTTGGAATAACTCTACAATCAGAACCTGTTCCACAATCACACTTGTGGCACCAATCAATACTGCTTCTCCATTCTTCTGCTTGGTTATACCAGAAACATCTAGTGTCTAGACACAAATTCCCCCCAATTGTAGCATTCCTCCTAATTAATGAGGAAGCAACTTTACTTGCAGCCTCTGCGACCAATGGATGGACAGTTTCGCTACATGCTATGTCGTGAAGTCTTGCCATACAACCTATTTCTTGCATAGAAATGGTATCGATACCTGATATGGATGCAAGAGATATAACATCGGATTTAGGGTTGATATGCCATTTGTAATTTGGAATTAAATCGGTTCCTCCAGCAATCCAATCAAATGATTTGTTTTGTGATATCAATTCCGATGCTATACTACATGCCTCTTCTATAGATTTTGGAGTGTGTAAGATAAACGGTGGCATCAGCATTAATTTTCACCTCCCATGTTTCTTTGTTCTTCTTTAAGCCAGGCCTTTCCTGCAAGACCTAGTTCTGCGAGTTGTTCAGCAGATGGCCTGTCTGCATGCGACCATCCCTCTACCTGTTCTTCCAGAGGAATGTTTGGGTCGAATCCAAAAAGAACGCCGTTAACATATGCACTTGTGTCTTCTGTAGTTTGGCGTTTTTTGTCCCTATCTCGATGTTCTTTTCCTCTATTGACGAGTTTTTGTTGTAATTCTGAAAAATCGATTCTTGGAACGGGAAGGTCTGTTGCATTCTCAAGACCTTCGACTTTCATCTTCTTTGCTATTGCAGCCCAAACCTTGTCTGGGGTTAAAGGTAAATCGTTAACTCGAATTCCTATTGCGTCATAAACCGCATTTACGACAGCTGGGAGGATTGGTAGCAAAGGTCCTTCTCCTGCTTCTTTTGCACCAAATGGACCCTCTGGGTCACATGATTCGATAATAATCGGCGTTACATTAGGCATTTCGTGTACGCTAGGTATTTTGTAATCCAACAGATTTGGATTTTGTAGATGACCGGTTCTTCCATAAACCATCTGTTCAGTCAAAACTTGGCCAAGTCCCATGTGGCAAGAGCCGATAATTTGACCCTCAACCGCTAATGGGTTTAGCGCCTTACCACAATCGTGTGCGGCCCAAACATCTGTACATTTTATGATCCCAGTTTCAACATCCACTTCTACTTCAGCGACATATGCTGAGAATGAGTAAGCAGGTGCTAACCCTGCAGCTGCACCTTTGTGAACTCCACCCATAGGAGGTGACCTGTATGCTCCAGATGCAATCAATGCGCCTTTGTCTTCCTGAGCCTTGTGAAGGGCTTCCAGATAGGAGATACCAATTGCAGGGTCGTGTTTGTAGTAGATCCTCCTATCGTTTAGAACAAGAGTGTCAGGGTGGTAACCTAAGATATCCCATGCTGCATTCAGAAGTTTTTCTCTAATCTCAAGCGCTGCTCTAATAGCGGCATTAGCATTCATGAATGTGACTCTTGATGAATAAGAACCCAAATCTACAGGGCTTGTATCGCTCTCGTGACTTCGCACGTGGATCATCTCCATAGGCAGTGCCAGAACCTCAGCTACAACTTGTGCTACTGCTGTTGTAGAACCTTGTCCGATGTCAGCCGCACCTGTGTGTACAGTGACGCCGCCATCCATGTCAACCTGCATGTGAACTGTAGCATGAGGGAATTTATTTGGGTCCCAATGAATAGGGAGGCCTGAACCTGAAATAAAGAACCCACAACCTATTCCAATACCTTTTCCTAATGGCAATTTTCTAAATTTATTATCCCAATCACTGCCTTCCCTTACTTTCTGTAAAGCTTCTCTCATTCCGTTTGATGTAATCCTAAATCCAGAAATCGTTCGTGAGTGAGGTGGGAGCAAATTTGCTAAACGCAAATCGATTGGGTCTACCTGTAGCTGTTCCGCCATATCATCCAATCCAACCTCAACTGCGCAGCGAGTGTTAACAGCCCCATGACCACGCATAGCGCCACTGGCTGGTTTATTTGTCCAAACCCTCGCTCCAGTGTAGTGGAATGAGCCCAACTCATAAGGCGCTGTTGCCAGCACACCGTTGTAGTATGATGTGACGTGACCAAACGATGCAAATCCTCCCCCATCGATTAGGGCATCGATATCAAATCCTGATATTCGAGCGTCTTCGTCAGCGTATAATTGAACTTCGATATGGCTAGGATGCCGACCCCTATTTACCCAGAATACTTCTTCTCTATCGAAATTGATTCTTACTGGACGGCCTGCTTTTCTTGCTAAAATAGCAGCACACATTTCATGAGGGAACGGATCAGACTTACCACCAAATCCTCCACCTACGAAAGTCCGAATCACATTGATTTGATGCATTGGAACTTCTAACACCGTTGCCAAGGACCTGTGAGCATAATGCGGGACCTGTTGGGGAGTGTACAACTGTAACCTACCGTTTGAATCCCAATGGGCTACAACTGCGTGGGGTTCGGTAAATCCGTGATTCACACCTTGGAATTTCCATTTTCCATGATACATTGCGGTTGGGTTTTCAACCATCGAGCGGTCTCCGAATTCTTGAAACACTCTCTTTTGGACATTTGTAGTTCCAACATGATACCTTCCTCTCCAGTGTATGGGTTCATCAACGTCTTCAAGGCCCTTTCTCATATCGTGAATAGAATCTAACACCTCATATTCAACCTCAATCAGAGAGGCTGCTTCTCTTGCAGTGGCCTCATCCACTGCGGCTACGCAAGCGACTAAGTCTCCAACGTGCCTTACTTTTTCAACAGCCATTGCGTGTTCATCCTTAGTGACGGGAAGCACACCAAACTTGTTAGGCGCGTCATCCCCGGTGGCTACTGCCAAAACACCTGGAAGTTGTTCTGCCTTGGTTGTGTCAATCGAGATTACCTTCGCATAATGATGAGGTGATCTAACGATTCTACCGATAATCTCGTTAGGAAGTCTGACGTCATCACCATACCATGCTTGGCCGGTAACTTTTGCATTGGCATCAACTAGTGGTATTCTTTTACCAACAGTCATACCTGTTCTTGCTCTGTCATGAATGTGAGCACCAGCTGGTTGATGTTCCCTACCTCCAACCATTTGAGGTATGTAATCGAGGTCTCTTTCTGTCATTTTTGGGCGAGACCCTCCGGACCCAGGTGGTGCGAAGCTTTGCTTACCAGCAACTCTTTTTCCATCCTTTCGAGTCTCTTTGTTACCGCCAGGTTGCTGTTTGTATCCTTGCGACATCAAATTCACCTCGCATGACCGGGGGGCATTGTCGGTTCATCAGGCCCACTTGGATGTGGGTCAGGATGTGCATCACTTGCAGGATTTGCAGCGCTTTCTTCACCCCTATGAATCGAAGCGGCCGCCTTAATTGAGTCAATAATTTGTTGATAACCAGTACACCTGCAGAGATTGCCTTCGATAGCCTCTGCTATTTCCTGGTCATTTGGGTTATTATTTTGGATTAATAGAGCCTGAGACGCTACCAAAAACCCTGGCGTACAGAATCCACATTGAGAGCCTCCGTGTTCTCCGAAGCACTGCTGAATCGGTGCCAAATGTGCGCCATCAGCTAAACCTTCGACGGTAATAATTTCACGATTGATAGCGTCTTGAGCCATAGTTAGACAGGATAGTCTTGGAACTCCGTCTATCATCACTGTACAACAACCGCAGGTTCCCATGTCACATCCACGTTTTACACCCAAGCAACCTGCTTTATCTCTTAAAACATCCAGAAGTACGGCGTTTGAAGGTATTAGACATTCTTTCTGTTGCCCGTTCACATCTGATTTCCAAACTACAGAGGGCGCTACAGGAATCATTGGAACGTGTTCTTTTCCTACCATCGAGTACACCAACTATGCACGGGGAGTACTATTCACCCTTTCAGCATTGGCACTAATTTATTTCTAATTCCTTGCATGAACAGAAGTAAAATCATCTTTACCGGCAGACGGGTCATTCCAATCCGGATCACCAGGTAAAACCAGTCCATCTCCAATCGAAACTAAATCTGCAGCAAGCTTCTTTTGAGTATTTGTCAATGCGTCCCAATCAAACGAAGAATCTCTCCATTTTACCCAAAGCCTCATTCTACGCCAAGAGGATTTTCCTCTCGAGTATAACTTCATCTGTAATCTTCCCGCTGTTGGCATCCACCACAGCATTAGGGGGAATACGAGAACCGCAGGCAAATTTAACAAAAAGTCGATTATTGCGCTATATTCACCCAATTGGGACATTGGACTATCTGGAGATAATATTGCCCAAGTAAAGAGCCAGGCGGAAAATATCCACCAAATTGGATAAACAACTACAGCCGAATATAACTTCAATGAACCCCTTTTTGAAGAATTGATTCTCTTCCCGATGGTACGGTCAAGAAATACTACGAAGAGGAATGGAGGTATGGAGCCAATTAAAGCACTTAGGGTTACAAAACCAAGCATGAATGACCAAGCGAACAAAAAAAGGAATATTGATTTTGCAAAGCCCCTGTTTGTTACTGAAGCAGGACGCTTATCTATGTGGTGAGGCTTTAGATTATAATCATTTAATAGATCCATGTGTTCCCTAGTTCTAAGTTCTAAATCATCACAGGTTCCCCTGTCGTTTTGAGCCATCCATTCCCATGCGGCTCTTACCCTTCTTGCCCCTCTAACACTCTCCCCGTAGTTCTTGTATTCTTCAATTTCCGGGTTTTTTCTACTTCTCTCTGCCCTGATAATTGAACTGGCTTTCCAAATCAACTCCCTATCATTCCATTCATCTTTCGAAAGGGATGCTCTATTTATTTCACCTGAGATAACTTCGTTTAACTCTTCTTCAGTACCATTTATTTCGAGAGGTCTTTCAATCGTTAGAGCAACTCTTTCCCTGAACAAATTTTTCTTGCTGTAATGTATCCCAACCGGGATAATTACTGGTTTATTTTTTGAAGTAATTTTATTGGCCTCTAAGGCTATTTTCGTAGCATTATTTTGTATTTGTTTCGATTTTGGCTGGTCATGGGATTCGCCTTCGGGAAAAACTACCACATATTCACCATCAGCAACCTTTTTTGAAACCCATTCTAATTCCCCCTCGGAATCTAGTATTCCGTCAAATTTAACCTGCTTACCGGGAATTAAACCTCGAGTAAGCATGTTATCAAAAAGGCCACCGGGGTGCCAAGATACTATTATAGCACCTCTATCCTCAGGCAAATTTTCTATGTCGATTACAGTAATTTCTCGAAACCATGTTGACATCAAAACTCTGCTGAACCAGTTTTGAAGCCCCATAAATCATCGAGATTGCAATCTGTTTTGAGTCCTGTGCAAATTTATCAAATAATCACAGGTTTCAAACAATGGAACAGATTGGCCACCAGCGCGGTGAGGAAGATGAGCAACATTAAGCGCCTTTTCGGATTTTTTGGATTGTTTATTTTGTTGGCACCAATTGCAGTCGCAATGGTGCCAGTACATGCACAAATCACTACTGAAGAACCAAGTGGTTGGTGGACTGAAACCACTGTAGACAAAAATGGCAACGGAATTGGCGACATGGTAGAGTTACACATGAACAATCCAATTTTTTTGGATGAAAATAATACCCTACCACTGATAGTAGATTTCCATTTCACTCCGGGTGAAGCAGAAATAGAGATGTTGGAAGAAGAAGTGAATTACAAGCACCAATTTACACTTCACGGGATAGACGCACTTGCAGGAAGAGTTCCCGTGGATCAATTGCTAACGCTTAGAGACCTACCTGGCGTAGTAATGATTGAATTGGACGGAATACTAACTATCGCAAATAACGATGCACGAATTGGCCACGGGGTTGATGTAGCCTTCGCAGAAACTGGATATGATGGATCTGGAACAACTGTAGCGATAATAGACACAGGGCTGGATGGCAACCATTCTAGCCTAGACGACCAAGACGATGATCCCACAACGTACGATCCCAAGATTCTAGGTTTCTACGACGCAGTTAACAATCCAGGAAATACAAACGGAACAGACTATCCATATGACGACCAAGGTCACGGCTCTCACTGTGGAGGAACTACTGCTGGTACGGGAGCACCAACATACGAACATCCAGGGATGGCTCCACAAGCCCATCTTGTCGGAGTCAAGGTTCTAGATTCTGGAGGCTCAGGGTCCTTCGCCGGCGTTATGGCGGGAATGCAATGGACAATTGACACAATGCATCAGTACAACACAAGAATCGCATCAATGAGCCTTGGAGGCCCTGGAGTGATTGAGTGGACTTCGTCCGAAGAAGACAGTGTAAACCGACAAGCGAATGAAATGGTTAGAGCAGGAATTGCTCTATACATAGCTGCAGGGAATAGCTTTGTAAGCGCACAGATTGGCACTCCGGGTTCTGCTGAAGACGTGATTACAGTAGGTGCACTTGACAAGGATACATCAATTGCAGTATATTCCAGCCAAGGTCCTACCGAGGAAGGACGTATCAAACCAAACATCGCATACATGGGTAGCAGCATTATGTCAGTAGCATACAACACAGGTGACCAATATACTGCTATGAGTGGAACCAGCATGGCTACACCAGGAGCCGCGGGAGTTGGAGCACTCATGCTTCAAGCAAATCCAGACTTGTCCCCGTTCGATATAAGGAACATTATGCAAGAAACTGCTACATACAGACAATGTCACTACATGGGTGCGAACGAACCCTGTATCGAAGACTTAGCACCCAAGAACAGGCAAAATAACGTCTATGGTCACGGACATGTTAATTCACTAGAGGCTGTTCTTGAAGCTGCAGAATATAACCAACAGTATTCTTTCAACAAGAATATTACATTGGCAATAGAGAGTATTGAATTAGTCGACGGACATCACCCTATGATGAAAGGTGAATCTATCCGAATTGACCTTAATCAAGGAGTAGATACAGTGCAGTGGATGAGTAACGACTTGAGAGATTCATGGTCCAATATACATTCATATGAGCATGAGAAATTTGTAATTTTGACCTTCGAAGAAATTGTCCATGAACTCGAACACCTTCCTGGTATCGACCTATATGGTAACCACACAATCTCAATGAGAGCACTTGATGCTACAAGCTCAAGTCCATTGATTACATTCGATGTATCTATTCAAACAGGCTCCGTGGTCAAAGACAGCACTGAATCTTCTGTAGAATACATACTATATGGTTCAATAATTGGTGGATTACTGCTCGCCATTATTTTGTTTGTAATCATATTCCAGAATGAAAAGGATGATCAAACACTCACCGTAGACAGCGACATTGATGAGATCGTTAGCGCAGAGATAGTCGAATAGACGAATCAAGATTTCAGACAACAACGGGCGAGAACATGGCTGGAGAGATGGTTTGGATTGATTTAGAGATGACTGGTCTCGATGTCAAAAAAGAGTCAATAATCGAAATTGCCACAATTATTACAGATAGTAACCTCGAGATAATTGCAGAAGGACCCAACTTGGCGATTTCGGTTAGCGAGGATTTACTTTCGTCAATGGATGATTGGAATACAACACATCATACTAAATCTGGTTTAGTTGACAGAATTAGAACAGAAGGAGTAAGCGTTGATGAGGCAAGCAAACAGACTTGTGATTTTTTGAAAAAATATATAGAAATTGGCACTTCGCCACTATGTGGCAATTCAATCCACAATGATAGAGTCTTTTTAGCAAAGGAGATGCCTGATGTTTTGGATTTGCTACACTACAGAATAATTGATGTCTCAACTATTAAGGAGTTAACAAAAAGGTGGAACCCAGATATTCCAAAATTCGAGAAAAAGGAATCACATCGCGCTTTGGATGACATCATTGAGTCAATAGAAGAGCTAAGATACTACAAATCCAAACTGTTCAATCGTTGATTCCTTTGTGGGCCTTCATTATTTGGGCTATTACGGCTACAGCAATTTCTTCAGGACTCTCAGCACCGATTTGGAGGCCGATTGGGCAAGTCACATCATCTATGGATTCTTGAGAAATCCCAGATTTTAATGCTACATCAGTAAATGCTTTCCATTTAGATCTAGACCCAATTACTCCTAACCGGCCAGAATAATTTGCTTTTAGCAAACCAAGAAGACGTTCTTCATCTTCTTTCCAATCGTGTCCCAATAGCAAAATGTCACTAAAACGAGATAGGGTTGTTTGGTCTTCCTTTTCTAAAAAATCGCTTGGGCATGAGTGATGACTCTCTTTTGAGCCGTCAATTGTAGCATACTCTGCTCGGGAATCCTGTACGGAATAACTCCAATCAAGAGGAATACAAGCATCTGCAATAGCTCTAGCACAGTGACCGCCTCCCATCAATAGAATATGTGGCATTGGAATCATTACCTCCATTGCGATGGTTACACGACCCCCGCAAAGACTGTCTAAAGGTCTAACTTCATATCCTTTGGCACCTTTGTTCAAACCAAAGATTTCTACAATTCCTGTGGGTTTGGCGGCATTCCTTAGGAGAGATTCAAGTTTATCGCTTACTATTACTTCGAGGCCTGCTCCTCCAATAGTTCCAAATTTGCCATTTTCAGAAATCGCTAATTTTGCACCAACTTTACCAGGTACAGAACCTTGAGTCGACACTACACTCGCTATTGCAACTTTTGAGTTGGCACTCAATTGTGAGAGGGCCCAACGCAATACTCTCGCCGTCACTTTAATGCCTCCAAATCATCCTCAGTATCAATATTCAAATGAATCCCAGGAGCATTTATTTTCATTATTTCTAAATTATCTCTTAGTGATGAATCTTCTGGAAGTCCTAGAACCAAGTCTACATCGCATAGTAAAAGTGGATGACCGCTTGGAACTGGGCAGGTATTCTGTTCGCAGTCGACTAATTTACCAATTGTTTCGCTATTCCACCCGCACCTGTCAACTGGAACAATCAAAATCTTCCTTGGGGTTCTACCAAGTTCTGAAATTAATGATTTAATCCCCAATTGTAAGGTCCCTGTACGGCCATTGTCGGGATTTGGGTTAACAATAACGTTTGATTGAGGGGCCTCAAGCATTACGTCAACTTGCAATTCATTTCTGGTCACAATTATTACTGGAGAGCAATTGGTTTCATTTAGAATCCTATTTGCTTTACCGACTAGAGATTCTTTCCCCCATTTTACTAACGCTTTGGGTTGGCCCAAGCGACTTGAAGCACCCGCAGCGAGGATTATCGCTGGTACAGATTTTGGCATCTAATCACAAGCCCTTTGTTATCTCTCTACCAATAATCATTCGTTGTACTTGGCTACTACCCTCGTAAATCTGCATTACCTTTGCTCCTCGCATAAGTCTCGCTACTGGATATTCTTCGGAATAACCGTACCCACCATAGACTTGAACTGCATCTGTAGCAACTTCCATTGCTGTATCTGCTGCAAATCTCTTAGCATGGGCTGCCGATTCGGTATTAGCAACACCTGAATCAAAATCGGCTGCCGATTTCCAAGTTAGCATTCTCGCAGCCTCGATTTTAGTTTTCATGTCTGCAAGCATGAATTGTATAGCTTGATGTTTGTGAAGTGGCTTTCCAAAAGTTTGCCTTTCAGATGAATACTGTAAGGAGTGTTCGTATGCAGCCCTCGCCAGTCCAGTTGCATGCGCTGCAATATTTGGTCGAGACATGTCAAATGCCTTCATGGCGTTCATCCATCCACCTGATTCGCTACCTCCAACAAGATTTTCTGCTGGAATCCGCATGTCGTCAAACGAGATTGACCGAGTATCCGAACATCTTTGACCCATGTTGTTTTCTTTTTTCCCGAGGGTCAATCCTTCGGAGTCAGCATCCACAATAAATCCTGACATACCTCTGTATCCTGCATCAGGATCTGTTTTTGCCAAAACGAAAAACCAATCCGCATAACCTGCGCCTGTAATCCACATTTTTGAGCCATTGATAACGTACTCATCACCTTCTTTTACTGCTAAAGTTTTGCAGGCAGCTACATCAGAACCTGCACCCGGTTCTGTAACTGCGTAAGACGCAAGTGCGCCGTTTTCAGCGACCATGCGTAAGTATTTGTCTTTCTGTTCGTGGGTCGCACCGGTTATTACTGGCGCACAGGCAAGTGAAGTTGCATATGCCGCAGTGGCAAAACCAGGGTCTCCCCAAGCCAGTTCTTCATTGACAAGAACTTCTTCCATAGTCCCCAGTCCAGGCCCCCCATAATCTTCAGAAATGTGTAAATTGAGTAAACCCATTTCACGAGCGGCATTGATAGCATCTTTTGGATAAATTGATTCTTGGTCCCAATGCTCAGCATTTGGTCTGATTTCTTCAACTGCAAATTCGTTAGCCAAATCACGCAACATCTCTTGCATTTCATCCAATTGGAAGTCGACCATGATAACCCCAAAGAGCCATACTGAATAAGAGATACTATCATCCGATGGTGATTAATCCTCGACGTTCTAACTCTATTAACATGATGAAAATTGCATACAGGCCAATCAGAATTCCACCCTCAATTCTACTAAAAGTGAACCCAGACCACATCATTGCTAAGCATATTGAAACTCCTATTATTGTCGCTGGTATGATAAGATACATAGTCAAATCATATGAAGCAGCGGTAATTGAAATCGGTGAAATGAGTGCAGCAATACCAATTGATAATAGCGGATCTGTAATGTTAGAACCAATCAACGTGCCAATCGCTACTCCCTGACTTTTCCTTACGGCTATCATTGCTACGGTTAATTCTGGTAAAGAGGTTCCAAGTCCAGAAACTGTTGTTCCAATTACGGCGTGTGGAACATTCAGCTTGTAAGCAATTTCTGCAGCATAATTTACCAATTGAGATGCAGCATAGACTGCTAAGGCTAAACCAAGAATGACCATTACCCCATAAGCCGTTGCACTCCAAGAAAAATCAGTTGATTTTATGTCATCAACCAGTTCTAATTCATCTTCTCGAATTTTGTCTTTGTTCGAAAGTAGCCATGTAAGATAGAGTATGTAAATTAGGCACAAAATTGCTCCTTCAATTCTACTCAAACCACCTCCTTCCCACAATAATCCAGATAGCATCAAAACTGACGCTAACATTAGCAAGCCATCTCTTCGCAGCCAAGCAGGCCTAATCTCGAGAGGCTTGTAAGCGACGACTATTCCAAGTACCAAAGTAATTTGAACCAAAACTGAGCCATAGATGTTACCAACTGCTAAATCCATTAACGCGGGATCTGAATCTGATGATGCCGATGCTGTTGCAGTAACCAATATTTCTGGCAGTGAAGTTCCGATACTTACGATTGTTAAACCAATTACAACCTCCGCCATACCAACTCTTCTGGCAAGACCTTTCGCGCCTTCAACAAAGAAATCTGCGCTGGTAATTAGCAGAGCCATTGCGATTACAACAAGAAGAAGCAGAATTCCAATGTTCGTCCAATCGTTTAGCGTAGTAATACCTTCAAGGATGAAAAGAGTAACGAATAACGCTAACGCAATAAGGAAAGCATTCCATTGAAGTAGAGAACCTAGGCCTTGTTCTTTGGTAGGCACTCCCTCCATAACACCCCGAAAAAGTACACCTCTTTGATGGTTCTTATAATATACAAAAAAACAATCTAACTCTGATAACTCGAACGACTTGTGAATAAGTACCTTTCAGAGTTTCTTGGGACGTTTTTGATGGTCCTTTTGGGTTGTGGTTCAATCGCAATTGGATGGAATAGTCTGATGGTTAGCATAACATTTGGATTTGCCGTTTTTATGGCAATAATGATTTTTCAGCCTCATTCTGGAGCTCACATCAATCCAGCTGTTTCAATTGCATTTGCTGCAAAAGGAGACCTTGATGCTAAACTGTTGCCGGGATACATAATCGCCCAATGTTTTGGTGGATTTCTTGCGGCTCTGATCGTTATGGATGGAGAAACAAGATACTCAGTATCGCTTTCAGAAGCATTTCTAATTGAAATATCAATCACGCTATTGTTGATGTATTCAATTCACATACTCGTCAATCGTAAAGAAAATCTTCCTACTTTAGCCCTCGGAGTCGGGTCAATGGTTGCAATTTTAGCGTATTTATTCGGAGAATATACTGGTGCTGGAATGAACCCAGCAAGAAGTCTCGGACCCAATATTGTAACGTCAACCAGCGGTTTGATACTATACGTTATAGGTCCCGTAATTGGAGCTATAATATCCAACTTTATTGCCCTAAGAGACGACGAATAATTTTCTCAACATGTTCAGCGTCTGGTATAGTATGATTTTCAAGAGGCGGGGAGAATGGCACAGGTGTATCCAGCGCTCCTATTACGACTGGTACTGACTCCAAGGCGTAAAATGCATCCTCAAGAATTCTTGAAAGCATTGAGTGGCCGATTCCTCCAAACCATTGACCTTCCTGCAGGATGACTAATCGACCTGTGCGGATAACGCTTGAAATGCATGTTTCGGCATCAAAAGGAATCAAGGTTCGAACATCAATTATCTCGACTTCGATCTTTTCCGCAGATAATTTATCTGCTACATCCTTTGCTATGTGAAGCATTGAGCCCCATGTTACTATGGTGATATCTTCTCCTCCCCTGATTACCTCGGATTTTCCAATCTTGTAGGGATTACCTTCTTCGACAGCTCTGTTCACTTGTTCAGTTGAGACATTCTGATTGATATTTTTACCCCAGCCAGTTTTACCGCCTCGAAGGCCGTACAGTCCAATGTGCTCAAGGAATAATACTGGGTCGTCTATTGATGAAGCTTCGACCAGCAAATCATAGGCATCTTGTGGAGTGCCTGGTGCGACTACGATTAATCCAGGGTCGTTTGCATACCACGACTCTATCATATTAGCATGGAAAGGTCCACTTCTGGTTCTCGCTCCCAACGGTACACGAATAGTCATTGGGACTTTTGCACCCCACCTCCACCTCAACATGGCAGCGTTATTTATCAGCGCATTGTGTGCCAAAGCAGCAAATCCACCAAACTGAATTTCAGCCATAGGCCTCATTCCTGAAAGTGCAGCACCTGTTGCTGAATGAATAATGACTGCTTCACATAGTGGCATGTCCAGTAATTTATCCTGATGGCCATTCGCTTTCAAAGGAATATTCATCCCGAAAGCTCCAGCAACTTCCATATCTTCTCCCATGAATATTGTTTTGTCACCATATCTCTCAGCAATGTCGCACATCGCCTGTTGTATTGCACGAGAATAAGTCCATCCTCCTGATTCGGAGTAATTAAGTAAGCATTCCCCTACTTGTAATGCAGAGGCGTGTTCTTCGCCTATTTTTTCTCCAGATAATCTATTCAGATGGTCATCATGAGTATCCGCATCATGTAAGGAAGTTACGCCAAGTGTCACGGTTTTTGGATCGGGCCACTCCATCTGTTCTACCTCATTACGCGCTTGATCGACAAAATCTTGTTCTTCCATCTCTATTGTTTGTATTTCTTCTTCAGAAACACCGAGAGAAAGAAGTAATTCCCTATGGGTTGGAATTGGATCTTTTTGCTCCCAATAATCTAGTAAATCTCTGTCTACATATCCCGGTGGGGTGCCAGTTGCTGAACCGAGATACAAATCATCATGATGATGAGCATGTCCGCAACCTCTCATAGTTTCTACATGGATTAAAGTCGGACCTCCTCCTTCAGTTGCGAATTCTCTTGCTGTCGCTACAGACGCGTGCCATGATGCAGGGTCTGAACCATCAATTGTCCATGAAGGCATACCCATTGCAACCGCCTTATCTGCCCATAATTCAGAATTGGACTGGTTGATTGGAGGAGTGTCGAGAGCAATTTGGTTATTTTGTAAGATGTATGTAATTGGAAGGCCTCTGGTCGATGCGAAATTAATCGCTTCCCACCATTCACCTGATGAAGAAGAGCCTTCACCAATACATGCAACATGGAATCTTTCCTGATTTTGTTTCCATGCGGATAAGGCCATTCCAGTCAACGTTACCGATGCGATAGGGAGAGGTGCAGTAGGTGGTAAAATACCTCTGTGGAAGCATCCAACGTGCAAATCTCTTCCCCCTGCTCCATCAATTCCTCCATCCATAACCGATTCTCTTTTGCCCATCTGAGCCGTCATGATATCTCGAGGCGTGTCACCCATTGCCATACAAAGTCCGATATCCCTAATCATTGGAGCGACGTAATCTCCATCATATGGGTTATTTTTCTCATTCTGAGGATACCTATTGAGAGCAGTAGCAACAGCGACACACGCTTCTTGCCACGTTGATCTGAAACCTTTGCCTCCAAACTTACCTCCGTCAGGCGTGTCCATACCGTTCACGAAAACATCCTTGAGGTGTGTATCAAGAGCTCTGGTTCTTATCATCAATCTCTGCCATTCCATTCGATTTTCGATTGTTGCAGACATGTAATGTCCCAATCTACGCAAAGCCAACTTGATATCGATTAGGAAATGCTCACCTCTTCTTTGCAAGTGCATTTCTGTATTTCTTCTCGGAATGACTTCTCCTTCACTTAGCCCAGATACCTTCATTCGACCAGACAGCCCTTGTTTCAGAGCATCGAGAAATCTATTAGAAAACTCGTGCCATTCTTTGCCATCAAATGACTTTTCTGAGTTCACAACGTAGTCCCAAACTGCGCCAACAAGTTGCAAATGTCCATCATGCCTCTCAGCAGTAAATCTGAGTAACTCTGCTTTTGCAGCATCTGTAGGAAGAGAGGTTGAGAAAATGAGAGGTTCCGATGGATGCCAATTTTTACCTCGGATGGTTGGTAATTCTCCCTGTGACATAGTTCAACCCATCACTCCGAGGAGGGGTTGTTTTATCAGCCATCCCATTGAAAGACTACTCTGATTCTAACCTTTTTTCCATCTCAGCAGAGTAACAGTCATCTAATAATTGAGAATTTAGAATAGTTATTACCAATCCAGTCATCATTGGTATTGCCAAAATTCCAATAGTAATTCCCCAAGAATTTGTGTAATCAAAAACTGGACCTATCACCATTGGTCCAATAATAGTCCCGGCGGCCCAAGCGGTTCCAAATGCACCAAATGCCAAACCAGCACCACCCTTGCCGTACACTTGCGAAGTTGCAGTATCAACTATTGGGAGCATGGGTACTTGAGCCGCAGATATCGCAAATTGGAATATTCCAAGAATAACAATAATCATGTACGCAGCCATAATTTTATCAGAAATCGAATATGCAACATAACCGGCGGCTAATAGTGCTATAGAGACCACACACCAGCCAAAAATCATGTACCTAACTGGACCATTTTTGTCGACAAGATAACCCCAAATCCATCCACCTATTCCTTGCGCTATTACCATTACAAGAAGAACGGCTCCAATCCAAGCAGCATTTAGGCCTAAATTATCCTCCAAGAATAATGGGACTCCTGCTTCTAGAGCGCCCGTTGCTAAAGTTGTCATCATTACAAGAACACCGATTCTGAATAGAATCGGGTTTTGGATGAAGACTTTCAACGGCACTGAACCTTGGGCAGGTTGACTACCATGACCCAACTCTTTGGTTGTAACATAAACAAGAGGGATTACAAGGGCGGTTAAAACTGACAAACCAATAAAGGCAAATTCTTCGTTTATTGTGTATGCAGCTCCCCCAATAACTGGACCTAGAAGACCACCAATTGTGGCCATCGCAATCAGTTTACCTGATATCTCACCAAAATTTGTAGGCCAAATATCGCTTGCCGCTGCAAAACCTGCAGTCATTATTGCTGCGCCTGATGCACCATGGACCAGTCTTGCTACTGTAAGAACATAAAATCCATCGATTATGGTAATTCTCATTGCTACGATGTATAATAACGCGGCAACGCTTAGCGCAAATAGTGAAAATAAAATCGTTCGTCCCGGACCGAATCTGTCAGTTATCCTTCCAGTTTTTGGCCCCAGTAAAAATAGTGGCACTGCCCATAATGAAACTAATGCTGTTGCTTCCGTATTTGATAGATCAAACTGATTTTTCCATGAAGGTAAAATCGGCACGATGAATGCATAACCTAGAAAATCAACGAGAAATGCAAAAGATAACGCCCAAAAAGCCCACTTTTTTTGGTTTTCATTCATCACTCTTCCTCTCCTTCCGGCAGTGATGAAATAACATCACCCAGCATTTCTGTAACATCCTCAATCCTAGTTAGTAATGTAATGTCATTTACATTTCCTGGCCGTCCCAAATCCCACATTAGTTCATGTGTTGTTTCTGCGACTAGTCGGGTGAATTCTAAAACTGCAGGATCTATTACCGTTTTTTCCCTATCTTCCAAAATTGAAACAAAATCTGGTTCTTCATCTAAAATACCATCCATCTTGTCTTCAATTTCCTTTGTCAGAGCGTCTACCTGGTTCTGTAGAATTTCTTCCATAGAAGATGCACCTGTCTTCACAGATGGGCCAGCACCAGAACCTAGAGTACTTGATTTCTTTTTAGAAGGCAAGTTAAACCCTGAAATCTTCGGAGGGTTTTGATTACCTGACAATTTGTCCGAATCACTCACTATGTTGTTCAACGCAATTCGAAGTACGTTAGACATTAGATTAGGATCGATTCCTTCATCGATTTCGATACCTTCTTCTCCCAATTGAGAAAGTATTTCATTTACAAATTCAATACTGATTTTGTCAGGTGTTACCAAATCCTTGAGAACTGGTAATGCCCATTTGCCATCATTCATCGCCATTGATACATCAAAGGTCCCAGTACGTAGATTGGTTGCCAGATTAGCAATATTGGCAGGAGGCGCAACGAATTGCTTGAGTGAGTGCTTTTCCAATTGTGACAATAACAGATTCATGTCAACTGGTTTGTTAATTACTTCATGAATTCCTGCTCTCGCCGCCGAAACCAAATAATCTTGAGAATTATTCCTCGAGAGAATCACAATACGACATTTGAACGCAAATTCAGGATCTGCCATCAACCTTTGAGCAGAATCAATGGGGTCGCCAGAAACCCATTCACCGTCAAATAATACCACTTCTGGCATGGTTGCCAAGGCAGTTCCCTCAGCCTGTCTTAGCGTACCCGCTCTTGTGACATCGTAACCAGCTCTCTCTAATGTATTAGCGAGAAGACCACGCCGACCATCGTTTTCGTCGGCAACGATTAGTTTCGGCACAGTATAACGGCGACGTAGTAACAACTTGAAGTTTAAGACGGATTTAGGCTAATTTAGCCTTGTATAACGCCATTTGGGTTTTCTTGAGCCCAACCCATGATACCACCTTCAAGGTTGTAGAGGTTTTCTGGGTTGAATCCGGCAGAAATTAATTGATTTATTGCCATTTCAGATCGAACTCCAGCTCCACAATGTAGCAATATATCCTCTCCTTTCGGTAAATCACCGACAACTGAAAGAATTTCATCGTGTGGACATAAATATTCAGCATTAGAGATTCTAGCTTGCTTGTTTTCAGCCTCGGTTCTAACATCGAAGAATTTAGGATTCCAGCCATCATTCATCTTTGCAATCGCTTGACTCGCATTTATCCTGTGGAACATTATTTCACCTGCGAGCGCAATTGGTTCTTGAACTTGCTCATTCTCAGGGTTTCCAAATTTCAAAATTCTTTGTCTGTGTTCCAAAGCATCGTAAACCAATAGGCGACCGGACAACGGAATTCCTATTTTTAAGATTATTTTGATCACTTCAGTCGCTTGTAGGCTACCGATGATTCCGGTAAGAGCGCCAAATACTCCTGCTTCTGCACAACTTGGTATCAATTCTTCTGGAGGCTCTTCTGGAAATAGATCGACATAGCTCGGACCACCGTTTAAATTGAAAACAGATATCTGCCCTTCGAATCTATAGACAGAGCCATACACCCATGGAATTCCTAATTTTATTGAAACGTCATCAATCAGATATCTTGTTTTAATATTGTCCGTCCCATCGATTATAATATCATGTCCAGTAAGAAGAGCTTCTCCATTTTTTTCAGTTAATCTTTCTAAGATTGGTACAAAATTAATTCCGGGATCTAAATCATTAACAAATCGATTTGCTGAAAGTGATTTTGAGATTCCAATGTCAGATGTTCGATGGATTACCTGTCTTTGTAAATTTGAAATGTTTACCTTATCATCATCAATTACCGTAATTTTTCCAATTCCAGCACCTGCCAGATATTGAATCACTGGACTACCGAGACCACCTGCACCTACGCACACAACACTGCTATTGGATAAACGAGTTTGTCCATCAAGACCTACGTTAGGCAATGCAATATGGCGAGAATGGCGCTGAATATCGACCATCTTTATGCCTCAGTGGGCGTTGTCTTCTAACCATCTCTCACAATCAATCGCTGCCTGACAACCCATTCCTGCCGCTGTGATAGCCTGACGATATCTCGTATCGACTACATCACCCGCAGCGAATACCCCATCAACGCTTGTCATTGTGTGGTGCTTGTGAAGTAGGTATCCTTCATCATCGGTCTCTAATTGGCCTTCGAGGAACTGTGTAATCGGCTTGTGACCAATCGCAATAAAAGCACCACTGACATTGATTTGTTCTTCATTCCCATCTCTAGGGTCTTCAATAACTGCACCAGTTAATCCGGAATCATCAGATAACCACTTCTTGACCTGCCTAAACGGTTTAATCTCGATTTTTTCGTTGGCTGCGGCTCTGTCATACATCACTTGTGATGCTCTGAAAACATCTCTCCGATGAATAAGAGTTACCTTTGTGGCAAATCTTGTCAGGAATGTAGCTTCTTCCATGGCAGAATCTCCTCCTCCGATAACCATGACTTCCTGGTCTCTGAAAAATGCGCCATCGCAAGTCGCACAAGTTGAAATTCCACGACCTTTTTGTTCGGCTTCACCCTCTGCACCAAGCCAAATTGATTCTGCTCCAGTACAGATGATAATTGAATGTGCCAGGTGTTCTTCTCCCTCAGAATAAACCTTGAATGGCCTTTCTGAAAAGTCGACACTTTCTACATTTCTGTCTTGAACTTCCAAACCGAATCTTTCAGCTTGCTCTCTGAGCTCCATCATCATTTCAGGGCCACCAATTCCTTGAGGATAACCTGGAAAATTTTCTATGTCGCTTGTAAGCATTAATTGCCCTCCTGACATGTAACCTGCAAACATCAATGGATTAAGCATGGCTCTTGACGCATACAAACCTGCGGTGTACCCCGCAGGACCGCTTCCTATGATTATCACGTTGCGAATTTCGTCGCTCATGATTTCTCCAAAACGATACAACCCTTGAATATTTTCTCTCAACATTTTTTAATTAATCCTAATCCAATAGCGGTATGGACATATTCTCCCACTGGCTGTGGAGCATGGCACTTACTCGTGGCAAAATTTCGTGGAAGGTAAGTGGGCCCATGGGAGTTTTGCCGGATTTACTCGCATTCGTGCCAGCATCAATTTACGGAATGATAAACGGGATTCCGAGAACAAGAGTAGATGCGGACACCGTTACTTCTGACTTACCAGTTGCGTGGGAAATCTATCAATGGACTCACTCGTTGACCATAGTCGCATTTTTGTATGGTTGTGCATATTACTTTTTGAAATCTAAGGGTCATGAAAATCCAAAATATGTTGCATGGATCTTTGTGCTACCTTGGTTTTTCCATATTTTACTAGATATTCCAGGTCATTCAATTGAATTCTTTCCGACTCCGTTCTTAAATCCATTTAGCGATTTTATGTTTGATGGCGTGCGTTGGAGTACTTGGTGGTTCTATTTTCCACAGGTAGCATTGCTATCCTACATTTGGTGGAGTATTCTAAAAAGAGAGGACCACATACTTCTGAAGCCTAAATCATGGAAGATATCGCAGAAATTGCGGCTCTAGCGTGAGGCTCCAATCTAGGTTCAATATGATGTTCTTCAGCCCCGGGCCCGATAATTCCTAACCCCACTGGCTTTTCGTGAACCAACTGTAGTTCAATTATTGATTTGATTACTGCTTGACCCATGGCGAGACCATGTTGCGTGTGGCCCTTTTCTATAATGCCGAGGCAAGCGGCTCCAACAATTTCTTCTTTGGAGAGAAGTCTGTCGATTGCCAATGGCACCTCCATTGCTCCGGGAACCCAAACCAAATCTGAAATTTCTAAACCAAGGTTGCTCGCTTCATCTCTTGCAAATTCCAACATTTTCTTAATCTCTTTTTCATGGAAACTTCCACATACAATTGCGATTTTGTTCATTTTTTATCCTCCATGAGTCGTTCAACTGTTGAAACGATTGTTTGAGTCATCGAATCGATTTCAATATTAACTCTATCTTCGATTGTTTTGTCACCTATTGTGGTAATTCTAAGTGTTTCAGGAATTAGATGTAGCATAAAAGAATTTGATGAGACTTCTCCAATAGTGAGGGAAATTCCGTCAATTGCAACATAGCCTTTGGAATTGATGTACTTCATTATATTGGATTCTGCAATTATTCTAATGTCCGTATTATCTTCTCCAGTTGAAATGTAGTCGATTTCTCCGATACCCATCACGTGACCACTGAGCAGATGCCCTCCTAATTCGTCACCTATTTTCAAAGACCTTTCCAGATTAACTTTGTCCCCAACTCGTGAATTTGAAAAGGTAGTCCTATCGATTGTTTCAGGTATTACATCGAAAGATACCAATTTATTGTTCTGTTCTACAACAGTGAGGCACACACCATTAATTGCTACTGATGCCCCTTTCTGCAGATTATCGGTTGATACTTCATTGAAATCAATAATAAAACGTCGAACCGACTCTCCAGATATGCTTTGGATTGTTCCTGTTCCTTGCACAATTCCCGTAAACATAAGAAACACCGAAATCAATTGTTATTAGCCCTTTCAAGAATTTTTGCTATGATTTTTCTCGTTCCATCCAAATCATCAGACAAACCCTCTACACGAGTTACTTCAATCATCCCTAATCCCATTTCATTCAAAGATGCTCGTATTTTCTCTTCGGCATGTTCTTGGTCATAACCAAGAGCAATAATATCTGGATTGACTTGTGGTAAAATATCGAAAATCGGAACGTTTGGAGGATTTCCAATAATGGCTGAATCAACCGGTTTTAGCCCATTTACCAACCTACACCTTAGGTCTTGGCCAGTAACAGGTTCATGTTTTCTTAATCGAACAGTATCATCGTGTGCGACCACAACTGTCAGGTGATCACCAAGGGATCTCGCCTGCTCAAGGTAGTGGAGGTGCCCTGCATGTAGCAGATCAAAAACACCTACTGCCATGACTCTCTTCATATTCCCACCTCATCCATTCAATGCTGATATTAATTCTTCACCTGTCAAAAATGGAATTCCTCTTTCTTTAGCCCATGACCTTGCATTACCGACTGATAATGCATTGTCTCCATTTGGCTCAAGCATCTCTGCGCCAATCACCACAGGAGTCATCTTTGATAATCTGGCTAGTCCTACAGCTAATTCGGTATGACCTTGACGGGTTTTCAATCCACCGTGAGATTCTCTGCATACAGGAATATGCCCAGGTGTTCTGAATTCAGAGCCTAACCTCTGAATTGCATCGTCGTCTTCAGATAATTCGGAATATAATTCAGCAAAACGCTTAGTTGTTAATGCTCGATCTCTGTCGGTAATCCCCGTAAATGTGTTACGATGATTAATGGATAATGTGAATGCGCTTCTTGAATCATATTGCAAGTCGTTTGTTTGTAGTTCAAATAAAACCGGGTGTTTTTCCATCAAAACTGGTTCAGTATGGATATCTTGTAAAAACGGCATTCCGAACTTTTCACCTACTTCATGACCAATTGCAAGGAATAATAACCCTCCACAATCTAATCTTAATTGTCTCATGGTTTCAGGTTCGGCGAATTGTGCAGGAAATAGTAAATCTGTTTCCCCCTCCCTATTTTCTGCATCGAATAAACACACAGGCTTACCGGCTTGGAATGCCTCGATTGCATCTAATACATGCTCCTCCATGTTATATGCGTCAAAGTTCTCTCAAATGAATGAAACCCAAACAAAATTGCGGTCGAAAAACCTCAATTTACGGAAATGGCTTAACATAGGACAGCCCTTCGGCCTGTCCTGCGGGGAGTGGTTATGTCAGTAAAATTGGGTCCGGCCGGAGTTCCACTATCGTGTAAAGGAAGAACAATAGTCGAAGGGATGGACGACATTATATCCCTTGGTTTAGAGACTATGGAGGTTCAAACCGTCCGACTGGTTTCACCTCAACATTTCGAACAGTATTGGCAAGCTGGCGTATTAGCAAACAAAACCAATTTTGAAATGAACTTGCACGGTCCGTATTATTCAGAATTACTAGGCGATAAATTACAAAGAAATCGCAGTTTAGCCAAAGTTGAAGCGGCTCTTCAAACTGCAAAAACCATCAATGCAAGGCACATTACGCTCCATGTTGGACACTATGCAGAAACGGGCAGAGGTCATGAAGCAAATGGGCAAGTAGCAAGTGTTTTCAACGGAATTGTCCAGAGAATCAATGATATTTGGAACGATGATGATGAGATGTATCCGGTTTTCCCGTGGTTGAGCGAAGGAACACCATCAAAAATCGGGATAGAAACGAGTGGCAGGCAAGAACTTTGGGGAAGTTTGGAAGAAGTGTTAGAGGTTGTTAACCACGTAGAGGGCACAATTCCCGTCCTCAACTTAGCACATATTCACGCAAGAGGTCATGGAAGATTACGAACATCTGAAGATTATGGTGAACTCTTCGACCAGGTAAGAGAAACGATTGGAACAAAAGAATTCTATTGCCACTTCTCTGGAGTTGAACACAGAATGGGTAATGCAATGCACTATACCCAAATCAAGAAATCCGACCTAAATTTTGAGCCACTCGCTGAATTTATCATCGAAGAAGGTTCTTGGTTAGACATGACATTAATCTCCGATTCTCCACTTCTAGAACATGATGCTATGTACATGTTACAGAATATCGAAAAGGCAAGACACAAACAATTGGAAAGGAAAGCAAGAGAGGAAAGAAGGAAGGCTCTTGCTGCTCAAACTAGTATGAGTACAGAAGAATTACAGGCTAGGGAGGCGGAAATTGCGGCTGCAAGAGCTAAGGATGCACTTGCAAACATGGAGCCAAAGGTCGAAGATAAGGCACCTGCTAAAACACCGAAACCAACGGCAAAAGAAACCAAAAAACAGGAAGAAAAAGAATCCAACGATGACCTATTCGACATTGAGGAAGATGATGACGACCTTTTCTGATCGGATGATAAAATGAGTTTACCAATTGTATATTCTTTTAGAAGATGTCCGTACGCAATGAGAGCTAGAATGTCAATAATTCGTTCTAGAACACAAGTAGAACTCAGAGAGGTCGTTTTACGAGATAGACCACAACATATGATGGAAATATCTCCTAAAGGCACAGTTCCAGTGATGCTATTAGAAGATGGTACCGTTATTGAAGAGAGTCTTGAGATAATGCAATATGTCATGAAATGGGATTTATCCGAGGAAGAGAAACAATGGATAGACAGGAATGATAACGAATTCAAATTTCACCTTGATAGGTACAAGTACCCAAACCGATATGATAACGTTGACAAAAATGAGCATAGAGGTTTGGCAGCCAAATTTCTGGATGATTTGAATGATTCAATACCGAGTGGAAATTTGAGCGACAGTATTTTCCCATTCGTAAGGCAATTTGCGAATCACGATAGGGAATGGTTTGATTCTCAAGATTGGCCGTCTCTTCACCTTTGGTTAAAGGAGAATCTTGAATCGCCTGAATTTACAGAATGCATGAAGAAATACAAACAGTGGAGTCCTGAAGACCCAGATTATACCACCTTTGGATGATACATTTGACTTGAATAATCGTCATTTTCATGTATTTTACAGGGAAACTCACTAAAGGTAATGTAAACGCCAGCCTGAGATATGGCTCATATTGCAGTATTGGGATTAGGCAACTGGGGCAGTGCAATAGCACGATTATGGCTTTTAGATGGACATAATGTAAAAGGATGGACTATCGAACAAGAGGTGTATGAATCAATAACCATGGAAGACATGAATCACAAATATCTTCCAAATCAATCTCTAAAAGGATTAGAAGTAACTATGAGAGTCGAAGAAGCACTAGAGGGAACTGAAATTATTGTCTTAGCAATCCCTTCATCTGTTATTTTGGGAGTGGTTGAGGATATCGTTGACCACTTACGCCCTGGCCATGTATTACTTGATCTAGCGAAAGGATTAGCACCAGGTAATCGTTTGATATCAGAAGCAATTCATGAGACCCTTATGTCAAAAAATAAAGGCAATGCATTAGCAGTTGTTACGGGACCAACCATAGCTCCTGAAGCGGCAAGTGGAGTTATGACTACAGCCATTGTTGCAAGTAAAGATATCTCGATTGCAAAGAATTTGGCTAACACCTTGAGTACTCCTACATTTATTCTGCACCCTGCTTCAGACCCTGAGGGTGCTGAATTATGGGGTGCATTCAAGAATGTTGTAGCCCTTGCTTGTGGTTTAGTTGACGGATTAAAGAAGGTAGGAACTCTTGGTGGTGACAATTTGAAAGCCGCTATTTTTAGTACTGGATTTAGAGAAGGATGTATACTACTCCCACAGCTAGGTGCTAGAGCAGATGTCGCATTCGGGCCCGCTGGTTTAGGAGATATGTACGTAACGGCGACATCACCTCATGGACGAAATAGATCTATGGGTGAAAAGTTAGGAAGCGGTTTAAGTCTAGAAGAAGCATTGGATGAAATGGTCATGGTCGCTGAGGGGGTCCGTGCAGCAAGAATGTTCAGAGACAGAGCCGCAAATATGGAAATGGATATTCCGTTCGTTGAATCTCTGAATATGTTACTTGACGGTAATATTAGCGCCGAAGAGTGCTGTAGGAGAATGGTTGCCTTATCCTGATGGTAGTTTTGATGTGCTTGAACGGTTTGGGGTTATCATGGCAGAACTAACTGACCTCGAAATGAGGCTTTTCGAGTGGATTAGACAATCCGATTTTGAAAGCATTGCTTGGTCTACACCCAAAGCAGCCAAATCTTTTGGCGTTACACAAAATGAAATTTATGAAACAATAGCATCACTCACCAAAAAAGTTCCAACTAAAATACAGGTTTTCTACAAAGACGGTAACCTTCACATCGCTGCTGATTAAAGATGAATGATATCTTACTGATAGATGGATTGTGTGGCCTTTGTACGCGCAGTGGTAATTTTTTGAATAAGAGACTTAGTAAGGACCTTGAGATTTCAGAATTGGAATCAGAAAATGGTCAAATGTTGTTGAAAAAACACGCAATAACGGTAGATTCGGTAGTACTGATTAGAAACGAAAAGGCCTATGTAAGGTCTGCAGCGGCAATTAGATGTCTACTTTACATGAAATGGAATTGGAAATGGTTGTATCCTTTTGCATATATAATTCCTTTACCGTTGAGAGATTTAGGTTATATCATTGTATCGAAATTAAGGTTTTAGGGCGACCTAAATTACATAAATTAGTTATTTTTAGGGCTCCCTAAACAGGAGGTGTAGGTTATGCTATCACAATTTTTCCGTAAAGAGAAAATAGCGTGTAGTTGCTTGGTTCTCATGGTTACCCTTTCAGGGTTGAGCGGATGTATTGGTGATGATGAAGATGACAACACAATCCGAATCGCATTTTCTATCAAAGATGATTATTCATCATTTGATGAAAATCCACAGAAATTAGCAGACTACCTTAGTGAGACAACGGGTTTGAATGTTGAAATATACGCCATCACTTCTGATAGTTTAGCGTTAGAAGCCCTACGCTTTGGTAGCGCAGACATGGCATTTCTAGATGGAGGTGCGGCTTGGATGGGTTGGAAATCATACGGATTAGAAGCCATGGCTGCAGACATGAATTCCGATGGTAGAACTTATTACAACGCTCACGCATGGGTTCTAAATGATAGTTCGGCGGGGATGGCAGCACTTGATGATGATAACTCTACAGATCCATTTGCCGAGCTGAAAGGTGAGGTCACATGCCACACTGGCTGGTTAAAATCAGCAGGCATGTTAATTCCAATGGGATACTTCATAGGAGAAGGATATGCAGAGGTTGTCGGTGATAATGACGATATAGAATCGTTGAGAAACACAATTTTTTCTCATTTTTCCGAAGACGCTTCAATCCCTGAGTCCGGCTCGCTCTATTACGGGTACTCAGGTGCACTTCGCTGTCTATCAGAAGGTGAAGGAGCGGTTGCGTTCGCAAAGGATTCATCCGTGGATTCTTTTTGTCCCGAAGAGGGAAATAGAGAGTCTTGGTGCCTTGACCGTGAAAGATATGTCGCTCTTCCATCATTTGGACATGCACCTTCCCATCCACTAATGTATCAGCCAGATACCATTAACGAAGCCACTCGAAATCTGATAGTATCTGCTCTGACAGAGCTTAACAATTCTGAGGATGGTCGCTCTATTTTACAAAACATCTTGAATACACCTGGAATTGTTGAAACAACTACAGAAGAACATTTGGACTCATATGGTAACTTGATTCAACACGTGCCTGGAATACAAGCATATCTAGATGAGAAATATTCCTAAGGAGGGATTGGATTGGAAGAGGTATTAGTTCATCTTCACGATGTTTCTGTTGGTTATGACATACCTCTTATCGAAGATATCAACATTGAGGTTTCATCTGGAGATGTTATCGCCGTTTTAGGTCCATCGGGGATCGGAAAAACTACATTGTTACGCACAATTGCTGGACTGGTTAAACCCTTGGAGGGCGAGGTTGAATTGGCGGTTCCCTCTCGCGGAGGATTAGGTTACATACCACAACGCCTGGGGCTGGTTGGCAATGCTTCCGTAAGAACAAACATAGAAATGGGAACTAGAGTAGGTTTATCGCGCTGGTATTTACCATTCTTTCCAGTCCCGTCTAAGCAAAGAGAATTTGCCGAGCAGGCAATGACAGACCTAGGAATATCACATTTAGCGGACCAACCAGTAAGAATCCTCTCAGGGGGTCAACAACGACGTGTTGCTACAGCCAAAACTGTTGCTCAACGACCAAAACTCGTTCTTGCTGATGAATTTCTTGGTGAGCTTGATGATGACAATGTCGATATTGTAATGAAAACCGTGCGAAATGCTATCGAAGCACAAAATTCTGCAATGATAATGGTTGAACATCATGAAGAATTGGCCAAACAAGTTGCGAATAGAATCTGGAGAATAGAGGATAATCATCTCATAGAGGAGTTGGTTAGATGAATAAAAGAACCGCTATTATTGGATCTTCTATCCTCGCCCTCACATTCATCATTTTCATAGATTTAGTCGGTAATTGGGGTAGACTGAGTGGTGGCTGGGATAATCTTGGTATCTTTTTCAGCGAAAGTTTGTGGCCACCAGATTGGTCTGTACTTGAAGCTCAATCTTATCCAGTATGTGAGTCGACCTTCGAGTTCACATGCTCAGTCGCATGGCTAGGAATGGTTGAAACAATCAAGATCGCATTTGTTGCAACTGTGATTGGATTTATTGTGTCTCTTCCGCTTTCTGTGATGTCTGCGAGCAATTTATCCCCAATCGAATTAGCTATACCATCAAGAATACTTCTAGCCGCAATGAGAAGTCTGCCATCAATAATCTGGGCGGTTTTGTTCATGATTATTTTCGACATGGGGACTTTAGCAGGAATTTGTGCTATGTCGTTCTACACGGTTGGTTATCTCGGTAAATTACAATTTGAATCGATGGAAGGCATCAAAAATGCACCTCTAGAATCTGCTAAAGCAATGGGTATGACCCGGACTGAAACCGCTTGGTTGGTTGCCATTCCTGAATCAGCAAACAACCTATTGAGTCATTTATTGTTCATGTTCGAATACAATGTTAGGCACGGCACAGTCATAGGATTGGTTGGGGCTGGAGGAATTGGATTATACATCAACACGTACCTAAAATTGGCTCAATATGACAAGGTTGTTGCGTTACTAATCGTTGTTTTCTTAGTAGTTGTTGTGATAGATTTCCTGTCAATGGCGCTAAGGTCTGCTGTTAACGAAGAAGGGGATGTTGACAGGCCTTCTTGGTCGTCTTTGTTCTTACCTGCTGCGATTTCATCCGCAATACATCCAACTCCTATGAAGAAAGACACTGACGCTGAAAGCGAATGAATAAACTCATCTAAATCGAGTTAAGATACTGATTCACAATATTTTCTTCAAATATATCATCAGAGGAAAACAAGGTAGAGCGAGTTATTGAAAGTACTGACATTTCTCCTCCGAAATTTGGAACGGCTACTATTAGAACTGTACCAATTGTGGTTTCAAAACCGTCTCTCTTTATCTCAAATCTGCTGATGTAATATGATTCGTCTCCATATTGATAACTACCTTCTGTACTAACTTCTACTAATTTAAACGATGTTGAATCAATACTAAATCCAGGTGGAATTAAATTATTCATGACTTCAATAGATTGCTGCATCCTTTGCTCATGAATTCCCAAAACAATAGCCATATTTACCGAAAAAGAAGCTTGCCCAAATTCGGAATATGTATGGGGGGTCCTGACATTTACCAAACTTATTACTGCTTCATCGTAAAAATAGGTATATTGTTCACTGGAAGGCCAAGAAGAAGCATACGGATTCTCCTTCGAAATTGGATCTCCCCAATCTGAAGGACCTTGAGGGACTGAAACTGGATAGAATGCAAATGACATCATAACAAATAGAATGATTATCGTTGACACTATTCGTGACTTTTTGTGGTATTCCCATTCATTTCTTGAAGCAGGACTTAAAAGTGAAACAAGTATTCCAAGTGGCAATAATAAAACAAATCCGTATGGAGTTACCCACAAGAGAACTGTTGAAATTATGATGAAGGTGAACCCGTTCTTATCAAAATTCTCAGTTCCAAACCGTAGGTAGCAGTAAACAGCGACGGCAATTGCAAATGTCGCCAATATACCTCCCAACACGAACGGTGGTAAGCAATCTACAGAATAAGTACAACCCTTCAATCCATATTTTGGGGGCAGTTTGTAAAGGGTGAACGTCTTCTGCGGATTAATGGAGCCAATCCTAAATCTAAGGAATGTGACATGGCGTCACAAAATTAGAGACTATTCGAGTTGGAAACCATGGGCAAAAAGAGACGGTGCTGGCATCTATCAAATCGATTTAGAAGTAAAATCCGGCACAATACTTGGTATCGTCGGCCCTAACGGAGCAGGCAAAACAACATTGATTAGAGTAATTTGTGGATTGTACGATTGTGACGGTTTTGATAAACCTGAAAGTTACAGAAGGAAATTTATCGGGTACATGCCAGAGCAGGTAAGATGGGAAGGCAGAACATCAGTAAGAAATGCATTGAGTACAATCGCTGAAATGAGAGCATCCTTCATCGATGTAGACAAATTATTGGAAACGGTTGGATTGTACTCTAGGTCTGAGGACATGATGGATAACCTTTCTCAAGGCATGAGGCAAAGGATGTCTCTGGCCTGTGCTTTGATGGGCAATCCAGAAGTCATCGTAATGGATGAACCCTTGAACGGATTAGACCCCCTCGCTCAGAGAGCATTTACTAATTTGATGAAACAACTAGCAAAAAAGGGAGTTTCCATCATTATTTCATCTCATGCGGTTTCGGATTTAGAAACATTAGCTGACAGGATTGCATTAATGCATCACGGCCAAATTTTAATTGAAGGAACATTGTCAGATATAAGAGAAAAATTAGACCTAGAAGATGACTCTGATATCGTCGAAATGATTTGTGCAGTTACTGGAATAGAACCTGACGATATTACCCTAGAAGTGTCACAAGAAAGTCTACTTCCCCTCAGAAAAATCGGTGGTGAGGAAGAATGAGTTCGACAAACCTTGGATTGTTGATTTTCAGGGAAAGAATTTCCGCTGCGAGAATGATGGTAATTTGGCCACTACTTGCAATCTTTATTCTGCTATCGAGTTGGGGACTATCTGACCCAAAAGCGAGTTTGCCAGCAGAGATTGTTGTTGATTCTGCCTACGATGTGATGTTTACATCAACAGCGTTCATCATTTTTTCTGCAACCTTAGGCGCAGTATTAATCTCGTTTGACGGAATTAGTCGAGATAGAATCTCTGGGGTACTTGAAGTCAAATTATCCCAACCAATGAAAAGGTCGACTTATGCAAAATCACTAATTCTCGGACACTGGGGTGCAATCTTCGTTCCTGTTTGCATCCTTAATATCATCAGCATATTCGTAATTTGGTATAGAATGGGAGAACTACCTTCTATTGAAGAATTATTTATTCACACCTTAGGAACTGCTCTTCTATTATTGTGGTATACCACAATCCAACTCCTATCCTCTTCTTTGGCTAGAGATATGGGGTCATCTATCGCAATTGGAATAGGGGCATGGATGCTGTTTACCCTTCTGTGGTTGATTGTCACAACCGTTGTAGCCGGATTGTCAGGGGTAGGAGTAGAGAATCTAAATTCTCCCGAATATATCCGAATCGAGGGCATAATCGACCTATTTTCACCAAACGGCGTTTATCATCACCTATTGGAAATGCCTCTTGATGATATTGACAGGGGTATATCACCTCTTTACATCTCTACAGCCGCAATTGCTTGGAGCATAATTCCAATCCAGTTATTCATAAAGAGAATTGAAAGGCTAAAACCATAGTTTTAGAGGAATAAACAAAGAGGGGAACCAAGTAGGGGTTACTATGAAAGGAAGAAAAGTTGTATTATTTTTGGCGGCAATGTTCGTTTTGCTACCTATTAGTAGCGCTGTGACAGCTGAAGATTCTGGAAGACAAGTGGATGACGTTGATTGCTCAGGTTATTCATTTGAAGATTTATTTGAATATGACAACGCTGTATTCATGTTTGAAATTCTTGATGATTGGGCGACTTCAGACCTCTATGCAAATTCGTGGGTTAACGAGAGTCGAGCAGCTACAGTCAGAGACAATCTTGACGGCTTGTTCGATGGATTCCCAGGAGGAAATAACGATTGGTTATCAACCGATGAGAGAGATGCTGTAAGGGAGATTGGAGCGAAATGTATCGCCGATATGTACACAAGAATCGGCATCAGAGAGGGAGTTCCACACAGAGGCGCAGTCAGCTGGAATAATGCAACATTTGTCGAGGAGGGTATCGGACTTGAAGAAGTCAACCTAATTCCTGAAGGTCATCCAGATGAGAGGTCTTGTGCGGGCAGATATGCGTTTGCAAGCAGCGATTGTCAAGAAGTTCCAACCACAGCAACAAACAATCTCGAAATTTCAATGTTCGTCAAAGAAGGAGAAACCCACAATACGAGATTCAACAAGTTACCTAATTCAGGTCAGAGTGACTTCACCGTATCAATGAACGTAACTAATATGCCAATGGCATCAATGGTGTTTACTTTCCCATTCGTTGACGGGTTGAGAATGGCCAATTACTCAATTCAAGACGACGGGGTTGAAAACCCAATGGGAGCGACTATTGAAGAGATATTCCTTCCAGACGGTTCGGTTCGAATTAGCGTAGGGATCTCATATGATATCGGAGTAGAGACCGCCTTGAGAAACATATACATCGACATGACGACATCTCCTCCTGAATCCAATGATGTACCCGTCTGGACAGGCAATGCCCCTCCTGAAAACACCGTTATTCCAATCTTGAATAGCGGGGTAGAAACCTTAGCAATCACCGCAGATACCATGGTTGACTGGGCTACAGATAATGATGCATGGGGGTTAGATTGTAATTTCACAGAAGCAGGATGGTCCAGCAGGATGGTTGGTTCGGATTTCTTTGTCACACCTGGACAAAGTGAATCTGGCACAGCGACTTGCTCTCTTATCGATCCATATGGTGCGGTCAGTAATACATCAAACACATACAAATTCGGCCAGCCTGCAACATTCGCAGCCACAGCAGGAACTCACACAGATTCTGTGGAGGTTACAGTAACACCAACGATGTTGGTCCAAAACTTAGCCATGACTATTGCTCCACAACAAGATTTGTCCGATGGAGTCGCATCGACATTCAACCTTGGCTCTACAGTTACTACACAAGCGATCAGCCTGTCAGGCATAGGCCCTGGTGCATTCCACATACACACTATTGCGACTACATCAGGCATGCTGGATTGGGACGTTGTAATCGACCTAAATCTTGAGAAGAAAAATACTCCTCCGGTTCTCACAATCAACTCCGATGACTTGGATGGAACATATGCAACATGGTCATCTGACCAGTACTCATTCAGCCTTACAGGAAATGCATTTGACCCAGATGGGGAAATTACATCACTTTCTGCTTCAATGTGTGGCGAGACCACAACAAGCTTCACTAGCGAGGGCTCTAATTGGGCGGTAAGTTTGTCGATAGCGAAATGTGTAGCAGACGGCCTGACCGTTTATGATGTTAATATTACAGCGACCGATAACAATGATGAGCCAACATCTGTAGAGATTTCAGTTCCAAGCCCGTTCGTACAAAATAATGGTGATGCTACAGATACGACACAGTCAGAAGAAGAGTCTGGACTACCCTCGGTTGGAATAATTGCAACTCTTATTTCAATAATCGGTGCAGCTACTGTTCTTAGAAAGCAAAGAGCGTGAATCGATGTTCGTTGGGACTGTCGACCGAGTTAGCCACGAAGGTGGTTTGTTAGTTTCATACACTGGAGCTTGTCCCGCCTTAGGATCTGTTATGGTCGACTCCGAGAATGAATATGTTGGAAAAGTGGATGGAGTAATCGGAAATACCTCTAACTCACTGGTTCATATTTCACACTTAGATAGAAGGGCGAAGCCAGAAAATATGGTTGGTATAACTATTCAAATCCGTTCTAAAAGGCCAATGGAAAGGAAGAACTTCGATAGAAGGGATGGCAGAGGCGATAGAAGAAACGACCGACGTGGCGACAGAGGTGATAGGAGAAACGACCGACGTGGCGACA
>CAZGJD010000007.1:0-17026 GCA_964526385.1 uncultured Candidatus Poseidoniales archaeon | reverse complement strand
GCGACAGAGGTGATAGGAGAAACGACCGACGTGGCGACAGAGGTGATAGGAGAAACGACCGACGTGGCGACAGAGGTGATAGGAGAAATGACAGAAATAACTCCAATCAAAATTACAACAACAAAGACTGGGAGTGTAAAGGATGCGGAAATTCAAATTTTTCATTCAGAACTGAGTGTAACAGGTGTAAGGCGCCAAAAAATTCTCGCCCTGACAGAAGACAAGGAAGAGATGAGCGCAGTAATAATTCACCTCCAAAGAGAAAGGGCGACTGGGATTGTCCCGGTTGCGGAAAATCAAATTTTGCAAACAGGACAGAGTGCTTTAGTTGTGGTAAATCAAAGAGAGTAGGCGGACCAAGACAGCGTGGACATTACAGAAAACAGAAAGATCCGCCAGGTCTACACTCAGCAAGATATGGCAGAGGAAAGAGGGATTGAGATGAGCGCTGAGGGGCATTATCTTGACGCTATAGAAGCAGAGGAAAATGGCGATTTAGAAGAAGCTCTCGAGCATGCAAAAAAAACTGTTGAGGTAGATCCATCTCATTCAAATGCGTGGTGGATGATTGCACAACTATTGGCTCCGGATGGTAAATACCCGGATATTGAACAAGCGTCTAAAGCATTGGTGGCTTGTAGAAAGGTTGTAGATCTGGACCCTTCAAGAGTAGATGCGTGGGTAAAGGGTGGTCGATTGATGGTAGACCATCTTGGATTGGGAGAAGATGCTCTTCATTGGTGGCAAAATTGTAGGGATGCTACTCCATTTGAATCTGTACCTATCGTTGAACAAACGACTATTCTTTCTGACTTCGGACTCTACGTAGAAGCAAGAGATAGACTGGGTGCTCTATTCAAAGAAGACCTTGACATTGCTAATTCACAACTCGCAAAGATATCCCAACTCCACAAAACACTCGAGATGTCGGCGTCACAAGACCCTGATTCGCATTTCAAACCATGGAAGAAGAACCATCCCGGTTGGGCTTCAATAAAGATGAGGGCGAATAAGGCACCAGTATCTGAAAACATGATTTTCATGATGACTACAATTCCAATCTTGATGATGGAAGTTTTCGCATCTAGAAGCATCTTTGGAGAAGGGTGGGGTGCATTTTGTTTGACGAGTATTTTGATTTTGACCACCGTAATTATCGGAATGTCATTTACAAGGAAAATATACTACAGAGTAAATAAACCAGGTTTCAATTTACTAAGAGCAATCCAATTTGAAGCGAGTAGTGGAAAAATTGTGATTCCTGAAAATATTAGAGGTTCAAAACTTTACATGTTCCTATTCTCAAGACATCCACCAGCATACCAGCAAAGACTGGAGAAAATCATCAAATCAGGTAGAAAATTGCCCAATAATTGGAAATTTAATTTCCCAGATTTTGAATCGCACCTTGATGAAATTGGCGAGATTGAAGAGGTGCCTGAAGAAGACCCAGAGCCTTTCGAAGAAGAGTAATCAAGTTCCAGCAGTATAATCTGTAGAATACCTGATTTGTTCTTCAGTTAATTTATCTATTGAAAAACCAAGAGTCGCTAATTTTGTCAAGGCCAAATCTTGGTCCTGTTCCATTGTTATGTCATAGACCTTTGATTCCAAACCCTCTCCTTCTTTAGCGAGCCTGCATAGCGATAAGAATTGATTAGCGAAGCTCATATCCATCACTTCCGATGGATGTCCCTCTGCTGCTGCTAAATTTACCAACCTACCGTCTGCGAGGAGGTAGACCTTTCTCCCATCAGAAAGAGTATATTCTACATTATCGGAGCGAATTGTACGATTCGATTCTGACATTTCTTTTAGATCTTCAATATTTATTTCACAATCATAGTGTCCCGTATTGGAAATAATCGCTCCATCTTTCATAACTTCAATGTGCCTTCCAACTATAACATCCTTCATTCCGGTTGCTGTACAGAATATGTCACCAAGTGGTGCGGAATCATCCATTTTCATTACTCTAAAGCCATCCATAACAGCTCTAAGGGCTGGAAGTGGGTCAACTTCTGTGATAATGACATTAGCACCCATTCCTTGTGCCCTCATCGCCAGCCCTCTTCCACAATGACCGTAACCTGCAATAACGAATGTTTTGCCTGCGATTAGGACGCTAGTTGCTCTCAATATTCCGTCAATAGTAGATTGTCCAGTACCATATACGTTATCGAAATCCCACTTTGTTATCGCATCATTGACAGCGATTACAGGATATTTTAGATGCCCGGATTCGGCCATTGCTCTGAGGCGGTGGACTCCTGTTGTGGTTTCTTCCGTACCACCGATTACGGTTGTCGCATACTCGGATTTTTCCCCGTGCACTCTTACTATCAAGTCAGCACCATCATCAAGGGTAAGTGTGGGCTTAAACTCCAGTGTCCTATCGATACACCAGTAAAAGTCCTCTACTGATTGTCCATGCCATGCATGAACTGAGTATCCTTCACTTGCAAGCCACGCAGCTACATCGTCTTGTGTTGATAATGGGTTACACCCAGACCACGAAATTTCAGCACCTGCCGCTTTGATTGTCTCAATTAATACAGCAGTCTCTTTGGTAACGTGTAAACATCCGGCGACACGCATTCCAGCAAGCGGTTTTTCTTTCTCTGCCTGGTCTTTCAATGCTGCTAAAACTGGCATTCTAGATCTTGCCCAATCTACTCTAAGCGAACCTTCACTTGCAAGGGTGATGTCGGCAACGGTATAGTTAGCGCCTCTGTCCATGGACACCGGCGGTATAACCCCCCTCATAGGTGAATCGGTCAACGGTTCTGCCATTCAGGCAGAATCCGTTGTCCTACTCACTATTGCTGGCCCTGGAAGTGGCCCGCATACTGTTGGGCATAGGCCCGAGCCGTCTCCTCAGGGTAACCTTGAGCAATGAGTTGCTGGACATATTGTTCCATTGGATCCATTTGAGCAACTTGTTGGTATGCAGCTGAAGCGTCCCCGCCCCATGCAGAATCACTCTTGATGACGTCTTCATCATCTCCACCCTTCAAGACAAAGAATAGAGTCAAGACGACAATCAATAGAAGAGCTCCTCCTCCTCCAAGGAATAGTAGGAGATTCGATCCTTCCGCCTCGTCAACTGTATCGTCAACCGGTGCCTTATCTGGAATACCGTCCCCATCAGAATCTGTATAGGACCCTGACCATTCACAGGTTTCAGTATCAGCGTTCCATATCCAATATGCGTCAGGTTCTGCATCCAATACATCCACAGGAACTTCAATTCCCTTACATGCTGGTAGAGTTATCTCGATCCAGTAGATGATTGGCCATCTCTTGTCGTCTCCCTCATAGACCTTCAGGAATAGTCTTGCAGACTTTGTTTCATTGTCGAATAAGTCGTCGATGGTTAGAGTTAATTCGAATCCGTCACCGTCTCCCAATTTGTCAGTCTTTGCCCACTTACCTTCTAGCTGTAATGCGTATTTGCCAACTGCGGATTGGTCAAATGTGGTTTGGTCCAATGCTGCTTCAACATATACATCACCTTGCTCAGCACCATCAACAACATTACCAGATAGTGTAATTGTGTCGGTGTCGACCTTTGTTCCATTTAGGCTCAAATCAACTTGAACGGTTGGTTCTTCATCGCCAAATCCTTCTGGTACTACTGAGAAGTATAATTTGTACCTTTCAGAGAGTTTGTTAGCCTTATCTGAAACAACTAATTCAATTCTGATTAACGACTCTGTTTGACCACTTGGGTCAACAGTTACATTGCTGAATGTATAAGCCCATTTTCCATCACTTGATGATGGCATAATGAAAGTGTGCGCTGGTGGAATTGAAGTACTGTCATATGGCTTGTCGAACAATACAGTCCATTCGTAAGATTCGATTCCGTTACCGGTAACCGCATCTGCGTCATATGAATCGCTGGCATCGAAATGAACAGTCAATGAACCAGTTTCATCTAGATGGATTCTGTTCTGTGGCCAGTCAACACCGGACGCAGTCTTTACACCCTGACTCTCGATTCTTTCAGCATAAGATTCTCTCATCTCAATCTCCACGCTTGCATTTGGCTCGAAAGCGTCAGCTCTTGTATCGTCAGTCATCAGGGTTGCAGTTAGAACTCTGGAATGCCCTTCGCTGTCGTGAAGGTATAATTTGACATCCCAAGTAGCACCTTGCAAACAGTTTGTTGCTGATGATAGGTCAACCTTACAGAAGGTTGTTGTTGGGCTCATTACGTCTGTGTGAGAAGTTCCACTTGCCATTGATGCCCCGGACCAATCAGTAGGACCGCTTAGTACCCAATCTGTCTCTAAGGTATCACTGGAACTTGTTGTGTAACCAAATGTGACTTCTGCATTACTCTTCATGTAAGTGTAAGCATATCCTCCAGTTGATGGGTCAACATCCGGTGTTTCACCGTTTATTGTTAACTGTGTACCATTCTGGTCGAAACCTGCTGGATAAGGCGAAACCTGGTAGGATAACATGTTTCCAAGTAGTGGGAAGGTTGTACTGTTAGCTCTTTCAGATACACTCGATACATCGATTGTTGTTACGATTAGTCCACCATCTGAGTAACTGCAAACACCAAGCACTGTGTCTTGTTGGTCAACGTCAGATTGTAGAATTCGTTGGAAAGAACCTCCCGTTTCTGAGTATCCACCGCAAGCACGAGGGATCGCTGTTGCGGAAGCACTCTTTGTGTTGATAATCGCTTCTGTAACAGTTCCAAACTGGTCGAATCCTTGGAATGCCGCGAGGTCTACACCATCCAAGATTGGATGGTATGGATCGGCAACTTCCATGTTACTGTAAGTAATTCTTTCCTCAGGTGAGTTCTTTGGTTTAATGTCCATATCAAATGGTAACAAGCTCTCTCCTGTTGACGAGGAGTACTCAAAGTAGTCAGTATCACCAGACAAGTGGACTTGAACAGTACCACCAGAGGACATGAAGTTCTTTAGAACAAGTTGATTAGAAGACTTTCCAATCACTTCATAGTATCCTCTTCCACCTTCATCAACTGGCTTTGCTGTGTTTGCATCCTGCCACGGCATGATTACTTTATCATAATGAGAAATCCAGCCGAGGTCGAGATATTCATCCCAATCAGTGATGTAGAATTGAGTATATGTCATACCAAGAATTTGCATGTCTTCTTTGATTGCTGAAACTCTTGAGGAATCTCCAGACAAGATTGCCACATCGATTTGATCTGCAAACGCTGCGTGGAAGTATCTAACGTTTCCAGATGTCTTTCCATCAGGTAGTGTCGCATGGAAACTGATATTGTACATGTGGCCGTCCATCCATCCGTTCCATGGAGTGAATGAAACATCAGTCCTCTCGTGTGGGCTTAAGGTAATGCTCGGACCTGCAGTCGTATTGTGCACTTCGCTTCCATCTGCCATGTCAACGACCGACATATAGAACAGATAATCACCTTGTAGGACACCATTTGTAGCCGAAAGTTCCCAGTCGTGCGTCAATGACGAATCGATTGGTAGCATACAATCCATAACCGCATCAGATAGACATGAAATTTGGTTTGGCTTTCCAAGTGTAATGTCAACGCTCTCTACCGAGAAAATAACCTGTGCAAGATTGTTAGCAAGTGAAACTTCCTCTGCACCAAACCATGTTGTTCCAACGGTTGTATTGTCGAAGACTGATTCAACCTCGATTTTGTATACTCCAGAAACGAAGTCGTGATTTGCAACTGCGATTGTTCTGTTTTCTTCAGCGTCAAGATCCTGAACTGGAATTGAGTAAACAGCATCCTCACTGAATGTGAATTCCTGAAGTGAGATGTTATCGAAAGCAACACCCCTTACACCGTCATTTTGTCCATTACGTCCATCGTCGTTAGATCTGAACTCGAAATTGATGTCAACAACTGAACCTGCAAGGCTCAAACATTCGTCAGTCCAGAGATTGGAATCAGGAGAAGTTGTGTTTACCATGTACAGGTGAGTCAAATCGATACTTCTGCTTTGTACCAATCCATCAGAGTTGTAGAATACATTGTAGTTTCCTGAACCGCCGTTAATGTTGGCTGGGTCTCCAATGTATTGAATTTCAGTATTGTCAAGCGTGGTTTCGTTGACAGGGTCAATGAATCCGTTACCGTCTTCATCAACAATACAGTATCCGTCTTCGTTATAGTCAATCCACTGTCCGTAAATTACACCTTCATAGTCGGTTCCACCCTTGTTCCAGTCCACTGTTAATGCAGCGTAGTCGTTGACAGATGATGTTGCACCAGATGAAGATATCTCGAACCATGTTTCAGCGAAGTACTCGAAGTTTAGAGCAACATAGTCGCCAGACATACTAGTTAGGTCAACATCAGGAATTGTTAGGGTCTCATTTTCCCAAACATCACCAAAGCTGTTTGCGGTGTCACATGGGTGACCAAACCAGTATGCATAGGAGCCAAATAGTTTCTCAGCACAACTTGAATCATCGAGTATTCCACCGTTTCCGTTGTTATCATCAACGTATCTGAATCCTGCAGAACCACCCTCAAATGATTCATCACAAATGACTAGAGGTGAGCCACAATAAATGTCTGAAGGTAAAGCGCTGTAAACAGTGGCTTCCAAGTCAAACGAAACGTTGGTGTTTCCAAGATGTTCTACCAGTACTTCGATAGGGAAGTTTCCTTCCGCATAGAGTCCACCTGATTTAAATGATTCAACCTCTACCACAGCAGGGTCAAATATGTTGAATGCAGTGATGTAGCCTACAATATCATCGTTTGCAGGTTGCTCATCTTGTCCGTAATTCAAAACAGCAGAAATTCTGTAAGTTGTTCCGTTCACGAAATCAGCGGTAATCGAGGTGGTATAATCTTGGTTAGGAGCCAAGTTTACCATATTAATGTTTGACTGCTGGTTTTGGACATTGGAAGTGAATCCTGTTGTTTGCTTCCAAATAGTGATGTTGTCAATAGCAAATCCATCTCTTCCAGACCATGTAGATTCGTTAGCACCCACTGAGCCATCCCAGCCTGATTTGAATCTAAACCTGATATCGATTACGTCGCCAGTGAATCGAGATAACTCAAATGCACCAAGGTCCTTTTCAGTGAAGTTTGCCCAGCCGTAATATGTACCAGGTATCGCTCCACCGTATCTGTAGATAGCCTCGGAGAATCCAGTGTTTGCAAGTGATTCTACTCTACCTTGGTCATATCCACCCCAGTAACTGAATTGGGATGGACACTGTCCGGAGAAGTAAGCCTCTGTTGGACAGTTTAGGGTTTCCCAGCCGTCATCTTCTGTAAATACCTCGATAATCGCTGCGTCATCCCAAACCTCAGATAGTACGAATCCATTTCCGTCATTTACATAAAGGTCTGAAAAACCAAGGTGTCTAAACATCTCAATGCTCATCCAAGCCCTGTCAGCTCCTGTAAGATCGACGTCGTTTAGGACAAGTCCTTCATCCCAATTTGGTTCGTATCCTGACCAAGTGTCGCCAGATGAATTGGTTTTCATCATTCCTGACCACATGAAGTCAGTTGGGTTGTTACCATTTGCTGAGAAATTTTTGTCGTTGTTTCCGCCAGTAGTGTGACCTACTGTGCTGTTTGCCGCGATTTCTTCGTGCCAGTGAGCAGAACCATAGTAGGATTCTGTAGTCCATGTACAGCCAGTAGAACAACCAGTCTTATCTTCTGGGGAGTCCCAATCCATTGCGTAAACAGTTGTGTTTGATGATAGAGTTTCATCAACTTCCTTGATTTCAACATCTAGAGTTGCTTGACCGTTTAAGATATCCATTCCAGCGTTAGTAACGGTAACCTTCACGTCTCGTGAACCTTCACCGAGTGCTCCGATGTATGCATCTGTTGGGGAAATTTCTATGCCTGAAACAGCAAGGTCTTTGTTATCCATCTCGATAACGATGATTCTGTCATATGCACCGTCCCAACCGAAGTTGTCGTCCCATGTGAAGCCATCATATGCACCGTGACCAACAATAAGATCTGGAGCGCTACCAGACCCACCGATTACCTGTCCAACAGCTACAGTAGTAGGCCTCATCGCACCAAAGTATTCCAGTGGATTCATGTGTCCACCATTACCGTTTGAAAGAGTAACTTGTACACTGGTTGGCAGGTTTAGGAAATAGTTACTTGTTGTGTCACCAGTTGAAGAAGTGGAGTTAGATTGCTTGAACTTCGCAGCGTGAACGAAATCAACTTCTCCGTCTCCGTTCAACTCAGTTACAGTAAGTTCCCAAGCGATGTAAGGTCCAAAGTAAACAGTCTTGGTGTTCGCATAGGTATGAGTTGTTGGATTTAGAGTAGCATAAGACACATTTTCAGTGTTAGCATCGTTCATTGCGACGACATCAATCAGGCCATCATTATCTATGTCCCCAATGTCGAACCCACCAAATTCTGGTCCAAGTGCATGAACGTGGAAAGCACTGTTAGGAGTTGCTTGGCCACCGGTTGAAGACCATGTTAATGTCGCAGGGAAGGTATTTCCAAGACAGTCATACTCTACTACGGTGATGTTGTCAGATTTACCAGGGTTTGTTGCTGCTCCAGTGAGATAATCTACACCTTCTGAGCGAACAAGCCACATATCTATGTCATCGCAAGTTCCTCCACTGAGTGGGTTGTTTTGACTGGGCTCACCCCAGTCTCCAAGCTCTAAGTCAGTATACGAGTTTTGAGTTGAGTCACCGAGAGATGTTACTTGACCTTGGGTTGATGAGGTGATAGGGCCCCTGTAGGTAACTACTCTCTGTTGCTTTAGGTCAGCGAGTAGTTCAAGTGTCACAATGTCATCGTTTCCGTCTCCATCTAAATCAGCTACTGCAAGGTCCCACATCCATACTACATCGTACTGCTCTCCGATAGAGAATGTGTCTACGTTGCATCCGTCGTTTTCGAGGATTGTAACGTTACCAAGTTTGTTTACTACAATAGCACCAGTAGAGTCTTGTCTTAGAGGAATGTTCCTCGCATAGATTACTATGTCAATTGCGTTATCTCCAGTGAATTCTCCGACTTCTACTTGCTGAGTGTTTGAGTGATCTTGATAATCAGCATCGGCGCTTGGATTTCCTGAAGTCCATACGTCGGACCTCCTCTGGAATTGACCGTTCTCATTCCAAAGAATAGAAATTTTTGTACTCCTATCGTTTGCAGTGACGATATCTAAATCGCCATCACAATCGAAGTCACCCAAGGCGACATCGACAGGGTCGGTTTCGGTCGTATAGGACCTTGATGTCGAAGCCGACACAAGGTTTGCTGCAGTTGTTGAAAGCAACATAACAAGGACAAGAAGTAAAGCATTTCCGCGTCCATCTTTATTCAAAGTCTTCCAAAGCATAGTTATCACTCATCTTTGCGACTTCAACTACCACTTTAATTCCTTTGGGAAGGTGCGCTTGTGATTTTTTTCTCAATCGCTTTCAGTACAACGATTTAAGAAAAAATGAAAAAAAATTACAAATTTTTACTTACTGGATAACCAAGAAGGAGATGGGCCCCACGCAGTTTCTTCTCCACCATGGATTTTAACCAACTTCCCCTGCCTGAATAATGAGTCAAGATAAACTTCCAATTCCACACCTTCCCTGTCGCCAAGATAGTCACTCGCTGCAAGAGCGATTTCCTCAGTTATCAAAGCCGTCATTCCGTGTTTTCTGACTACGATTCTCAACAATTCTTTCAACCAGGCTTCAGCCATTGGGTCGACTGATGAAATTCCTTGAGCGGGCATTGGTTCGTCAATCATTTCAAGTTCTTCTCTAAGTGTGTCAGCACCAACTTTTTGCGGAGGAAGGATTCCAGTTTCTGAAAGTTTAGCGTTGAGGTCAAGTTCGCCAATGGGCCTTCTAATCACCGGTATCCTAGACGGATCAGGAGGTGGCCCCATATCCTTAGGTTTACCCGATTCTTTTGGACCATCATCGAGGTCAAAATCATAAGAGGACAGATTGGTGCTGTCTACTGCTAATGGCATCATCCAACCTACATCATCCATTCCAATTTCAGTGATGAGCGACTTGACCCAGTCATACTCGCCTTCGAGGAGAACATCAACATCATCGTCATCGCTTCGAAAGCGAAAACGAACGTATCCTCCCATCTCCTGCATGAACTTACCCTAATCGCTGAAGGAAATCAACCCATCGGTTAATTTGCTAGATTTCTCAAGACTGTATGCAAGATGCCACCATTTCTGTAGTAGTCCACCTCAACAGGCGTATCTAATCTAACCGACGCCATGAAACGGAGTTCTGTACCATCGGATTTGGTAGCAATTATCTCGATATCTTGCATTGGCTTGACCTCATCAGAAATAGGAATCTGATATGATTCTGTTCCGTCAAGACCCAAGGTCTCTGCGCTTTCACCATCTTTGAATGTTAACGGTAAAACGCCCATACCAACAAGATTTGACCTGTGTATTCTTTCAAATGAAGTTGCTATTACCGCCTTTACTCCAAGAAGAAATGTCCCTTTAGCGGCCCAATCTCTACTACTTCCAGTTCCATACTGAGAACCAGCTAAGACAACCATTGGATTATTACTATTCATAGCCGCATCGAATACGGATGTAATTTCTCCACTTTCATGGTTGAGAGCATAGCCTCCTTCGGTGCCAGGTGCCAGATGATTTCTGACTCTTACGTTAGCAAAAGTCCCTCTCATCATAATTTCGTGGTTTCCTCTTCTGCTTCCAAAGGAGTTGAAATCGCCCTTTTGTACACCTCTTTCGGTCAACCATTTCCCAGCAGGACCATCGGCCGGGAAAGCACCTGCTGGAGAAATATGGTCGGTAGTAATTGAGTCTCCAAGTTTGAGCAAAACCTTAGCTCCTTCGATAGATGAAATTGGCTCGGGGTCTTTTGAAAGCCCTTGGAAGAACGATGGAAGGCGAATGTATGTGGAATTCTCTTCCCACGGGTAAAGTGGAGATGCCTCGCTTGGTATTGAATCCCATCTTGGCTCCTGCATTACTGTGGAATATCTCTCCCTGAACATCTCAGGAGTTATCTTGGCCATTGCCTCAGATAACTGTTCATTGGATGGCCAAACGTCGTTTAGCATTACAGGTGATCCGTCAGGTGAATGACCTATCGGTTGGGTTGACATGTCGACGTGGAGGTTTCCTGCTATTGCGTAAGCTACAACTAAAGGCGGGCTTGCTAGATAGGAAGCCTTGACCTTTTGATGAACTCTTCCTTCAAAATTTCTGTTGCCGGAAATTACAGAACCTACGATTAAATTAGATTCATCGATTGCGGTCTCGATTTCTTCAGGAAGTGGGCCGGAGTTTCCGATACAGGTTGTACAACCATACCCGACATTGTTGAATCCTAATTGTGAAAGGTCTTTGTCTAAGCCATTTGCTTCATAATATTCAGTTACTACTCTAGAACCTGGAGCAAGTGATGTCTTGACCCAAGGTTTCACTGTCAATCCTTTTTCCAAAGCATTTCTTGCTAGTAACCCAGCTGCGAGCATGACTCCGGGGTTAGATGTATTCGTACACGAAGTGATAGCAGCGATTACTACATCGCCGTGATTTAGGTCGTAATCATTTCCAACAATTGAGGATTTGGACAGATCTTCTTCTGACAATCCGTGGCCTTGATGTCCTAATTCATGAGTTAAGGAGGCCTTGAAATGTGAAGACATTTCTGATAAATCGACTCTGTCTTGTGGCCGTTTTGGCCCAGCTAAAGCCGGTTCAACAGTGGATAGGTTTAGTTCGATTACGTCGGTATAACTCTTTTCTGAATCTTCCTTGTTGTACCACAAACCTTGCGCTTTGCAGTATTCTTCAACCGCAGTAATATGGTCTTCTTCTCTTCCTGAAAGTCGCATGTAGGAGAGGGTGTTTTCGTCTACAGGGAAGAAACCACAAGTTGCACCATATTCGGGCGCCATGTTTGCGATTGTAGCTCTATCTGGAAGGGATAATTCTGACATACCTGGTCCGAAGAATTCAACGAACTTTCCTACCACTCCGTGTTGTCTCAGAATTTCAACAATTCTAAGAGTCATATCAGTAGCGGTCACACCAGAATTAAGTGAGCCTGTTAATCTAAAACCAACAACATCTGGAGCAAGCATGTAAATTGGTTGGCCAAGCATAACAGCCTCTGCTTCGATTCCTCCAACTCCCCATCCAAGAACACCCAATCCGTTAATCATGGTGGTGTGTGAGTCCGTGCCAACAAGAGAATCAGGTAACCAAACACCATTTTCTTGCCTTGCAACAGTCGCTATCCATTCGAGATTTACCTGATGGACGATTCCTCTTGAAGGAGGGACAGCCCTGAAGTTCTGGAGTGATTGTTGACCCCACTTTAGGAACTTATAGCGTTCCATATTTCTATGGTATTCAATATCTAAATTCATATCAAGTGCTTCGGGATTTGCACCTGAAATATCGACTTGCACCGAGTGGTCAATAACCAAGTCAACTGGCACTTGGGGGTTGACTTTTTCTGGGTCACCACCCATTTCTACCATAGCATCTCTTAGTGCCGCAAGATCTACTACTGCGGGCACACCAGTGAAGTCTTGTAAAATTACTCTCGAAGGTCTGAAAGGTATCTCGCCCCTCTCCCCTTTTGCTTTCCAGCCTGCAATATTGCGAACATCTTCTTCCGTTATCAAGAATCCGTCACAGTTTCTTAGAGCCCCTTCGAGAAGGACCCTTATGGAATAAGGTAAGGCCTTTGTGTCAATACCTGCGTCATCTAATGAATCAAGTGAGTGATACACTCCTCCTAAGGGAAATTCTCTCTTTGATAAAAACGGGTCAACTTGGCTCATGAATTAAGGCGGATGGAACAATCATATGAAAGTGCCTTTTTTGTGAAATCACCAAAGGTAGTACCAAGGATCTTCCGCATCGATAATTCCTTCGTCAGTAATAGTTACAGATACGATAGTAACATCCTTCACCGGCTTGTTACTTCCTGCTGTGGATACACTTGAAATCGCATCGATGTGTTCGAGCCCATCGGTTACGGTTCCATATACGGTGTGACATGATTCTGTGGAACAATCCTTTTCTTCGTTCCAATCTAGATGACTGGGCGTAGAATCACTCGGTACGAGGTAGAATTGGCTTCCATCTGTATTCAATCCTGCGTGCGCTGCGGCAAGAGAACCTGCACCGTGTTTCAAGCCGTTTTCATGTTCTCCTGGAAGGGACCATTGGCTCAATCCGCAATTGTCTGCAGTGTAGTCTTCTCCGTCGCTATTTGTGGTCTTACCATTACAATAACCGTACCATTTAGCTGTGTAACCACCTTGGCCATTGTTGTATTCAAAGTCACCTGACTGTATCATAAAATTGTCAATAACTCTGTGGAAAATAACATCGTTATATCTTCCAGATTGGGATAACAAGATGAAATTCTCTACATGAAGCGGCGCTTCTGCACGATGTAATGCGATTGTTACATTTTCATCATGGAATACCCCTTCGTTGTCGGTCCATGTGATTCTCATTACTGCTTCACCGTCCTCGTAAAGCTCTGCTTGCCCCATTAACTGCATAGCACCTAGAGTGAGTAGCAATGCAGCAGTAACCGCGAACAATCCTGCGGGAGTTGGGGTTCCGTTGTTCAATAATCTAGGAATTACTGTTTCTGAAATTCCTTTGTCCTGCATTTCATTTCTAATTTGATTGTAAAGTGCGTTAGATTGTTTATCCCTCGGATTCATTTTCACAGAGTCACGTAGTAATTTTGCAGCTTTTCTGTATTCTGCGCCATTTCCAGATTTCACTGCCTGCAAATGGATTGCTTTACCTGCGAGTCTTAGAGTTGTGGCTTGAGTTCCTTCCGGGTCCACTTTCCTCAATAATTCCAGCGCACCCTCGGTTTTTCCTTTGTCAAGCATCTTTTCTACATCTTTCCAAGATACCGCAATTTCATCTTCGGCCATGATTAGTCTAAATGGCCCGGCTTTTTCAGACCTACCCTCGTCAGAAATCGAAAAATTATCGTCAACACATTCAAAGGCTATCCTCTATCGCAGATGGGCAATGGTAGAGTCCTTGCGAGGGCCGCCTACCTAGGAGAAAAAACATCATGGACAAAATCGTCAATGATTTCACCATAAACATAGCAACCGCAAATGGAACTGGCTCTCAGTCTGCAAACTTGATCTTGTTACAGACTTTATTCGACATGGGAATCCCCGTCAGTGGAAAGAACTTATTCCCATCAAATATATCCGGACTTCCAACCTGGTATATCGTTCGCTTATCGGAAAAAGGATACCAAGCGCCAGGCGATAGAACCCACATCCAAGTTCTTGTCAACCCAGATACATGGGCAGAAGACCTTGCTTCACTACAACCGGGAACTGTTGTAATTTGGAATACAGATTCAAAGATGGAAATGGACCGTGATGACGTTATATCATATCCTGTACCAATGACAAAAATTGCTCGTGGCCTAAATCCAAAACTGGCAAGAATGATTGCGAATGTTGTATACGTTGGAGTAATAGCAGAATTAATCGGGATGGACCAAGAAATTCTTGAGGCAGCTATTGGCAAACAGTTTGGTGGAAAGGCCAAAGCGATAGAATTGAATTCTGAAGCTGCAAGATTAGGTAGAGCATACTGCGCTGAAGAACTCGCTAAGAGCGACCCGTACTATGTAGAAGCGAGAGAGAAAGAAGAAGGCGGTTTCTTCGTAGAAGGAAATGACGCTGTTGCACTCGGTTCCATCTTCGGAGGTGTGCAAATGCTTGCATGGTATCCAATTACTCCATCTTCCAGCCTTGCTGAAGGCATAATTGGCTGGCTTCCAGAACTAAGAACTCACGAAGGAAAGGCAACTTATGCCGTCCTACAAGCAGAGGATGAATTGGCAGCTGCTGGAATGGTAATCGGTGCAGGTTGGGCTGGTGCAAGAGGAATGACAGCAACTTCCGGGCCTGGTATTTCACTTATGCAGGAATTTATTGGGCTTGCTTACTTTGCGGAAATCCCGTCAGTATTTTGGGACGTCAATAGAGTAGGACCATCAACTGGCCTGCCTACAAGAACCCAACAAGGCGACTTGTCGATGCTTTACGAAGGAAGTCATGGAGATACACAACACATCGTTTTTATCCCGGGCACAGTAGAAGAGTGCTTCGAGTTTGGATGGAGAATATTCGATGCTTCTGAAAAGTTCCAAACACCTGCGTTTGGGTTTTCTGACCTCGACTTGGGTATGAACAGATGGTCATGCAATGGATTCGAATACCCAACTGAATCGATGGATAGAGGAAAGGTACTCTTGACAAAAGAACAAATGGATGCTATAGAAAACTATGGAAGATACAGAGATGTTGACGGCGATGGTATTCCTTACAGAACCTTACCGGGTTCTGGTATAGACCCAATTCTCTACAGAGGTACAGGCCACGATGAAGATGGAAAATATTCAGAGAAGCCTGATGTATATTACAAGTTGATGCAAAGATTGAAACAAAAAATCGATAACGCGAGAGACCAACTACCTGCTCCCGTAATGAGAGAAGAAGAAGAACAAGACATCGGCATTGTATTCTACGGATCGATGGAAAACACAATCGAAGAGATTGACGATATCTTGGAAGAGGCAACAGGAAAGAAGGTAAGCACCTGCCGTGTAAGAGCCCTTCCTCTTCACAGCGACGTTCAAAAATTCATTGAAAATCACAAAACTGTAATCGTTTTGGAAATAAACCGAGACGCCCAACTATACGGCATTATTCGAAAGGAATACCCTAATCACCTAATTCCAAAGATTCACAGCGTAGCATACAGTGATGGTATGCCACCAAGAGCACGACTCTATGCTGAGAAAATCATGGAAGTTCTAGAGGAGGTGGGTCAATGAGCGAAAGACCAGCAAAAGCAATCAAACTCAACGTGATTAACGAACCCAAAGATTCCTACACAGGTGGACCATCCTCGCTGTGCCCAGGTTGTGGACACGACCAAATTTCTGGAGTAATAATCAACTCCGCTTGGGAAAATGGAATTGAGCCTCACAAAATCGCAAAGATGAGTGGCATCGGATGTTCATCCAAGACACCTGCTTACTACCTCGGACAATCTCACGGATTCAACACAGTTCACGGAAGAATGCCGTCCGTAACCACCGGAGCTAACGTAGTGAACAAGGAACTAACATATCTTGGAGTTTCGGGCGACGGCGACTCTGCGTCCATCGGAATTGGACAGTTAATTCACGCTATTCGAAGGAATATCAACATGGTATACATAGTTGAGAATAACGGCGTATACGGACTTACCAAGGGACAGTATTCTGCTACAGCCGATGTTGGTTCTAAGAAGAAAAAGGGAGCCACAAATGAAACACAACCTATCGATTTGTGTGCCTTAGCGATCAACTTAGGATGTTCATTCGTTGCGCGCTCATTCAGTGGTTCAAAGAAGCAACTTACTGCAATTGTAAAGGCTGCTATGTCTCACAAAGGATTTGCATTAATCGACGTGATTAGCCCTTGTGTGACATTCAACAACAACGATGAATCTTTGAGATCTTATGGATACGTGAAGGACAATACTGCTGAACTACATTCAGTTGGATATATTCCTCACTTCTCACCTGTGGAACAAGTAGAGGTACCTGCTGGCTCTTTCAGAGATATTACGCTACACGATGGCTCTACAATGCGACTTGAGACTATCTCGGACGAACACGATGTGGGAGATGCTGTTGCAGCTTTGGCTGCAATTCACCAAGCCGAAAACGACAGAAAGCACGTTATGGGGCTTCTGTATTTTGATGGTGAAAAGCCTGCATTGGATGACGACCTAAATCTACATGATACTCCATTAGTTGAAATGCAAGAAGACATACTGCGACCAAGTAAGAACGCTTTGGATGGAGTTATTGCTAAACTACGTGGATGAATGTATCACCGTTTATTTGAAGAATGAGTGCTTAATCGGAGTGCTAACAGTCTCTTAGTGTAGTGGTCCATCATGGTGGGTTCTGGTCCCGCCGACCTCGGTTCGAATCCGGGAGAGACTAT
>CAZGJD010000006.1:27591-111607 GCA_964526385.1 uncultured Candidatus Poseidoniales archaeon | reverse complement strand
GCAACAAGCCGATTGTCGTGCGCCTTGATTCTTTCAACCAATTCATCCAGTTGGAAATCGTGTCTATCAAGGTCCATTTTCAACACACTCAGGGCATTTTATGATAATGCCAATCAGTTTTCAGCTAGATACTCGACGTATTCATCAGCGTCCAACAACATTTCCATGTCGTGGTCATGAGGGTCCAATATGATGATCCAACCAGAATCATATGCTGAGTCGTTAATTAGTTCCGGATTGATTTCTACTTCTCCGTTAACCTCGGCAATCTCTCCAGCAAATGGACTTGGAAAGGTTAATTTCTCCTCAGCAGTCCATATTGAGAACAAGCTTTGCTCTTCATCAACTTCAGTTTCTGCGTGTGGTAGGATAACTCTCAGTACTTCCCCAATATCGGAAGCAAGATAATCTGATACACCTATCACTAATCTTTCATCTTTCTCTTGATACCATAAATGGTCTCTAGAATATTTCCTGTCGTGTGCCACTCCAAATTCCATGATGTCGTCTTCCATCTCAACAACCTCGTGGCGCCGTAAAACAAGTAATATTTAACACGGTGCCCTAAGTTCTGCCAAAACGGCATAGGGCATTCCTCAAATGCTATTGCTTTCTGGGTGTTTTTATGCGATTCGAAGAGACTGATGAACAGCAGATGGTTCGCGAGATGGTTAGAGATTTTGCCGAGTCAGTTTTGACTCAAACAATCGAGCATAGGGATGCTAATCAGGTACCACCGTCAGAAGAATGGCAACAGTTCTTGGAATACGGTTTACAGGGTGTAACTATACCGGAAGATTACGGTGGAAATCCGCTCGATGATATTTCAGAATCGATAATTGTAGAGGAATTGGCTAGGGTTGACCCCTCTTTCGCCGTGATGTTTTGTGTACATGTAGGACTTTGCGCTAAAACCATTGCCCTCCATGGAAATGAAGAACAGAAACAAAAGTATCTGACTAGGCTTGCAGAAGGAGAAGTAGGTGCCTACTCACTATCTGAGGCAGGAGCCGGAACCGACGCTGCGGCAATGGTATGTAAAGCTAAATTATCAGATGATGGTTCATACTACGTGTTGAACGGAGAAAAGATGTGGGTAACAAATGGCGCACAAGCCCAGATCTACGTTCTATTCGCAAAAGATGTTGACCACCCCGATTATGGAGTTAAAAAGCACGGAGGAACTACCGCATTCATAGTGGAGCAATCATTTGAAGGCTTTAGTGTTGGAAAGAAGGAAGATAAACTTGGGATTAGATCTTCAGATACCTGTACGTTAATTCTCGAGAATTGTAAAGTCCCTGTGGAAAATGTACTCAAAGGAAGTGGCAAAGGTTTCGCAATCGCAATGAATGCTCTTGATAATTCAAGAATCGGAATCGCTGCTCAAGCATTGGGAATAGCACAAGGTGCATACGAGGCGGCACTGAAATATTCACATGAAAGAGAAGCCTTCGGTAAACCAATTGCACATCACCAAATGATTACAGCATACCTAGCTGATATGGCTACGAGAATTGATGCAGCGAGATTATTGGTTTACAAAGCATCCTGGGCGAAACAAGAGCATTACGAAAACAACGGTCCAAGGCATACAAAGGAAGCAAGTATGGCAAAATTGTATGCTGGCGATACTGCGATGTGGGTCTCTGAAAGAGCAATCCAAGTCCTTGGTGGATACGGCTACACAAAAGAATTCCCTGTTGAAAGATTCTTCCGAGACGCGAAGATTACGCAGATTTATGAGGGAACCCAAGAGGTTCAGAGAATTGTTATAGCTAGAGCAATCCAATGAAATTCGAGTTTTATTTCCTGAATTACTGATAGCGATTAAGCAAACTTGCAAAACTATAGTCATTCCGTTATCTCATGTCAGTTTGCATTACTTGATTAACTTCATCAAAAATATCAACGGGCTGGATATTTGCAAATGGAAGAATTAAAAATATGCCACAAATTATCGCAACCTTCGTTCTATGTATGATTTTTCCAGATTAACAACACTGTTAATGGTTTGTATCCTGTGTTATATTTCATCAAGGAACTTGAGTTATCTATTCAGATTCTTTTTCAACCAAAGATTTTGCTAATTGACGAGGGTCAACTTCCCATTCAGTGAATTCAGGCATAGTCATCGGGTCGACACCATGAACTGCATGGAGCCAGATCAAGCTACCTGTGTCGATCATTAAATTTCCAGCGTGACCTTTTGCATCAGTAAAAATTGATGTTGTTTTTGAACCGGTTAATTGCTCGATATCTCCTTCGAGTTCACCGTTTTCGAACATCTCCCGTAATTCGTATGCAACTGCACCATGATAGATTGTGAAAACATCCGCACTTGGATAATCAGAACTCAAGTTTGACGCTAGGTTAACCCATGAATCAAATGCTTCATCTGAGCCATTTCTGTAGTCGGTTGAATTATCATAATCTGCAGGAAAATCCTTCCAAGGTAAAGCTAAACCTAATCTTGTATCTGGATTTTTATCTAGTGCATAATCAGTGAAGTTCCAAATTGCTTCGTCTGACTGAGCACCAGTTTCCATGAATTCAATGCTACAACAAATCATAATCATAACATCGATTTCTCCTGTGTCTAGGTAAGCCTTGATATTTTCTCTGTGTCCGTCATTCGCCCACAGTGCATCGGGAGCACCTGATGCTCCGCCACTAAATTCTATGTGTTGAGAATGGTTGGAAAAACTTGCTGTGTGGGCATAATTTTCTAATGTTTGAGCAAATCTCTTACCAAAACTATGACCTATGTATAATACATTGTAATTTTCTGCTTTCACATCATCTGGTGATCCTGTTGTCTGGTCATCGTCAGGATTTTTTCCACCGCCCAAGCAACCTGATAAAGATAATGTCATCATTAAAAAAACAGAAAATATTACAGTTTTCACATGCATGAATAAGCCTCAAAATGGGTAAATAATAATAATTATGTAAATTTTTAGTGTTATGATTGACCTCATTCTCGTAGTAAAAAAATAACACTTGAAAAACAATAGCATAAGTAACATAACTTGTTTGTAGAGTTGTGCGCAAAGTTGTATTTCTACTCGCTATCATCATTCTCTCAACGTTTCCAAGTGTAACTGCTACCAACGAAACAGAAAGCACAATAATCACCGTTGATAGTACAAATCTTCGTTTTAGCCCTTCAACTGTAACAGTTAACGAAACAGAATCTGTCAGATTTTTCTGGGATGGTCAATTCTTACCACACAATGCCGTAGAGGAAAACGGGGTTTTCGATTCAGGTGATACGGAAGCAGATGAAGATTACACGTTCGTATTTATCAGGGGATTAAATGGTACATTCAACTACTATTGTGAGCCACACAGAAGTGTAGGCATGGTCGGCACTATTACAGTAAACCCCGTCCCAGAAACAAACGAAACAAATAATACGACAAATAACACTGTAGAAGTAAGCGAGGAAAATGAATCATTTTTACCGTTTTTACAATTCCCAATTTTTCTCTCTGTTCTGATTGTTTCCACGCTCTTCAAAAGAATCAAAACAGATGAGTAGCATCAATCACGCAACGGTTCAAACTTGGCATGTAATCGGATATTGATCCCTGAATATTTACAGAGGAGCCTTCCTTGTAGTTTAGGATGGTTTCATCCATTGATTTTGGAATCCTAACCACTCCTTCAAATGGACCTCCGTCAATCAAGCCATGGATAGATTGCCCACCACGATATTCAGGATTGCCCAATAAAGTTCTTTCAAATTTTGAAATTTTGAAACTAAATGTGTATCCGTGTGTCTGTCTTTTCAAGATGTTCCTTCTATCACTGCTCAGAACAGCTTCGGAAAGTTCTACGATAAACCTTTCAAAGTCTGTATCGATATCCGATGTTAGGTCCTCACTACTTTCTTTTGGCTCTTCCATCAAAACAACTTCATCGTTTTGATTTTCTGTTGGTTCTATTTCCTCAACAATTTCCTCAGCATACTCGTCGACTAGGTTTTCTTCGTGTATATTTTCCGTAATTTCAATCTCTTCAGAAACCACTTCTTCAACTTCTTGTTCAGTTTCTATTTCTTTTTCGATTACTTCTTCCTCGATTACTTCTTCTTCAACGATTTCATCCTCGTACTCGATTCCCAACTTATCCCAAAGAAGATTCAATTCACTAACATTCAACTTTTCATCGTTATCAATGTCAAATTGAGATAGTGTGTTTTGGATTAGGAAAACCGGAATTGTCATTCCAATCGCAGCGGTAAGAGCGCCTGCGATTTCCATTGCATCTAATGAATCATCTTGATTCAAATCCGCTAGTTCAATGAATCCTTTTGGTGTTAGGTCTCGTTTTCTAATTTCTTTTGACAATTGGTCTAACAATATATCGTTAACCTCATTAGAATCCGATTCAATAATTTCATCAACATCAACATTTAGTTCCTCGCTAACCTTTTCTTTAGCAATCTGTTTTATTTGCTCAACCTTACTTTTTGCTGTCACAGGTTCAGGAATGTCGACCATAGCAACAGAACCTGCTGTGCTACCTAATAACAATGCAGATGCGGCCAATTCGGAATTTTCCAAAGCCTCTATTTTCTGCATAGCACTACCACTTGTAATTCCGTATGCATTTGCCAGTATGTCTAATTCATTGTCTTCAAGAGTATTGAGAGATTTGCCATCTCTAATCTCTTTAATCACTCGAGAAAGAATTTGGTTATCTTGTGAGTTGTATGCAATAGAACCATTTTGGTTTGCACTCGCACCCCAAACCCATTGTCCTGCTTCGTTTTGGACAAGTTTTACTGATCCCTGGTCGAATCCCGTATTCTGTACTGCCTGCATCCCGCCTATTGCAAGAAAAATTGCACCCAAAAAACAACAACCAAATCCAAGCGGTGGGAAAATAATTGATGAGAAGAATCCTAAAGCAATAAACGACCAACCCAGATTAGTTGCCCACTTGGAATCGGCCATGTCATTTCCAACTATTAATATTCAATAAAATGTATGATTAGGGCCATGTGAGACCCGGCCACTCGCTTTCAACACCCACGTCCCAAGGTAATGTGCACAAAATGGATTCCACTTCATCAATCGATGAATGCCCTCTTTCAATTTGAATTCTGTACAACCAATCTTTCAATTTGCCTAATTTTACACCTGGTTGTAAACCGGTTCTTTTCATAATCCAATTGCCATCAACTATTGGCTTAATATCAATTGGGTGCTGAATTGATTTCTCAATATTTTCGTAAGAATATCCCAAGGCGCGATGAAGTTCTAAATGTGAATTAACATCTCTTCCAATCACCTTTCTATAGAGCCTTACATCGCCTAAATCTGGCGATTTTCCAATAATCGAATGAAGTAAAATCGTTCTTTTTGTTGTGTAGTTAGATATTTTTAATCTGTTAAGAATTTCTTCTAACTTGGTGGATTTTGTGTTAGAGAACAATAATGCTAATCTCGACTCTAAATCACATGATACCTCAGTTAATTTAGATATTAGTTCACCGCCTATCGGCTCCTGCAATATTGAGAATAAAATCCCGTCCTGGTTCATCCTCTTGAGTATGTGTGTAGCATTTTCCCCAAGAATTATTCTAGAGAACTCCATCCAAATACGTTCTACTGAAACGAGGCTCAACATTGAACGATTGTCGATTAATGCAGTGGATAAAGCATAATCTGGCTCCCATATCCCGCTGTTTCCTCGGTCCATGAATCTGTAGGCTCGCATTATTCTTAGACCATCTTCTGCTAATCTTTCATGAGCATCTCCTACTGCTTTTAGCACGCCCATTTTTAGGTCTGAAACACCGCTATATGGGTCGAATAGCAATTCTCTTTCCAAATCATATGCCATCGAATTAATCGTGAAATCACGCCTTGAAAGGTCAACTGAGAGACTACTCCCCCAGTTTACAATCTCTGGTCTTCTCCCATCTCCATAATCCATTTCAGTTCTCAACGTAGTAACTTCAAATAACGATTCTCCAGATTTCACAGTTATGGTTCCGTATTTTTCCCCAGTTGGTATTGTTTCATCAAAAATTGATTTTACCTGCTCAGGAGTAGCTGTAGTGCACAAATCAAATTCACTTGGGATTTTGCCAAGCAAGCAGTCTCTAACAGCACCGCCAACAATCCACGCCCCAAATCCATTTTTAGAGAAATTATTGATTACTTTGAATAATTCATCATTAGAAGGGATCAAATCATTAATCGAAATGCCCTCTAAATCGGCAAATCCATTATCCCTCATGTTTCACTCCAGTATGAAACTTAGCAAAGAATTATCCCAAACCTACGATTCGTATGATGTATGTCGTGGGAGGCCGATGATGTTACACTTGTGTCAATTTCATGGCTAAAACCTCATGAAGAAATCAAAATAAAAAATCGCGATAAGCTTCTTGAGATGACGAAAAAATGGGGTGGTTTTACGAAACCAATACTGGTGGACGAAGCGACAGGGTCAATTTTGGACGGACATCATAGACATTCAGTAGCCATCTGTTTAGGTTTGAATCGAGTGCCTGCAATACTGGTTGACTATCTGAACGATGAATCTATTTCAGTAGATGTTTGGCCAAATTGCGGTGTTGAAAGCATAACCAAGCAAGACGTTCTTGATATGTGTAATAGTCCTAGTCTGTATTCTCCAAAGACTAGCAAACATACAATTGCACACGATCTACCCCCCATACATGTTACATTAGAGGAATTATCTGAGAAAGAGTGATTACTGCCTTGTAGAGGAAACAGACTTCCAAATCTTATTTCCTTTACCTTCTAATTTTACCTTATAATTTGGGTTTTCTGCTGGAATTACATTAACTGTCTTCAGTACTCCTTCTCTGCATATTACTAATTCGACATTTTTTCCAATTTTCCCGTATACTGCGGAATTTAAATCGGGTCCAGATTTTATTCGGAGATTATCAATTGCAATTATTTCATCACCAGTGTGAATTAATTCTCTGCAGGGTGAGGTTGAATGGTGTGTGGATACTTTTACCACACCGTGGCTGACTGAAAGGTTTAGACCTAACCATCCACCTTTGTATTCTTTGTCTGGCATCATTTTCATTCCAATCGTTTTAACAGATTCTTCTATTACCATGGAATTGCGCTCTCCTACAAGTTTGTCCAAGAAAGCACCTAGCCTTCTTCCTCCTTCGAGATTTACAATTTCACGTTTTATATCTGAATGGGAAATTCCTGGATTTTCTGTTCCGATGTGGTGTTTGTTATACAAGTTGACAAGTACATCATCTAGCCCAAATTTACCTTTTGACCTTTTTCGCAGTTCAACGTCCAAGCAGAAAACTGCCAACTCTCCCTCAAGATAGTAAGATATGTGTACTTCACGACTGTAACTATTTGGGCAATATAGATGAATCCAAGCATCGTTGCTACTCTCTTGGAGCGATTCATGTGCCATTCCATTCCTTTGTAAGTGTCTTTTGAGTTTTCTAGTCCAGTCTTTCCTGTAATCTTCTTCTGACCATGCACCGCTTCGTAAGCAAATCACATCTCCTAACCAAGATGTAAGGCCTTCAAACCACCACAACAAGTCTGAATGGACCTCTTTTTGAAGGTCGTAGTCTAAGAAATTCTTTGGTCGAAGTCTCTTTACGTTCCATTGATGTAAAAACTCATGACTAAACAAGGATATTAGGTCTCTCCAATCGTCTTCATTTCCTTCCTGTAACGCCTTTCTTGGCATCATTGAGGTTTGGCTTCTCAGATGCTCAAGACCACCTCTACCGGATTCAGTAAGGTGAAGGATCGTATAGTATTCCTTCCAATCAGGAGTTCCAAATAATGCGTAGTGCTCTCTTACAACTTTCTCCATACTTGTGAGGAATTCATCGGTTCGTGACAAGGAATTTTCAAATCCACCAGAATCCCATATCTTGAGATATTGCTTGCATCCATCAACTTCGAATGAAAACATTTCATTTGCATTGGATTCCATAATGCCATCCAATAATTCATCCCTTCCTTCAGCGTACCATTCACCTTCTTTACCAGGTAATTGAGTTGCTGTTGTCCACTTTTTTGGCTTATCAAGAGTTACTTTATGTCTAAAATCTAATCTAGTTTTATCTATTCCTCTTGAAGGAATCATCCAAGTATAGGGTGGCATCATGTGTAGATGTGATGCGTCAAAATGATTTGCCCGACAAGTCATTTCAGTCGCCAAAAGGCGGTAACTTACCTCTACACTTTTCGCATTTCTAACTCCTTGAATTCGTACACCATCGACCTCTACCCTCTTGATTGTCGCATCACTACCGTCGATTTTTGCAGATAGGTCAGTAAGGTGTTGGATTGGTTCCCTGATAAAATATGAGCCAGGGACCCACCTCGGGAATCTAAATTCGAGTATATTTTCTGAGAATGGCCCATCAACAGTAATTGTAACACCGAATCTTCTACTTGCTCCATCGTTCGCATCGATATGGAAATGTAGACCCGAATTCATTCTTCCTCACCTGTTAGTTCATAATAGGAGGCAGATAAGTTAGTAGCAGATATTTTTACCAATTCATTAGAATTTTTTGTCAATAGTTTCACCTTACGCATGTCGATTTCAGTTTTACCTTCCATCTGTTCAATCAATTTGCTTCGAACTAGTGGAGAAATTTCGATGTTATCGATTAGTTTCCATCTAAGTTCATTCGATTCCTTATCATGTCTACCCTTTAGCCACTGAGCAATTATTTCTGGACTATGAGATGCTATCAACTCTATTCTTTCATCAACATCTACAATCTTCTGTTTGACCAATCTTGAAATATTTTTTCTTACCTTTGGGCTATTATCTTTTAGAGCTAAAATCATCAAGTTTCCACCCTTTTTAATAGCAAAATTGGAAGCCTCACCTCTCAATTGTTCGTCATTTGACTCGAGTAATCTGGAGATCACTTCATCTTGTAAATTCAAATCCAGATCAGAAGCATTGCGTAAAGCCTTCGTAATTACCGAAGGATGAGTATCCTGAATTAGTTTTGATACTAAATTAGAATCTTGAGTATGTTCTGCAGCAATACTTCGAACCGAGTGATGTGCATCTTCTGACATTATTTGATGCAGGCTCTCATCATCAGCCAGTATTTTGGCAGAAAATGCTCTTACTATGTGGTCACCATCTTCAAATAATTCCTTAGCGATTTCAATATCTCTTACAGTTTGTAATATCTCGGCAGCAATTCGTTTATCGACCTGCATAAGAGGACGGATGTCATCTCCATTTTGTGCCCATTTACGGTGTGCTTCAATAGCTTTACTTCTGAACCACTGGTCTTTGTCGGTGAGTAGCTTTACAAATCCCTTCAGTGCTGTTGGGTTATCAAAATCAAATAGGTTTCTTACAGCCCTCCTACGTATCGATTGGTCTTTATTCTGTAATCTAGAAATTTCCCCTTCGACAGTTACCATTTTTCCACCTCAACCCTAACTAATTCAGAACATGATATATCAATTTGCATTTCGCCAATCAGTGTAAACGATTGGTAGCAATTAATCCTCCTAGGAATCCTCCAACAAAGAATCCAAGAATCGTGGAAATCAGTAGGTTTGGAATCATTTCGCTGAAACCAATAGTGCCAAGGAGGATTAAAGGAGGGCAAATCATCAAAATTTTCGTTACTATTGAATTTCTATCTATTTCGATTATTGGGTTAACATGAATGGACTTAGCTTTTTTCTGTACTCTATTTTCAACGAATCGTTCATCCAATATTTTCAATACTCTATCACGCAAATCAGTTTCATGTTTTGAGAACCTGAAGATTATCTTGCAATCAATGTCATTACTTGCAATTTTTTCGATAATCAATAATGGATTGGATGAGTTACTGAGTGTGATTAGGACCCCGCTTCCGCTATCCCTGACGTGAGAAAGGGTCCTCCATCCTCCTTTGCCTTCGTTGTAATCTGAGAGTATTTTTCTGTATTTTTCCACAAAAACTACAGAACTTTCCACTCCTCTCTTCCTACCATTTGCTAAAATGGGAGTCAAAATTAATGCGGATAGAACGATTACAGAACCCCATGTGACGAAGGCTTCTAGGAAATATTCAGTTCCGATACTAGATAGAATACCAATAGTTATCATGAACCCTGAATAAAGGCCCAACACGACAGAAGCCGAGAAGGCTCTACGCCAACCAACCTTCTCTTGCATGTGTGAGGCTGATGTCGCTATAACAAAATATATCCGCTAATCATCTTTGGTATTACCATGGAGAAGAACGGCTTAACGAACAGAAGCCGGGAACAGAAAATTGGCCTCTGGGTTGGAGGAATTTGCAGTTTTTTCGTAATTTCATTCTTCTTAGTCCCTTTTTATCTTCCATCTGGAACAGTTCCAGAATTGTCAGGAAGGGCGAATGCTATGGATTACTATTCCGATGATTCGTGGGGGAACGTCCAAATTGATAGCAATGCAGAATTAGGTCATAATCAAAGCGAGCATGGTATTTTTGCTTGGGGTGAGTTGGATTTTTATGCGGCTTTTATCTACGGTTTTGGAGACTTCAATTGTCATAACAAAGCTGAGAGAAGTTGGAAAATAAATGATAATCAAATGCCTGTGTGCGTCAGAGATATAGGCATATTTGCTGGATTAGCGATTGGGGGATTATTATTTTCAAGAAGAGGTTACAATCGATGGACGATTAGAGACACATTCTTTTCAATCATCCCAGATAATAAAATGGAATTTGTGTACAAAAACGACTACAGGATGAAATTAATGCTACTAATCGCATTTTTGTCCATAGCTCCTATGGGTTTTGACGGATTCACTCAGTTGCTTACTTCATATGAGTCAAACGCTACAATGCGTTTACTCACAGGACTACCATTCGGGATATTCGTAGGGTTATTCCTATCTTCATCTTTTGCAGCGAGACCAGTATATTTTGATTTCAAACCAGAACAGGTTGAATTGCCATTAAACACGAAGTTTAGATTACCAGATACAGAATCAGAGTAATCACTTCGGTGGTTCAATTGACCACCATACCACTAATTCTTCGAACGATTGTGGCACAGGACAATTCGCATGTCCACTAGACAAAAGATTCAATCTTTCAAACACGAATTCTACTGACTTTCTTACGCTTAAACTAGGCTTCTTACCATCGTTTCCTTGTAAAATGTCAGAAATTGCATTTTTCCAATCACTATTCGGGTTTGATCGCCTCCAACTTCCTAATGCAGACCTCAATGGCCACATCGCGAGGCACAAACGGCCGTAACCCAGTCGCCCTTTTCTCAACTTAAACATCTGAGCCTCAGCGAATGGGACATGATTTTGTTGCCTGTGTATCCAGTTTTCCTGCTCAAGCCATTTCACAATCCTTTGAGTGTGTCTTTTTGTCACCGAACGCACGGGTCCCAATTGCTTGTGTAAAGATGGCACATCCGTAGAATCAGTTAATGATAATGTTCCGAGAACAGCCCATGTTGAATGGGCGATAGGTCTGTGAGGCACATCTGATTTTTTGGCCCTTTTTTCATCCCATTCAGATTCAGCAAGTTCCATCCATTTTGATGGAGACATTCCGTCAAGCCAATCTTCCATTAAAGAAATATGTTGGCTAGGAGCTCCAGGAAGTCTCTTTTGGGTCTGGACGCCAGCACTTAGCCTTCTAAGTAAGTGCCTATCGACTTCGTCCTCATTTACATTGAGTGGTTCTGGCTTTTTATTAAAAAAAGAACTCAGAACGTCAGAAAGTTGTTTCTCTAACTCATCAAGGCCACTTTCGTTGAGTACCGGGCCAACAATGTTACATTTGTCGAACGGAGATGGAGTTTTTATCTCCCCAGATAATATTCCTTTGAATCCGGCTCTAATCTTTGTTTGAATTTCAGTTGTTTCAAAGTACTCATGTTTTTCGCCGGCCATCCTCAAGGTGCCTGAATTTATTCTTTTCATCGCTTTTTTAGGGTCGCAATCAATCCAGATAACGAGGTCAGGTATCATTGCAGCCGCATTCATTTTTGCAACTTCATCTAGTCCTAAATTACCCACTACTCCTTGATATACGAGACTCGAATGTATGTTTCTATCTGAAATCACTAAATCGCCCTTAAGCAATCTCGGTTTAATCCATGTGTGGGAGTGGTCTACCCTATCTGCCGCAAACAAGCCTGCTTCTTGAAGAGGCGTTTTGTTGCCTTTACTAACAGCACTAAGTGCTAATTTTCCCAACTCACTGTGTCTCCTAGGCTCATGGGTAACATGGACATTAGGGAATGCCATTTTTTTTGCTAATATGGAAATTAGCCTTACCGCCTCACCTTTTCCAGAACCGTCGCCACCTTCGACGCTTATCAAGTACATCAAAAAGCCTCCAAAGCTCTCTGATCCTCGAAGTTTTCTTTGTTGAACATTAACAATATCATCCCGAATAGTATTAAAGCGGGTCCGAATAAAATTAGACCTCTAGAAAATAATGCTACCCAACACAATGCTTGTGTTCTTCTGTATTTTTTGCCTCTTTTTATTTCAAATGAAGCATGAACGCCAACCAATGCACAACCAACAGTGATAAGTCCTTCAATCGTAGCTAGGGCCACCGCATTTTCCATTGACCATCCTTCAGTTTCTGACAACTCGTCCTTTGTTCTCTCCCCATCTCCTTCTAGCAGAGTTACAGGGGATATTCCAATTGGTTGTGGTTTGAAGATTACAATTACGGTTTCATGACCTTGTTTTGCAATATGTAACTCATATTGTTTTACTGCCACATTCTCAAGAATATATCTTCCATTGACGTCTGTGGTTGTATCTTTTATTGTTGAACCAGTATCAGGGTCGACCAACTCGATGGTGACATTGGTAAGTGAATCACCATCTGAATCTAAAACCAACCCGTGGATATCTAATGCTTCATTATTTTTGAAGAGAGATGAATCCAACAATTCTGAGGGATTACCTTGAAGAATTAGGATGCCTGAAATTATTCCCATAACTGCTCCAATCAAAACTAAAGTAGAGGCTAGGTTTGTGTTTCTTTCATCTTCAAAATCATAATTTTCTTCGTATGTCTCATCTTCTGTAGAAGATTTGACTTTGACAACGATTTCTTCGCTCGCCTTTCTTTCCAATCTCTTAGATTTGACCCTCGATTCAATTAATTTTGATTGAACCCTTTGTCTTAGCGAGGCCAATCGTTTTTTTTCTTCATCCACGATTTTCCCACCTCCGCTATGTTGTCTGCGAGTATGTGCGCGGATTTCAGACCTTGCTTTGATTATCCGCGATTATGAAATAAAATAAATTGCCCCAAACTATCATAATCATTACTATAAATATTAGTCCTACTGATGTGTTTTCTACAATTTTTTCATCTTCGACACTTGAAATAATGCCAGTTTCTTCCTGTGACTCAGCAGTGGAATCGGTGGTGTTCCTTGCATCTATCCAAATACCTTCCCTTAGACCATATTCAACTAAAATTCCTATTTTGCTCAATGATTCAGCGCTGACTTTGTCGGCGGTATCATTGTGAGTGTGCCAATGGCCTCCAAATTCAGTAGCATTCGGGCCATATTTAATGTCGATAATGTCGATTGCAGGGATGCCTTTTGCGATAGCCCAAACATGGTCGTCACCAACTGAAACCATTGTGGAATTGTCATAATAGTCCGTATTATAACTCTCGCAATTATCTCCCAAGTAATCTATTGCTATCTCGACTCTCTCCCAAAGTGTGTCATTTCCTGGATATGCCTTTGATATTGTAAGGTCTGCATCTCCAATCATATCCAATAAAATGAACGATTCGATTTTATCGGCATCTTCGTTAGATAGATTTTCTGACCAAGCCTTTGCCCCTAAAAACGAAGGGTATTCGCCTTGATCCTCACCATCTGTAAAGAACAAGGTAATTTCGTGGTTAAGATTCATGCTTGGAATTATTCTTCCAAGCTCGATCAGTGCTGCTACGCCACTAGCACCATCATTTGCTCCAAGTATTGGCGTCATTGTCAAATTTGGGTCAGGGTCTCTTTCAGCACGGTCCCTTGTGTCGTAGTGCGCAGCCAACATAACTTCTGAACCTAAACCGTAATTCCATGTAGCAAACAAATTAGTCAATATCATGCCGTCAACAAAGTGTGTTGTTTCTATAATTTTCCAACCGGTTAGATTTTGTTTAATCGATTCACGAAGCGCTGAACTTGCCTCGCTTCCAGGAACTCTGGGGCCTAAAGAAGTTTGAAATGAGACGGAACTATTCGCTTTCTCTCCATCGAACTGGAAGTCGCAATTTTGTAATTGATTAGCATCATTATCGTGGCCAGATATTGAAGTTACTTGACTAATCATCGCTACAACGAAAAACAGTGTTACCACTTTTCGCATATATGACGCCATACTCGCTGAGTATTAAATACCTCATCAGATTAGGGTTAATTGCGGTCTGTAATACGATTCGAGGTGGTGATTCAAATGTCTGAACGATGCTCTAATGCACCTTTTTCTATCATTCTAATTTTTTTGCTTTCAATCGCATCACCACTAGCAAGTGCTGATGGTCAAAGTGAAACCTCAAATTCTGAAACTATGGTTTCAAACGAGGAAATCGAACCGGTATTCGCAGATATATCGGATTTCGTGGCTAAAGATTCTCACCCCTACATGATGCCTGGTATGGATGAACAACTATTCAGTGCTACCAGAATGATGAAGAATGCTTGGATTGATGCTGGTATGCCGGGTGTGGATATAGCGACATCTCCTCAATCACAAACCTCAGGGAGAGCTTGCACCCCTCACAGCGAAGGCGATTCCTTAACAGTTCCAAGTTCGGGTGGGCAACTGGATGTAACAGTTCAGAAAACGACCTCAACTGCTGCCTTTATGGTCCAAGACGGACGGACTCTTTCATCCACAATCCTAAACAACTGGGCCAGCACTTGGGATAGCACAGTTTATCCAACCTTGATGACTTATTTTGGTAAGGATTATTTTGATGGAAGAGGAATTGCTCCACCGGATGTTGATAATAACTGCCAGATACAAGTTGTAATCTACGCTATCGATGGGGCTTACAACATAGGTGGATACTTCTCTCCAGGTATGTCTGCAAGTAGAGAAGCGATTTTTATTGATATTGACGATGCTCCTCTTTCCTGGTCTAAAGTCATCCTGGCGCACGAACTCCAACACTTAATGCACAATGCACTTGACCCAAACGAGAACTTGTGGATAGATGAAGGTGCTGCAGACATGGCTGCGTTTTTGTGTTTTGGTGGTTCCTCAACATTGTATGGCCACGTTAACGCCTGGACCTCATCAAGCCAATACTCTGTAAGGTGGTGGAATCAAAGAATAGCAGATTACGGAGGCGGATTCATTTTCCTACTATACATCGCAGACCACTTAGGCGGAGGTCCAGCGATTAGGCAACTCGTTCAATCCTCAGCAGATGGTGCCGCTGGAATTGAATATGTTGCAAGGTCACCTGTAGGTGCAACGCCAGGAGTAATTGGAAGTGACTTCAGAGACATTTTTGCAAATTTCACCATAGCTGCAACTCTTGATAGCGACCAGGGAATTTACGGGTTATCCAATCTTTACATGACCCCTGCATGTGGCTCTTCAGATTTTTGTAGAATACAGCCTGCCGCATCAAATAGCGATTGGACAGCGCCATATTCCAGTACTGGAAATTCTGTCGAAGGCTGGGGTGTAAGAGTTTTCAAATTCACTCCTGGTTCAGCGTCTCCTGCCCCTCTTACGATGAGATTTACCGGTGATGCCCCCGGTATGGATGGCGTGATAATGAGTCGGGCAACCTCGGATGGAACATACACGCGAAGCGATATCAATTTCAACGGTGCTGTGGGAACTTCACTCGTTCCCGGATTTGGAAATTTGACAGATGAAATATGGGCTATAACTTGGTATGGTTCTACTTTAGGTGACTGTGATTACACATCCTGTGGAGGGTCTTACCCTCAAGGAACAATCGATGTAGAGGCTGCAAGGATTACATCACCTGCGACTTTAAGCGTTAACTCAACCCAATTTGAAGACCGGGATGGCGATGGTTCTGTAGATACAGCAGAATTGGAGTTTAATGTACTTTCAAACGCCTTTTTCGAGGACCTTGATGTCGAGATTGAAGTTCGAAATGCATCAGGAATCGCACTCGATCGAATCGAGGCTAGAGTACAAGCTGGTGGAGGAGTTGATGTCCCAACAAAAGTTTGGTTTACTGCGAAAAGTAGCGAATTACACACTTTCCACCTCACAATGACTGACATGCTTGGCGATGTCATCGACACTGATCAAACCGGTGGGCAATTTTTGTCAAATATGGCTCCTCAATCCAACGCATCAGTAGAAAACCCTGAAGTTCAGACATGGGAGAATGTACGATTTAATGGAGGAGGAGTTGATGCTTGGGGACTTTCCTTGAACATGGATGATATGCCTTATCTCGATGATCCCGTTGCATATGCTTGGACCTTTGGAGACGGAAACACTTCATCTCTAAAGAATCCAGTCAGGCCGTATGTTGACATCGGTGAGTACAATGCAACATTGAGAGTTTTAGATAAAGGAGGAACATGGTCAAGCTCCAATATTGTCTCAGTAAACGTAACAGATGATTCTGAACCAATTCCGGTAATCACCGTGAATAATCAAATTGTAATCGATAACATTTCAATTTTGACAGGCCAGATAATCCAGTTTGACGCAGCACGATCAAATGACAATGTTCCTATCGATCATTTGATTTTCACATGGGACTGGGGTGACGGCAATATTCAATCTGGCAAAGGCCTCTATAGAGCATTTCACAGTTGGGAAGATGGTCTTTCTGCGACAACATATTACAACGTGACACTTACTGTTTCAGATGGAATAAATTCAGGTGTAATGTTCTTGGAAATAATCCTGAACAACCGCCTACCAGAGGTAACCTTCAACGGTAAACTCAACATAGAAACATACACGCCTCTGAGGATGCCGGATGTTTTCGAAGACCCAGATGGTGAAATTGTTTCTTGGATGTGGGATTTCAATGAGGGAGTAAATTTAGCTGGTGGTGTAGTCGACCGGACGAACGTATTCTCTTCTCTAAGTTCAGCGGAACAATATCCCGAGGTAGCATGGTCCACGCCTGGTATAAAATACGTCAATCTCACCGTCACCGATAACGACGGAGGTACATCTTCTACCCAGTTGATAGTAAATGTACTCAACCAATTACCAGTGTCTAATTTTATTGTTAGGGATTCAGGAAGCGCAGGAAGCCCTATTATCGACTTCAGGGTAGATGACGGGCAGGTAGATGTACCTTATACATTCGATGGAAGAACTAGCTATGACCCAGACGGTAGCATTGGTGACTCATCCGATTTGAATTTCTCTTGGACTTTTTCAGATGGGTTTACCTCTGACAAAAATCTCTTCACTTACAACTTCTCGAGCCCAGGTGAACATTTAGTAACACTTGTGGTCATAGACGAAAACGGAGAATTAAGCCAACCCAGGTCCCTCTCTATTAGAATTAGTAATCCCAAACCATTAATCACAGTCAGGATTTTAGATGCATGGTTGGATGGGGAATTGATCACCTCTTCGACACCAATCGCACCAGGACAATCTCCTACAGCTTGGTCTCATACCTTTGACGACGATGGAAATGTTGTGACATCATTGAACCAGATGCTATATTTCGATTCCTTTGGTACCAGAGATGGAGATAGAAAGTATGAGGGAAGATTTGTCCCACTGGAATCCAATCACTCGGAATGGAATGGAATAGTTGAGTATTCATGGGATTTTGGAGATGCAAGCCCGATATCTCATGAGCCAATGCCTTGGCATTCATACGAACGTTCAGGTGAATATATTGTAACATTGACAGTTAGGGATTCTTACCTAACAGGAGATGTAACTCGTGCATCCTTTACTATCATCGTCAACCATGCACCCGTCATCGGTGGATTGTTAATTCAGGACGAGACAGTTGTCGACGAATCTATAATCTTAGACGCAAATGTCTCGGACAAAGAGAATCTAGAGGAATACGTTGTTTGGAGGGACCTGGATGTCAACGATGGTTTGTATACCGATAGAGATGAAAGAATTCCATCGACCATAGAAATCAAGTGGGAGTTCGACATAAATGAAGATACAGATGGGAACAATATTTCTGATGACGAATACATGACTCCTTCCAGTTCAGATGGTGTCAGGCTTGCTGCAAGCTGGAATACGGTAGGAGAGAAGACCATCAGGATACAAGTTTGTGATGGAATGGGAGTTTGTGTTACTGAAGATCATGTGATCAACGTTCAACCGAAGGATAGTTCACCCCCAAGTCTTTCAGATTTCTCAATAGAAGATTGGCAGGAGTGGTTTGTTGACGCAAGTCAAGAGTCTTTGCTAGTTATTGCACTAATCGTCGCTGTATTGATACTCGGCTGGGCTGTCATGAGGAGCCCAACTGAAATCGAAGAGGAGGCAGAGCAAGCGGCTGCGACCTATGATGTCGATGAGGTTGAATCATATGGAGGTGTTCTGGGGATGGACCAACACAACCCTCCGCCTGCACCGAAGATACTTTCAAAAGACCAACGTCGAAATGAATCTTCAGGTTATGTAAGGCCACTTAGAAGGCGCCCATGAAGGGAAAACCGATTAACCCCCTTTTCATGAATTAGAAAGAGGGAATGGTTTGATTTACAAAGCAGGGTTCCAATCATTCCTAATTTTTCTCTCAGCAATTTTTGTGTCTGTATCAATTCCATCAACCAACGTGATTGCAAATTCTGCTTGTGATGGTGGGGATTTCAAAACTCCAGATTGGAATAAAACAGTAGAAAGACAGGCGAGAGTTCCTTGGTCGATTAATTACAATTTTTTTGAAGAACCGTATCGTGGTGATACAGAGCCTGCTTCTGTTGAGACTACAAGTTCGGGGAATTGGAATAATTCTCCTGAAGAACCCTGGATGACTTGGGAAAGCGGACTAGAGTTGTCATATCTTAGAGATGATTTTCAGACTACAATGTTGGTAAGTGAAGACTCGGTTGGAGTACTAAAACTAAATCTTGATTACCAAAAAAGAACAACTTTTTGCGTGACTGTGGAGAGTTATAACGATTCAATTTCTCCAGAAGTTGATGTTTACTTATTGACTTCAAACCAGTACGACAGATATTCATCAGCATATGATATAGCACACGGCGCTTGGGGCTTAAAAGAAAGTGGGGATGATGATGATCCTGTCAACGAAGTTCCTCCCGAATGGAGAAGTTTCTCATTTGTAGGTTGGAATTCTTTTAGAGATGCACATGAGTATGAGAATGTCAGGCAAGTTACATTTTCAGTAAGTTTGGATTCACCAGAAATTTCCTCTAGTATATTCGGTGGAACACAAGTTCAGCATTTTCATTTGGTAATAGATAACACAAACAATTCACACACTGGCGATGCTTTATCAGAAACAACAATTGCAGCCTACATTTCTGTAGTCTCAGAGGACCGGTCAACAATTCTACCTCCTTGGACAGTCTCAATCGCATGTTGTGGAATGGTGCTCGGTTTATTTGCAATTCCAATATTTTTGAATAAAAAATATATGAATTTTGGAGTTAGTTTGGTACAAACAGGGAGCCAAATTCAATCAGAGATGATACCCTCTCTTGAGCAAAAAAGGACGGTTAGTACTCAAGAAGAGTCCATGCATCACGAAGGTCCCTAACGTTCACTAAACCTCTTTCTGAGATTTGGAAATCATTTTGCAATGTTGCATAAACCAAACTTTGGTCTAGTATAGGAGCATGGATTCTTGCCCAGTCTCCTCCTGAATTAAGAGCCATGAGAGAGTGGGAAAGACCTTCTCCTTTTAGTTCAGTGGCAGCTTCCACAATTTGAAGAGCGTCCCCGTGACTTCTTGCGTTACCGCAGAATTTGACAAGATCTCCAGAGTTTTGGTTTTCTCTAACTAATGATACAATTTCACTTGAGTTTGGGATTCCATTTATGTCGTGCTTGGAGGCAACTACCTTGCAATTATTATCAGACGCCATGTCCATAAGTCCGTTTCGTTCTTTTTCATCAATCGACAATTCCAAATCCACCCAGCTAACTCCAGATTGAATTGCTTTTGTCAAGACTTCAATCCTTTCTGATTCTATACCGGGGAAGAATCCGCCCTCAGAAACAGGTCTTACAGTAAAAATAACTGGAAGGGGAACGCCTTCTTTCAGGTTCGCGATTGAAGATTCAATGTCGATTTCGGAGAAATTCTTTGTGTCCCATTGGTTTTCTGGAGGCATTTTTGCGACTTCTCCTTCCTCTTCTTCGCTGATTGTAGGGTCAGGCTTGTTTAGGAACAATCTGTCAAACCTAACTTCGACCATATCTGCCCCTGCTAGGTTCGCTCTCGCCGCTTCTTCAATCATTTCATCAACGGTTATTCCGTCAAGCGACACACATATTTTTGGGTCAGCCATGCTTTTGGCGACCTGCACTCCTTCATTAACGCTTACGATTGTAATTTGAATCCAATCACTCTGTTAAATCGTACAAAATATTACTTAGGGCGGGATATTTTTGTAGTTAAAACTACTGAAAAAAAGCATATTTTTGACTATGTTCATATACCTCCTACAATAGCATCATTTTAGAGGTTGGGAAATATAATCTTTTCAAATGACTGGGCGCAAATCGTGACTAAAAATCCGTAAAATTCTGAGCCTAGAAAAAACAAATTTGGAATAGCAAAAATTATTCAAAAGAAGTATAAATTTCCGACTAAATTAGGTGAAATAATGTCTGATACATATGGAGCACAATCCATCCAAGTTTTGGAAGGGCTTGAAGCAGTAAGAAAAAGACCGGGGATGTACCTTGGCGACCCGCACGACGGCTCCGCTTTACACCATTGCATATGGGAAGTTGTCGATAACGCCGTAGACGAACACTTGGCAGGCCACAACCCCCAGATTGATGTAATAATCCACGATGACGGTTCACTATCCGTTGTAGATTACGGCAGAGGTATTCCTGTGGGCGTCCATGAAGAATACGGCATTTCTGCTGCAGAGGTAATTATGACAAAACTTCACGCAGGAGGAAAATTCGATAACAGTTCTTACAAGGTATCAGGCGGGCTTCACGGAGTTGGTGTTTCAGCCGTAAATGCCGTTTCTGAGTTCCTCGAGATGACTATCGAAAGAGATGGAAAGAGGTATTTCCAGAGGTATGAAGCAGGAGTTCCCGTAAATAATATCGAGGAAGTGGGAACTTCTAATTCAACAGGAACGACAATCAAATTCAAACCTGATTTAGGAGTTTTCACTACCGTTGTAGAATTTGATTTGGACATAATTAACACTAGATTGAAAGAAACTGCATTCCTTAATGCAGGGTTGAAGATTATAATCAAGGATGAAAGAGACTCCGATGAGTTAGTTTTTGAGCATGAATACAATGGAGGAATCAGTGAATTCGTCACTCAAATCAATGCAAACAAGGCTATCTTGCACGAGCAAGTGATTCATATCTCAGGTGAAAGAGAAGTTGAAATCGGCCCTATATCTGTTGAAATTGCGATGCAGTGGTCTGATGCGTACAGTGAATCGATACAGTGTTACACTAACATAATTCGTAACAGAGATGGAGGCACTCACCTATCTGGAATGCGAGGCGCACTGACAAGAACCCTGAACAGTTATGCTCAATCCCGTAAACTTCTGAAAAATATTTCTAGCCTTTCTGGTGATGATGTGAGAGAAGGGTTGGCTGCAATAATTTCCGTAAAGCACCCTGACCCATCATTTTCTAGCCAAACCAAAGACAAATTAGTCAGTAACGAGGTTCAAGGAATAGTTGAAAGTATCGTAAACGAAAAATTAGGAGAACATTTTGAAGAGAACCCGAATATTGCAAAGTCGATTGTCGAGAAGGCTGTTCTCGCTTCTAAAGCAAGAGAAGCTGCGAGAAAGGCGAGGGACCTAACGAGGAGAAAAGGAGTTCTAGAGGGCGGGGGCCTACCTGGAAAACTTGCAGACTGTCAATCTAGAAATCCTGCAGAGTGTGAAATTTACCTAGTTGAAGGAGATTCAGCTGGGGGCTCTGCAAAGACCGGTAGGGACCGAAGGACACAGGCGATACTTCCATTGCGAGGTAAAATTTTGAATGTAGAAAGACAGCAAAGAAATTTAGCTAAGGTTTTCCAAAATAACGAAATTCAGACAATTATCAAAGCACTCGGCGCGGGTGTGGGTAATGCTGAGGAAGACGAAGGCGCTTTCAACCCTGAAAAACTAAGATATTCAAAAATTATCATAATGACTGACGCCGACGTCGACGGAGCTCACATAAGGACACTGATTTTGACATTCTTGTGGAGATTTATGAAGAGAGCTATCATGGAAGGTCACGTGTACATTGCACAACCTCCACTATACCAACTATCAAAGGGACGGCAATCCAAATATGCTTACACAGATGAAGAAAGAGATGTTATCATAGAAGAAATGAAAGGTGATAATCCGAATGCAAAGATTTCAGTTCAAAGGTATAAGGGTCTTGGTGAGATGAACCCTGATCAACTGTGGTCTACTACGATGGACCCCGAATTTAGGACACTACTAAGAGTAACTGTAAACGACGCGGAGGATTCAGATCGTTTGTTTGAAATATTGATGGGAGAAGATGTATTCGATAGACGGACGTTTATCGAAAAGAACGCTAAGGAGGTGACGAATCTTGACGTCTGATGAAGAAATACCCGATGAAGAAATATCCGCGCCAGGTGGAGAATTGTTACCGCGTAAATTAAACGATGAAATGAAGACTAGTTACATCAATTATGCAATGTCTGTAATCATTGGTCGTGCTTTACCAGATGCTAGAGACGGATTAAAACCAGTCCATAGACGTGTTCTTTATGGTATGTATGAAGGAGGTCACACCTCTGAAAAATCGTTCTCGAAATCTGCAAGGTCTGTAGGTGAAGTTATGGGTAAATACCATCCTCATGGTGACCAATCAATTTACGACACCATGGTTAGAATGGCTCAAGAATTTTCGCTGAGGTATCCGCTTATCGATGGACAGGGAAACTTCGGTTCAATAGATGGAGACCCCCCTGCTGCGATGAGATATACCGAAAGTAGATTGGATAAGTTGTCCAAACACATGCTTGAGGACATCGATAAGAATACCGTACAATTTGAGCCAAACTTTGATGATTCTGAAATGGAACCTTCAGTATTACCTTCACGATTACCAAATCTTATTTTGAATGGAAGTGATGGTATCGCAGTCGGTATGGCAACAAAAATACCTCCTCATAACCTGACAGAGGTTTCAGATGCAATCAAAATGCATGTTGGACAAATAATCGAAGATGGAGAAGATTCTGGTAATCCAGATGAATTGCCAAGCATCTCGATTTCAGAATACATGGAACACGTAAAAGGCCCAGATTTCCCTACTGGTGCAACGGTTTACGGTCTTGATGGAATAAATGACATGTATGCGACAGGTCAAGGAAAATTCCACATTAGGTCGACTTGTGAAGTAATTGATGACTCGAGCGGGAAATCGATAGTAGTTCATGAAATACCATACCAGGTAAAGAAAGCTGCAATGCTTGAACACATTGCAGAATTGGTATCAAGAGAACAAGTGAAAGGAATCAGAGATATTCGGGATGAATCCTCAAAAGAAGGGATTAGAGTAGTAATCGAAGTAAAAAATAATGCTGACCCCCATGCTGTTCTAAATCAGTTATACCAATCTAGTAGGCTTCAAGAATCATATTCCGCCAATATGATGGGTATAATTGACGGAAGACCTGTATTGCTTACGCTTCCAGTCATGATTCACACCCATGTCAGGCATAGAGAGAGTGTGATAGAAAATAGAACTAGATTTAATCTCGAAAAGGCTGAAGCTAGAGCGCACATCCTCGAAGGTCTAGTAAAGGCTCAAGACAGGATAGATGACGTTATCGCAGCAGGCAAGGCATCTGAATCAAAAGATCATTTTGAAAGAGTCTTGCGTGGCGCGGACACAATTGCTGGAATTGCTCCGTTTAGTTTCTCTGAAGCACAATCCAAAGCTATTGCTGAGAGAAGGCTCTATCAATTATCGCGATTAGATGTCAATAAAGTACAAAACGAATACGAAGAACTACAAATCACAATCGCTGATTTGAAAGACATCCTCGCTTCAAGAAGAAGAAGATTAGATATTTTATTGGAAGAACTATCCGAACTTGTAGCGAAACACGGCGATGATAGAAGGACCCATATCGACCCTATGCCATTATCGATGGACAGGGAGGACCTGATAGAAGAAAAGGCGATCGTTATTACACTAAGTGAGGATAACTATGTTAGGCATACACCTGTAGATGATTTCAGAACACAAAATAGAGGTGGTAAGGGACTGAAAGGTGTCACAACAAAGAATGAGGACACTCCTCAACTAATTTTGTCGTGCTTCAGCAAAGATAGGTTACTAATTTTTACAGATCAAGGTAGAGTTTACGGATTAAAAGCGTGGGAAATACCTTTGGGAAGTAGACAATCTCGTGGAAGCCACATTAGAAATTTACTAGAGAGCATAAGGGATGAAGAAAATATTGTTACAATATTGCCTCTATCAAAATCTTTACTCGATAATCCAGAAGGAAATTATCTTATGTTTGCAACAAAGTTAGGTCTGATAAAGAAAACAGCTCTTTCGGAATATGTTAGAATTAATAGAAATGGAAAATACGCGTTAAGATTCAAGCTTGACGGGGATTCACTTGTCAATGTACGTTCAGCTACCAATGACCATAGCATTGTGATGATTTCTTCAACAGGATATGCTTCTAGATTCACTTGTGCTGCAATTAGAGCATCTGGTAGAGTCTCTGGTGGCGTATATGGCATAAAAGTCGCAGATAGAAAGGGGTCAGGTGGAGGACACGTTGTTGGCATGGTCGCAATGAAAGAGGATGATGAACAAATTCTGACAGTATCTAGGCTTGGTATGGGTAAGAGAAGTAGATTGGGTTCAGGCGACCGAACTCCTCTTTTGGATTCAGATGGTAATGTCCGAACTACTGAGGATGGTGAAACAAGGTTTATCACTGACGGTTATAGACAAACAAGGCCAGGTGCTAAGGGAGTTAGAACAATGAAATTGGATGAAGAATTCAGTGACTCAATTATCAGTGTTAGAAAAATACCCAGCCCAGATGATCACCTATTCCTGCTTACTAAGAAGGGTATGATGATTCGTATTGAGGTTTCACAAACAAAAGAAACTTCTGGAAAGGCAACCCGAGGGACGAGGGTTATGGAATTAAGAAATAAATCGAAGGATGGTTATGATGATGAATTAATTTTCAGTGCCCGCCTGCCAGCAGAATTGATTGAAGATTCAACATCTCCAGAGGAGCAGTTTGATATTATTGATGTAAACCAAGACGGGATTATCGATAAGGAAGAATATGTAGCTGCGGTTGAAGCAGGATTACTTGAGGAAGAAGAATAATCAATTTGTCCGACGGGTTCAAATTAAATTCACGTTTGTCCTGATACACAGGGCCCTCTTGTTGGTGATAATATGGATGAACAAAACCTAATTTATGATTGGAATGTAATCAATTACGAGTATACAAGGGATGCCAATAATCATCCTCACGATGTTTGGTTTGATGATGAAACTTTGAGAGATGGGCTACAAAGCCCAAGTGCGCTCAATCCCTCTATAGAACAAAAAACTGAACTACTTACTTACATGGAAAAACTCGGTATTCAGAAGGTGGATTTGGGATTGCCAGGAGCTGGCCCATTCCATCTTGACCATATTGATTCAATGTTGACATTTATTCGAGAAAATGACTTCAAGATTAGACCCGGAGCTGCAGTCAGAACTTTGATGGGAGACATTGAGCCATTAGTTGATCTCCAAAGCAAGCACGATATGCAAATCCAAGCTAGCGCATTCCTTGGAACTAGTCCGATTCGCCAATTCACAGAAGGTTGGACAATGGAAAAATTAGTTTCAACCATGGAAAAAGCAGTAACATTTGCTGTAGATAATGACATACCTGTAATGTTTGTTACCGAAGATACAACTAGGTCTAAGCCAGAAGATGTCAAGTTGATCTATCAAAGAGCGATGGAACTCGGTGTTAGGCGGATCTGTGTATGCGATACATGTGGTCACGTGACCCCTAATGGAGTCAAACAATTGTTATCCTTCATCGATGAAGAAGTTATCAAAGATGCTGGATTCAAGCGCAGAGATATAGAAGTAAACTGGCATGGACATCAGGATAGAGGACTTGGCGTGGCGAATAACCTTGCCGCAGTTGAAGCTGGAGCTGATGTAATACACGGAACTGCGTTAGGTGTAGGTGAAAGAGCAGGTAATGCTCCGTTAGACCAAACTTTAGTCAATCTATCACTTATGGGAGTTATCAATAACGATTTATCCCTACTTTCAGAATACATGCAAAAGGCAAATGAATACATTAAGGTGCCACTGCCAAGAAATTATCCAGTCTTTGGAAAGGATGCATTTGAAACTGGAACTGGAGTCCATGCAAGTGCAGTTATAAAAGCGATCAAAAAGGGAGATAACTGGCTTGCTGATAGGGTGTACAGCGGTGTACCTGCGGGAGATTTTGGCTTGAAACAGATTATCCGAATTGGGCATATGTCTGGTCGTTCAAACATTATTCATTGGCTTGAATCTCGAGGAATAGAAGCATCAGATGATCTTGTTGCCCATTTATTTGAAGTTGCTAAAAGCCAACCACGAAACATGGACGATGAAGAAGTTCGACAAGCGATAGACGAGTTTATTGGAAATTAAGCCTCTCCTTGTTCGGTTTCATCAGCGTTAATTTTGTTCCATTCAGCATCAACTGAGCCACCAGCCCATTCGCCCTCTACATCGATTTCGACCATTTCATCATCATGGTCTCGCCAAATTTCTTCGGCTTGACTACCATTCACAATAAGTACGCCCCTATCATCGATTTGTGACTTCAATAATTCTAGATGTTTTGATACTGGTAAAATGTGTCCTACCGGAGTTCCAGCGGTTACGAATGGATTTGTTGCCGCGCAAATAATCAATCCATCTTCCGGCGCCACAATGTCTACATTCAATCCGGGGGTGCCAGGGTCTGATATCGTTGCAATTACGTCTCCTTTTTCTACAACACTTCCTGGTTTGATGAACATATCCAATAAACCACCTTCACCAGCTCTGAGCCAAGTTGAACCTCCAGCATTAAGCCTGAACCTAGGTCTTACGGGGTTCTTTGGAATGACTTTCAATGCCCTCAACACATTCAAACATCCATGCAGTGCAACCTTCACTGCCGTTTGGTCGAGGAGATTTGCTCCTCCTCCTTCGTATGTTACTGCTGCAATATCGACTTCGTTCGCATATCTTCGTAAGCTACCTTTTGGGGGTCGGCTATCCAAGATAACCTCAATTCCAAATGCTTTTGCGAGAAGATGAGATTCAGGATGGGTAAGGTCCGCTCTAATCTGAGGCATGTTGGAGCGCCCTTCTGCCGCGCTATGTAAGTCAATAATGATGTCAGAGCCAGAGATTATTTTTTTTCTTATTTTCCTTGCCACGCGTGAGGTTGTACTACCTTTCGAAGTTCCTGGAAATGCCCTATTCAGGTCTCTACCGTCGGGGAAATATCTGGATTTTTCTCGATAGCCCGGTAAATTCAGAACTGGTATAATCCTGACCGTACCGGCCATAAATGCTGGGTCAAGAGCGCCTTCGGTGTCCGTAAATTTTGCGGATAGTAAATTCGTGCAAGCACTGGGCCCAGTTAGTTCATCTCCATGAGTTCCTCCAATAATTGTAACAACAGGGCCAGGTCTTTTACCGTGGAAGATAGTAACAGGAATTGGCCATGAGTCGCCCATTTCAACATCTAATAGTGGCATCATGATCGTTCGCATTTCACCAGGCCGGATTCTTTTCCTGAGATATCTTATATCTCCCCACTCAGAAGACCTATCCCACTCGGGCCTTCCCTCAGATTCATGTTCTTCAAGAGCTTTTTTTATTGCCAATCTTCTGGTTTTGGGCAGTTCGTGAGCCACTCTGACTCTCTTCCTCTCCCCGGCCATGAAAAGCCATCGAGAATTAGAACATCAAGGTGCTGGCATTAGGTAAGCAAATCAACTACCTTGTTCAGGCACGGCTATGGAAGTCGGAGTGCAGAGGCAATATGCACCAAGTTCGATTTGTTTCGGATGTGGACCCGCAAATGAGAAAGGCCTGCAAATAGATTCTCATCGTTCTGAAAACGGTCTGGAGTTATATTTTACCCCATCTGACGAGCATCAAGCATTTCCTGGGATGATAAACGGTGGAATAATCGGTTCATTGATGGATTGCCATGGAAATTGGGCGGCTGCAATTGCTTTGATGGATAAAAGTGGGGCAAACGAACCACCATGTACTGTGACTGCAAATTATTCTATTTCGTTACGCCGACCTACCCCTGCTGGAGTCGAACTCCACATCTTAGCGGAGATAGATGATTTACAAGATGATAGAGCAAATGTGAGTCTAACTTTATCCGCCGAAGGTAAAATCTGTGCTACGGGGACAGGTCTTTTCGTAGCCGTTAAAGAGGGTCACCCGGCCTATCATCGGTGGTCTTAATGGCAAAGCCCAGCGATATTCAAATTAAAAAAATTGAAGAAACCAAGCAAATCGTGTTAGAGGTTATGTCCACTATGGAACTTTGGAATGGCCAACAACTTAGTGAATTATCAAAAATTAAGATTGGAGTATTGCGAAGAAATGCTACACAACGACATGGAGTTACGAGATGGAAAAAGGGTGTGAGAGCGCCAACGCATCCTTCAGAGGTCGAGGTTATCGACCTTCATCCCGAATTACTTACTGAAGATTGGAAAGCATATGCTGGATGGGTTTTACATCATGAGTATGTTCACGCGTTAGGATATCTTGCCCACGACAACCTGTTCAAAACTTTAGAAAACATGTGGCCGAGTAAAATGGCCAAATCAATGGGTAAGGATTTCACAGAATTTCTTAGAAGAAAAAATGCTAATTGGATACTGAAATGCGATGATTGTGGCAAGGAATATCCTCGTCAAAAACCTGGAAATAAGAAGTACATGTGCAGGACCTGTAAATCAGTATTAGTTGACATTCGCATATAGTCGGTATAGTGATTAGGAAGAAATTCTACGAATTAACATGAGGAGGATTATTCTTACAATAATCCTCGCAAATTTACTTTTCCCATTATCATCTGCTGCAATAGATTCGGAAGATAACGGTGGTCAGCTTTGGTTTTCCTGCGATGATTATGATTCATGTATGCTAACTGAATTCCATGTTGGTGATGAAAGCATAAGCAAGACAGTTAACTCTGCAAGCCCAGTATCTCCTGAGTATTTCTTGGTTGAATTACCAATGACGCCATCCCAGACAGATATTGCATTAATACCCGACGTAATCGAAGAACTTCAGGTTGACTTACGATTTACTGATGATATTCTAGGGGTCTCAAAACCAGACCTCAAGGTTTCAATAATAATTGCAGAATCTATCACAACAATCGAATTTGATGGTAATTCTCAATTTGGTCAGACAAATAACGCGCCGTATAGAATTGAAAACGAACCAATCAATCACGGAGGCGATAGATTGCTTTGGCCTGATGAGGAAATTAAGATTCTATTAGAGTTCCAGATCGACCGTCCTGGAACTTGGGAATTGAATTTGCGTGGTAATTCTTACATGTTCTTGGATATTATTTGGTCAGACAACATCCAAGAAAGAGACATAGACGAACCATCTTCTGATGGTTCTCCACTTAACACCGAGTTAGATATAATACACTACGGAGCTCTTGTGGACGATGACAGAGACTGTTGGACTTTCGAGGTTGAAAACCATGAAATTTTGCGCATTTCATTCATCTGGGAGGTTGTACCGGCTGAAATTGAACAGAATCATGGTAGGCCAGACCTGATATTACCAGATAGGCGAATGGCTCCAGAACCAGAAATGGAAACCATATCTGAAAATGGTGAAACGAGAATAACGTGGCAATGGAGAGCATTGCCAGTTGGAGAATATGATCTCTGCATAGGTGGCAAACTAAATTCATTCCAACCATATGAATGGATTGGGCTCATTGCATTCGAGGGTCTAGGACCAACTAGTCCTGAACAGTTTACATACTCATCTTGGGAATGGGAAGGTTATGGAATGAAAGCCTCAGATTTTGGCGTAGAAACCCTCAGTTCAACTTCGGTTTTCTCTTATTTCGTGATATCTCTCTCGGTGATTATTGGTTTGACTATACACATTAGATTGGAAACAACCTCTTCTACCTTGAAGTATGCGGTTTTTGCTCCAGGAGTAGTAATATTGCTACTATCTGGAATAATTTCTCCAATTATGACCACCTTCGATGAATTCCAAGGCACGGATGAGAAGAATCTTTCAGAGTTGATAGATGAGAGATTGGAACAGCTTTGGCATGCATCTCATCCAGGTACTCCTGCATCCTCAAGAGCTCTTCACGTAGGAGCAACATTCGGTATGTTGGACGGAGATTTATTGTCAGTATATCTTCAAGCAGATTCTGCCTGGCCATTAGACGACGGGCGCTGGCAACTCCATATTCCTGAGTTATATGATTTGAATATTGAAAATTTGATTTTTTCAAAGGTAATTGATAAGGTGGGGATAAATCCATCCGACGACTTACTAGATTCTCATTCAAGAAATTTCATACTGCTTGCAGCGAGGACGTTAATACTCGACCTCCTAATTTTGGAATCACTGCTAGTAGTGGAAGAATTACCCTCATCAAATGTTATACACTTCGAGGCCGAGATGGTGAACTCAGCCAGTTTAGGTTCAATACAAGACCCTGCATGGGGTACAAGACCCGTAGATATCCCGGAAGGGAGGTGGAGATTAATGCAAGAGAACCTATACCCAAGTTTGATTTCAATAACAATGTTGGATGGCGAGGTTGACGATTTAGAATTTAGAATTAAATTAGGTTATGACATAAATCATGAATTCCTCTATGCATCAGAATCAGTAAAACCTGTTGAGTCCTTTATTCCGTATCAGATAGTATGGTTGATTTCTGGTTTGTTTCTAATAGCAGGCGGTGTATATTACGAAAATAATCGTAGACGCGGTGCTAGAAGAGCGCTTGATCTTATCCTTAAAGACAAAAAGTGGGAGGATTAAATCTTCATCTTTTCCAATATTTTTGTTACTTCTTCAGAAATATTACCATCTTCTAAGGCCTTCATCACTTTCTCTCTCTTGGCCTTTGAAAGACCCTCTGCAGCCTTTGAAATCATTTCCTTTTCTTCATCGGTTATCTTTCCATCATCTAGAGCAGATTTTATTGCAGCTTCCACAGAAATTTTTGCAGCCTCGGCATCCGATATTCCTAGTGCCTTTTGGATTGCCTTCAATTCTTCAAGTTCATCATCGGTTATTACCCCATCTTCATATGCGGATTGGTACTCCTTGACTAGGAATTCAGTATAGGCTTCAGGGTTTAGAATTACGTCGCGGATTAGACCGAAATCAATCGTCCCTTGTTTACCACCCATTTCAAGAAGAACTATTGATTTACGAACTTCTTTGATTGCCATATCTTTCAGACCGTGTGCCGCCCAAACTACTCCAACAACCGCTACTGATGCTGCAAACCATCTCATAACATCAGGGTCAACCAAGTCTCCGGGTGAAACAAGTTGAAATACACCTATAACTGACATTAGCGAACCACAAATAACTTCAAACCAGTCATTCAAATCAGGTTCGTCATCAAACACTGAAAGTCTTTGTTCAACCACACTATCTTCGGGTCCCATGTTGGTCTTGTCAGCACTGATAGACCTTGAGGGTGTCGGATGATTAATCGGTTACCTTTTGGACTATTGACCCACGAATGATAATCATGGGTGAATTCGAGAGGGATATTTCCAAACTCGGTTTGTCCACTGATTTGGCCAAATTTATTCAGGAAAAATGGGGGATTGAAAAACTTCATCCACCTCAAGCAAAAGCTATGCCATCAATTCTGTCAGGAAATAATACCATGTTGTGTATTCCAACTGCAAGTGGGAAAACCCTTGTTTCATATATCGGTATTTGTCAAAAATTACTCGTTTCAGATAAAGGAACTAGGGCGATATACATCGTCCCTTTGAAGGCACTCGCATCTGAGAAACAACAAGAATTAACTGAATTAGGTAGCGCTCTTGGACTAAAGATAGGGTTGGGAATCGGGGATAATCGGAATGAGTTAACTAATATCGAGGACTGTGACATATTGGTTTGCACCAGTGAAAAATTAGATTCACTAATGAGACAGAATAAGGGTGTATTGAGGAAGGTGTCGGTTATTGTCGCTGACGAATTCCACCTGTTGAATGACTCCACAAGAGGCCCTACGATGGAAATAAACCTTGCACGCATTAGACATTTGGTGCCCGAAGCTCAGATAATAACGCTATCCGCAACGGTTGGAAATTCTCAAGAATTGGCAGATTGGCTAGAATCTGACTTGATCGTATCCCAGTGGAGGCCTGTTAGTTTAGAGTATTCTACGTTAGCTGAGCTAAATTTAGAACCAAGAGCAATCCAGAAAAGCGAACTCATCTCAGAAACAGGTCTAAATCCTCCTCGGACTTTAATCGGTCCAAAATCGCATATTGCATGGCCAGTTTTAGATGATGTAATCAAAGAGCACGGGCAGCTCTTGGTGTTTGTTGCGACTAGAAGAAATTCAGAATCAGAGGCTTACAAGTTGGGTGCTAGAATGCAGAAAAAATTAGCAAAAGAAGACCCAGAAAAACTGGAAATTTTGAAAAAATTATCTGAGAAGTTGTCTAACATGTCAAATTCGACAATGGGGGATAAACTAGCGGATTGCGTTAAAGGAGGTGTCGCTTTCCATCACGCAGGACTTAGGTCATCTCAGAGGAAGATAATTGAAGATAGTTTCAAAGATAAATTGCTATTTTGTTTATGCGCAACTCCTACATTAGCAGCGGGAGTTAATCTTCCGGCACGAAGAGTGTTGGTTAGAGATTTGAAACGTTATGAGGATGGAATGAGTAGGTATCTCCCAGTTATGGAAGTAAGGCAAATGATGGGCCGAGCTGGCCGTCCACGTTTTGATAAAAAAGGAGAAGCGTGGCTACTTTGCAAAGGAGGAGACCCGAAGGAATTAGCCGACCAAATTTCTGATATGTACATACATGGACCAGTGGAGGATATTAATTCTAAATTAGCAGCTGAGCCAGCATTAAGGTTCCATTTGCTATCATCAATCGCTACGGGTGGGCTAAATTCAAGAAAAGAAATCGGAGATTTCTTTTCTGAAACTTTCTTGGGATATTCCCAACCAAATTCTTACCTCCAGGAGAACATCGACAACATGCTACAATGGTTGGTTGAAAAACGATTTATTCGTAGGACAAGCACAGGTAATGCCATAGAAACTTGGGATGATGAAATACCTACTTGGGTTGATGTAGCTACTCAAGCATCCGGAGTATCATTTTCCTCGAAAAAGTCACGGGAACCCATTGAGGCGACTTTTGGTTTTAGAAAGGCAACAACCTACAATGCAACAGAAGAGTTCCAAAAAGTGGAATCACTTGATAGTACATATTCTGCCACACCCATGGGTGAAAGAGTGGCACAGTTATATCTTGACCCACTTTCTGCAGATATACTAATCGATGGCCTAAGGAGGGCTGTAAGGAGGTTAGTAAGAAACAACTTACCCGTGACTGAATTTGGATTGTGCCACTTGGTTACTGCGACACCAGATTTTCTAAACCTCTGGGCTAAATCGAGCGAATTAGAGTTTGGAAGTGATTTAAGACAAAAAGCGGCATTAGTGGAAGACGAACTGTTGATTGAAAGCCCAATAGATGAGAGGTCGATGTCCTTTGTAAAGAGTGCGTGGTGCACAGAGTTATGGTATGAGGAAGAAGACCTACGCTACATTGAAAAGAAACTCGGAGTCAGTCCAGGTGATGTTTACACTCGAACTGATCTCATGCAGTGGTTATTATTGGCCGCTAGGGAAATATTACGGATGGATGACGTTTTTGCTCAAGAACATCTAGGATTTGTAGCAGATTTAGTTGGTAAGTTAGACTCGGTAAGAATGCGAGTAAGGGCGGGTTGTAAAGAAGATCTACTACAATTGGTTCAACTTAGAAATGTTGGAAGAAGTAGAGCAAGGACACTCTCTGAAATGGGAATAAGAACTCCAAAAGACCTTTCACAAATAAGCTCCATGCAACTTGACAAATTAAAATCAAAACGAGGTTGGGGACCTGTTCTTGTAAACAATATTATGGTCGCAGTGAAAAATCAGATTGTTTCTTCCAAAAAATCAAAATCAACAATAGATGATGAGCCATTACCGGGGGAGCGTCAGGATTGAAGATATGGACCTCCTCCAATATGCATGGGCGACAACATATTTCCTTGTATAAGGGTTGAATTTGACATCCCTTGTAAAAACCCTCGTGAATTGGTAAATTCTTGGATCAAGAATCGAAATTCTGAGGATTGGGCCCTAATATCTGGTGTTTCTTTAGCAAGTGAAATCCATGCTTGGTCCACATATGACGTTATGATTCGGAATCATAAAAGGAACAAAATGAAGTCAAACACGGTTGATGGTGAATTTATGAGATTGTTATCTGGGACTCACCATATTTCTGCAAGTTTTTCTAGGGCTGGAATTGTTGTCGGAGATAAGTTTGCGTACATCGTGGATTTATCATGTGATGCTACTGAAGAGGAATTTGCTTCTCATGCAACGAAGATGGGTTTCAAAATACTTCAAGACCGCCCAAATTTGGAGATATTTGATGCAAAGAGATTAGGAATCGACAAAGGGGAAGATGAAAATGCTGCAATTGGGCATGTTCTTACTTCTGATTTACGCTAAAATTAGAAAGCATCAAAGGGGTCTTGTACCTGCGATATTTTATGGTGGTCGCCACTAAACCAGATTTGTCTACTCGCAATACAGGTAGGATATTGGATGAAGCAATTGCAAGAAGAGCGATTGATTCTGCAATCACTTTAGGAGCGGAATACGCAGAACTCAGGTTAGTTAGCGAGACAACAAATTCAGTATCACTGAAGGATGGCAAGCTAGAGAGGGCAATACCGGGACAAGAAGTTGGTCTCACTATGAGAATTCTTGCCGATGGCGCATGGGGCGTTCATTCAACCAGTGATTTCAATTCGATAGAAACACAGGTGGAATCTACTGTCAAATTAGCAAAAGCTGTAGCATCTAGAAGGCCAAATAATCAAAGCCCAGTTGGTCTAGCTGAAGTTCCTATAATCGAAGATGAAATTCATTGGAAGAGTAAAAAAGACGTTAGAGATACCGAATTACAAACAAGAATCGATCTCATGTTGGCGATAGATAATGAGGCTAAAGACCATAAATCAATAGTTTCAACCTCTACTGGATGGTCAGATGAACACATTCATACTGAATTAATCACAAGCGAGGGAATGAATCGAGTTTGGTCCTTCCAAAGAAGTCTAATTCATGGCATGGTCACAGCACGAAATGAATCCGGAGTAGTTTCCTATAGAATGAGGCATGGTGGCGAAGGTGGCCTTGAAATAATCGAAGAATGTGACCTTGGAGGAATGGGTGAAAACGCAAGGATTTCTGCATTGAGGTTACTTGGCGCCGAAAGGGCACCATCTGGAAAAATACCTCTTGTAGCAGATAGAGACTTAACAGGAGTTTACATTCATGAAGCTCTAGGTCATCCTTGTGAGGCAGACCTAGTCGCAGCAGGAGATTCTTGTCTTGAGGGAAGACTTGGTCAACAAATTGGTTCAGATATTTGTACAGTGGTTGACGACCCAACAATGAGAGGCGGTTACGGATGTTACCCAATAGACGACGAAGGTGTGGACACCAGGCCAAAGAATTTGATAGTTGACGGAGTTTTAACAGAGTACCTTAACCATAGAGAAACAGCCCACAAGTACGGCCTTGATCCGAACGGTGGTGCAAGGGCTCAGGATGGCCTACATCATCCTTTAGTCAGAATGTCAAACACTGTTATTCAAGGAGGCACCCACAAAGATTTAGACGAATTAATCGAAGACATTAGTTTCGGTGTTTATGCTTGTGGAAGCAGGGGTGGACAAGTAGATACTGGAAGAGGCTCATTCCAATTCGCAGCACAAGAAGCATGGATTATTGAGAATGGAAGTTTATCTCGACCTGTAAAAGATGTTAGTGTTTCTGGTATGACACTAGAGATTTTGAAAAATGTTGATGGATTAACCAAAGACGCCTATCTTGGTTCCCCTGGATTCTGTGGAAAGGGTCAAACAGTACCAGTTGGCGATGGCGGTCCTTTGATGCGAATAAGTGAAGCTTTGGTGGGATGATTTTGATTCCTGATGACGCTGTTGAGAGGCTATTTAGTTCAGCTGAAAAAATTGGTAAAGCATGTGAAAAGTTAGGTGTTTCCCAGTGGGAAATCTATGCTACACAAGGGTATGGTCATTCCTTGGATATCGAAGCCGGTAAAATTTCAATGGCTTCTGGTGGAGGAGACGGTGGATTTGGAATCAGATTAGTTCAAGATGGGAGATATGGCTACGCACATCTCGTTGACCCAAATTCAGCAAGCCACGCCATTGAACAAGCACTAAGCATAGCAAAAATGTCTCCAAGTATCGAGGGATTTGAGTTACCTGCGAATCAGCCTGCAAGCAAAGTCGGCGGAATGCTAGATAAGAATATACTTGACCTGGGGCCTGAGGATTTACTTTCTCAAGGAGATTTTGTTATTGAAAGGGTAACGGAATTGGATGATAGAGCCATCGCTGTAGGTGGAGGTATTGGAATTGGAGCAGGTGCAGATGTTATTGTTACAAGCAACGGGATTGAAGATGGTGGAATACACACATCTCACGGTATCGGTATACACGTTTCAATCGATGAGGATGATGATTTGACATCTTCTTACGAAGGTGAATCATCTCGACAAATGCTAACCGAGATAACATCCAGTGTTGATAAAGCCGTACACTGGGCCCAAGTAACACGTGATAAAATCAAAGGTGGAGAGACAGAAGATTGTCCTGTATTAATGACCAGTGATGGTTTTTCTCCTTTGTTTTCAGTTGTAGTTCCCAGCGCAATTAGCGGAGAAAAACTTGCAAGAGGAGAGTCATTCTGGTCTGGAAAGATGGGTCAAAATGTAATTGCAGAACACCTTAGCTTAGTCGATGATGGATTGATGGAAGGAGGTATGTCATCTGGTTCAAGAGATGCAGAAGGTGTTCCTAGCATGACACAAAAAATCGTCGATAAAGGGCGATTGCAGGGCGAACTGTGGTCGACAAGGGACGCTGCAAAAATGGTGCAAGAAGGTAAGGTTGAATCTGCATCCACCACTGGTTCTGCAGTAAGAGGAGGTCATACCTCTCCTCCAGTTTGTGGTTGTAGTGATTTGATTCTGAGTTCTAATTCAAAAACTTACTCACGTGAAAGTTTAGTGGAGGAGATGGAAAATGGCTACATCGTTCACAGTGTGATGGGAGCACATACAGCAAATCCTACAAGCGGAGATTTCTCAGTAACCACTTCCACAATTCTAAAAGTTGCAAACGGAGAGATACAGGGAGCCCTATCTCAGGCAGGTTTTTCTGGAAATATGGCTCAAGCACTTTCTGGAAAGGTGATTTTAGGTTCCTCGAAAATTCGCAAAGGTTCATACAGTACTGGTTCGATGCACGTTCCGGATGTGCTCCTGATGGATGGCTTGAGAATAAATCCTGCTTAATTTCACTTTTAATTTTTAGAAAGTGTTGCAGACATCTTCAAGAACCGTCTACATGAGTTGCGATGTCCCGGAGGTGAAAGGCAGTGCCCAATAAGAAACTAAACCAAACCGCACAAGAGCCAGAACGCCCGTCTATGACGGGTAAAAGAACGAATTTATTCTCTCGAGGTGTAAGTTGTGTCAGATAATTATGATGCACACGTCTCCGAAGTCATGAAACAGGTTCCCGAAGCAGATCCTGTTAAAGTCGCAGAAGCATTTGCACGATATGAAAAAGACTTCTTGATACCTCCAGAGGATGCAATACGCTCTGTCCTAAGGAGATTCCAGACCGAAACTGGAGTTGCTCCTGTTACTCAAAGTCAAGGTTCTGGACAGAAGCAATCACAACCTGCAAAGAAAGTAGAATTACTAACAGATCTTTCTGCAGATGATCGTAATGTAGAGATTGAAGTTCAGGTTATTACTCATAACCCACGAACAACAATGGTACGTGGTGAAGAAAAAATCGTGCCATATGGGTTGCTTGAAGATCAACCATGGAATGAAACAGGAGCTACAAAGAATAGATGGGAATACAAAGATTGGGGTAACAGTCCAAACTTGATGCCTGGCTCTGTAGTACGGTTAGAGGGAGTTTCAGTGAATGAATATCAAGGCAAAATGAGTCTTAATATAAATCAGTCAAGCAGAATCGCGGTGTTAAAAGAAGGAGTCAGAACCGTAGTAACTCCTGGTGAGCCAGTAGATATCTCTTCGATAAAATCCGACGGTACAGTTAGCATCGTCGGAAGGGTGCTTGTTTCAAGAGAGGACGTTATTCACCGCAAAGATGGCTCAGGTTCTATAGATGTTGTTAGGGGGCGAATTGCCGATGAAAGTGGGACAATAGGGTTCTTGTCCTGGGAACCATTCTCACACGAGGTAGGGACTCTAGTAAAAATTGAAAATGCGCAGGTTAGAGTGTTTAGAGACACGCCTGAGATAAATATTGGTAGCTCATCAAGAATCGAGATATTCCACGATGCAAATTTCTCTTCCGCGGAGGAACTGAATGCTCAATCTGTATCAAAAATCGAAGACCTAAGAGACGGTTCTAGAGATGTTGACATAGTTTTTGAGATACAAAAGATGGTGAAAAGAGATTTTACCGGTTCTGAAGGTGAATCGAAAAGCGTTTGGTCAGGAGATATAGCAGACCCAACGGGTAAATGCCGATGTTCAATATGGACAGAACCTCCATTCAATTTTGAAGAGATGCCTGTGGTCGTAAGGGTCAAAGGTGCAAGAGTTAGAGCATGGCAAGGCATTCCTGATGTTACCATTGATAATGCTGACCAGATAGAAGTTTTAGCCGGAGCTCCGTGGGGTTCTGATATTGATCTGAGTAATAATCTAGTTGAAGTCAAACTATCTGATTTAACAACTGGTGCTAGCAGGGTTGGAATTACTACAAAAGGAACAGTGGTGTCTGTTAGAGAGGATTCAGGTATTATATCGAGGTGTAGTGATTGTCGAAGAGTCTTAAGAGACGGAGAATGCGCTACTCATGGCAGGCAGGATGGAGTTCAAGATTTAAGATTCAGACTGGTATTAGATGACGGAATGTCCACAATTTCACTAATCTTGAATAAAGATTCCTCAGAAGGAATTATGGAAATGTCGATGGACCAGATTAAAAACATAATTTCTGAAAATGGTTCAATGGAATTCATTCAATCACTTCGTGAAAAGGTACTTGGAAGGGAATTATCAGCTAATGGTAGAACGATTGTCGATGAACAAGGTGCTATGCTTCTTTCTGATTCAGCGGAAATTGTCGATTTGGATTCGGTAATGGAAGCGACTGAAATTAGAGCAAGATGGGGGCTAAACTAATGCAAGCAAGAATAAGAAGACAGCCCGCTTTACCACTATTAGCATCTGAATTTGGAGAATCAACGTTACATCAACAGGGTTCAGGTGAATATGATCCATTATTCTTAATTACAAAGTTAGGAGCTAAAGTAAACAGGGTTATTGTTGCGGGGTTAATTGAGAGATTAGAACCAAGAGAAACAGCCAACGGCGCTACTATTTGGCAGGGGCAATTGAGAGACCCATCGGGTTTGCATTATTTTTCTGTAGGAGATTATGCACCAGAATCTATGAGGGAGTTAATAATTCAATTATCTCAAAGAATCGATGATGGTGAAACCATCATGCTAATGATGACTGCCAAAGCAAGGTATTTCCAAAATGACGAAGGTGCCGTATTTACAAGTCTTAGGCCAGAAGAAGCGGCTGTCATCTCGAGAACTGCCTATCGCCAATGGTTAATCAAAGCTGCAAGGAGCATGTTAGGTAGAATTGATGCTCATGAAAAATCAATTACATCAGAGAAATCAATAGATGGGCTTGCTACAGCAGGTATTCCAGAAAATATGATTGAAGGAATCTTGTTAGCGAGTGAGCATTATGGCGAAATCGATGTAGAATCGTACAGGCTGAATATTTTACAGACACTGGACATTGCCGAAGACAAGGCGATTATTACAACACCTCCAGTTAGTTCGGCGAACCAACAGAGTTTATCGGTTGAAAACGAGGAAGAATATGCTACTACTGAAGAAGGTGGAGAAATAAATCAGACAATACTTGATTTAATCAAGAGATTAGATAAAGGGGAAGGCGTAGATTTCGATAGTATACTAAACAACGCTGCAGCAAGAGGTTTTGATAGAGACTCAGCAGAAAGTGCTCTTGATGACTTGTCAGATGATGGCGAGATTCATGAACCAAGGTTTGGATGGTTCAAGATTACAGAATAGCATTGACCAACACGTTCAAGTCCTTGTCTCTTCCTCGCTGGGTTAAGGTGAGCAAATGGCAGGTACAGATTTCTTCATTCGACCAGCGAGTGGTACATCAAGTTCCGATTGGGTTAGACTTCCAAACGCAGATATTTCGGTTGCTATAGCACGAAGAATGACAAGAACCGTTTTACACGGTGGCGAAGGCGATGATTTGGTAGATGAAGGTGCAGAATCCGCTGTATACACAGTGAGGGGCGAAATGAACTTGGAGGACTACAAAAAAGTGCTCAAGATGTTCAGGGCAGGTCAACCATACATCCACGATCCCTTTGAGGAAAGAGATGTCAAGACAGTTTTCAGTAAAATGTCATATGATGGAACTGAAGGATTGTACAAGTTTGAATTCATTGAAGATATCCGCTGAGGTGATTGATTGCGCTCATTAGATGAGTCGAAAGAAGTATTGTATGTGATTAGAACTTTGAGCGTTCTATTAGGCTCAGGAGTTGGATTAGAAGCCGCCATACATTCGATATCTCAGGGCGGATACGGTGTTATTTCCAAGGATTTTGCTGAATTAATGAAGGGAATAAACAAGGGAACTCCTCTAGAAAGAGAACTTCGCTCAATTCTCAAAAAATCTGAAACAGATGGCTATAAGAGATTGATTAATACCATGATAAACAATGTGACTCAAAACACAGACATTATCGATACCCTCCGAAAACAAGGAGAAAGAATGGAGGAATCCAGAACTGAAAATGTCAAGGAATATATCGAAGAATTGGGAGGGGTTCCAGAAACACTCCTTTCGATTGGTATGATTGGCCCTATTATTCTATCCATACTGGGAATTGCGCCTCAGTTGATGGAAGGTGCTGAAGAACTGTTTGGTAGTTTCGACCAGGGATTAATAATGAGTATTGTTAATGCTGGATTATTTTTGACAGTAGCTGGTATGGCCTTAATTGGACTTAAGGCACATACAAAAGACCCGGGGTTGTGATATTTATGCTGTTTGAAATCCTCGAAATGTTCAGAAATGAACCGTTTTTACTATTTTTAATCACGATGAGTATCGCTTGTGCTATAGGGGGAGTTCCTCCGATGTTGGAGCGAGGACGAAGAAGAAACATCGAGAATGATCTGCCTGCTATGCTTGAGGCGTTATCCGATTCATTAGGTGCTGGACTTGGATTACAGCAGGCTATGATGGCTGAAGCAGACAGGAACACCGGTATGCTTGGGAAACTACTTCGCGAGACTTTGGAAGAAAGCCATGCATCATCCTTTGATTCCGCATTAGCAAACTTTGCAACAAAGTCACGTTCTCCACAAGTTCAAAGGGTAATGCACCTCATGTCAACTGCTATAGAACAAGATGCTCCTCTCCAAAACATACTCGCTGATATGTCGAGGGACTATGAAAGGCTAAACGATTTAATGAATCGAAGAGAATCAGATTTAATGGGAAGGTCAATCCTGATTATTTTGTTCGTTTCGATAGGATTGCCCTTCTTAATCGCCTTCATTGTTGGTCTGTTTGCACCGAGGAGTCAAGGTTTCCAACTTGAATCATTCAATTCATCTTTCACTATGTTCTTCGGAGCAGCATCTCTTGTAGCGATAGGAGTTAGTGGGAGAATGTTAGGTAGATTACGAGCCGCGCTTTGGTGGGCTCCATTATGGATGGCTGTATCGATGTCGATTTATCACGTAGGTGTTTTAGTAATAGGAGGTTAAGTAAATGCAAGACATTTTAGCACAATATGGAAGAGTAACTGTGTACATGGAAGGGACTCACCCTTCACCCATGTACCACGTAGATGGCGGAGTAGAACCAAATCCTTATGGAAATCTAGCGGCGCTACTCGAAGATGATAATCTGGAAGAAGTGATGTATAATGGCGGGACACAGTGTGTAAAAGTCGCTCACAGAGACTTTGGAATGTGTAGGACAAATGTTTGGGTAGATGACCAACAGGGTCTTGAAATTGCGAAGAATATCGCTGCGTTTACATCGGTACCACTTGGTGATGGCCCAGGATTAGTTCCTATCTTTGACGGAAGATTACCGGACGGAAGCCGTGTAAACGGAACAATACCTCCCGTTTCACCAGACGGCCCTACCCTAACAATTCGTAAATTTAGAGAAGACCCTCTAACAATGATCGATTTAATCAAGTTTGGAACAGTTAACCTCAGACTAGCAGCTATGATGTGGGTGTGGATTGAGGGACTTGATAGCAGACCCGCAAATTTCGTAATTGCAGGTGGTACAGGTTCAGGTAAAACTACCACTCTAAACTGTCTTGGGATGTACATTCCATGGCACAAGAGGTTACTGACGGTAGAGGATACTGCTGAATTGCAAGTATACCACGACCACTGGCTACGAATGGAGACAAGAAGGGAAAGGCCTGATGGAACGCCAGAAGTTGACATGAATGATTGTTTGAAATCTAGTCTCAGAATGAGGCCAGACAGAATCATTGTGGGAGAAGTAAGGTCCAGCGAATGCGCTACATTACTAACTGCAATGAACACTGGACACGATGGTTCGTTCGGCTCACTACACGCAAATACAGCAATGGAGACAATTACAAGGATGATTAATCCACCAATGAATGTACCTCCGATTATGCTAACCGGGCTTGACTTAATTATCATTCAAGCAAGATTGTATGTCAATGGTAAAACAGCTAGAAAGATAACAGAAGTTGCTGAGGTAGCTGGTATGGAAGGAGATAAACCAAGGCTAAACGCTATTTGGAAGTACAATGCTGCTACAGATACTATTGAGGAGACTGGTATTCCTTCAAAGATGAGAGAAACTATTTGTTCTGCAGCAGGTATCACACCGGCACAATTTGAACAGCACGTGAAGCAAAGAGAACAAATTCTCGCAGATCTACTTCAAAGGGATATCAGAGATATCGAAACTGTGACCAAGGTAATCCAAGGTTTCTACGCAACACGTTAGTTGTTTGAAATCTTTAGCCTTGCAAGAAGGTCATCAACGCCGTCAATTTTCCTTTTAATCGAGGAGACTCTGTCAGAAGCGTCAGCAACAGATTCTGCTAATTCTTCTTCTTTATCCTGTGGTCCATCATCCTGAGGTTTGAATTGCTGTGCAAGTCTTTTCAAATCGGTGATTATTGATTCAACTTCTGTATCTGAAACTTTTATTCCAGGAGCGAGCCTTGGTATATCTGCTGGTGAAATAAATCCTAGCTCTGCTCCAATTATTCCCGCTGCAGCTACAACCCTAGGTCTCAAATCTGCCGTGTTTACATCATATCCTTTCTTCTCTAAGAACCTGATAATCAGTGCTTGTTGAGATTCTCCGTATACTCCTTCTGAGCGTTCAAAAATTGTAATTGCTAATTGCTCGAATCCATCCATGTTCCTTTCCAATCTATCCAAACTCGAACGTTGTTCCGGAGTTAAGTGTATAGCGCCGTGTTGTAATATTCTAGCGACTCTGGTTCTTCTGGCGGTTTTTGGATCAGTCGAAGCAATTTCTTCGTCTAAAGAAATTTGTAGGTCAAATAAAGCATGCAATCTACCCGAAACTGAGGGTAGTCTCAAATCCAGGGCTAGGCCTCTTGCTTTGTCCTCAAAGGCAACCCTAGCCTTTACCATGTCACCAGAATGTTCTGAAATTATTTCTGGAAGTGAATCCCTCAGAACTTGTCTAGCCTCCTCAAATCTCCGAAGGGCTTCTCTCTCCCTCCAAGAATTTGGAAGTGAATTGATTGCTTCTTTTTCTGCAATCGCAACTAGATTTAGTTCCGACAATCTTTCTCTTACAAAGTTTGAGACATTTTGGTCCTTAACATTAATTCCGTGGTTGGCAAGGCTTGAAATGAATGCTTCAACATCTTCTCTATCATGGATCGAACCGACTAACAAAAATTCTCTGCATTGGGCATCTACTTCAGCAACTCTTGCTTCAATTTCCATTACAGATTCGTTGTATTCAATAATGGGTTCAGTTGTCATTGTTTCGACATATACTGGCTCTGGAGCCAACAATTCTTCTGGCTCGTATTCCACAGCGGGTGTGTCAATAACCTGAACTGTAGGTTCATCAAGAATCTCAATAACATCTTCCATTTGTTCGATTATTTGTGAAGTTGGAATCGGCTCCTCATAAACCGACATCTCGTTTCCATCTTCGGGGGATGGTATTGCAATTTTCTTTACTTTGCCTCTAGGTCTCCTAAGACTTTTCTTGATAACTCCCCAAGATCCATTTTGCGAGGTTAAAACCCCTGCAACTCTTAGTAGTAATGCTTGCTTAGTTCCGGACCTTGGAAGGTCTAGTTTCACACAAAGTTCGTGTAATTTTTCTCTGGATAATTCGTCGAGTTTTTCAGGGGATAGTTGCTTAGGGTCATGATTTAGGTGGAGGTATAGCCTTTGCTTACGTTCTCTTATCGATCCTGATTTTTTCACTCCATATACAGCAAGAATTTCCCCCATCTGATTATTCATGATTGAATCAAGTCCCTCCGGAGATAAATCCCACTCGTCTAATATCAGTTCAGTAATCAGTCTAGCCCTAATTACTTCGACAGGTCCATTACGGGAGATACCATGTTCTAGGCACATCTCTTTCAGTGTCTCAAGTCTTGCTTGATGAAGTTCTGAAAGTAGACTTCCTTTGTCGCCCATTCAACTACCTCGAAGTTATTCGTTCGCTCTACATATTTGAGGTTGCACCCTACTGCGAGAAAAAAAATAGCGATTATAGGCCTATTTTCTGTATCTCAGACATCAGTTTTTGAAGCGTCAACATATTGAAACCCTTGTGTTTACAACGCATGTTGAGGCGGAGTTATGGGGCGTTACGAACGAGCCGCAAAATCGTCACTAAAAGAGGCTACTGCGTTATCAGCAGGTATAGTAAATTCAATTAAACAAGATTTCAGGAGAGAGGAAATAAGACTCGAAGAAGAGATGAAAGATAGAGTAGAATCTGTCCAAAAAATCCTCAATGAAGTCTCATCCATTCAAGATGCAATTGTAGCAGGCTCTTCAGAGGTTCTCAAAGAGCTGGAGAGGTCTCGGAAAAAATTAGTAAAGGGTGGAGATAGAGAAACGATGGTAACTCAAATTCTTGCAACAGCGGCAAGGTTGGGTGAATTGCGAACATTACATATGGATTCAGTAGCACGAATACAAGGAGCCTTGGCTAGACCTCCATCTGCAGTTGACATAATAGAACGAATGGCCAAAGACTTGTTGAAAATGTCTGGTTCTTGGGAATCATCGGCAAGAGAAATAGATGAATCGATTGCAGATGTAGTTGATGCAAATCCACCCATTGAACTGGTAAGTTTGAGTCGAGAAATGAATAATAATGGATATGATGTAATTTTGGCGGGAGATAATCGTGATCCTGAAAATATAGAAAAATCGCGTCAGAAAATAAGAGATTTGACTGGTGAAGATTAATCACTCAAAATCAGATTCACCCAATTTCGAATCGAAAACATCGTCTTCGCTTATTCTCTTTTGCTCAATCATGGTCTGAATGTAAATGTCCATGATTTCTTTCATCCTACCTCTTTTTTCTTCAGTTGGTTTTTCCATCAATATATCAATTATCTGAGTCCAGTCTTTCAATGCAGTAACAAGCGCTGAATGACTTTCTTCGATTGTGAAAACTCTGTCAACCGATGCGGTCACAGTCCCATCTTTGTTTATTGTTTCAAGAAATAATTCGATTCTAGTTTTGTTTTCGGAATGTTTTTTCTGGTGAATTGAAATTTCTCTTAATGCAAATTCATCGCCGGCTTTGTTTGCCTCTCTCAAAAGTGCTCCTAATTTCCTCTGTTCGATGTATAATCCTACTTTATCATGCATATTCTGAGGTATGTTGTCTAAGACAGTCATCTCTAACCTAAATGAAAGTGTGGCGCCAACATCAATAATTGAATTTAATTTAGACCCGGGGAAATCTTGCCTTGTTAGTAAAACCGTGTAGCCTTCCAGTGGCACTGGGATGAAACGAGTTCTCTCTTCATTGTTTTTCTGTAAACCGAGAGTGTGCCTTCTTGACTTACCTCCAAGAGAAGAATATAGCGATCTTGTCGTAACGTAGCTATCTATTTCTCCTTGTAATCTCATATTTTCTAAATGAGATACTAATTCTAACTCATCTTTGCAAGAAATTTCAATTTCGTTGGTAAGTGAAATCTTCAAATCATTTCTGAATCTCAGTAACTGTCTCTTAACGACCTCTGAATCGACTACTATGATGGCAGATTTAGGTAAATATTCAGGTTTATTATCTCCTACCAAAACCCTTGTTGGCTCCCTGCGAGGCAATACTAATTTCGCAGATAAATCGGATTCCTTGTTTTCGTACCACCATTTGCCAGAAACAGCTACAATATCGCCATGTCCTTGTTTGAGTAGTGAAATGGCAGATTCAATATGCGGGATATGTTTTGCTTCAAGGTCAAATTTTTCTGGTTTATTTGATAGTAATTTTACGATGTGATTGTGTACTCCGTCACCATTTTCAGGGGTAACAAGTATCTCAAACCTGTCTCTAGATTCCAACGGATCACCTCGGCCGGATTGCTCCTGCAGTTTGTGGGCGTCAACCACTCATTAAGAAGTCGACCCTTGTCGGAAGGTGCATGGACGCAGATATTGCAATCGATAAACTCGAAGAAATTCGAGTAATTATCAACGCAAATCTGGAGTCATTGATCGAAGAACAGAAAGCAATTTACGGAAATGTGGCGGAAGTTTCCGGAGAAATCCTACTCGCAGGTGGTAAAAGATTACGTCCTATCGTGACATATCTTGTTTACCAACTTGCTGGAGGTGATAATTTAGACGAGATTTTGCCTTTATCTATGGCATTTGAGTTAATCCACACCGCAACTCTAGTTCACGATGACATAAATGATAATTCAGATGTGAGGAGAGGCAGGCCTACCATGCACTCCCTGGTGGGGCAAGCTAAAGCGATAATAGGTGGTGATTGGTTATTCGTTCAAGGCTTTGGCTTAGGGGGAATCTATGATGAAGATGTTGTGAAAGTAATGGCGAATTGTTGTGCAGAAATTGCGAGTGCCGAATTTATGCAAATCGACCACGTTTTGAATTTAGCAACAACTCCTGAGGACTATTTGCAAATCGTAAGAGGAAAAACAGCAGGACCATTTGCTGCTGCCGCCAAAGGGGCAGCAATGGTTGCAAATTCTGAATCAATCCAGTGTGACAGGTTATTCCAGTTCGGAATGGAACTCGGCATTGCATTCCAATTGGTTGATGACCTGTTGGATATTACAGGAGACGAAAGAATTGGGAAAAATAGGGGTAGCGATGTGTATGAAGGGAAAATGACCTTACCTCTCATACATGCACTAACTATTCTCCATGGTCCAGAAAGGGAAGAACTGGCAAACATAATAACAAATTTTGATGATAGCATGTTTGACAGGTTAATTGAATTATTAAACTTTGGAGATAGCATAAATTACTCCGAAATTTTGGTAAATAATCACCTTCAAAGAGCAAAAAATTATCTCGATAATTTCGAAGATTGCGAAGCTAAAACCTTACTTTCTTTCGTTATATCAATGGTGAGGGACAGAAATTCTTGAGGTGATTAATATTTCAATAAATTTCGATGCAGATGTCATTGTGATAGGTGGTGGTCCCGCCGGGAGTACTGTAGCGCGTTATGCTTCAGAAGGAGGCTTAGGTGTCCTCGTAATCGATGGTAGGGACCCAATCGGCTCACCTTTACAATGTGGAGAATTAGTTCCCACAAATGAAGAAATGAAGAGATTATGTCCTGATGTCCCTGATGTTGATGACCTATACCAAACTCCCGAACACGCAATTTCTCGTAAGGTGGATAAAATGCACATAGTACCGCCTTCGGGTAAACCTCTAATTTTCGATTTCGAAGGATATATGCTAAATCGAGTTGCCCATGACGAAAACCTCGTAGAAATGGCAAAAAAATCTGGTGCTAAATATCTAACTGATTCGAGGGTTGAAAAGGTAACTGGTAATGATGTTATCTTGAAAAATGGCGATAAGTATTCGGCAAAAATCATTGTTGACGCAGCCGGACATAACGGTCCCATAAGAAGAGATTACTGGAATGAAAAATCCATGAAAATACCAGTCAAATTTGTTTTAATGGACGGTGATTTCGGGGACGCTGTTGAACTACACTTTGGTTCAATGGCTCCAGGTGGTTATGCTTGGATGTTTCCGAAATGTGATGGAGCAAATATTGGACTTGGAATCCAAAGGAGTTTTTCCAAGAAGAAGAATCTTAATCAGTACACGGATGAATTCGTTTCAAAATATGATGGAGAGATTACTTTCAGAGGGGCAGGCTCACTTCCCATGTCCGGAACTGTCAGGAAATTTGTCAAAGATAATTATCTGATTGTTGGCGATGCGGCAGGTATGGTTCTTCCATCAAATGGTGCTGGAATTACGATTGCTATGATCGGAGGGAGGATTGCTGGACAAGTTATATGTGAACATTTACAGAACGGCACATCCTTGAATGAATATGAGAAGAGGTGGAAAAAACAAATGGGAAAGGTCATGAGAAATTCAAAATTCTCATTCAAATTAGGAAGTCTGATGTTCAGACTTCCCGACTTTATTTTGAATATTTTATTCAATCGACTAACAAAAGGAATCATATGGCGGGCAGTAACCTGTCGGCGTATGCTTTGGATCGTTTGATGAAAAACCAAATCCTATTCACTAAATTTAGCGGTTGATTCAATAGTATCAAAGTAATGGGATTAAACATGCACAGGGATGAACATGCAGTTAGCCCTGTTATTGCTACTGTGCTACTGCTTGCAATCACAGTGTTACTTTCAAGCATGGTCTTCATAATGATGTCAAGCACTTTTGATAGTGTGGAAAAGGATGATCCAAAAGCGTCATTCTCAGTAAGAGGTTTATCAAATGGATATCATGTAGTGACCATAACAAGTATTGACCAGTCTCTTGACCCTGCAAAAATCAAGTGGTCAATTGTAAACATGAGTGGTAGCAGATTGGTCGATTCAACTGGATTTACAGATGATGCCGATGTTTATGGCACGGTTGGAGCAAACATTTCATTCCATGATAGAGATGCAGGATGGTCAGTTACAAAAGGAGATTATTTTGTGATAAATTGTCAGAATTTGGATTGCAACACTGGCCACCATACTCTTGAGTTAGTAGATACGGGCAGTAATACAGTACTTGGAAAACTTCGGCTACCTGTAATCGAAAGTTAACCGCCAATGAAAGACATCTCTACCTTTGCATGGTTTACTTTTCCTCTATTTTCAGAGTAAGCGTCATCTCTAGAACTCCAGATAGTCTTCATTGCGTTTTGAAGGTCAGATTCTGTAGCGCCCATTCGAAGGATTGACTTCAAATCATTTCCTTTGTTTGCGAAAAGACATGTATAGATTCTGCCGTCAGCGGATAGTCTTGCTCTATTACAAGAATGACAGAATGGTTTTGAAACACTTTCAATGAATCCTAATTCCTGTGTGCCTTTTTGATAGCGATTAGCAACTTCTCCCACGTAGTTATCGCCAATTGGAGATAATGGTGTAAGCAATTTTCTCATTTCATCACCTGTAAAAACCTCCTCTAAATTCCATGAGTTAGTTTCTCCCACATCCATGAATTCAATGAAACGAACTATAACATCTGTACCTTCGAAATGTTTGGATATTTCATTGACAGAGTGCTCATTGATTCCCTTTCTGATAACTACGTTTACTTTGACCTGTAATCCAACATCTAATGCTGATTGAATTCCATTGAGTACCTTGCTTGGAGTTTCTTTTGTATCTCCCATTTCTTGGAAAGTTTTCACATCTATGGCGTCTAAAGAGACTGTGACTCTATTTAATCCGGAATTTTTCAACATGGCTGCATTGTCACCCAAGAGTAATCCATTGGTTGTAAGTGCTACGTCCAATTCATTTGGTAGCAGGAGGATTAATTCTCCAATGTCTCTCCTAAGCAGGGGTTCTCCGCCTGTCAATCTCACTTTTTCTAATCCTAATGGCAACATCGATTTGACAATGAAAGAAATTTCTTCGTAGGATAGAATCTCACTCTTGGCTAGAAATTGATGGTCTCCAGAGAAATGCTCACGTGGCATGCAATATCTGCATCGCATGTTGCATCGATCGGTCAAAGATATTCTAAGGTCCCTAAACGGGCGCCCTCTCTTATCTTCGACCATGTTACAATCGAGATGTTTGAATCATTTGAATTATACTCTCATACAATCATTCATTTCTGATGGGGAATTAGCATAGATATCGGGGAATTCTCAATGAGCGCTGGTCAAATTGATGATTTAGAGAAATCAATTTCAATAAGGCCTAGCAACCTAGAGGGGAGATTGAAATTGCCACCATCGAAAAGTCATGCAATGCGATGGCTAATATTAGCAAGCATGGATTCAAGCCCCACTGAAATCAAAATGAATGAAATTGGCAGAGATGTTCAGGCGATGATAGATTGTTTGTCTGATATGGGTCTGAAATATCAAGAAGGAATTATGTTTGGCGGGGAATTTAAATTCAAAACAGACACATTGGACTGTAAAAATAGTGGGACTGCTTTGCGCTTTTTGATTGGACAAGTGGCTTCCTGTGGACAAGAAATAACCTTCGATGGAGACGCTAGTCTCCGAGTAAGGACTTCTTTACCTCTTATTGAATCCCTAAAGATTTCTTCATCTACATTTGGCGATTATCATTTGCCGATGAAGATTAGAGGCCCAGTAACCTCTCAAAATATCAAAATAGATACCTCCATTTCATCCCAATTCTTATCTTCAATTTTGTTAATGACCCCGAGGACTGATGGGTTTGAATTGGTGACAACAGGTAAATCAGTTTCACAAAAACATTCAGACCTTACTTGGGACTTATGTAAGTTAACAGGTGCAGTAAAAATTGGACAACCATGGACTGTAAGATGCCCTGACGTTGAGATTCCACCTGACCCTTCAATGACTGCCTTCTGCAGATTAGCGGGACTGGATATAGAAAATCCGCCTAAATCTGAAGATTTAATCGGACATGATTTAAGTAATCTAAATCTGAAAGACTCTAATGATTTAATCACTCCATTAGCAGCTATCTTAGCACTATCTGATGGAGGTACTATAACCGGAGCCCACCATGCTACATTCAAGGAGTCAAACCGAATAAAATGTACAAAAAAGATGCTCGAACAATTCTCTATTCATTGTAATCAAACCGCTGACGGTCTACAGATACCTGGTGGTCAGACCCCAATTTCTCCAAATCAATTAGTTAAGACATATGGCGACCATCGTATACAAATGACTGCAGTGATATTGGCCTCGAAATGTGGCGCAACTATCGAGGGTGAAAATTTGCACGAAATCGCTTGGCCATCCTTCATTCAGCAGTTGCAAAATTGTGGTTTGATAATCGATTGAGAGTTTAACCATGCCTTCCAAAGTGATGGTCTAATGAATTAAGTGGGATTCTCATAGCAGTAGGTCTTCCATGAACGCATGCCCATGGGTTAGGTATTCGCCTCATGTCGTCTAAGAGTCTACGCATTTGTGCAAGATTCAATTTTTCATTTGCTTTGACTGCGCCCCTGCATGCGTTAAGAAAAGCGAAATGGTCTTTTCTTTGTTCTAAGGTTTCGAGTGGTGCACCATCCTCATTCATGTCTAGAATTATGTCATGAACGAACGGTTCAAGGTTTTCCGCTGCAAAGATTGCTGGAGCACTCGTAATTTCATAACCCGAATTTGTTTTATTGAATTCAAAACCTATGTCTGAAAATTCTTCTATTCTTGATTCAAGCCTCGATAGTTGTCTGGGATCTAAATTTAGAGGAATCGAATTTATCCTTGGCTGTGATTTCCAAATGTCTTCATTATGCCTTAGTCTTTCATACCTAACCCTTTCATGTAAGGCATGTTGGTCTATCAGAAGTAATTCTTCATTTGCTTGAACCAAAATATAGGAATCTGCGAATTGTGCTAATGGTTCCATTTCAGGTAAATCGTTTATCACAGGCCCGATTGGGTTACTATCGGCAGGGTTTTCTGAATCCTTTCCAGCATGTCTGTGTAATTGTCTTTCCTCCGATGATAAAGCTGGAGCAGTGGGTTTTTCCCCAGTGATTGTTTGTTGAGAAAATTCAGATGTCGAAATCGGCCTTGGTTGATTCTTTTGTTTCTCTTCTTTCGCAATTTCCCCGGATAGGGAAATTTGGGCGGTTGTAGCCCAAGCTGGTTTTTTGGCCTTGTGTTTGATTTCATTATTATTTGACAATGAGAGAATTCCCGTGATTCCTCCACTAGATTCGGGTTCGGTAGGGGTTGATTCAAGGGTATGCGAGATAGCCCTCTCCAATCTTTCAAGTACTCTCCAAGAATTCTTGAGCCTCACTTCACTTTTTGTTGGGTGAACGTTAACGTCAACTTCATGGTGAGGAATTTCTAAATTCAAAACAGCAACTGGATGCCTTCCCTGCATTAGTCTTGTTTTGTATCCTCTTCTTATCGTCTGTAAGAACGGTTGTGCAGCAACCGGCCTTGAATTGATCAAAATGTGTATGTCGTCGCCTTTTCCTCTTGTTATGTCTGGTGTTGAAATCCACCCGGACCACTTTTCTTCACCTGGAGCATTTTCATCTATTTTTGGTGAAATTAATCGTATCATTTTTCCCGCTTGGTGGCCAAGTACATCATATAACCGATCATCCATATCTAAAACCGCAGGAACATCGAGAATTATTTTTTCATCATTGGTTAAACGAAAACCCACGTTTTTGTTCGATATTGCGTGTGAAATTACTATGTCTACAACTCTGCTAACTTCGGTAGCAGGCCTCCTCTGGAAAGCGAGCCTTGCTGGCTGTTTCGCAAACAAATTATCTACCGTAATTATCGTTCCTTCACCCATTCCAACTGGTAAAATAGGGTTCTTGACTCCATTATCCATTGATATTGCAAAACCATCACCATCTTTTATTCTGCTTGAAACAGTGATTTTGCTAACCATTCCAATACTAGCAAGTGCTTCACCTCTAAATCCAAGAGTGTATATCTCAGCGAGGTCATCTTGTGATTTCAGCTTACTAGTAGCATGTCTATCTAAGCACAAAGAAAGGTCATCTGGATGGATTCCCGAACCGTTATCAGATATCTTTATCATGTCAAAACCTCCCCTTTCAATGTCTATAGAAACCTGTGTAGAGCCGGCATCAACCGAATTTTCGATTAGTTCTTTTACCACTTGTGCAGGTCTTTCAACCACTTCACCTGCAGCGATATGACCAATTGTATAATCATCCAATTGCTTTATTCTTTTAGGAGCGCTCATTCATCAACCTCCAGAGAATTTTGCAGGTCGTAGAGTGCTTGTAGTGCGTCTCTTGGGCTCATAGAATCTATGTCCATCTCATTTAATTTTGACTTGATGAGTTCCATTGTTTTATCCTTCTGAACAACAACTTTTGGCGAGCCAACGAATCCCATCAATGATGATTGTCCAGAATTTCTCGCAATCGGTGTTCCCTTGTTTCCAGCCTTTGCACCGTCGGCTTGCTTTTCGAGGAAGGTGAGAAGGTCACCTGCTCGTTCAATTACATGTCTTGGAAGTCCAGCCAAAGCGGCTACTTGTACGCCGTAGGAATCGTCGCATGGCCCATCTGCCACCGTGTGAAGGAATCTCAGTTCTCCCTCTGTTTGAGCTACTTGGACATGAACATTTACCAGGCCACTTATTTCCCCCTCTAAACCAATTAATTGGTGATAGTGGGTTGCGAATAGTGTTCTTGAAGAAAGACGTTTTGAGATGTCCTCTGAAACAGACCATGCAATCGATAGGCCATCGAAGGTGGAAGTGCCCCTGCCAATTTCATCAAGTAAAATTAGTGAATCGGATGTTGCTTGTTTTAGGATGTGTGAAACTTCCATCATTTCCATCATAAAAGTAGACCTGCCCCTGCGAATATCATCAGATGCTCCAACCCTGGTGAATATTCTATCGACGATTCCTATTTGTGCACTACTTGCTGGAACAAAAGAACCACACTGCGCTAAAACAGTCACTAACGCCGCGCACCTCAAATAGGTTGATTTTCCTCCCATATTTGGCCCAGTTATCAATAAAAATTTCCTCTTCTTATCGAATTGTAAGTCATTTGGAACAAAGTTAGGCTGTAATTCCAAAACAGGGTGCCTCAATCCTTTTGCAATCAAGCGATTATCCTCAAAAATTGTTGGTCTAGACCATGATCGACTCCTTGCTATTGTAGCAAAACATTGGAGAACATCGATTTGGGAAACATGTGTACTAATCAAGCCTAGAATTCTAGCATTTTGTTTGCATCGTTCTCTCAACCCTCTAAATAATTCATATTCAATATTATTCGCCTTAGTGGATGCAGTTAGAAGTTTGTCTTCCCACTGTAATAAGTCATCAGTTACGTATCTATTTCCGTTAGTCATTTGTTGTTTTCTCTTCCAATCATCTGGAACTTTGGACAAATGTGATTTTGTAACTTCGATGTACCACCCTATTTGCCTATTGTGTTTGACTTTTAGAGACGGAATCTGGAGTCGATTTCTCTCCATCGTTTCTAAATCTTTGAACCATTTTTTACCTATCGATGCAGCAGTTCTCAACTCATCTAAATTGGAATCGATACCCTCTCTAATAATTCCACCTTCTTTCATAGATAGGGGTTGTTCATCATTGAGATTTGCTTGAATATCAGTTTTCATCATTTCTAATACATCTAAATTTTCTGATATATTATTCAATAAATCATCATCCATTTGTCTGCATACCGATTTTAGTTTTGGCATTCTTTCCAATGCCAATGAAATTGCAACTAGGTCTCTGCCAGTAGAACGATTGTATGATAATTGAGTGGCTAGTCGCTCAATGTCCCTTAATCCCTTCAAGACTTCTCTTATCTCATCCAATCTTTTTGATGAGCGAGCAATACTAGCAACGGAATCTTGTCGTTGTTCGATGTCTGCTTTTGAAGCCAAAGGCCGTAATATCCATTGTTTCAAACATCTCCTTCCCATTGCCGTTCGGCATTTATCGATAGAACCTAGAAGTGATCCTTCTTTTTCGCCAGACAATGTCTGTGTCAATTCTAAGTTTCTTAATGTGGTTTGGTCTAGAATCAGACTATCATTTGGACGTAATATTTCAACACCTTTGAAAGATATGGATTCCATCAAGTGCATTGATGATAAGTAGTCAGCAGCAAGACCTGCTGCTTCCATAGCAATTGGGAAGTCTCCTAGGTCAATATGTCCTAAGTCGGCTACTTCCAATATTTGCTTTAGTGATTCATCAGATTTTCTCTTAGAAGTTGAGTGTTGTGATAGTGTAACATTATCAATATTTGAAATAATTCTTCTAAGTTCGTCCTTTTCTGAATCTTTAGGAGAGAATACCAATTCTCTAGTACTGCTACGCAGTAAGTCATCCAATACTCTATCCAACCTGTCTGCACCACTATATTCAACTGACCAAAGGTTTCCAGTACTTGCATCAAGTATCGCTAAACCAACTGAGTCATTTTTTATCACTACGCTGGATAGGTTGACGACTTCATCGGTCCCAATCAAGCTTTCTTCATACAATGAACCTGGTGTGTAAATCCTCGTAACAACTCTCTCGAGTAGTTTTGCACCTTCTCTTAATTCATCCTCTTGTTCTGCTACGCAAACTTTGTGACCCGCTTTTAGCATCAATCTAAGGTTGTCCTCTAAGGCATGCCATGGGAATCCAGCCATCGGTATTGGATTCTCAGCATTCTTATCCCTGCTTGTTAAAGCCAATCCTAGTACTTCTGAAGAGACTACTGCGTCTTCATGGAATTGCTCATAGAAATCTCCCATGCGGAAAAATAGGACTGAATCTTGGTTTTCAGATTTGATGTCCATGTATTGGTCCATCATTCCTCTCTTGGCCATGATTACACATCCTTAGCTTGCGCTAGGATGCGATGTGTGCGAAAGAGGTTCGTAAATTATCCCCTAGCAAATAAGGCATTCTCATTTTTTTGTGAGGCATTTCAGAAAATTTCTCCGCGCCTAATGGAGTCGGAAATATTCCAAACCATCACGGAGATAATTGTAACCGACACAAGAATGAATCCGAGGTCCATAACACCTCTTAGGCTTATTATAGAGGTTCTAGCATCACTCTCTATAGAAACAGAGCGAGGTGAATCGTAAACATCGGTACCGTATATCGAAATCAATCCTTCAGAATTACAATCAACAAAATTAGGGATTAATCCCAAGGTAGACGGTAATTCATGATAGGTGATTTCTGCGTTGTCGATAATCGCTACAGCATCTGAATTAAGCCCACCAAATAGCCAGATTTGGTTATTGTTATCGGAAATTGCCGAAAAGCTTGCTATGTTAAGTGAAGTGATGCCATCAGATTCGATCACAACAGTGGCATCTGTGCCAGTAGCTATGTAGTCTCCGTTATTCATTTGATAGATTCCGTGAATTGCTCCTTCCCGTCCCAGGTAAATAATTTCTGAATCAGGTGAATTTAACCCATCCCACTCAACAAACATTAACAATTCGTACATCGGAGGAGAGGCCGGATTTGTCCCCAACCAGTTTGGAGGTGCTTGCCATGAGCCACCTACAAACCATCCGCCTTCAGTTGCTAACATTGTGCTGATGTGCATGATTCCCTCCTGTTCTGTCAAATTCGAGAGGCCATCACCTTCACTTATGTGCATGGCCGCTAATTTGTCAGAAGTTCCGTCCTGAATGACTACCAGTAATTCATTTTCAGAGTTCGCCTCTACATTTTTAGCAGTCACGTTCTTGCCCAATGCCATTGGAATCCAGCCAAATTCTACAGAATAATCTTCCTCTGTGAAAAATAGCAAACCTTCTGTCCCCATGCAGGCGAATGTGATGTGTGCGTGCTGAACTAAGCAAGATGCGTACGGCGTCTCCTGTATGTTATCGTGAAGTGCGACATACCTACCTGACTCATTTTCAAACAAAATTGCATCTCCAGCTACATCGTGAATTATTCCATTCTGTTCGATAGCTGCTCCTTCATGTAATCCAGACAAGTTATCAGACGAGTCTATTAAAACGGCTCCGATTATTACTGCTAAAGCGAACACTGCGAAGGAGAGCCATTGATATTCTGACTCTTCCTCCAGGAACTTACGCCACGCTGACATTACCTTCCGCTAACCCTACCTATTCAATGACCTTTGCCCTATTAAACAAAAATTCGTAATCGGTATCGTCATATATGGAAGGCAAGTCGGAAAATCGCTTGGAGGATTGAGTCATGGCACGAAAACCCGCAAAAATGTACCGAAGACTAAAGGGTCCAGCTTACACCAGACGCAAGTATATCGGTGGTGTCCCTAACAATAGAATTCACCAATTCCACGTCGGTAACCGCCGTGCTGCAGAAACTGGAGAATTCACAATGGAACTTAATTTGGTTGCCGATGAATCTTGTCAGATTCGCCACACTGCATTAGAAGCCGCTCGTGTTATTTCAAATTCTACAATTAGGAAAATCGCAGGGGCTCAAAATTACGCTCTAAGAGTACATACTTACCCACATCACGTTCTGAGAGAAAACAAACAGGCAACAGGTGCTGGAGCTGACCGTGTCTCACAAGGAATGAGATGCGCTTTTGGAAAGAACGTCGGAACCGCTGCAAGGGTTAAGAGAGGCCAAAGGATCATTTCTCTACAATTCACCCCTGAACATTACTTAGTAGCGAAAGATGCACTAAGGAAAGCGGGAATGAAATTCCCAACACCATGTACAACGAAACTTATTCGTGGTCATGAATTTGTAAAAGGACTGGTTTGATTACCAATCGTTTTGGCTTATGTCAAAACCTCAATGTTAGGTAATTTTACTTTGTATTCGATGAATAGTTAATCAAGCACCAGTACTGGAGGAATAAATATGCGAGTTGCAGTTCTCAAGGAAGATAACTGTCAACCGAAGAAATGTATGGATGAATGCTTTGCATTCTGTCCTCCTGTTCGAAACGGACAAGAATGTATCGTAATGGACAATGTAACAGGAAAACCACATATTTCAGAATCGCTGTGCATCGGATGTGGAATCTGTGTAAACAAGTGTCCACACGACGCGCTCATAATTACTCAATTACCCTCTGAATTAGAAAGTGATATGATACACAGATACTCACTGAATGGTTTCAGGTTATTCCGTTTACCTACTCCTTCAAAAGAATCGGTAGTTGGTATACTCGGACCTAATGGGATGGGGAAATCTACGGCTTTCAAGATTCTAAATGGTTCAATTACACCAAATTTAGGTGACTTTGAAGCAGATGAGGTTTGGTGGGAAGATGTGATCGAAAGCCTACCTCGTGGAGAGTTGAGAGATTTTTTAATCGATGTCAGTAATTCCAAAGTTAAAGTAGCTTTGAAACCACAGTATGTAGATAACATTCCTAAGGCTGTAAAGGGTAAAGTAGGAACCTTGTTAGAATCTGTTGATGAAAGGAATATCTATCAAGAAATGGTCACAAAGTTAGGATTAAGCAAATTGTTGGATAGGGAATTAACACAGTTGTCTGGCGGAGAACTCCAAAGGGTAGCGATATGTGCTACATTATTGAAGAAGGCGGACGTCTACTTTTTCGATGAACCATCTTCATATCTTGATATTCATGAACGAATGAGAATCGTAAAAATCATTCAAGAATTATCCGAAAGGTCTAGAGTAATCGTAATCGAACACGATTTGGCAGTTTTGGATGTGCTTGCAGACTTAGTACACATTGTTTATGGGAGAAAAGGTGCTTTTGGTATTTTCACACCCGCAAGGTCAACAAGACAAGCAATCAATGCATACCTTGACGGTTTTTTGGTAGAACAAAATGTCAGAATAAGAGATAAGCCAATTAAATTTCAAACGCACACTGACAGATCAAATGAGATTGGTAATCCAGTTGTAGAGTGGGGGGATTTAGGAAAAACCCTGGGTGAGTTCAATCTTCAAACAGGTACAGGAAAGGTCCATCAAGCTGAAGTTGTAGGAGTAGTAGGGCCAAATGGTACTGGAAAATCTACAATGGTCAAAATTTTGGCAGGCGAACATGAATATGACTCAGGATGGGTGACTGCAGACGCCTCAATCTCTTACAAGCCACAACACATCGAAACGAACCTTGACTGTACAGTACAAACATGGTTAGACGCTGAAATTGGGCCACGATGGAGAAGTGGGGAATTTAATGTGAATGTGATAAGAGCATTAGGAGTTGACGAATTACTTGCAAAGCAGGTAAACAACTTGTCAGGAGGAGAATCTCAAGCAGTTTCAATTGCCATATGTTTGGGTAGAGATGCTGATTTGTATCTACTTGATGAACCGAGTGCGCATCTTGATGCAAATGCTAGAATGGAAGCGGCTAAAGCGATAAGGAGGACTATGGAGTCCAATGAAAAAGCAGCATTCGTAATTGATCATGACGTCTATTTCATCGATATCGTATCAGATTCACTATTGGTATTCGAAGGCGAAGGAGGAGTTAGTGGTAAAGCCGAGGGCCCATTTGGGCTCAGAGAAGGCATGAATCGATTCTTAGCAGGAGTCGATGTTACATTTAGAAGAGACCATGATTCAAAGAGACCACGTATAAACAAATCCGAATCCAGAAAAGATCGAGAGCAAAGAGTTGCTGGAGACTATTATTCATTTGACTCATGAGGCTAGATCATGCCAGCCCAGATTCCTCCAGAAGCACAGTCGATTGGAAGGTCACGCAGTAGGCTCTCTGCATCTTCACTTACCACGTTTTTGAGATGTAAGAAACAGTGGTTTTTGAACTACAGAATAGGGCTTAGAGGTCCCGTTTCTCCACCCCAAATAATGGGTATCGAAATAGAGGATGCTTTATGTTCAATTCTAATGCATAGGGCTCCAAAAGTTGAATCTATTGAAGGTCTATCATCTTGGGTTGAAGAATTGGTCGATGAATATGGCCAAAAGGCGATTGATAATGGCCGAAAATCCTTTGACGAATCTATTTGGAAGGAAGGCGAATTCTCAGACAGCTTTGACATTGACATTGTCTGTAATATGCTGAGAAACGGTATTGAATTACAATTAGAAGAAGTAAAAAGATGCTTTGAGGCTGGAGGTGGGCAAACTGAATTTGAGATACCAGCACCGTGTTGGGATAATCCTCCTAAATTTCTACAACCAGAAAAAGCCAATAGCATGGTTTCATGGAAAGATGAATCCCATGTTTTCTCAACCCCAATAACTTGGCAAGATGCTTGGGAAATAGCGCGTCCATGGGTTAAAGACCCGAGGAATCCAGAACCACAGAGAATGTATCATGCTGACAGGTGGGCTTCAGGGGAATGTGATTTAGTCCATCGTTGGGATGGTCAAACAAGAATTATTGACATAAAAATAGGAGATGGAGAAGGTTCATTTTCATCAAGCCTAAAGCATCAACTAAATTTCTACGCCTGGCTTTGGAATGAAACCCACGACTCAAAGTGCGATGGAATCGAGGGCTGGTATTTGAAAAATGGATTAAGGAAAGTAGTTAATTTAAATCCAAAAACAACTGAAGAATATCGGGAAATATACGATGAAATGAGAAGTTGGAACCTAACAAATGTCTTTCCAATCGATGAACCATGTTCAGGAGAAGAAGCAGGTTGTAGATGGTGTAAATTAGATCAATTACCATTTGAAAAACCTAACATAACCTCTCCTTGTGAGTTAATATCTACAATCCCTTACAGAGTTAATGTCAAAGGTAAATTACAGGCATCGTGGGGCCCATTACCAAATCATTACGGTGAATTAGTCTTGGGCGCGATGATAAAATCGGGAGACAAGATGGTAACTTTGGAGGAAAGTCAACCAAGCTCCTATCCTAAAATGCACGACTCACCCCAAGATGAAGTCATCGTGACTGGAGCATTACCTGGTGTGTGGAGAGGGCAACCGAGATTGTACTTAGATAATCAAAGCTCTATAGAAATTAATGCGGAGTGTGATTTAACGAGAATGGGAATGCTACGTACAAAAGCGAATGTTCAGGGCATTGTAATCTCAATTTCACGCAGAAATGGAATCCGTGCTGATGGAAGGCCTTGGTCTATGGTCTCTTTACATATTTGGGATGGAGAAAGTGTAGCAGAGTTGGTTGCCTTTGGTTCTTCAATTAAGGGGTCTATTTTGTCTATGAAACAAGGTGATGAGGTTAGAATAATATCCGCTGACCTTGGTTGGCGTGAGGGAATTATCCAACTTAGAGTTGACAAAAGAACTACTAGAATTGATATCCTATCGAAGGATTGAATAAACTCCAACTCTGACGAGTGGTTCATGCCTGTCAGTACAATTAGTCCGGATAATGATACTGTCGGGAAATTTAACAGATTATCTGCATCACAGGCCAATACTTTTGCTGAATGCCCAAGAATTTGGTGGTATCAGAATAATCTCAGATTGAAGTTTGGGCAAACGCCCCCGCTATTTCTAGGGCGAGCGGTCGAAGAATGTGTCACAAGAGTGTTGATGGAATCTCCAGGTATAGTGACTTCATCTGCTCCTACTACGGTCTTAAACAACGGTGCAGATAACTTACTTCCTCTTTATGATAATGAAATTTCTGATGATATTTCTCAATGGTATGCGGCAAGAATTGCTGCGTATTGGCCTGATATCAGCAAAGCAATGCAAGACGAATGGAGTAAGAATCCAAGGAAAGCAGGGAATTGGCACGATTATTCGATGGATGAATATATGCAAATGTGTGTCACTGCGCTTGATTTACATATGGAGGAAGTACGTTTAGTAAGAGATTCTGTTTCAGATGAAGAACTGCAACTATGGCGAAATGGCGAAAATTACTCCATCAGATCTCCAGATCGGAGAGAACAATCAGGACCTCATCCTCTAGCAAGGCAAGGTTCCTGTCACATCGTCGAAGCTTGGGAAATAGCAAGGCCATGGTTTGTAGATCCTGATTTAGAGCCTTTTTCACAAAATGCAATTCATCCCGAATATTGGTTTCAAGGAGAATATGATTTGGTTTACAGACATAATTCAAAGGTAAAGATTGTAGATTTGAAGGCTAGCAAAGGAGTAGGTGATAGAAGTGGAAACTATGTTGAGCAATTGAAAATGTATGCTATGCTGTGGTCAAAAACACACGATGGAAAGATTCCCGATGAACTTGAAGTTTGGTATTTAGGAGTAGGGAAGAAAAAGTCAGTAAAACCTCCAACTAAAGATGAAATATCAATTTTAGAAAATAATTTAAATCAATTATGGCATCAAATAAAATCAAAACCAATTACGATTTCAGATTGTCCTCCAAACCCTTCACCTTTGCGAGGGTTCTCCGAAGGTGGGGTTTCTACTGAAGCGCCACAAGGAGTAAGGTGCGACAGTTGTGAATGGTCAAAATTATGCCCCGGTGGTGAAGGAAATGATAATTACAAAATAATCGAAAATATTCAACCAAAGGGAGAAATAAAGTCATATGAATTAACTAGATTAAAAAATTTGGAGCCTAGAGTTAATATTTTTTGTGAAGTTTTCAGTGTGACAAAAAATAGCGATGGAGTTCCAAACATAATGATACAACAGGATGGTGGAAAAGCATTTGTAAAAATAATTTCAAAAGAAAGTGAAGGTCAACTTACTTACGCCCCTGAAATAGAAAAAGGAGATTCAATTCGATTGATAGGAGTAATCCCTTCCACCAATTGGAAAGGGGAAATTGAATTGAAGATTGATCCTCATGCCAGAATGATAAAATCAGAAAAATCTGAAGATGGAGACTGCGGATTGTTTGACTTCAAAGCAAGATGGAATTTGTATGGGAGAGTTGCCTATAAGACATATAAGTACGGTATCGGAAAATCCGGAAAGCCGTGGGTACGTAAGGGAATTGTATTGATTGATGAGCAGTCCAAAGTAACAGTTGAGGGTTGGGACAATTCTTGGCCAGCCATTTACAACACAATTCAGCAAGGAGATGAAATTGCAATTTTGAATGCATCACTGGATGCTTGGGCAGTAGATGTCAAAGCAAACCTCGAGAAAAATAGCTCAATAATTCGCATCACTGATTGTTTTCAATAGGCGCCGAGAGAGAGATTTGAACTCCCGTGTCCGAAGGACAGTGGATTTCGAATCCACCGCAATACCGGGCTATGCGATCTCGGCAAACAATGTGTCCACCTGCACGACCGTCATAAGAGTGATGTTATTCGGATGGAATGTGCAAGTAACACTAATCTCTGGTAAAGATGAAAAAACCTTTGAATTAGAACAAGGGTCTACTGTTAGAAAAGTGCTTGATTTGGCTAATATTCATCCCTCGACAGTAATCGTGAGTTACGAAGATACAGTTCTCCCGCACTCTACAACTTTGAAAGGCGACATTAGACTTGAGATAACTATTGTCAGTTCTGGTGGCTAATCACATATATATTGAATTAGCAGAGTCAGACATTTCGGATATCAAGTCATCAGCTTTCTCAGGATGCATTTCTTTCAATTTGTTCGCTAACCTATTCGTTGCATCGATTGGAATCGGTAATGGCAAACTCCACCATTTTCTTACCGTTTCAAGCAATAACTGAGCACCTAATGGATCTAATGATTTTCCAACCGTGGTAGCAATTACGCAAGAAGAATTCACTCCATGTACAGGACTTAGTGCAGTAATTAGAGCGGCCATTCCTATAATTCCTGCTTTAGGTTCGCTTCTTCTAACATCTACACCTTGTTTTTCTAATTTTATTCTGTATTGTGAACTTCCAGTTACGGCGAATACTTCTTTTCTTTCCGGATTTGTAACCATGCCAGCAAAAACTATGATTTCGCCACCTGTAAAAATCTCGATGATAGATTTAGCCAACTCATGTTGCCCCTCTGGAGTCATTGGTTGAGCATCACCGGTTAAGGTGAATATTATATGATTGTCAATCTCTAATTTTGATAGTAATACGTGAGGGGGTTGAAGTAAACCATCGTTGTCCAACTTAGCAAGTGGTGGAAACGCGGGATGCATGATTCTTGCAATTGGCTCAGCATCAAGTTCCAGATTTATTGCGTCTATTGCTAATTTACCGATGTCGCCAACACCCGGCATCGCAACAAGTAGAGTCTCACCTTCAGTATTAGGCCTAGATATCCAATCGATGAGTGCACTCATAAATCTAAAGTGCATTTAGGCACAGTATAATGGTTGGCATTATTCTTCTTCGTCAGAACTTAATGTTGGAAGAGAATTAACCCAACCATCCTCTTCTACTCCATCCAATTTTCTTCGCAAATGTGCTCTTTTGTCTTCGGGTGACCACTTCATAGGAGCGGCTGCCTTAGCAACAGAACCACATTTTGGGCATGTTGTTTCTAGACAGTACTCTAAGCAATCGACGCATTGTTGCATAGACTGCCTAACCATCTCATTCCCTCTCCGCTTCAGCAGAGCCTCCAGAGGCTACTACCATGTCGATACAAGCCTTTGTTGCTCTATTCCACCCATCTTCAGCAGTTTTGAAATCTGGAGCCTTTAGCTCAATTCTATAACTTGGGGCACCGTCATAATGACAGGATACTTCTAACTCAGTTTCACTGTCAGAAATGGATTCTGCAGCAATTAATGCTTGCTTGATTATTTCGATACCATCGCCGTCATCTATATTTAGAGTAAAATGGCCACGTATCTCAACTGTATCTGGAATAATGTTCTTGATTGCGATCTCAATAAATGGTTCTATCCAATCTCCTTCAAATCCTAACTCAGTAAGTGATTCCGGTTTGGTTGCGGCTTCTTCAAAAGCACCGTATAGTGTTCCGAACGACTCTGTCAAATCTACTTGATTCTCTGTTAGTTGGTCCTGATTCCAACCTACTTGTTCTGAAAGAACCTTGAATAATTGTTTTGCTCTTTCTTCATTTTTCCATTCAGCAAGCCTATCTCTTTTTCTTTCTTCGCTTACAGACTTTAGGGATAACTCTAGAGATTTGTTGTCTTTTCTCGTTCTTAGAACTTTGCAGATTAGCCTTTGACCAGGCCGGGCGTAAGATCGAATATTCTTTACCCAGCCACTTGCAATTTCTCCAATGAAGATAAATCCTTCAATACCCTCGTATTCTTCTAAGTCTACGTAGGCACCGTTTTGTTTTACTTCTCTTACGAGAGCGACTACAAGTTCGCCTTCTTGAGGTCCATCATCGATGGTGTCTTCTGACAAGGAGGTCAAGCCTCCATTTATTCAAGGGACTCTACGACATTACAGCCGACCAGCTGGGCCTTGCCACCAGCAGGGTTTGTCAGTGTAGCACCACAAACTGCACAGGATATTACAGTTGTAGCACGAGAAAAAATGATGCTTTCATTAGAGCAGTCTCTGCATGATACTTTTAGGAAATTTGACGCCATAATTTTCACCTCAGTTGTCTACTAATTCGAATTTCTTTGCTCTTTGGCAAGGAGCGTAATGGGCTTTGCCAGTTTCAGTACACCGGTATAGAATATTAACTCTCTTGGTAGGCTTTTCTCTCCCATCTGGTTTAGGACGTGGGAAACCGCGATATCCAGCCATAACTCGGCGGAATCTTCTCTGACCCCATTTTAGTTCGCTTGCGCGCTTCTTTTTCACACGCTCTACAGTGTGCATAGTGTGCTTACCAGCACTTGGACTGTACCTCTTTATTTGACGTGGCATTTTGACCATAGTCTCACCTTGAGCACCCAAGCCACCATCGACCTCTATTTATGGCTGACGGACACTAATTTTCGGTAAAACGACCCACTGAATCAATTTTTAGTGGTCATATTCATAAATCTGATTGAAGCCGTTAGGCTATGGATTCCATGATTAAAGCGACATTACTATTCTGGATTCCATTAATAATGATAGGTCTAGGATTGTGGCTATCTACTAGTCGAAAATCAAAAATCTTAGGGTTAGTTATTTTGGTGACTTCGAGCCTAATCTTCTTAGCATCTCCCTGGACTGTGCCAAGCTCAGATTCAACGGCAGGTGCCCATCTAATTTTGAGTATAATTGCTCCTTGTATCCTACTTATCTATGGGTTACACGGCATGATTTTTGGTGGACATGTTCCCGTGGGCAGGCTTGATAGCACCGCTAGATTGTCTGGATTTTTCGCGATGTTTGTTTCGATTGGAATTTTTAGTTTAATGCATTGGTCGAGTTTCACGCCTGTATGGCGAAGCGATGTAAATCCGTATTGGATAGTATTTTGGCCAACCATGTTACTTTTCTCGACCTCCCTCTGTGCGGCTGCGTCCATCGCAATGGTAGGTTATGGGGAGAATCGATTTGCAGAATCAGTAAAACTGGCTGGAATGTCGATTTTGTTTGCAGGGATAGCTCTAATTGCAATGTTAATCGATGGAGAATATACGACTGCAAATGAATTCAGAGATTATTTATTCCTCGCAGTCGCAGATATTTTCGGAATCCTTGTTGGAGGAATTCTATCTGTGGCTATTTTTGCTCTAGTTATTTGGGGATATGAAAGTACTTTACCCAACCCTGAAAGTACAGGTCCGCCTACAGAGCAGGAATTGAAAAAATTAGTTGAAATCGCAAATAATCACATAGGGGGTGAAGAGGAATGAATAAGTCACTAGCATCTTGGAAATTATTGCTGTTTGCGGGCGCTCTTCCAATACTTGTTATATTGGCTCTAAATTTATCTCTTGGTGAAGGCATTCACAAAGAGGCTTTCAAAAGATTTGCAAATTCAATTCTAACTTCATACATTGTGGTTGGATTAATCTTACTGGGGAATCTATTCTTCTATGCGGATTCTAGACACAGGCCTCTTGCACCATTAGTTGGAATGTTGGTGGCAGTTAGCTTTGGAGTATTGGTTGTTTGGAGTCTTACTTCCTATGATGATTTGCTATTGGAAGCAAATAGTGGCTTGAGATCACAATTGCTTTCAAATATTGTACGATTGATAGTGGGAATTACTGGAATGTCTGTTGCAGCACTTTTCGCTGTAGGTTTCACATTCGCTATGATAACTGGTCGAGAAAGAAGAATTTTATTCAAGGAAGAAGAATAATTCGCTCCGTCGGTTTCATAAAGGGAAGGTAGGTCGCACAGTCGCAGGTGATACTATGTCCAAAGGTACTCCATCCATGGGTAAGAGGCAAAAGACCACACACATCAGATGTAGAAGGTGTGGCAGAAACGCATATCACAAGCAAAAATCAACTTGCGCATCCTGTGGCTACGGCTCCACTGCGAGGATGAGAGGTTTTAGTTGGTCAAAGAAAACACATCGACCTTAATCTTTGGGGGAATGGAAAGGCCTGTAAAGCCTCTCGCATTGCATACAACAGGCGAGACGAATGTGTGGCATAATTGGTCTCGTCGGAAGAACTGGTTACCACATCAACCAGTTGTTGTATGACGGGTTAACAGTTCTACAGCATAGGGGACAAGATGCTGCTGGAATAATGACTGAAAATAATGGTAAATTTCACTTAAGGAAATCAAATGGTTTGGTCAAGGACGTTTTTTACAAAAAACACATGAAAAATTTACTTGGCTCAAACGGAATTGGTCATGTTAGATATCCAACTGCTGGCACCTCATCTGCAGCCGAAGCACAGCCTTTCTACGTAAATTATCCATTTGGGATTTCGCTGGCTCATAATGGAAATTTGACCAATGCACATGAAATTTACGACCTGCTTACCAACGTACACAGAAGACATGTAAACACTACATCAGATTCTGAATTGCTTTTGAATCTCCTAGCGATGGAATTACATTCTAGGACACTTAATCTTGACATTAATGGAGAGATTCACGTTGATGTAAACACAATTTTTGAATCTGTGCATGCGTTAAACAATCAAATAACGGGGGGATACGCTTGTGTTTCATTGATATCTGGTTTTGGACTACTTGCATTTAGAGATCCGAATGGGATAAGGCCACTTATTTTTGGGAGCAGAGTCATCGACGGAGAAAAAGAATGGATAGTTGCAAGCGAATCAGTCGCCATTCACGCATTAGGATTCGATGTGGAGAGAGATATTTCTCCAGGTGAAGCCATCTTCATTACATCTACTGGTCAGTTATTCACTAAGATTTGTGCCGATGAGACAAATCACTCTCCGTGTATTTTTGAGCACGTATATTTCTCTAGGCCTGATTCTATTATCGATGGAATATCAGTTTACCAAGCAAGGCTCAATCAAGGACAAAGATTGGCTGAGCGAATATTGGAGCAATTTCCCGACCACGACATAGATTGCGTAATTCCAGTTCCAGATTCAGGTAGATATGCGGCTTTACAGTTGGCAAATGCTCTGGATGTTGAATATCGAGAAGGATTCGTCAAAAATAGGTATATTGGTCGTACTTTCATAATGCCAGGGCAGGCACAGAGAATGAAATCTGTACGAAGAAAGTTAAATGCAATTCCGCATGAGTTTGAAGGAAAGAATGTGATATTGGTAGATGATTCGATTGTAAGGGGTACGACGTCTGCTCAAATTGTTGAGATGGCCAGAGAAGTAGGGGCGAAGAAAGTGTATTTTGCTTCTGCCGCACCTCCTGTGAGATATCAAAACGTATACGGAATCGACATGCCTGCTGTAAAGGAATTTATCGCCAATGGCAAGAATATAGACGAAATCTGTGAAACCATTGGTGCTGACAAATTATTTTATCAAACCCTTGAAGACTTGATTGAAGTAACAAGTATCAACGGCCCGCAAAATTGGGATACCAGTTGTTTTGACGGAAAGTATGTTACTGGTAGAGTAAGCGAAGAGTATCTCAATAGATTAGAATTAGCAAGAAATGATAATGCAAAATCAAACAACGAAAAACCGGACGTAACAATCGAGCTTCATAATGATGAATGAGGTGTTTCGATGGAACATGTATGGATTTTGCGTTTTGGAGAACTTGGTTTGAAAAGCAAAGTTGTTAGAAGACAATTTCAAAGGGGTTTATACAACAATATGGAAATTCTTGCTAAATACAACGGTATTTCATTAAAACAAGATAGAATCATTAGTATGGAAGTAATTAAGAGCGATAATAACAAAGAAATTGTTGAGGATACACTCTGCAGGTTGCTGGGCGTGGTTGCTGTTGATCCAGCAATTGTAATCTCTAACTCAATAGACCCAAAAGAAGTGGCAAAAAAGATTCTTGACCTCGATGAGAACTTCGGAAAAAATCGAACATTTGGTGTCAGAACCAAGAGACTTGGACCAAAGGAGAATTTCAGTACAAAGGAATACAATGGTCAAATTGGTTATTGGATGCTACAATTTGACAATTCTCTGAAAGTGAATCTTACTAATCCTGATATATGGGTAAGAGTAGTGTTAGAGCAGAATAAAGTTTGGTTGTTATCAAACCGTTTGAATGGAGCAGGGGGGCTACCTCCAGGTGTGCAAGGAGATGTTCTTTGCAAGATTACTAATGAAGATGAGATGATAGATTCTTTCCTAATAATGAGGAGGGGTTCTCGATTAATACCTGTTGAAGGGAGTGACGAGAAATTACTTGGAGAATTAAGGAAATGGGATCCTTCAATTGGCAAGAATTCAAAAATTAAAGATATTGAAGGAAAGATAAAGCAAAGATATCCCTGGGGAGTTATTGGCATGTCTATAGAAGAGGGAGAAAAACTATTCACTCGTAGCCAAGATGAGGTTAAGACAGTGCCTCTTTCTACTTTGGAGCCCACCTGTGGCTGGACACAACTGGAAAAAGAGAATTTGATGAAGCACATTAGAAATCCTAAAGAGTACATTTCTATGCCAAACTTTGAAGCATGGATGGACGATGCAAGGATTAGTGAGTAACTATGTCGATGACGGTTCCTGTTTTGAGTAAGTTGGAAACCACATCTGATGTTGCAGCAATTTGTTCTGGCAAACATCTCGCAGTCGCTCAAGTGGACGGTATGCTTAGAATAGATGATTCAGAGATTATTCTTCCACCAATAACGAGCTTGTTTGAAACCCAGTTCGGCGACCTAATCGTTGGTTCAAGAGATGGTTTGCATATTTTCCGAGAAGGTGAGCAGATTAAATTTGTAGAATTTTTATCTGGTATTGAATCCATCACCGGTAAAGGTGATTATTGTGTCGCAATAGATGGTTTATCTAAGGCGCATATCGTAAATTCATCTGGTGAATTGATAGCGATTCCTGAAAGTTCAGTTTCAATGGTAGCAATTGGCGATTCTATTGCAATAGCCACTGATTCTGGAGAAGTGATGACTTATTCTACAGATTCATCAGAGATTTGGAAACGTCCAGTACGCGGAGAAGTTGGTGAAAGGATTACTGCAATCGGTTGGAATGGCCAAACTTTGGTTGTAGCCAGAGAAGGTCATGGACTGGTTCCCGGTGAGGAGGAGGCTCTTGAAGTAGAATTTTGGAAAAATTCAAACCTTGAAAAAAGAATAGATACCAAATCAAGAGTTATTTCAATTGATGGACACTGGATGGGATTGGATTATGGAGGGGTAATGAAAGGCGAAGAAATAGTAGCTGAAATAACATATCCCGTGCACACCTTAATTGATAGAGGTGAATCAGTTCTTGCGACTTCATGGTTCCATGTTCACTGCATTACTGGTGATGGGATAACGTGGTCGGTAGAAACCCAAGGAATGGCAGAAAAAATATCTTCAAATCTAGATGGAAGTAGAGTATTGATTGCTGGTAGTGACCAAAATGACTTTACAACATCAGAACCGGTATTCTTGATAGATGCAAATACAGAACCAGTTCCACTTGTAGAAGAGGACTCAGCAATTGATGATTGGGGCGATGCGCCCTCTATAGAAATTAGTGCTGATGAGATATATGGGTCAGAAAAGTCGCTGGAAGAACTGGCAGGTTTCAACTCTCAGGTTACTTTAGATGAGGGTGCAATTTTTGACGCTTTGAATGATGAGATTATTCAAAATGAGGAAATTGAGGACGAGGATGATCTGATGTTAGCACTTTCATTAGATGCTGAAACAATTATCGCGCCTACTCCAAATGCTGGTGGTGATATCTCGGTCGAATCGGGAAGTGATGGTACCTCAATCATCACATTAGATGGTAGCCAAACCGAAGATCCTCAAGAAAGAATAATTTCATGGTCATGGATAGACCAAACCGGCAAGGAGATTTCAACAGCGCAGGTTGTAAAAGTAAAACTAAACAAGGGCAATCATAATTTTGAACTCAGGATTAAAGATAAAGATGGCAGATGGTCGTCTGATTCGATTGATGTGAGGGTAAAATAATGGTTAACTCACCAAATATAAACCACTTTTTTGTTACAGCATTGCAACAAAGGTGTAGCGTGGTCACCAATCCAGAAAATGGAGAAACCGTGATTATTGACGGTGGTGGAGATTTTCAGAGAATAGTGGATTTCATAGACAAAGGAAGAGGGGAATCTGATTTCGAGATAGGAACTTATTCAGGTGATAGAAAGGTTGTCGCTTTACTCAATACCCATGCACATTTTGACCACAGTGGTGACATTCCATTTTTTAAGGAACATTACGGTTTAGAATGGTGGCTTCACAAGGACGATTTCTTCCTACAAAGTTTAGCAAAAGAGTCTGGTCTGAGATGGGGTTTCAAACTACCCGAGCCGGCAATTGCAGAAAATACTTGGGAAAATGGAGAAATCCACAAATTTGCAGGAATGAATTTCCAGATTATTCATACTCCTGGTCATACGCTTGGAGGATGTTGCCTAAGGTTAGAAGTTGATAACGGGGCAGACCATCTTTTCGCAGGGGATACGCTTTTCCAAGGTTCAATAGGAAGAACTGACTTACCGAATTCTGGAGGAGACCTCGACCTGCTGTTAAGGATGATTAGAGAGAGATTGTGGCCACTGGATGACGATACTATAGTTCATCCAGGCCATGGGCCCCTCACAACCATAGGGGTAGAAAAAAGAACGAATCCTTTCCTAAATGACGGGTTTAGAGGTCGCGGTGCTTGGTTGTAAAATACAATTCAAGACATCATCGATGACAAAGCAGATTCAAGAACTGGAAGTGCCTCTTCCCAAGTTGAAACAATTCCGTAGTCCGCATGAGCGAAAATAGGTGCATCAGCATCCTTGTTTATCGCTACTATGTACTTTGAAGACCTCATTCCTGCTAGGTGTTGAATGGCTCCAGATATACCGACGGCGATGTACAAATTCGGATTTACTGTCTTTCCGGTTTGTCCAACTTGCATCGAGTGAGGGATATCGTCCCATGTGTCTACTGCTGCCCTTGAAGCACCAACTGCTGCGCCAAGAATGTCTGCAATTTTCTCTAGATGTGTGAAGTTATCCGGACTCCCCATGCCTCTACCTCCTGAGATAATGATGTTAGCTTCTGAGACGTCTAGTCTAGCAGAAGCTCTAGCAATTACATCTGTAACTGCTGTTGCAATATCTCCAGATTGATCCACAACAGATACTTCAGTCGAGGCTGATTCAGCGCTTGAAAATACGTTGGCTCTAACCGAAATAGCGACATCTCCACTGATCGCAACAGTTTGCATTGCTTTTCCTGAATAAATTGGACTGGTTAGGTTTTTGCCGTCTATCCCAACAACATCTTGAACAGCTGACATGTTTCTTCTTGCTGCAATCCTTGCAACCAAGTCTTTTGACTGCGGTGTCGCTGCTCCGAAGATAACCCCTGCAGGAACAGCCGCATCAATGGCTTGTGCCCAAGAAGATGCATCATAGTTAGAGAAACAATCACCCTTTACTGCCATCACTTTAGAGCAACCTGCATATCCTGCACCGTCCGCAATAGATGAATCTGTACATGGGATAACTACGAGGGGTGTTGTTCCCATGGATATCGCGGCTGTCACAAGTTCACCTGTCACAGGTGAAATTTTCCCGTTGTTTATTTCTGCAATTACAATACTTTGACCCATTTTATCACCTCAAATTACATTTGCTTCATCACGAAGTAGTTTCGCAACCTCTCCAGCAGAGTCTCCTCCACTGAATTTTTTACCTTCAGGCTTGGCTGGAGGGGGAGATTGACTTACTAATTGAACAGTGGATTGTGGCGCTGAAACAGACATCAAGATTACTTGTGCTTTCTTGGCCATCATAATTCCCTTGACGTTAGGCTTTCGAACTTTGACGCTTCCTTTGTCGCATGAAACGACAACATTTCCAGAAACAGAAACTACTGCAGTTCCCTTTTCGGAAGGGGCGTGTACTGTTAATCCAGATGAGAAATTAGCATCTGTGATATTTGAGACGCTGGCCCAGCCTAATTTTTCAGCAACTCCTGGACCAGTGGAACCAGCTCCTGTGTCTGCTGCTGTTTTACCACAGTATACAACCTCTGCCCCAATCTCAGAAATTGCGTTAGCGAGTGCTGTTTGGATGGCATTTGAGTCTAGGTCAGACCATGAATCATCCCATAGTCTAACAATTTCATCGACTCCAATGGCTTTTGCGTCCTTCAAAATCTTATCAGCATCAGAAGGGCCTAAGGTAAGTGCAGTAACGATACCACCTGCCGCTTCTTTGTGTTGTAACGCAGTTTCTATCGCAAACTCATCATAAGGGCTAATTACCCATTTTACTGCTGACAAATCAACTCTATCTCCGCTCACGATGATTCTAGCATTTGTGTCCGGTACACGCTTAACCAATACAACGATATTCGGCATAATTTCCAACTCCAACCCATTGGGGTTATCCATGCCACAGAAAGCCCGTTGATGAACCTTATCTAATCATTTCATCAGTTCGTTTACCCTGTTTAGAGTATCAGGATTATTTTCGAAATGTTTCGATACCATTTCTAAGCCGTGTGCTATACCGTTTGCTACTGCCATTTTGACATCAAAAGGATGGACTTCGCCTGAAGAAACTGCGTTTTTCAGCGAGTCTAAATCATCCCATGTAGAAGGATTTCCGTATTCAGGATTCGGAGTTATGACCAACTGGCCTAACTCTGGAAGAATGATGTGTTGAATCAACTCATAGACAGGTGATTCTGAATTTTCAGGGTCTAAATATGCTTTCCTCATTTTCTTAGACAATTTTTTCTCATCATCATGAAGAAGAATAGCACCATTGGGATCAGACTTACTCATTTTGTGGTCGAATGATTCCATTCTTGCTCCTGAACTCTTTAGTCCCGATATAATCGGTGTGTGGAGGCAAGTTGCTTTGTACCAACCCCATCTATCTGCGACATCTCTCATGTACATGTGGGCTTTCCTTTGGTCCATGCCACCAATTGCAATATCTATGTTCATCTCGAAAATATCTGCAGCTTGTAGTGCTGGGTAGAAAAACCTTGACAGGTCTCCATCGGACGAATCCTCATCTCGACCCATTATGGAAAACGTTCTGCGAACTCTTGAAAGACTCATATTTTTCGAACATCGAAGTACTCTTGCCCAATAATCACCGGAATCCATTATGCTTGAAGCCCAAACGAATCTTAATTCACCAGGGCCTTCTCCTTCTGGTGGATACCCTAATAATGCCCTAAAAGTTTCTTCCATGTATTTTGCAGTGGTCTGTATGTCCTCCATCTCGCCGTTGAATTTGTCATTAACCCATGCATGCCAATCTGCTAAGAATATCAGAACATTTGTTTTAGCTTCTAACATTCTTTTTAGTTGAAGAGAAAGCACTTTCCAGCCGATGTGAGCCTTACCTGACGGTTCGAATCCAACATAACATCTGATGACGCCATCTCCTGCAACAGATGTTGAATCGGCTAGACAGTCAACAACATGTTCTATGCCTACTGATTCCTGTACATCACCAATAATTAGATTTAATCTGCGGAGATTTTCTTCGTCGAGTTCAGCAACGCGTGAATAGCGCTCGACGAGATTATCCATCAACAACCACCTAACCAAACAACTTGTTCAATTTCTCTGAAAGTGAGAGCGCACGTGTGCCATTTCCTTCATCTAATTTCTGTTGAATCTCTGCTATGAGGTCTTCTGCTTGTTGTTTCTGCTCATCTGTGACATTGTCACTTATTTCCATGAATTTTCTTGCCATATTTATTGCAGATTTTGACTTAGAAATTTTCTTCGAAGCCTCTTTGGCTTTATCTCCACGCTGTTTACCATTATATCCAGTCGTTTCATCGAGGAAGGATGACCATCTTTTTCTGGATTCCATAGCCTTTTCTCTTCCACCGTCTTTGGCCAAATATTCAGACAAATCTTTTCCGGCTAACTGGTCGACATCAACTTTGAGTTTTCCCTCATCAGTGTAAACTCCTGAAACTTTTGTCATGATTCCAAACGAAGCGGTAAAATTACCCTCAGCATTAACTTCTACATTTTCAAAATACTCCGTTGCCAATTTAGCTAAACCAGCATTTCCACCAACAGATTTTACAATTCCGCGCTTGACCTCAAATGTCTCCATATTGGTGCCTGAAATAATTAGAAAATAAGTTCTCCCGTTGGGGGTGGATTTTTTGCGGGGGCTTTTTGGGTTAAGTCTCCTCGCCGGAGCATGCGCAGAATCGCAATATTGCTCTGTTTGATTCTGACGCTTCCTGTCGTTGTCGCCGATCTTGATACTACCGTCGATATCTCATATGAGAGGAAAATAGAGAATTTGGATTTAGGGATCAACGGAGGAGCAGTCTCTCCATTAGGTGATACCGTACTAATTTACGGAGCGGATGGTTATGCGCATATCGTTTCAGCAAAGGACGCAGGGAATTCAAATTTAGATGTAAGTCTTGAAAATGAAACAACCGAAGAACTGCATTCTGCTTCGTGGCATCCTGCTGGAAAGAGTGCGCTAATCGTAGGCGATGATGGTGTTGTATTGAGATATAACTCAACCACCTACGCCCTTGCAGAAGCCGAAGGGTCCTCTTCGATTTCCGGACAAGACCTTCGTTCTGTAAAATTCACGCCAGGTTCTTCGGTTGCATATATCGGTACAGATAGTGGCCAGATTTGGAAATATTACGCTGATACGTTCACTATGATAGACAACGAAGCAACATCAATGGTAACAGATATAGAATGTTTGAAGAACGAAAACATCTGCTTAGTTTCCACTGTTAGCAATGGTATTGCCGTAATTGACCAAGGAGACAAAGTTACCTGGATATCGAACTCTAGATTCTATACTTGGGTTGGGATCAGCTGCCAAGACCCATTGAGTACATTCTGTACAATTTTTGGTAGTGGCAAAAAGATTGCTGAGATCGATGTTGATACTCAAGACACCAGCAATTCTATCATGGGAGAAGTCAGCGATTTCCCTAAACTACAGGGTGATTTTATTGCCAGTGATAGCGCCTTTGGTTCATCTACAATCGTCGCATTAGGGCCACTTTCGATGATGAGATATACTCAGCATAACGAAGGTTCATTTCTAATGTTTTCAAATGATAATGCCACTAATGAAGATGTTTTTTTGGGAGGAGATAGTTACGGATTTTCCTGGGAAAATTCGAAAAATAGTGGGTTCTTGATAACGTCGTATGGGAGAGTAGTTTCTTTTTCTCCAACTGAGGTAGATAGCGTAGGTTTTGTACCAGGTATCGTTATATTCCTAATCGCTCTTAGCGTTCCCGGAGTATTTCTGGGAATGATTTATTGGAATAGTCCATACCTGCAAAGGAAATATGCACAGTTGGTTGGAAGAAATAAATCAGATGAAAAATAATACCTAACATTCATTTGATTGAGCCATCCCCCCGCAACCATGGAACCATTCGAGGGCCTCGATTTCTATGATATTGAATCACTTCTTACAGAAGAAGAAATTATGATAAGAGATATGGTAAGACAGTGGGTGGATGAAGAAGTACTGCCAAAAATCGAGGAAGCATGTGAGGAAGGAGTTTTTCTCGATGAATGGAGAGTAGCCTTAGGAGAAATGGGAGTGTTGGGTGCTCCACTAAAGGGCTACGATTGTCCAGGGCTTTCCTATGTAGCATACGGGCTGATTTGTCAGGAACTCGAAAGAGGCGACTCAGGACTTCGTTCTTTTGCAAGTGTCCAAGGTTCTCTGGCTATGTATCCGATATGGGATTTTGGAAGTGAGGAACAAAAGGAGCACTATTTGCCAAAAATGACATCAGGCGAATGGATTGGATGCTTTGGATTAACCGAGCCAGATTACGGATCTAATCCAGGAGATATGATTACGAAAGCAGAAGATATGGGTGACCATTATCTGCTAAACGGTGCAAAGATGTGGATTACAAATGGAACCATTGCAGATGTAGCAATAGTTTGGGCGAAATTAGATGGAGTAATTCGTGGATTTATCGTCGAGAAAGGTGATGAGGGATTCACAGCTCCAGAAATGAAGGGAAAGCATTCTCTAAAAGCAAGTGTAACAAGTGAGCTAGTATTCCAAGATTGTAAAATACCTAAAGATAGAATTCTACCGGGTGTAAAGGGTCTAAGAGGGCCTTTTTCATGCCTAAATAATGCAAGATTTGGAATTTCTTGGGGCGCTCTCGGCGCTGCAATGGCTTGTTTCCACTCAGCGAAGACATACGCACTTTCAAGAATTCAATTCGGAGAACCAATTGCATCATATCAACTGGTTCAAAATAAACTATCTTGGATGCTAAGAGAAATCACCAAAGGGCAACTACTCGCCTACCATCTGGGAAGAAAGAAAGACGATGGCACTTGGTTTAATGAACAGATCAGTTTAGCAAAAATGAACAATGTAGATGTCGCACTCGAAATCGCAAGAGTGTCAAGAGACATTCACGGAGCAAATGGAGTTTTAGATGAATATCCTGTCATGAGACATATGGCTAACTTAGAATCAGTGAAGACCTACGAAGGAACTCATGATATTCACAATTTGATTCTTGGTAGATACATAACTGGAATACAGGCATTCACGAGAAATTCTTAATCAGGGCCAGTCCAAGTTTTACAATATTTGAAGGCATCTGTATTGATTGCATCTTCATATATTTTGATCTCATTGACCTTCACTCCATCAGACCATTCTCCCATGTTTCTTGCATCGTCGTTATTGGACAGCTTTTCTTTGAATATTTGTTGGTTTTCAACATCATTGTTCAATCTCGCAGATAGCCATTCAGCTTGGTATGCTACTCTTTTGTAAAAGCCCCAATCTGCAAGCGTGTCATGGGTTTCGGTCGCTTGTAAGTAATGACTTGCAACCAACCTTGGATAGCCATAACGGTCGCTTGGTATTTCAAGTAGTAGTGATTTTTCTCCCAGGAGTGACTGATGGTGAACCCCAAAACAATCTGATACGCTCATGTCGTCTTCACTAACCACAACGTGTCCGATGAAATGTTCAGGTATAGAACTCAGGTTAACCTGTAAGTCAGATTGAACAGGTCTTGCATATGGTGCTTCAAGATCTACGACTAGGGAATCACTTCCCCAGCCCTTCTGTAATGCCCAATCCAGAGCAATTAGTGAATATCCTGCACCCAAACTATGGCCTCCAACGAGTAGATGTTCAGTATTGACATTACTTTCAAGTAAAGTTTCAAGATAAACTAAAGCCGATGTAATTGCTTTTACTCTTGGTACATGGAATGGATGGTTAGACATTCCACCCTCTTCATGAAGGGTATAGGTATCATGTCCTGCTGGCCAAACGTCTGAAGGATACTGAATGTAAGCCACGGTTACACCTCTTTTCGCTAAAGTCTCTGCCCAATCGGTATAAGATGAGTAGCTAGGATTGGCAAATCCGTGAAGCAATATTGCTAATGGAGAATCCTCATTTTGGTTTTTCTCAGGCTTAATGAGGTAAATCGAGAAATCAATATCTCCTTCGATTTCACCCCTAATTCCTTCGACCTCACTCGGCATTGGATATTGATGAACCTCAGTTTCTATAGAGAATTTTTCTTCTGTTAGAACCAGTACTGGTGGTTGAGGAGCCAGTCCTGAAATAGCTTCTAGGCCGGGAGTTATGAGAAATACAGCAAACAAAATCAGAGAGTAGTTTAATATTCCAGTAAGTTTTGATTTTTCGCCTGTAAAAATATTCCTAGGTCGGCCGAATATTTTGATTGTGCAAAGTAAAATACCGAAGCCGTAGATTGTTGGTAGTAGAAGAAATGCACCTCGTATGTATGCCATATCTAGTAATACAAAGATACCAAACAAACCTAAGGTTAAACCGAGTAAAAATGAATAAATTCTAGCAGTAGATTTCTTTTCTGAACGTCCAGAATATAATCCAGTGATCATAAATAAAAGCACAATAGCGAACACAATTGACCTGTAGTCTCTGAGTAACATTGTAAAGTTGAGCGTTCTTATTGCCATTGGCCAAAACGCACCACCTAAATCATCTCCGAGAATTAGGAGCGTTATCGGTTCCAAAAATGGAAATAAAAAGCCAACAAAACCAAATCCAATTAAAAATTTAGTTTCTATATTTTTCAAGCGCACCAACACCGTTCATACATCTGGTAGCAATCCAATTTTGGACAATCCTGTCCATATTGGGTTTAACCAACCGGGTATAAACCTGTGTCTAAGATAAACAGCAGCGGCGAGAGATAATTTTTGGAATTTGTTGAGTTTAACTCTTTGGGTGAATACATCTCCTTGTTGCCTTTCGATCTGCTTCAGAATTTTATCATAAAAAGCAATCATTGCAGCAGGAGAATAACGAGTTCTTCTGGGTAGTAAAGGAAGAAGTTGTTTTGCTTCTTCGAGGTATGTTCGTGCCCTCTTTGCATAGTGGTGCACATATGGCTCCCACGATTTGTTTAGGACGACATCACCTTTCAATTCTGGTTCATTAATTCCATTTGATTCAAGTTCATTTAATGGAAGATAAACACGATTTCTTTGGATATCTTCACCAACGTCTCGTAGAACATTGGTTAATTGCATGAAAATACCCCATGATTCAGCAAATTTGCGAGCCATTGGGTCATCATATCCATAAATCTCGATACACATCAATCCAACAACTGATGCTACCCTGTAGCAGTATACATACAGTTCATCAAACGTCCTGTATCTGTTATTGTAAAGGTCATCTTCCATTCCTGTAATCAGATCATCAAACACACTTCGAGGTATATTGTATCGATTGACTGTGTCTTTTAGAGCCAAGAAAACAGGGTCTGTGCTGCTTGTAGTTGAATAACATGTGGACAATTTCTTGCGGAAAAAGAATAATTGAGTAATCTTTTCAAGATACAAATCCTCTTGCAGGATAGTATCTTTGTTTTGCAGTTTTTCTAACTGCTCCCTGTATGCTACAGCTTCAGGGTCAAGTTCTCCCATCGAACCGGGGAATCTGTCCTGCCAATCGCCATCTGCGATATCGTCTGCTCTTCGACAGAATGCGTAGACAGCACACATAGCGAAGCGTTGTTCTTCAGGTAAATATTTGAAAGAGTGATAGAAATTTCCAGCTTCTCGAATTGTCAATTCTTCACAGTAGGAGTAAGCCAACTTGAGTAGTTCAACGGGAGGGTCTCTTGCCCATATCGGTGCATCTAAATGGTTGAATGGGTCAATTAGTTCATCTTGTTCGCCAATGATACCCACGAATGCAGCACCCTCTCTCAGTGCTTCCATTGCAGTGATGCTTACTGCCTTTACAGCGTCAGCAGTTAGGTTTACAGCGGCTCTTAATTTAGACGCCGCACCTTCTTTTTTCACACCAAAATCACTAGTTGCACCTCCTTTGAGAGGAAAAAGCAAATCCAGTGGTTTACGGCGCTCTAGCATGTCGCTCACTCCAATTGGAACTATACTCACTTATCAGTGTGAGGGTTAATTGAATGAAATTCATGGAATAGATTTTGAATCATTCCGTTTTTGAATCTCTGTTTTTGATGAGTAGCCTCTTCACTCCACCTGGAATCATCAAAGAGATTAGAATTTTCTTTGCATAAAATTTAATTTGCGACCTGTCGACTTTGATTCGATAATTTGAATCCAAAACATTTCCATTTCTTAGAAGTGATACCGTCCGTTGACCAATTAAAACTGGAAGCATACAAGATGCTTTCAATCTAAATTGTGTTTTTGGGAGCATCAAAATATAATCTACAGCTTTATCCAAGTGATTGTTAGTAATGTCAAGATATGAGTTGTAAAGGGTTTCAAATTTATCAAAATTATTAGGATCTAATAGACTATCTGGATTCAATTCAATTTCATCCAATCTATCTTCAGGGATGTAACATCTACCAAATCTCAAATCTTCCGGAATATCCCTCAAAATGTTAATCATTTGCAATGCCTTCCCAAACATTATTCCTCTATTTAAAAATAAATCCTCTTTATTAGTAGGTATTGACATGAGGTGTAGCATTGAAATTTTAGACCAAAATGTTCCGACGCAACCTGCCACACGATACGTGTAATCATCGAGTTCATCGTCATTCTTTAATGATGATATGCCCCCGCCCTCTTTTGCTGTACCAAATCTCTCCAAGTCGAGAATTTGGCCTTCAATGATAATATCGAGACACTCGAGAATAAGTTGTTTATCGGCCTCATTATGGTCATCCAGCGCTTCGGTCACACTTGCGACATTGTGCAATAAGTCCTTTTCATCATCGTTTGATTGTATTGTTGCAATCTTCGAAAAATCAGGTAAATCTAAGCTAGTATCTTGAGTATGTTGTTTGTATTTTTTCAACAAATCTAGGAGGGTTTCAGTTTCCCCTGTTTTCGAGTCTGCAATTGTATCTGCGACTCTAGCAAGAAGATATAGCAAACCAATTTGTTCCCTAATTTTTTTTGGAAGATAGCGAAGAGTTGGATAAAATGAACGAGAGGTTCTTTCCAATAGGGAATCGATTTCTTGATTTTTTAGAACTCCCAAAATACCCCCTCCGAACAGTGGGGCGAGATTATTATTCTTGATTCCTTAGTATGATTTGGCTTAAAATTTAATCTTAAAACCGTTAATTGTGAATTTTTTACACCGTCATTTCGCAAATATAATTAGAAAATTTATTCTTTATCAACAACACAAAACCTACACAAGACTTTATTTGAGCCGACACGACGGGTAAACGAGGGGATAGTATGCAATGCGGTTCTTGTACTGAAGAGATACCACAGGACAGCATCTTCTGTCCCGAGTGCGGGGCTCGTCAAGAAATGAGCCGTGCAGGTGGCCTGCCCAATGTTGGTACCACCGGATTAGGAGGCCAAGAAGTAGGCGGAGGTCGCAACTTTGGTGTAGTCTCTGGTGAAGCGGTAATGAATCAAAATATGGGTGGAATTCCAAATCAAGGTATGCCTCCAGGCATGATGCCAGACTTGATGGGCCAAATAATGCCAAATTTGCAAGGCAACAATCTGCCTCCACCTGGGATGCAACAAGGAGGTTTACCCCCAGTTGGTATCCCCGGCAACATGCCTCCTCCTGGAATGGTAACTCCGTTAGGTAACCAACCTAACATTGGTGGAAGTAGAGGTGATTTGCCTCAAGGATCAAAAGGACCTTCTCTTGCAAGTGGAATCGGCCCAAACGCTGGCACCAATGAACCAAGCAGTGTTGGCGGTATGGCGATTTCTAATAATCCAACAAGATCACCTACCGATGCAATGGTGAATCACCTTGCTGAAACCGAAAGGGCGGTCAAGAACGAAAGGCGTAGCCAATGGCTACAGATGAATCAAGAGTCTGCTGCGAACGTATTGTCTTCAATTGGTAGCGATTTGCCATCACACTTGAAAGGCTCAGGAAACGAATCTTCAGCTGCTGAATTCTTGGCGAATGCAATTGGGTCTGGAAAAGATGATTCAGGCAATGAAGCACTTTTCAAGCGAATGTCTGAAGTTGCGGTAAGAAGAGTTGCACGGAAACGAGGCGTTGCGGTCGAAACTCCACAAATCAGCGTAGTTGATGGGGTTCTAACTGTAAGCATCGTTTACGTTGACGATGGAAGAGTGCTGGACACTCCTGAAGATTTGAGTTCGGCATTCGAACACGCAATATCAACAGAAATTGCACTTAAGGGGATAGATGTGACAGTTTCAATTACTCTATCACGTTCAAAAGATGGGGCTGTTGAAAGCTTGACTGGAGAATCCTCAAAGGTTGAGGAAACTTCAGATGAAGAAATGTTTGCTTGTGAAGAGTGTGACGGGTTAGTGAAAGAATCAGATAATGAATGTCCTCATTGTGGAGCAATATTCGAAGAAGAAGACGATGAACCAGTACAATCGTCG
>CAZGJD010000006.1:0-27491 GCA_964526385.1 uncultured Candidatus Poseidoniales archaeon | reverse complement strand
TCCTCATTGTGGAGCAATATTCGAAGAAGAAGACGATGAACCAGTACAATCGTCGCCAAGAGGAGGTCCACCTGGCCCCTCACGAGGCGGAGGCCTACCTGGTCCATCACGAGGCGGAGGTCCACCTGGTCCATCACGAGGCGGAGGTCCTCCAAAGAAAGGGGGTCCACCTGGTCCATCTAGAGGCGGAGGTCCACCGAAGAAAGGAGGACCACCTGGCCCCTCACGAGGCGGAGGTCCACCTAAGAGGAGTGGTCCACCATCAGGAGGTCCATCAGGAGGAGTCCCGCCTGGACCAAAAAAGGGAGGTCCACCATCTGGGGGTCCGCCGAAAAAAGGACCACCGGGGGGAGGCCCCAAAGGAGGTCCACCAAAAGGACCTAAACGTGGTCCACCTGTTTGATTATCTCAAACCAGAATTTTTCAAACTTTGAAGTAATACTTGACCTAACTCACTTGGGTCTCTTGCACATGCAATTCCTGCGGCTTCAAATGCTGCAAATTTCTCTTCTGCTGTACCCTTTCCGCCTGAAATAATTGCACCAGCATGCCCCATCCTTTTCCCAGGTGGTGCTGTTGCGCCTGCTACGAAACCTACGATCGGCTTGGTGCAATTTTCCTTTGCCCAAGCAGCCGCATCCTGTTCTGCGTTTCCGCCAATTTCACCAATCATGACGATAGCCTCAGTTTGAGGGTCGTTTTCAAAAGCTTCCAAACATTCGATGAATCCTGTACCATTTACAGGATCGCCTCCTATTCCTATACAGGTGGATTGGCCTTCCCCGATAGACATTGTTTGGGCAACTGCTTCATATGTCAAAGTTCCAGATTTAGAAACGATTCCTATTCGGCCTTTTGCGTGAATGTGTCCTGGCATTATTCCAAGTTTAGCGCCACCAGTTTCACCCGGTGTGATGATTCCAGGGCAGTTAGGTCCAATCAGTCTTACATTCGTTCGATTTTTAACGTAAGCAGCCGCTTTGACCATATCTAAAGTTGGTATCCCTTCAGTTATACAAACCACGACTCCTCCACCTTTTACAGATTCAAATGCATCTGCAGCTTCCATAATTGCCTCTCCAGCAAATGGAGGTGGAACATAAATCACGGTAGCATCAGCATCAGTATTACTGACTGCATCTCTCATACTATCGAAAACCGGTACGCCTAGTACTTCCTGTCCTCCTTTGCCCGGCGTTACTCCTCCAACTAGATTTGTACCATACTCTACCATTTTACCTGCGTGGAACATACCCTGTTTTCCTGTAATTCCCTGTACCAGAACCTTAGCATCTTCTTCAATCCAAATCGACATCAACTCTCACCTCCAATTAACTCAACAATCTTTTTTGCTCCATCGGCTAAATCGTCGGCTGGGTGGATATTTAGGTCAGATGCTGCAAGTATTGCTTTTCCTTCATCAACATTAGTTCCTGCAAGTCTAACTACGAGTGGTACATCCAATCCTAGAGATTCTGTAGCACCTATCACTCCTCTTGCGATGATATCGCACCGCATAATTCCACCAAAAATGTTGACAAGGATTCCCTTAACATTTGGGTCTTCAAGAATTATGGAGAAAGCAGTTTTTACTTGTTCTTCATTCGCACCTCCTCCAACATCAAGGAAGTTTGCAGGCTCTCCACCATAGAGTTTGATTACGTCCATTGTAGCCATTGCTAGTCCAGCACCGTTAACGAGACAGCCAATGTTGCCATCCAATTTGACATAAGATAATCCGGTTTCTTTGGCTCTTATTTCAACTTCTTCTTCCTCAGATAAGTCTCTTAAGTCATCCCAATTTTTGTGTCTAAATTCCGCATTTTCATCGAAACTAATTTTTGCGTCTAGCGCAATAATTTCGTCTTCTTCTGTCTTTACAAGGGGGTTGATTTCAATCATAGCGCAATCTTCCTTTACGAATAAGTCATACATTTTTCCAATCATTCCAAAGAAAGACTTCAATGCAACCCCAGATAATCCAAGTGCGGTACCAAGGTCTCTTTTCTGGAAACCTAACAAACCAGCATTCGGATCTACTGAAATCTTGAATATTTTTTCAGGTGTGTTATGGGCTACTTCCTCGATATCCATACCACCTTCCGTGGATGCCATGATTAAGACGGATTTGTTGTCTCTATCAACTAAGAGCGCAAGGTAGTATTCATGTGCGATATTACAGCCGGATTCTATGTACAAATTGTTTACAATTTTGCCATCATCTCCAGTTTGTATTGTTACCAATAAGTTACCGAGAATATTTTTCGCATAGGTTTCGACTTCTTCCTTTGAGAAAGCGATTTTTACTCCGCCTTCCATTACTAAATCTCTGGTCTCTGGATTGTAAACAGTACCTTTTCCTCTGCCACCAGCATGGATTTGACTTTTTACTGCTACAACTTTTGATCCTAATGAGTCATAAGCACTCAGCGCGCCTTCAACAGTAGTGCAATGTAACCCTTCTAAGACCGGAACTCCTGCAGATTTGAATAGTGCTTTACCTTGATATTCGTGTATATTCACAACTCTCGCCAGTCCTCCGACAGAAAAGACGCCTTTGAATAATCCGATTGAATTTGAATCCAAACGCGATGCGTTCAATAAAGAAGTTGAATTCGCGTATAACATGCAGGTTGTAGTCTTGGCTGGCGGAATTGGTTCAAGGCTTCGACCTTGGACAAACAATATTCCTAAACCGCTCTTACCGATGTTAGATTCGACATTATTGGAGAGGGTAATAGAATGCGTGCCTTCAGAATTAGTAGATGAAGTCGTTGTTGCTGGTGGTTACAAAGTAGACATGATTGAAGAATTCTTTAGAAATGCAAATGTGGATTTTGATGTGAGAATAGTACCTGAAACAGAACCTCTAGGTACAGGAGGTGCGCTGGGGAATTGTAGAGACGTTGTTTCTGGCAGATTTGCATGTTTCAATGGAGATATTGTTTCATCTCTTGATTTTGAGAATATGTTGAAACAACATGAATCATCGAAAGCAAATGGCACTCTTGGGTTGTGGGAAGTTGAAGATCCTACAAGGTTTGGAATAGTCGGATTAGACGAAGGTAACTTCATAACTAGATTTAAGGAAAAACCTAAGCCTGAAGAAGTATTTTCTAACTTAATCAATGCTGGTTCGTACATTCTTGAAGATAGTATCTTTGATATTATGCCCAGAGGTAAACATAGTTTGGAAAGAGATATTTTCCCACAAATGGCTGAGAGAGGTGAGTTGACAGGGTTCCCATTCAAGGGTTATTTCATAGACGCAGGTACACCACAAAGCTGGCATCAAGCCATCAAATGCTGTATTGCAAAGGAGAGATACAAATCGGGGTCAGTTCAAAATGGTAGTTGGCATTCAGAGGAGATATCAAATGCTTCAAATTCCATGATTGGTAAAGGCTGTACAATCAATGGGAATGTGACGGAATCTACCATTTTGGATAACGTCATCATAGGTGAGGGTTCTATAATTAACAGTTGCTTAATTGGAAATAATACTATCATTGGAGCAAATTGTAAGCTGGAATCAGTCATAGTAGGCCACGGCGTAAATGTGCAATCAGGCCATGTACAAACAAATGGGATTATAGAATAGTACTAATCCGACAAATCAGGTGTGAAATAGTATGACTGAGGCTTTGGTTGTAGTGAATTTCAAAACATATGCCAGCGCATATGGCGTGAGAGCAGAACAATTGGGTAAAATGATGGCAGAAGTAAATACAGATGCCAGGATGGTTGCCGTAGTAAGTGCATTCGACCTTTCAGCAGTCTCTTCTATAGAGGGGCTCGAGGTCTGGAGTCAACATTTAGATCCTGTTGGAAAAGGTTCCCACACCGGTTGGTTGGAGCCCGATGCGGCTCTTGAAAGAGGAGCTGTTGGTACAATAATTAATCACGCCGAACACAAAGTTTCAATCGAACACGTTTCAAATCTTATGGAAATGCTTCCTGAAGGATTCCCAATATGTGCTTGTGCCGCTGATGTAGAAGAAGCCAGAGCCTTGGCAGAATTAGGTCCTACCTTCATTGCAGTAGAGCCTCCAGAATTAATAGGGGGAGATATTTCAGTAACTACCGCAGACCCAGCAATTGTCAGTGATACTGTATCTGCCGTTAAGGAAGTAAATCCAAATGTCAGAGTCCTATGTGGTGCTGGAGTTAAGAATGGTCAAGATGTTGCTACAGCGATTGAATTAGGCGCGGAAGGAGTTCTTCTTGCGAGTGGAGTAACAAAAGCAGCAAGTCCACTCGATGTGCTTGAAGACTTAGTTTCTCAAATTTGAAGATTTGAACATTTCAAGCGCTGCCTGTTCTAATTTGGCTCTTGTCAAGTCATCCCCCCCTGGACAAGTATCTCGATGCCCACATGTTGTGCAGATTTTTTCGTTGGATGCAAGAGGTATCTGTGATAAATCACATGCAGGACCCAATTTTTCGTGTAGGTTCTGCATCGCTTTGAGATCTAATCTGATTAATTCCATTGAATCTCTATGAAGGTTCTCATTACCTTGCTTAGTTTTCCAAATCCATCTTCCTCTATACCAATTAAGTTCGTGGATCACAAATCTTCGAGGATCTGAGGGTAATCCTCTCCTTATAACAGCCCAATGTAGCATTGATAAATTGTCTATTGAAATTTCTTTACTGGATGATTGAATACTAAATCGCATCAGATTCCAAATGTTGTTCTCTTTCCAAATTATGTCTGGTGTAATGTGTAAAATGTTTCCTTGATATTTTGTTGTATCCAATCTAGAAAATGTATGCCACTCAACTATATCATCGTTTAAAATCTTCTTTATTACAGGATTTTTGATTACGGAATTATATCTTAAGCAAGCTATTTCAACCAGCCTGTTTATTTCTGAATTTGGAATCCTAAACTTTAGCCTCGTATTTTTGCCAATTCTTTTTTCAATCAATTCGAGAGTTTTATTCTGCCTGTATCTATTTCCAATAATATTCATTCTAATTTTTGACGCAATGTCTTCTTCGTTCCATGGAATCTTATTTTTATGAGACTCCAGCCTTTGAATTATAATCAATCTAATACTTCGCTGCATCATTCTCCACGGAGATGACCAGTCAGAAATTCTCTGTAGACTCCTATTGAAGGTCTTGTTACTTCGTCTAAATCCATACTTTAATATCCAAGCTCGGGGACATTGGTGTAGTAGTTGTCTTCGACTTATCGACCAAACTTTTGGTCTATTGCTAATCATAACTTGGTTGGTGCTCATCAGCATATATTATTTTCATCAAAGATTGTAAATGCTTCCTAATTCAGATAATTTACAAGTCTTGATATGCTATACGATGATGTAGAATCATGGGGGTCTTCACTGGACTATTGCAAAAGGCCAGTGATGAAATCATGAATTGGCACTATGTTGCCTATGACCAACTGCATGAAAATCTGCTTCCAGATTTTGATTCCAAAACTTCAGGCCTACTTTTCATTGAAACAAAGTGGAAAGCGAGGAGGCTACCATATCACAAACAAAAGTTAGCATTACTGCTATCAAACCAAAGACACTTTGCTTTAGAAATGCAAGAAAAAGGGTACTCTGTAAGGTACATTTTTGATGATAGGCCATATTCAGATATTCTAAACGAACTAATATCAAACGGTGCAAAAATAACCGCTTGTGATGCTGCAGAACTAAATTTACGAGAGCAATATTCGAAAGTGGAAGGACTTTGCATTTTTCCACACAAAGGTTGGATGACCTCAAAGGAAGATTTTCTTACATCTCAAGCAGGTAAGAAGACTTGGAAAATGGACCCATTCTACCGTCTAGCTAGAAAAAAGCACGACATAATGATTGAGGACGGTAAGCCAGTTGGTGGCAAATGGTCACTCGATTTTGAGAATCGCCTGCCTTGGGATAAAGCAGTTCCACTTCCCCAACCAATTTTCTTTGAGTGTGATGATATAACAGATGAAATTATCAAGATGATAGAACGAGATTTTTCTAATCACCCCGGACAAATAGATCGCCGTAATCTCCCTTCCTCAATCGAACAAGCTAGAAGCCTCTGGAATTGGGCTAAGGAGAACGTAATGGTTTATTTTGGACCATATGAAGATGCGATGACCACAGAGCACCGAACTCTTTTCCACACGACGATTTCTTCACTGTTGAATCTTTCAAGACTACTTCCGACGGAGATAGTAAAAGAAGCGGAATATCTGGATATACCACTTAATTCTAAAGAAGGTTTCATCCGCCAAATCATCGGTTGGAGAGAATTTGTCAAACACGTACACGACCTAACTAACGGATTCGTTGATGATTCCATAACAAACAAGGCAAGACCTGGTGCTGGATGGGAAGGAGAATGGGCAAGCCCGAGAAATACCCCTAACATTCTGAGAAATTCAAACCCACTTCCTCCAACCTTTTGGGGTTCAGAATCAGGAATGCTTTGTCTTGATACAGCAATTTCTGATGTAATAGAAACAGGATATACTCACCATATCCCTCGGCTTATGGTTCTTGCAAATATTGGAAATTTGCTCGGAATAAACCCACGTGAGTTAACAGACTGGTTTTGGGCAATGTTCACAGATGCGTATGACTGGGTTGTTGAGCCTAATGTTTTGGCTATGGGAACTTATGCTGTTGGCGGTTTGATGACAACTAAGCCGTATGTAAGTGGAACCCCATATATCAAAAAGATGGGAGATTATTGCGGAGATTGTTCTCTTCATTTCAAAAAATCGTGTCCGATATCTGATATGTATTGGAATTTTCTGGATAAAAATAAGGATCTATTTGAGGGTAATATTAGATTGGCAATGCCATTGAGGACGCTAGGTAAGAAAAGCGAAGAGGCCAAACAAATGTCACAAAATGTAACAAATTATGTAATTGATACCTTAGCTGAAGGCAAAAAGTTGGAATCGAAAACACTAGAATCGATAAAATCATCAAAATAGTTGTGAAATATGAAATACGGAATGTATCTCGGGTAGGGCGTGGAATCAGCACATTTTACACCAGTAATTCACATGGGAGATGGATTTCTATCAGATAGCCTGAAGAATTTAGGTGTACTGAATAATATTCCTCGTTGCAAAAACCTAACGGACGAGACAACAATCGGTATTTTGTCTGTTTGGAATCAAGAATCTTGGCCTTATATTATATCAAGATTGAACGGTGCTTCTGGAAATATAATTTTGATTCATGACAATGATGATATCCCGGAAATGAATTCTATTTGGACAGTAGTAAGAGTTCCAGTTCTTCTCGAACCATTCTTCTATTATGTAGATGACATTCAAAAGACAGGAGAATTGCCTATACTGAGTGAAAATTTCCCAAACGGTGTTTCAACACTTTTTGATACCTTGAATTACCTCGATGAAAAATTTCCTTTTACGAGTAATAAATTTAATCTAAGTGGCGATACAATAAGTCGCAATAATGTCATTGACCAAGCAAATTTGGTTATTAAATCAAATAGCAATAAGAATATGATCCCAAAAATTCTATTTTCAGACCTTGATTCCGATAACAGTGGGTTCATAGAAAAAGAAGAAGTATTCGCTTTTACTAGGATGTTTAGTAAAGTTGATGTCGATAAAATAATTTTAAATATCGATGAAAACGATGATGGCAAAATTGCATTCAACGAATTTAAGAATTTAATATCTGATGATATCTTTTCTTTCGTTTTACAATCGATTCCAACCCTTCATTCAGCCAAACTTAGTGGTATACAAGTTTTAGATATGCTCCAGTCGCATGGTTTTTCAGAAAACTACATTCAGATATACAAATCTTCATTAGAATCTATAATTTCAAAACCAAACAATATTTTCTCTAACTCCATTGGAGATTTTATGCAAAGAAACCTATCCAAAATATTAGGAATTAAATTCTTACCCGGGATCGGTATTATTCGCACAAGAGAAATAAAAATTCAAGGGAAGACGGGGAAATATATTTCTTTGTTTAAGGGTAATTCCGCAGAATTTGTTATCAGAAGAAGCGATGATGGTCTAGTATTTGATGCAAGAGCAAAGGGCAAATCTGAATACATGAATTCTTCATGGTCAAAAGGCAGAACCTCAATCAAAATTGGAATCGATCACGACATGAGAATAAATCATCTCAGTGGAAGTGGCAATTGGAAAGAACAGGCTTCTTTGTATAAATTAATGGTAGAAGAAGTGCCATTATCATTAGACCAAATGACGGCATTTGAATTAACTGGGTCAATCATTGAAAATGATGAAGAAGGATTTTCAAAAATGCTATGCAGATGTGTTAATTTAGATTATATGGAATTTAGGAAACTGCTAGATTTTGGATATAATGAGCTAGATTCTATTGTCGAAAAAACTGGTGCTACTACAATATGTGGAGGATGTGTGAAAAATGTCAAATCACAATTTGATAATCCAGATGCAATCCAATTCATAAAAAAGGGTAAATTCGAAATCCCAATCATAGAAGCTGATAGTTTTGATTCCAAACCTACAAGTCAACTTTCAGTTGAAGCTGAAGCATTCATTATCCAAATGAATGCTGAAGGCGTAGGAACTGTAGGTCGCTTGGAGAATGTAAAGAAAGAAATCCTAGAAACTGGTACATGGGTTCCTACTCTAAAAGAATTGGAATGGGGTGCAAGGGTTTCTTGGAGAAATGCGACACGGTGTGTTGGGCGTTACTTCTGGGAGACCTTACACATATTCGATTGTAGAGATATGAAAGAAGAGGAGGAAGTATTCCAAGCAATATTTGAGCACCTAGAATGGGCAACTAATGGAGGTGAACTCAGAGCTTGTATGACAGTATTTGAACCTGCCAATGCAGAAGGAATAGGGCCGAGATTATGGAATAGTCAGTTGATTCGTTATGCATGTCACGAATTGGAAGATGGTTCTATTATTGGAGATCCATCCTCCCTTGAATTAACTAAGAGAATCAAATCTTTAGGTTGGAATGTCCCGAAACCATCTGCATTTGATGTACTACCATTAGTAGTTGAATTCCCAGGACGTCCTCCATCGATGAGGGAAATTCCTAGTGAATTGATTTTGGAAGTGGAAATCGAACATCCTGAATTAAAGGGGTTATCTGAGTTAAATTTGCGTTGGTATGCACTTCCCGCGGTTTCAAATATGTCACTTGAAATCGGTGGCCTTGTTTACACACTTGCACCTTTCAATGGATTCTATATGTCTACAGAAATAGGTGCTAGAAATTTCACAGATACCAATAGGTATGACTTGATGGAACCTATTGCTGATTCATTAGGAATTGAAAGAATTTCCAACCGTGAACTATGGAAAGATAGAGTTCAAATTGAATTAAACAGGGCTATTTTGTACTCATTTGAAAGAGATAACGTAAGAATGATGGACCATCATACATTGTCAGAATGGTTTTTGAAATTTGAAAAAGAAGAAAAAGAACATGATAGAGAAGTTTACGCTGAATGGGCGTGGATTGTCCCGCCGATCGGTGCATCAGCTACACCTCTGTATTTGTGTGACCATTGGGAGAATAAAATCCTCAAACCCAATTTATTCTATCTGAATGATATTCACAAAGAGGATTCAGAAATGGGGCATGGAACTCCTGCAAAAAATCCATCCGGAAGGTGTCCCTTCAATCACGGCTCTATCGATTGAATATTAAATCTGAAAAGTTATAAATTTAGATTAGATTTGACAGGATGGGCAATAATCCAACCTCCTTCCACCTGGTCGTGTGTGAATAATCAAATCTCCACATTGATGACAAGGGCGCTCATTTCTAGTGAAAACCCAATGTCTAGACCAACTCCTTGATTCTCCTTGGTCACGTAGCTTTTGATACAATTCAAGGTCGACGGTGATACCCGGGACTTCGTAGGACTGCTTTGCAAGGAATAGTGTCTGTTTGACAAGTTCAATTCTCTCGCCTTCGTTTAGGGAGGCAACTGTGCGGTCTGGATGCAGTCCTGCAGTGAATAATATTTCACTGCGCAGATAATTTCCAACCCCTGAAAAAAATCCCTGATCGAGTAATAATGTCTTGAGTTTTCTCCTTTGAAACCTTTCCAGATTTAGATGGTTAAGCATTTGTTCGTGTGTTGTTTCTGAATTAACGATGTCCGGACCTAATTTCATAAGGTAAGGGTGGCCACTAAGTTCCCAATCTTCCAAGAATAAAATGTCTGTAGCCGACCATAAACGACAGGTGTGTTTTTCTGTGGAATAAGAAATCCTCAGGCTTCTATTCCACTTTCTAGGTGCAGTTTTACGCAAGTTGACCGTCCACCTACCATATAGTTGGTTGTGGCTGTAAATCACTATTTCATCAAAATAAATCAGCAAAGCTTTGCCTTGTGCTTCGACTTTGTTCACGGTTTTTCCTAACAACTTAGGCCGCCAACTTTCAAATTGTGGAAGAGTAATTTCGATGTCTTCGATTACTTTTCCTTCCAACGCTTTACGAACCTTGTCAGCCGCTCGATGAATTTCAGGGCCTTCAGGCATGATTATGATGTTTCGTCAATAGATTATGAATGTCTGTTATTCAATTGATCAAAATAATCCAATATTCATCGCGTGAATAATTGTATCTGCCAACACCCAAAGAGCAACAGGTATCATTGCCCAACCCAATGCTTCACCGAATGGTCCAGAACCAAAAGAACCGAACGCCCTTGAGAGAGGGCCTCCCCAAGAGGCAATAAATCTAATACAAAGGGTCAAAATTCCAGCTACTAATATGTACATTATTAGGAATAAAACTCCCATTAGATAGTTCAGACCCCCAGTTAGAATTACTGCTGCTACTCCTTGCGAAAGCAATGCTGGATTAGCAAACCAGATGAACCAACCCATCCAGAATCCAATTAGCAAATCACGTTCTACATCTTCAATTTCTCTCCAATTTCTAAATTGTTTGGAATATCTGTTGTGGAGAATGTTAGCTAGCAAAGAAATTTCATTCGGAGTACCGATTAGAGATGCTCTTATTGCGGCTGAAATAAACCACACGATTAGCGCGATATCAAACCATGTTCTTACATCATTATCAATTGGTGTGAATGCCAAAATCAAACTGGTTATATTGACAAGTAGGAAACCTAGGCCTCCGGCTATTGCTATACTGCCCCAAAGAGACCCTGGCATAAGAGCCTCCTCGGGCCTTTCTACAGGTTTTCTTGGTAGTGCCACAAGTAACATTGCTAACCCCGGTCCCCACAATAATCCGAGAATAGACCAGATTGATTGTTGACCTCCCAAGCCAATATTCTCTACCGCTTCGATTAAGTCCTCAGAACTTGCAGAGCCGGCTGAAGAGTACGTTATGTGTCCTGATTTGTCAATTATTACAATTGAATCTGCTACGCCATGAGGCATTCTCTTTGCAAACCTACTCTCACCGTCATCCATCAATACAGGCCAAGAAGAGTTTGTAATTGCTGCAATAGTCTCTAGGTCATCTAATCTGGTATTTTCTCCAGTCACAATTTGAACAGCACTTACCGAACCATCTAATCTGTCGACAGCATTTTGCATTTGGTTCGATTGGTCAACTGCATTAATCGAAGCGGGGAGAGTAATACCGATAATTACTGCATCTTTTCCATCGAGTAAATCATCAAGAGAGACCGATTTATTTCCGAGTTGTTGAAGTATAAAAGACGGAGCTCTTGCGTCATCCTCGACTATTTGTTCCCCACCTAAATCCGGGATGCTTGCAGCCATTGGTAGCATCAGAATGGCAAAAAGTCCCAATGCTCCGATCATTGGTAGGGGCAGGAGGATACCCTGCCTAATCAAGAAATATAGATATGCAATTACTGCCAAAAACCCTGAAATCGATAACCATACGAAAGAGGATGCAAATGGCTCCTCATCCCCCGGTACTTCGAACCGGATTATACCCTCATGGTCGCATGGTGAATTCAGGTTCTGACTGTCGACAGTTTTCAGACAAACGATTAGAACATTGTCTCCTTCTGGTAGCGGAACTTTTCCAGTGAATACTTTCGACGGCCTTCCCCAATCATCAATTCTATCGATGTACTCGCTTGTAGCCGTAAAACCTTCAGGTCTCATATCTTCATCAAAAACTCGTTTTTCATCAGGTGGTACTGGCCCGTATATGTTCATAGAAGTATAATCTTGGTCGAGGTCAGCAAATCCCCAAGGAAGTGATGCAATGAACTGAATATGTGCAATTTTGGCGTCATCAACAGTCACTTCAACTTCAGGGGCAAACAAGTCGCCTTCAAGTATAATTCCGCCGCTAAAGACTCCAGTCCCTCCCCATTCAAGGTTGATATTGTATGGGCAGTTGGTCGAAGCTTGCATTGAATAAGAGATCACATCTCCCGGTAGAGCGGTTATATTTGCCATTTCAATTTGAGTAGACATGTTGTGTGCATCAGCAGATGATTCGTATACAAATTCCTGCGCTTGGCCGAAGTATGTATAACCTCCAATCTGTACTGTTACGTCTATGTTTACGGGGTTCTGAGTTCGACATTGGGCCAAAGGTAAACCAGTTCCTGCCTGTACCCATGCAGAAACATAGGTTGAGATGTTGAATGTTCCACTGAAGCCCATTTCAAGGGGAGGTAATGAAATTGGGCCAATAGACGCAGGTTGTAGTGAGCGAATAATCACATTTCCCATAGATGCTGCTTGGTAATCTCTTGTCAAATTCACGTCATTTTCTGTACCTGAAATGTATATGCGATTGTTTTTATTCAATTCCCACTCAACGAACCCCGGTTCATAAATTTCATCAGCGGCATCGGCTGGGAAAATCAGACTATGAGAGGTAGGCAAGGTCAATAGGATTAGAGAAATTATCACTATCCATTTTCCCTGCATGTATTCACCGAAGCATTTCAAGTTGATGAAACCACATCATAGATGTGGGCGTCCCAAATAAAGCCACATTATCAAAATTCCAGAGGTTATCGCTGCGGCGTTAACAGTACCCTTCGTCATGAGCCCACGATTCTCAAGTAAAGCTCCTAATAAACTATCCACTTGGCATCCAAGCCAGCCAAGCAATGCCACCATTCCGGCTAATTTGAGATCTGGTTCTGCTACAAAGGTCAGGATTGCGATTACAATTGCACCCGCTGCCGCTGCAAGTTGACCGTTAGGAGAAAATCCACCGTTAACACCGGCTTCACATCTTTTGAACGTTGTAATCATGCGAACTCTATCATCTAGACATCCAATTTCTGACGCAAATGTGTCAGATGCCGCAACGGCTACAGCCGCAGAAAATATCCAAATTCCATTTTCATGGTCATCTAAGATAAATGATAAAATCGCAATTAAACCAGGCAGTCCTCCATTTGCTACGACATTACCCCAACTCCTATGTCCATCAACTGATTCACACAGGCCTTTACTCGCTTTTTCATCAAATCGCCATTTTGTCGCTTTATGAGCTGTTGCTAAGAATCCTAAGAGAATGATTAACCAAGTCCAGTGTCCCAAACCTCCAACTATCAAACCCAAGGTAGCGGCTGCATAAATCCCAAGCCTGTCTAAAACCTTGAATTTTTCAGATATAATGGTTAGAAATAAGACAATTCCAAAGGTTACAACGAGGTTTCCTTCGGTCAATCCAGGTTGCATTATATCAACCATAATCTCACCTTCACTTACGTGACTAACCTTTTCTGATGTAATTTGACATATATGATTTGAGTAGGAAACTAGGGAAATATACCAATTCTACGATGGTAGATGCTTTACCGATGATAAAATCTCTTTTCCAATGTACCATAATCCACCGATTAGCACTAAAATCCACAAAAGAGTCGCTATCAATCCGAATATGGGATCAAAGTCTCTGAAAATGTATGAAACAAACCAACTGCTTCCATTCCAGAAAGAGTGGCCAATAATTGCAATCGATATACCTACAATCGGATTTTTTGGCAATGACCACGTTCTTGCTATTGGTTTATCTAGCCAGTTGCTAATCGTGTGGCTCATGAATGAAGATTTCTCTTTTTCGCTGATTACCATGCCAGTATTAGGGTCATACACCATCCAATTGCTTGCTTCATTTGGATTGCCATCAAGATTTGTCCCTCTCACTCTGCAGAGATACCATCCAATAGAAACACCTGATATCCCTGTCCAGAATGCATGGCCTGGAATTGAACCAATTCCTCTAACGATTGCAGTAAACGAGAAAGAAATAGCTGAGTATTCTAATGCACCAAAAGACACCAAGATGTATTGAAGATTTTCAAGTAATGCGAATCCGAGTCCAACTGAAAAGCCAATTTGGAATCCTCTTTTTGGCGAATCGATTAATTTGTAGAGGCTCAAAACGAAGGCGGCCTTACATAATTCTTCACCTACTGGTGCGCTTACAGCTAGAATTAGGAATTCTCCGAGAGATCCTGGGTCTATTGATTCAATTCCGATAAAAATCAGTAGTAGTGGAAATAGTAAAGAATTGATTACAATTGCAGGTAGCGTGGATAACATTCCTGCAATCAACATGCTTTCACCATCCCTTCGCTTCGTGATGAGTTGGAAATGTCTATTCGAGAAAGACCACCATGCGTGAACGGGCAATGAAAATCCAAGTAACCATGCAGGTATTCCTACAAAGAATGCGAGCAGGACCCACAATGGGTCTGAAAAAATCATCATCGGTAGCAAGCCACAAAATGAGATGGTGATAGTTATTGCAAATATCAACCAAATCGAAGAACTTCGTGGCATTTCTAACGGAGGAGAATCAATTATCAAATGATGTGAAAACCTTGTTGGAACCGGAGTTTTCAGAACTCTAGCATTAGGAAGCTGATGTGATGTATTCCCCGATGGGTCTGGAACTGCAAGTATGATATGGGTTAACTTAGGTCTTCTGATATATCCAAAAACCGCCAGTAGAGGTACTAGGCAAAACATTGAGAAAATTGAAGTAAATGCGTCTCCTATGAAAAATCCGAAGACAACCCCAACAAATGCTTGAGCTATGATGTACAATAGAATTACAACACCAAGCATTTTCCAAATTATGCTCCAGGGAGATGATTTGCTAGCTATTACCAAGCCGGGTGGAGGAGGTGAAAGAGGAGCCACCACTGCCTGCATTGTTTTGAACAAATAGTACTCGTTTCTCAATGTTATGTATGAGATCAAGGTCCCCGCTCAGTTCGCCCATCAATCGTCACTGAAACAGCAGTCCGCTCAATCGCGCTCATCATCGCAGGGGTTTTCCCTCAAGAGTTCAAGCAATGAACCATTCGGTATCATTTAGCTTGTAACTTTTTCAATATTCTAAGCGTAGTGCTTTCACCTTTACTCAAATTTGGTATTGCCTTCATTTCATTGAAACTATTCCAGTCTTCAAGAAGTTCATCGTTTAGATATGATTCTATAATATACGGGTGAATGTATGATGAGCGACAGACCGCTCTAGTATTCCCAAGGTCTGATGCAACCGTATCTATTATTGCTAAGAGTACCTTGGTTTTTGCAGTTTCAGTTGTGGCTGGAAACCAGTCACCCTCCGACCAAATTTTTTCTATAGAATCAACCACGGGGTTCGAGGATATCCATATTTTCATCTCTTCTTCAGTTTGTTCTCTTGACAAGAATGCCAGTCTCTCAGCACAACGAGATGATGCAGCCCAAGTTCTGAAATTTTTTGCAGTAAAACCCATTCCGCTTGATGCCCGGATGTACTGATTAATATGCTCAGCCTTCAGATCAACTTCATTTCCAGCCTCTGAGATATACATAAACAAATCATCATCTCTACTTCCAAGTTTCTTAGTCTTCAGAATAAGGTCCACAAGATGGTCATCCTCAATTTTTATCTCCCAATCCTTTCCTGATTTCCCTGTGAACTCGAAGATTGCGTCGTGACGACCTTCAGCTCTTTCCCCACGGACTGTCTTCAAGTGCATTGATTTTAGTGTCGTAAGCCCATATGACTCATTTGACTTTGCATATTCATCTGAGCCTACTCTGATGTTGTAGAGGTCTATCAGTTTAACAACCAGTGCGGAAACGGTATTTAGCGTCATTTCACTATTTTGTAAATCTCTCGAAACCTGTCTACGAAGACGGGGTAATTGCGATGCAAAATAAACAACATCATCATATTTCATTTCCGCAGTTATTTTTGTCCACTCATCGTGATAGCGATATTGAATTCTACCTTTAGAATCCCTACCAGTTGCTTGTATATGCCCTCTTGCGTTAAGGCAAATCCAAACATCTTCCCATGCGGGTGGAATACCTAATGCGTTCCACCTGTCTGTAATTTCTGTTTCCTCGATTAATTCTCCTGTATGGTCGAGATACTCCCATACAGCCTTGCCTTCTATTTCTCCGGCTTTGCGCCTTGTTACACCTCTAAGGGAGGGGTCACTCCTGACTAAGGTAGCCCTCTCCAATGCTTCATCCGCATCTACAGGCATATTGCAATTCACACAGGCCACGGTAAATGAATGTGTGTCCTATTTTTCTGGAAAATTTTGCTAGTAGAAAATTAATCTTGCAAGAAACTGTATTTCCAATCGTGCGGTGGCGCAAAAGTTTCCTTTATTGACCTCGGACTTACCCATCTCAATAGGTTTAGTGGACTTCCTGCCTTATCATTAGTTCCGCTTCCTCTCGCTCCACCAAATGGCTGTTGGCCAACGACAGCACCAGTGGGCTTGTCGTTTATGTAGAAATTTCCTGCGCTATAGCGCAATCTGGAGAGTGCTTTCTCGATATTTCTCCTATCTGTCGCAAATATGGAGCCAGTTAATGCGTATTCAGAAGTTGTGTTACAAATATCTAGTATCCTGTCAAATTCATCATCTGGATAAATGTGAATCGATAATACTGGGCCGAAAATTTCTTCCGCCATGCTTTCATATCTTGAGTCCTGACAAACGATAGTAGTAGGTTCAACGAAATAACCAACACTATCATCATAATTTCCGCCTGTTACAATTTCACAACCAGGATCTTCCTTTGCCCTGTCAATGTATCCAGTGATGTTGTCAAATGACTTCCTGTCGATAACCGCTGACATGAAGTTTGAGAAATCTCGTGGGTCACCCATCTTTATTTTACCGACTTCTGAGCAATACTCGTCCTTGATTGAATTCCAAACGCTTTGTGGGATATATGCTCTGCTTGCAGCGCTACATTTCTGGCCCTGGAATTCAAATGCCCCCCTTAGTAATGCAACAATTAATCCCTTTTGGTCACAGTCTGGGTGCGCTACGATGAAATCTTTTCCGCCGGTTTCTCCAACAATTCTTGGATATGAAACCATGTTTTCGAGGTTGTTTGCAATGTCTTTCCAGATTTTCCTGAAAACGGAAGTTGAACCTGTAAAGTGAACCCCTGCTAAGTCCTTATGAGACATACAAATATCTCCAACCAAACTTGCTTTTCCCGGTATGAAATTAATTACACCAGGAGGTAATCCTGCGTCCATCATCAATTTCATCAGCTTGTAATTAGAAACGTATGAATTCCGTGATGGCTTCCAAACCCCTGTATTTCCCATTATGGCGGCACTGGATGGCAAGTTAGCTGCAATACTACTGAAATTAAACGGAGTTACGCTGAATACGAATCCTTCTAAAGGTCTTACTTCACTTGAATTCCACATACTTGATGGGGAAACAGGAGGTTGTAAATCTTCGTAGATTTGTCTACAATAATCGGTATTGAATCTCCAAAAATCAATCAACTCACAAGCAGAATCAATTTCTGCTTGGTGACAAGTTTTTGATTGATTAAGCATTGTTGACGCATTAATTTCAGCTCTTCTAGGTCCTGCAAGGAGTTCACTCGCTTTCAAGAAAATGGCACATCTTGCTTCCCAAGCCATATTTGACCACATTTCATGGGCTTCCATCGAAGCGTTGATTGCGGCTCTTACTTCCTTTTCTCCAGCCATGTGCACTTTTGCTATAACGTGACTGTGGTCGTGTGGCATTACTTGCTCAACGATGTCTCCAGTGAATATTTCCTCACCGTTAATGATGCATGGAATTTCAATGATTTCGCTTTCTTGTTTTGTTAGTTCAGCCTTCAATTCAGCCCTCTCAACACTTCCAGGGGCGTAGGATAGAATTGGTTCATTTACAGGCGTTGGTGGCTTGACAATATTGTTCACCATGAACCATGCGAAGGGTTCCGGCTCAAAATATTGACCGTTAGTAAAGGTTGGAGAACTTTTGCCTTACCTTACTCAATTTTGGCGCAACAACCATCTGACAATATCCATTTCCTGGATTTAGAGCAAAGTAGTCATGATGATACTTTTCAGCCTCGTGGTAATTGGATAATGGTGAGATTTCTGTAACTATATCATCATCAAAGTATTGCTGAAAATAGTTTATTTTTTGCTCCGCAATTTGCTTCTGCTCGTCATCGATGTAGAAAATCACAGACCTGTATTGTGTTCCGATATCGTTTCCTTGTCTGTTTAATTGAGTTGGGTCATGAACGGTGAAAAAAACGTCAAGAATTGTTTCAAAGTTGATTATTGCCTCATCAAATATGACTTCAACGACCTCAGCGTGTCCCGTAACCCCGCTACAAACTGTGTTGTAGTTCGGATTAGGGTCATGGCCTCCTGCGTAACCCGGTAAAGATGATTCAATCCCCTGAATGTGCTTATATGCGCCTTCAACACACCAAAAGCAACCTCCCCCCAAAATAGCCCTCTGCATAGCAGGAGGTTGATGTTTTACTTTATTGAATCATGTCTTCGACTTTGATTGTTTAATCGCTTGATAGGTGTATTCTTGTTAAAACATAGGGTATGGTTAATAGTAAAGGGTTCTGGCGTTGGAAATGAGGTCTATAGTTGGGTGTTAACTTCTCCGATTTGGGAATTAGCCCCCAGATGTGCAAAGAATTGCGAAGGGCAGGTTTTGAGGAACCTTTTGAGGTGCAAAGGGAGACCATACCTGATATGATTCTCAAGCATGATATTTGTTGTAGGGCACCAACTGGAAGCGGAAAGACATTGGCTTTTGGTATACCTATGATAGAACATCTCACAAGGGCCAAGCCGAATCGGCCAAAATCTCTGATTCTAACCCCTACAAGGGAATTGGCAGAACAAATATTTCAGGTGCTAGACCCGCTCGCTTGGTCACAAAATCTCCGCATGATGTCGATTTATGGTGGTGTTTCATACAATAAGCAAATCAGAAAATTGGACAAAGGAGTTGACTCAGTTGTTGCTTGCCCAGGCCGTCTTCTTGACCATATCGAACAGGGTCACATTGATTTGAGCGAAGTTGAGTTTGTAATTTTAGACGAAGCAGACAGAATGTCTGATATGGGTTTTACGGACGCTGTTTGCGAGATACTTGAACAGTGTAACCCCAACAGACAAACTGCGTTATTCAGCGCTACGCTTGACGAGTTTGATATATCTCACATTAGAGATAATTATCAAAACGACCCAGTCATTATTAGCGTAGGAAAGGAAGATGTTTCACTTACTGAAATGGACCATCATTTCTGGTTGATTCCAAATTCTATGAAGAGTAAAATAACTGCAGAAGCGGTCAGAAAATCAGGAAGAGCATTCATTTTTTGCAGAACAAGAGCAGGAGTGGAAAGAGTCGCAGAAGAATTACAAGTCGAAGGCCTAAGAGTATCAATTATTCACGGTGGTCTCGCTCAACGCCAAAGAGCAAGAGCAGTTGAAGAATTTTCCGAAGAACGCTGTCATGCAATAGTAGCTACAGATGTCGCTGCAAGAGGGCTGGATGTTGAGGGAGTGTACTGTGTTGTTCATTTTGACCCTCCTGAAAATGGTAATGCGTACAAACATCGTTCAGGTAGAACAGCAAGGGCAGGAAGTTCTGGAAACGTTATTTCTCTGGTTCAAAATCCCCAGAAAAAACAGTGGTCAACCATACAAAAACACGTTGGATTGAATATCAAATTCAAACCTCCTGAATTTAATGATCTCACATTACACGAGGATATCTCTTATATTTCGCCTCCGAGGTCTATGAACAGAAGAAGAAAAGACAGGTCAGGAAGAAATTCAAGTTCGAAAACCGATTCGGATAGAAGGCATTTCGGGAAACGTAATTGGAAAAAGAATGATTCAGGCAGGGGTGGTAATCAAAATAACAATCATTCTAAACCACGAAAACAAAAATTCGACAGGAATAAGAGGCCACCAAAAGGGCCAGGAAGAAGTAGAGGCAGAGGTGGAGATAACAAGCGAAAGAGCAGAAATAATCATTGATTATTCTTCCAATTTATTCCAGTCGTCATCGTCTGAACCTCGATAATAATTTTCACCGTTATGCTTAATCCATTGGTATCCGAATTCATCGATTTGGTCAGGTTTTGAATCAACAGAAGGCTTTGTGAACTCTGATGGAGTCTCTTTTTGGAATTCTTCTACCAATGGTGTCTGGTCAACAGACGTCATCGGTGTGATTTCCTGTGAAACCAACATATTCTCTGCATTTTCAAATTCGTCGTCTAATTCAGAACGAATTCTTTCCAATCTTATTCCTTGATGGGGTCCAAGCAACCTCAGCATCAAACTAAACTCCCACCTCAGAGCGATTTCTTCTAATTCTTGCCGTGATTGTGCTTTGCTTAATTCATCTTCAAATCGAGCACATCGCTTGTTTCTGGTCACAAAACCAAATGCAAGCCAAGTGAATATTGGCACGCCACCAAAGATACCAATTAAGTCCCATGCACCTAGACCAATCTGAGTTCCAGGGATAACAATCTCGAAACTATCGATAGGGGTATCATTCGGGTCAAGCGGGTCAGTTCCAGCTCGAATTTCATCCGCATCAGTCCACTCATCGTTATCATCATCAGCATCAGCATTGTCTCCAATGCCATCTCCATCAGTGTCTAGGCACTCTAGGGGATTGTCCATGAATGCATCAACTTCATCCATGCATCCATCAGCATCCAAATCACCAGGGGAAGCAAACCTAGGCAAAATATCGATTGTATCGTTGTAGCCATCATTGTCTAAGTCGTTTAGATACGGATCAGCATCCGTACCTGATTGGTTATCTCCAATGCCATCACCATCCTCATCAATCCACTGTGTTGGATTTAATGGGAATTGATCATAGAGTCTGCCGGACGGGTTGTCTCCATATCCATCACCGTCGGCGTCGGACCATTGAGTTGCATCTGTTGGGAATGCATCAGGGTTTGTTCCATTTTGATTGTCCCCGTAGCCGTCACCGTCAATATCTCCCCATTGTGTTGGGTCATTAGGGAATTTATCAGCACCTATCCCCATTTTATTGTCACCCATGCCGTCACCATCGGCATCCTCCCATTGTGTTGGGTCAAATGGGAATGCATCACTTGAATCATCATATCCATCTCTATCAGAATCGAAATGTTTCGTGGGGTCGTCAGGAAATACATCGCCAAGGTTTCCATTTGCATTGTCTCCATACCCATCGCGATCTCTGTCTGATTGTTGGGTAGGGTCAAATGGAAATGCATCAGCGTGGTCAGGAATACCGTCTCCATCGGTATCTAGGTATTCATCAGGGTCGTTAGGGAAGTCATCACCTTCGTCACTGTACCCGTCTCCATCGCTATCGATACAACCCCTGCGGTCGATTGTTGAGGTGCCTGGAACTGTTGGGCAAGCATCACCGCCGTTTCCGTAGGTAAAATCACCATATCCGTCTCCATCTGTGTCTTTGTTCTGTGTAGCATCCATCGGGAAAATATCGATATTGTTTCCGTACCCATCATTGTCTGAATCTTCCCACTCAGATGGGTCATTTGGAAATGCATCGAGAATGTCGGGCCTACCGTCTCCGTCCTTGTCTGGACAACCTCTTTCATACTCAAAGGTGGAATTTCCTGGAGTTCTAGGACAGAAATCCTCGAAATCTTCGTAGCCATCTGCGTCATCATCGTAATCCTCAAGAGCATCAAAACAACCATCTCCATCGAGGTCAGTCAAATTTGTTGATGTCCATCCAGTCATACCTTTGGAGCATGAATCTACATCATCGAATAGTCCATCATTGTCGTCATCATCGTCTTCATCTGAATCTCTGCAACCATCAGAATCATGGTCCAGTGCAGTAACTGATTCGAACCCCAATGGAGAAAACTTGCATTGGTCTAAGATATCAATGATGAAGTCTCCATCATCATCATCATCAATTGCATCAGGTTGTAAGTCGCCGTCATAATCTCTGGTCAATTTTGTTATGAACCAGTCTTTACCTCCGCTGTTTTGTGCGTAATGCGAGCCAAATGTCGATGTTGGACCCCCTACAATACCCGCTAAATATGCACCATCATTAGGGTGAATTGCAAATCCTGATGAGTCATCATTTCCTGTTGTACCTCCACCAATCGCAAAAATAGAAGTTCCATTTGAAGCAAATTTAGCAACGAATGCATCTCTTGCGCCTGACATTGTGTTAAGAGATATACTTCCTATGTTGAATGTGGAAGAATAAGTTCCAGCAAACCAAATGTCGTTGGATGAATCCGATGCAACGGCGTAAACATTTGTTCTACAATTACACACAACACCTTGAATCCAAATCCAATTTCCATTGCTATCGGCTTTAGCGACAAATCCATTTTCAGAACCACCAGAATCTACGTAAGTGGTACTTGCGATAATTTCACTATATCCAGAGCCTGAAATTATTACATTGTCACTGTTATCCAATGTAACATCGTAGCCTTTGTTTGTTCCACTCGCGTAGTCCCAAGTTTTTGCCCAATCCCAATTGCCGGAACTGTCGATTTGTGCAATCAATGTTGTGTATTTATTATGCAGTTCGGATTTGTTCACATAAATGTTGATATTATCAAAATCATATGATGTACAGTAACTTGGATTTTCATAGTTGTACATGAAACCTGTAACAATTATATCATCTAGGGAATTAATTGCTATATCGGTAAATTTCATATTATTATTGCTATTTGTTGTTGAATAACAAGCAGAACCATCGTCACCGGCTTCAACGTAATTTGTCCAATCTGTCGAGCCGGTTTGAGAAATTTTTGAAATGAATGGTTTGTATTGTCCAAACCCGTCGGAAACAAAATCGGCAGTGGTCATGTATCCCGATATGAATATTTGATCTAGTGAATTTAATGCAACACTTGTAACTTCAATTCCATCATTACCCACTACTGAGACCCATTGCCAAACCCCGGTAGAGTCAATTTTTCCAACAAATCCGTTTGCTACAGGGTTGTTAGGGGGCTTGTAAGTTATCGAAGATTCGAATTCGAATGTTTTGCTTTGACCGTTTCCTGCTCCCATAACAAATCCTGTCACAAAGATATTTCCGTTACTGTCGATATCTATCGAGGTTAAATTGCTACTAGATGCCATGTTCCCTGAATTAGAAACTGTCACATCAGAAATCCACAGGCATTGACCTGTTGACTGAAGTTTCATAACAAAAAATACCATGCTTTTTGTGAATTCACATGACCCATATGTTGAGTTTACACTTAATGGTTCAGTCTTACCTATTGCGAACAAATCACCGTAGGAATCTACAACGATGTCTGTAATTTCATAATCCTGGCCAGCTCCGTGTTGCGCCAACCACTCATATGCTAGGGTCGTTTGTGTGGAGGACACTTGTGTATTTGTTTGCCAAGGATAAATCAGGTGACTGGTTTCGTTAAATACGGTTGCAGCAGCGGCTTGTTGCAATTCAAGAACGAGAGCATTTGAGAGGCTGGTTGAATGCGGAATCCCTACGGGGTTTTCTCCAGTCAAGGTCGCATAGATTACAAGTGCTGCAAGGTATGAACCCGAAACTGATGGATGACTTCCATCACCTGTATAGAGGTCATAAAACGTGTTTCCAGAGTTGGAAGGCGTTCCACCTTCGGCTACTATCTTATCATGTATGTGCTCGAAAGCAAGTCCAACCGGAGCAACCCATGCATTCCCTCCATTGGAAGAAATATTATCTCTGTAATCTAAGTAACCACTTGCTAACTCATTTTGCATTGTAGAGAAATCGGGGAACCTCAAGGAGTTAGTGCTGTCTCCATCTCTTCTACCCCAAGTCATCATTAGTACAGTTTCTGCTCCATTATCTTCGATAACTTCTGCAAGTTTGACAGCTCCATCCTTGCTCGCAATCCATTCAGATTGGCTTCTTGGGAAACCAGGAATTTGACTCTGGTCTTGAAGAACGACCCAATCCCAATTTCCATTGTTTAGTGTAGTATTCCACTGGTGGCCTACTGATTGAACATTGTTCCAGTGTTGTGAGAGACGCATTCCACCGCTTGTTAATGAAGAAACATTAGAGTTGGTAGACGCCGCACTCATTACACCATCTACCAAAGCATCGAGCGAATTTGAAGCAACGTAACTATTCCCCATTAGGAGTATATCTGGTGTTTCTGTACCGCTCAGTTTATCCAACGAATCTGATTCAAGATATGTCAAATCTACTGTTTGATATGGCATCAGGCACATCAAGACGATGGCCGCAAAAGTAGCCCAAACTTTAGCAGACACAATACTCCTATGTGGGATTATGACATAACGCTTACTTATTCTTATCACTACTCACACATGTTCAAAAAATATTGAGTTGTAGGGTTAAACATGTCCGAACGAGACTATGTTGCGAGAAGAGTTACCGTTGTTGGTGCTCTTGTCAATATTATTCTCGCAGGAATCAAGGCGGTTATTGGTGTAGTTACGAGCAGTGCTTCATTGATTGCGGATGCAGTTCATTCATTTGCAGATTTGATCTCAGATTTTGTTGTCTACATCGCAATACTTCTTGGTTCTAGAGAAGCCGATGAGAATCATCAGTACGGTCACAGAAGGTACGAAACTATAGCGACAATGATTGTTGGTTTACTAATAATTTTGACAGGACTTGGACTAGGTTGGGAAATAGTTCAAAGGATTCAAGAAAGTGATACTTGGGCAAACCCCGGAAGAACTGCGCTAATCGTTGCAGGTATCTCCATAGTCACTAAAGAAATTCTTTTTCAGTACACTAACAAGGCAGGCGTAAAACACAATCATCAGTTAATCCAAGCAAATGCTGTGCATCACAGAACTGATGCTTTATCGTCGCTTGTTGTGTTTGCAGGACTCTTGGTTTCCGAATTAGGATACAGCGTTGGTGACCTCGCTGCTGCGTTGATAGTATCATTCATGCTAACCAGAATTGGTATGAAGATTGTTTATGAATCATTACTTGAAATTAGTGAAGCTGGAGTAGATTCTGAAACATACAATCTAATTGAAAAGACAATTCGTGAAACGGATGGAGTAGTAGATATGCACCTGCTTCGCACAAAGACAATTGGTGGAGAAATTTTCGCTGAAACCCACGCCCAAGTAAATCCTTACCTGTCGGTCACACAAGGTCACGAAATTGCTCATAGAATAATCAAGAGGGTTGGAAATGTCGTCCCGGGCTTAAAGGAATTGACCGTTCACATAGACCCTGAAGATGATGAACACGTAAATCCTGAATTACCTGATTGTTCAGATGTGGAAGCGAAAATCAAACAGATATGGTCATCTAATCATAATCCCGCTGATTTAGAGTTCATCACTTTGCATGTATTATATGATGGAATAGAAGTCGATATTAGGATAAATTCTGATGTACCCCAGACCAATCTTGAAGAAATTAGATCGCAAATCATTTCTATCGAGAATGTCAACAAAGTCCAATTTCTCTCATTGAGATGAAATACGGGCAACATCTGAAAAACGGAACCCTGCAGGGTGTATTATGTTGCCTTCGTCTGAGTATGTTTTCAGAAGAAGCGGAAGCGTATGTAAAAATCGTTCTCTATTGGCTGCAATGACAAATAAACAATCTTTTGATGATGGTAATTTATCCGACGATGAAATTACTTGGTTAAGCCGACGTGCAAAAGATGGTTTTGGAATAATAACGACCGCAGCCTCTCATGTTTCTGAAAATGGACAAGGTTGGTTTGGTGAGATGGGCGTTTGGAATGACTCACATATCCCCGGATTACGTGATTTAGCAAACAAATTAAGAGAAAATGGCGCAATTAGCTTAGTCCAAATTTTCCATGGTGGTATGAAATCCCCTCCTGAGTTAATTGGCGATATACCCGTATGTCCAAGTGAGATCAGAAATGAGCAAGGTAAAATTACTGCTAGAGAGTTGAATATTTTAGAGATTAAACAATTGGTAGCAGATTTTGCAAAAGCTGCAAAAAGATGCGAATTAGCAGGCTTTGATGGTGTTGAAATTCACGGTGCCCATTCCTACTTAATTTCTCAATTTCTTGGAAAAAAAACAAATCAAAGAAAGGATGAGTATGGTGGTTCAATAGAAAATAGGTTCAGGTTTTTACGTGAAATAATAGAATCTGTAAGAACAGTTGTCCGTGATGATTTTTTAATTTCAGTTAGAATTTCCCCAATCATTAATGCAATCGGCATCGAAATGGATGATAGCATACAGGTTACAAGGATGATATGCGATATGGGAATTGACATATTCCACCTTTCATGTTGGGATGTTTTCGAAGATATTGGAGAAGGAGAAAACCTGACAAAATTATTCAAAAAGCATGTACCCGAAAACATCGCATATGCATCGACTGGCTCTGTTTGGAGTAGTGCAGACGCTAGGTGGTTGATGTCACAAGGTGCTGATTTTGTTGGTGTTGCACGTGTCGCTATAGCTCATCCAGACTGGGCAAAGAACCTACATGATCAATCATATGACCCAAAACGTCCTCCATTCTCAGAACGTGAATTAAAGGATGCAGACCTAAGTCCAATATTCATAGATTATATGAGAAATTGGAAAGGCTTTGTAAGTGATTAAGCGTTAAACCGTTATTCAAATACTGATCCCGTTTTTCCTTACATATGAGCGCTCTGAGTTGGCTTTTTGCTCCTAGAAAAGACCACAAAGGGATGTCAACTCCTAGTTACGCTGCACGATGGTGGCTAATTTTCTCACTTCTCTCAATAGGATATTGGGCCTATACTGCTACACAAGGAAATTTGTACATGTGGTTTGCTTTGACGATGATAGCCGTTACACCAGTTCTCTCAATTGGCTGGTATCTAATAAGCATAATTTCCTCCAAATTCCAAGCGGAGTTCATCATACCAAAAGCTGAACTTGCTTACAATGCTAGACTTGAAAGAAAACGGATTCAATCTCTCTCTAAAGAATAAGTGGACGTTGGGGGATTTGAACCCCCGGCCTCTTGAGTGCCACTCAAGCGATCTTCCAACTGATCTAAACGCCCATTTGCTACTTGTAACGACTCGCCGACCTACAATTCCATCATAAGGCTTCTCAATTAGTCTCCCTTGGGTTGTACATGGACGTGGAAACAGTACTAGCGGAACTACTTCCAAAAATTCCTCAAAACGTCTTTTCAAATTGGCTTGGACACAGGATTTCACTAATCTGGCTTGAGGATGATGATGACCGAATGGGCATGACCCGATTTGAAGAAG
>CAZGJD010000005.1:0-120509 GCA_964526385.1 uncultured Candidatus Poseidoniales archaeon | reverse complement strand
TGACATATTGTGAGCCATTTATTTGAAGCGAATGAACCTTTTCAATGGGTAGCGATTGTAGAGGTAGGGCTTAAGAGCCACCGGCAGAACCCCGAATGGATAGCGATGTCGAGTGAAGGCGAGGTGGGACTTTACAATCCTCTTCTCGGTGTCGATATCGAACGAATTCAAAGCGAAATAGAGAACTATGAACGTTGGTTGGATGAAAGGACTGAAGAAGCATATCAAATAGCGGCTAAAGCCAAGAAGTTGGGATTAGACTTCTCAACAGAAGTTGAAATTCCGCGGGCTTCTGACTTAGCAAGCAGAACTGAGAAATTGCTGGTTGAACATCTGGAAGGTTTTGAGGTAGCACAAGATATTCGTGATTTTTTACTAGAGTTTGATCGTGAAACCACCTCTATCAAAATGGCAGCAAAAGTTGCAAGGTCATTCAAGGAAAACGGATATGGTTTACAAAAAAGTATAGATGTTGGGCTTAGGGTTGGACTTGCAATTCTAACCGAAGCGGTACTTGTAGCTCCTCTGGAAGGAATAAGTGAAGTTCGTTTGTTATCAAATGTAGACGGGTCGCAATTTGTTTCTGTTCATTTCGCTGGCCCGATTCGAGCAGCAGGAGGTACTGCTCAAGCACTTGCGGTACTCATTGCTGACATGATAAGAATAGAGTTAGGAGTAGACGCTTACAAGCCAACAGATGAGGAAGTAGAACGTGTAAAGGAAGAGTTTGGATTATACAGAAAGGGGCTACAATATAGGCCATCTCCAAATGAAATCGATACAATCGTTAGAGCCTGTCCTATAATGGTAAATGGGGAGTCTACAGAAGATATAGAATGCGCAGGATATGGTCGCGTTAGGAACATCGATGAACCAAGAATTCGAGGAGGAGTACTACTGGTCATTGGAGAGGGTTTGTGCCTCAAGGCTCCAAAGATTCAGAAGCACACTGAAAGATTAAACATACCCGGTTGGGATTTTATTTCGACGTTTGCGAACAAAGGTAAATCCTCTGAAAAGGAAAATACTGGGAAGGTATTCAAATCAAGGCTTGTGCCAATGGATGAAAAATTCATGAAGGATGTTATTGCTGGCAGGCCAGTATTTGGAGCTCCTCTACAACCAGGAGGATTTAGGCTCCGATATGGTAGAGCACGGCCTTCAGGACTTGCAGCCGGATCTTGTAACCCCGTGAGCATGGCAGCAATGGATGATTTCATCACGATCGGAACCCAGATGAAAATCGAACGTCCGGGAAAAGCTTGTGCAATCACTCCATGTGACGTAGCAGAAGGACCGATGGTTATTCTGAATAATGGTGCATTCAAGAAATATGATAACTTAGACGAATTCAACAAAATTCGGAATGATGTTTCTATCGTTTGGGATAATGGCGAATTGGTCTTAGGGTATGGAGAATTTATGGAGAATAACAAGAACTTGGTTCCTGCAGGATACAACTCGGATTGGTGGGCAGCGGACCTTATCGATGCCTTAGATAGCAATCAGGCAATCGATGAGTTTGGTAAAATAATGGGGCTGGATAAAGAAGAAATCCCAATTGGGATTCCCGGTTTACCAATTAGCAACGATATCGACCTTCATACAAGATTTGAAATTCGGAGAAAGTGGAGAGATTTTCTAATTCAGCAAAAACCGAATTGGAAGGCTTCAAAGGAGATTGCAATTCGATTTTCTACTTCTTTGATATCACCGCACAACCCGTGGTGGAAAGACCTTCCAATTGAGTGGGTTGAAGGACTAATCAAGTCGATTGATACAGCGACTATTAGAGATGGAAATCTAATCTTTATTGATGCTGTAAAAAATTGGGATTGCAAAATAATGTCAGTTCTGGAACCCGAATTCATAGGAGAAATTGATTATAATTCAATACCTGGTGGAGACATACAAATTCTAAATTCGATTTTTGAGGAGGAGGTTGTCGAAGGTTGGACATTAATTCAACACGGTTTGGTTAAAGGTTCTGCGTTACTTCTAGGCCTGCCCCATCACCATGAGGGTAATAATTTGGTAATAACCGAAGGGTGGCAATCGATGTTGGAAGGGCTTGGTTTCGGGTTCAAGGGGAAAAAACCGCTTAAAATCGAAGATTCTGCTACGATTTTTCAGCACAGATTTACAGAACTAAAAAAGGCAAAAACCATCTTAGACGAAGAAATGGTAAGGTTGGAAGACCTGCGTAAACGCCGCTCTACAGCACGAATTGCAGCTGAAACAGATGCAAGGCAGCGAGGTTTGGGTATTGCTGAAACAGACCAAATAGGACAGTTGGCTTCTGATAAAATAGAAGATGTTGGCCCAAGGGATGCTGAGGAATATTTCTGGGCTCAAACAATGAAAGATGATTACCTCGTAGACGGCATTTTACCTCAAATCAGGAAATTATCACGTGTACGATGGGAGCATTCAGCACCAGTCAGAATAGGTTGTAGAATGGGTCGGCCAGAAAAAAGCGCTCCAAGAGAAAAGCCTACAGTACATTCTCTGTTTCCAATTGCCTTAGAAGGTGGCAATCAGAGACTGATTCCAAATGCAGCACTCCAAAAAGATATTCGCGTCCAAGTAGGAGTCAGATTTTGTACCAAATGTGAAAGAAAGTCTCCAATGATAAACTGCCACCATAGAAAAATAGATGACTTTGGTCAGGAAAAGGTCGGAGAAATTTGTGGAGGGAAAACCGAAATAAGACAATCAAGTGATTCTTCTAATGCCAGAAGACTTGGTGAAATTCAAACGGTTAAGCTAGAGGATTTACTCGAGGACGCAAGACTAAATTTGGGCATCGATAGGATTCCTCAGCAGTTCAAAGGGATGAAGAAATTATCCAGTAAAAATCAAACCCCTGAGCCCATAGCAAAGGGGATACTCAGAGCGAAACACAAACTACCAGTATTCAGAGATGGTACTATCCGATTTGACATGAGTGATGTTCCAGTAACTCACTTTACACCAGAGGAAGTAGGTGTTGAATGGGCTCAACTGAAACATCTAGGCTATACTCACGATTGTTTTGGCAATGAGTTGGAACGAGATGACCAGCTACTCGAAATCTTTCCACAAGATTTCATACTCTCTAAAATCGGTGCGGATTATTTCGTTAGGGCCGCTAAATATGTCGATGAATTACTAGTAAGATATTACGGAATGGATCCTTATTATCACGTTGAAGAGCCGACTGATTTAGTTGGCCATTTGATATGCGCATTAGCGCCTCACACCTCAGGTGGAGTTTTGTCTAGACTTATCGGCTTTTCAGACAGTTCCGGCGGATATGCGCACCCGCTATTCCACGCAGCAAAAAGAAGGAATTGTGACGGAGATGAAGATGCAATAATGTTGTTAATGGATGGATTATTAAATTTCAGTAGAGAAATTCTACCAGCCAATAGAGGTGGACAAATGGATGCACCACTAGTTCTAACCACTCGATTAAACCCCACTGAAGTTGATAAGGAGGCCTTGAATGTTGATTCAGCATGGTTCTATGAAAGATGGTTCTATGAAGCGACATTATCACAACCACATCCAAAAAAACTAGCGGATAAAATGGATTTTGTCGAAAGAAGATTGGGTACTCCTGCTGCAGTAAGAGGACTCGGATTTACGCATAATACCCGAGATATGGCTGAAGGACCACCACTTTCAGCCTACAAAACTCTTGAAACTATGATTGACAAAATGAACGGGCAACTAACGTTAGGTCAGAGATTGCGTGCCGTAAATGTCAGAACAGTTGCTTCTACCGTAATCAGGTCTCACTTTTTACCAGATTTACGAGGAAACCTTGTTGCGTTTACAAGGCAGAAAGTTCGCTGCTTGAAATGCGGTCATTCTTATCGCAGAATGCCTCTTGCGTCCAAGTGTATACAATCCTCGTCATATACTGGTAGAGGTATGGCTTCTTTCGGAGTCAAGAAAGCCGAAGGAGAAATGTGTAATGGAAATTTAGCCCTAACCGTAACTGAAGGCGCAGTTAGAAAATATATCCAAGTTACCAAGCACGTTATCGATACCTACGGAGTTGATCGATACACACTACAGAATGTAGAGTGGTTAGCAGATAGCGTTGAAAGTTTATTCAACAATGATAGGGCTAAGCAAATGAGTTTAGCAGATTTCTTGTAATCATAATTTGATTGGAGCCTGCCAGATTCCAGTAGTTTCAATTGCAAGGTCTTGCTCGTCTTCAGTCTGGCTCTTAGGCTGTTTTTTCAATCGATTTTTAATCGTATTTTTAACTAAAATTTCTAGATATGCAACCAACACCGTACCGATTGTGAATGCGAATACTCCCACAGCAAAAATTGACTTCATAGGCCAAGTCACTATCGACACCGTTGATTCAGCACCCTCCTCGACTTCTGTTATGACGACTAAATCCCCGTCAGATGATTCGATTGATTGAGTGATGCAATCATCGTTGGTCGTACCTTCCCATGAATATAACACAACTGAACCTTTCTGAACTTTCACAGACGCATTCAACTCCTGACCATTTGTTGACTCAAAACAATGGTAAATTTCGAACTCAGAAGAATCGCTTCCGATAGAAGAGATACTTGCGTCGCGTTTCTCTGAAAAATCTGCACCAGGCCGGTTAATTTCTTGGGTCGCACTTTGCTGGCTAACGAAAAACCATCCTGTATTTACGATCACTAAAGCAATCACCCACAAGTAGATTTTACCTTTCACCTAAATCACCAAAGCCAAGTATCTGTAACACCTTATTCATCCACTCCAACTTGATTAGTTTTCGTTTTGTATCAGTGATTCCAGACCAGGGCCCAACCTCTCGTATTGAAAATCCGACCAATTCAACCGAAGTAGCGCCCAAAGCATAGGCTATGCAAACCGCCCTGTCGCCATCTGTAAATCCTCCAGGGTTACTCATATTTTCAATCTCATTTGGAGTTTGATGAGTGAGTAAAATTGGATAGTTTGGGCCAATCAAATCAAGAACTTTTTCCCATTGTTTCCGGTTATCACCGTGAGCGTGGAGGCATATCGGAATATTTGCATTGATTGCTTTTTCAAGGTAAGGAAATCCGTCCCCATCACTTACAAGCAGTGCCACGTTAGTATAATCCGATACTGCGCCGATGGCTCCATCGGCAACAATAGCGGGATGGATGGGGGCATAATTTGCTGGAGCATTAGCGCCAATAACAACTACGTGTCCATTCAATTTTATGATCGGTTTTGGATTCATAACCTTCGATAATTCCATTGCACTATCGATATCGTCTGACAAATTCCAATTGAATGAGGCTCTAATCTCATCTTGGATTGCTACCAGTTCAGAGTTCACTGGCTGCATAACACTCCGGAGAATGAACTATTTCATCAATAAGAGGGTTCAAATGCCTCCTGTTTGAGTTTCTGCACATGCCCAAGCCGATGGCTATTCCGGATGTCGTTGACGAGGTATCCCTAGCAAGATACCCGTTTCTTCCGCAAGCCAGAAGTTGGATTTCCGGATTGGCTGGCAGGCATCAAATCGATATTGACGAGCTTCTAGATGGTGTCTTCATGGAGAGGGCAAGAATTAGGGCTCGCTCAAGATTGGTAGATTCCGTTGATAGTGATGAGGGGGTTAGTTTGGCTTCTGTCGGTGACATCCACACCGAAGAAGGACGATTGCTTGAGGCGTTTTCGTTTTACTATGCTAGATTAGTTGTAGGTGCGAGTGAGGATGAAAGGTTGATTTCGCGATGGGCTCAAGCGGAAGCGGAGAGAGCTCAAAACATCTTAGAAAAAGATTCGATGTTGGAAGTTGTAGCCAATACCTACCTTTCAGAAATAAAGTATGAAGATAAAGAATGGAAAATAGGTTTGTCTGATTTTATCGAACTCTGCACTGGCATTACAGGCTCTCGTTGGAGATTGCCAAATTGCGACATAAACGATGGCTGGGTGACCCTTTTTGATGAAGGTGATAAGTATCCATCTAATAGGAAATTAGCACGATTACTTCGTGAGAGAATAAAGGAAGAAATAAAAATTGAAGCGATTGAAAAAATGGAAAAAATGGATGAGTCACTATTGATTCGGCTTGCAGAACCTGTAGGGATGATACGCGGTTTAGTTGCATCGAAAACTGCTGAAACCATCGCTTTAATCGGCGCAGGAGAGCAGGATTGGCCTCCTTGTATGAGAAAGGCTATCGGTGAATTATCACAGGGTGTGAATCTAAATCACTTTGGAAGAGTGTTCCTCGCATCAATAGCGAGATGTATCGGAATACCGCAAGAAGCCACCGTTGATTTTTTCAGAAATGCTCCTGATTTTAGTGAAGCCACTACTTCATACCAAGTGAACCACGTTTACGAAAGAGAATACACTCCTTCAGGTTGTTCAAAGTTGAAAGTAAATCACAACTGTGCAGTACAGGCTGGAGACGATAGTTTATGTGACCAACCTTGGATGGACCATCCACTAAAATACATCAGGGCAAAACAACGACGGAGGAAACTGCAAGAGAACCTTGAAACCACTCCAACTTCAAACAATTCAAGCGATGCTTGATGAATGTGAAGCGTTTCAGCCCTACCAAAGGCGGAGATGAAAAATGACAAGAACCCTCGTTTTGACTGTTGACCGAGACAATGATCTCGGAATTAAAACAGCGATTAGAGGACCTGTTGTTGGCCGTAAATCGGTGTTGACCGCCGCCTTGAAATTGGGAATTGCGGACCCAGAAGAAAGTGATGCTAATGCAATCTTTGGAGCCCTTCATCAGCACGACAACCTAGCGGAGGCAAATGGAGAAAATGACGAAGTTGAGGTTGCAATTCTAACCGGGGACGAAAAGGTCGGCGTTAGGTCCGATAGGGCAGTAGCCGCACAATTAGAGGAAGTAGTCGCTGAATTCCAACCGGACCAGGCGATTCTCGTTACTGATGGAGCAGAAGATGAATCTATACTGCCAATCATTCAGAGTCAAGTTCGAATTGACCACGTTCAAAAAATAATTGTAAAACAATCAAAAGGTATCGAAGGCACCTACTATTACATCGCTAAGGCTTTGGAAGACCCGAAATGGAGAGGAAAGATGCTTGTCCCTCTTGGAGCGATAATGGCTATTTTCGGGCTTGGGATTATGCTTCCTGATTCTTTAGGAGGCATAGTTATCGGAGCATTGCCACTGGCATTTGGATTGTTTATCCTGTCCAAAGGGCTAGGAATCGAAGCAACTGTTGGAAGAATCGCAATGGAGATGAGGGAAAATGCTGATGCTGCAATGTTCTCGTCATTGTTGTGGACTGCGACAGTTTTCAGTGCTATATTTGCTGTAGCTACCGGTTATGACCAATACCTTACGTTGATACCTGACTCAAATTACTCAATCGTTTGGATTGGAGTAATTCACTCTGCGCTTGCATGGATTGTTATTGCTTTCCTGACATCAACAGCCGGATTTATGCTACTCCGCTTGCAGAAAGGATCATTTTCTGGAAGACTAATCGTACTTGCAGTATTCGGCATGGTCGTGTATTCCTTCCTTGACAAGGGCCTGCAAATTGCTATGGAGGTTCTAACCGGAGCCGACTATGAATTCTCCGTTCAATTCATTGGAGACGTGATGTTGGAGCCATTGATGTGGATTGCAGTGTTGTGGATTACCACAACAATCGTTCGAGCAGTTCAAGCAAGACAGGCGCAGTCTGAAAGATATTGGGGAATTTAATTTCCTTAATTATGGAATACTGCTTCATTAAAGCACTGTGGGCATGTTACTTTGATTGGCCTTACATCAGGAATCCCTAATGGAGCTGAGCAAGATGGGCAGAGGATTGCTTGCTTTACCTGAGATTGGTTGACTCTTCCCTCTGTGGAGGGGTTATACTTGAGCCGGTAATTTTCAGGGTTATCCAGATACTGTGGCCCGGTTTGGACATTTTGTGCTTGAGAAAAATCGACTTCCTCCTTGTATGAAACGGGTTGGAAATCTACTGATTCTGTTGGCGTTTGATTGGTAGCGCCAGATTTGTATGCTGCGATTTCTGACTCAATTTGAGATAATTGGATTCCGTGATTCCTGCTAACTGCATCCATCTCCAACATCAAATCATAACCGGACAGTCCTGCTAATTTTGCTAACACATCATTTGGCAGAGGCATAAAACAGCCCAAGCGGTTCTATCATAGAAAGTTCACGATTATGATCCAAGTCTGGTAGTTTTGTAAAAAATTCTATTGGCTAAAATCAAGTGACCATTTCATAGGGAATTTATGATAATTGAAAATCAGCAAATTTCAACAATTGAGAATATTTGGAAAGGGTATGTCCTCTTCACCAAGGCTATGGATGTATTCTCCTAACAATTCACCCGACCCTTTGCCTTCGAGCGCTGTACTATTCACGCAAACAGAAGTCATTACACTAAATTCTCCTGTGATGCCAAATCAGGATAAAATTGACTTGGAAGGATTGAGAAAATTTGTTGGGAATCACCAAACCAACGAAGGCAAAAAAGTTTCAGATTTGATCGATATTGAAAATTCTAGGCCACTTCTAATTGCTGGAGAGCTTGCGAATCCATACAGGCTTTGTGATATCTCCGCCCCATCATTGCCAATCATCCCAGTAAGGATGGAAAATATATGTCGCACATGGGCGGATAACTTAGACCCAAGAGACGTAAATCCAGGAGTACATCACGTTACTGTTGTTCGCTCTCCGGGTTGGTGGGAAATGTCATACATTACACTGATCGAGCCCAAAGAAATGAAAAGGATTGTACAGTGGTTAGATGGTAATACTCCAAATACGTGGGCTCCAAAGCGATTAGCCGAAGGAATTATTCGACTTGAAAGTGATTATTCAATAAAATCTCCAAATATTGATGACATCACGTGGGACGGCACAGAAGAGACAGTCAATGTTGAGTTACCAAAACCTAACGGACCAGAACTTGACCTCTCAACAATTATCGTTCCAATAAACACTAGAAGTGGATGTTACAACAGCAGAGGAAGGGTGATTCGTTGCCAACATTTTTCACATAAGGAATTTCATGATAACCTATTTCGAAGAGGTTCATCTTTCCTATGGTCTGATTTGCTAAATGTACTCTAAACAGGGGGGCCCGGGGCATCCCCGCTTAGGTGACTTATATTCCAGAGTCGTATTATAATTCATGAACGGGAACGGATCGCAAAAATCTGCAAGGCTTGAGAGATTGAAATTTGAAATCATTGAATACATTTCGGTAAACCCTGGATGTTCTGCTGCAGACATAGTTTACCATCTTTCGAACACGAGAAAAATGAGGAATCACGGGTTAACCTCGAGAAAAATCGGATTCTTTATTCCAAGGTATTTGAAGAACATAATTCATTTCAAACTTGATGCTTCAACCGGTAAGAGAATTTACAGCGTAGCATGAAAAGGTCAAATCGCATCAGGTTATCCCATTGAATGATGGGCGCACCTACGGCTGAAGATTTATGGCCATCTCTAGATGAATCATTAGGCCGACAACCTTGTTTTCCTAGTGGGGAAGTTTGGTCTGTACTGCCAACATTGAAAGGACAAATGCTAGACATGTTAGCAGACGTTGGTTCAAAGGTAAGAGAGGGAGTAAGCACAGATGATTCAAATGGCATTGTCCACATTGCTGAATCTGCAATCATCGAGCCGGGAGTCCACATAATTGGGCCTTCATATATCGGCCCAGATGCAACTCTGAGGCATGGGTCATACATCAGGGAATATTCGTGGATATGCTCGGGCGCCTTGGTTGGGCATGCAAGTGAAACAAAACATAGCATTCTACTTCCAAACTCTAAAGCACCTCACTTCAACTATGTTGGCGATTCTGTTCTCGGCCCTGATGTTAATTTGGGCGCAGGAGTAAAATTGTCCAATCTGAGAAACGATGGGAAGGAAGTACACGTTATTTTAGACGGAATTAGGACGCCTTCTGGATTAAGGAAATTTGGAGCAATACTAGGAGAAGGGTGTCAATTAGGATGTAATGTTGTAACCAATCCCGGCGTTGTCTTAGGTATGCAGTCTATGGTTATGCCAAATACCACAGTCACAGGGATCTTCCCTTCAGATTCAAAAATCGGGTGATAAAATGCTCTTTGGCACCGATGGAATTAGAGGAATAATATGTGATTCTCCTAATTCAGATGAAGATTCAATTACTGATTTATTGGAAAGGAGGTCTATATCTCCAAGATTTATGAGATTGGTCGGTGAGGCTTTATCGAGATTTACTCAACCAAACTCATGCGTAATTATCGGTTGGGATGACAGGCCAAAAAACTACGAGTTAGCAAAGTCGTTAACCATTGGGCTAAAACTCGGTAATTGCAAGGTAATCCATGGTGGGTTATGTGCAACCCCAGGACTTCACAATGCCATGCTAGAAACAAGGTCCGTTTTTGGTTGTATGATTACTGCAAGTCACAATCCAGTAAGTGAATCAGGAATCAAAATTTTTGACGAAAATGGTTTCAAAACAAATGTGAATATTGAGCAAGATATCTCAGAACTGATAATACAGATTGCTAGCGAAGATAGGGAAGTCGATGCTACTGACCTAATAGAGTTAGAGAAGCCTAATTCATTATTCGAAGCAGACAAACATCATAGAGATATGATTTCGAAAAGATATTTGGAATTTAGTGAAACTTTTTCAGAAATACTGCCACAAAAAATACTTCTAGACTGTTCTAAAGGAGCCCCTAGTGCTTGGTTAGCCGAATTCTTATGCGACATCGGATTAGAAGCGGTTGAGTTATCATCAGGTTCTGAAGCCTTGAACAAAAATTGCGGTGCGGGAGAGTTATCTCCAACTGATTCATGGTCTTGGGAAGACACTCGACATAGTGAGCACATAATGATCAAATCATTGGAAAAAACCGAGCCTGGGAAAATTATTGCCGCCGCATTAGATGGTGATGGAGACCGGTGTTTGCTCATAGAGTCTACTGACAAAGGGTGTAGGGTTATCGATGGCGATGAAATGGCAGACCACATTTTACGAGGAGCAAAGGGGGACTGGACATTAGCAGCGAGCATAGAATCTGATTTAGCCCTAAGCACATCACTGTCAAGGTTAGACGCAAATGTAGAATTCATACAAACCGCAGTTGGAGATAGGTGGTTATCAGATGCGCTAAAAAATTCTACTTCGAATAAGATTGGAGTCGAAGATTCTGGACATATTGTGCTATCAGCTCCTAATCCCAACGGTGGTAGATGCCTAGTTGGAGACGGGGCAGCAAGCCTACTTGCTACCCTTTGTGCAATGGCAGTCTCAGAAAAACCAGACAAATTTACTCGTGGTTTCAAGAAAAGAGTGTCGATTAAAGATACAAAAAGAGAACTTTGGGATGGTAAAAATTCACTCGCTGAAGATGTTGAGGAAATTATCAAATCTTCACTTGGTGATTTGCAAAGAAAGAAAATTGTTGGAGAGTCCAATCTACTACTGCTAGAGGGAAAAGGGGTTTCCTTAGGAATAAGAAATTCTGGAACACAAGCTAAAACAAATGTTTCCCTTAGAGTAAGAGCAAATGTTAATCCAGAGCCTCCATTACAGGCTATGGATGAAGTTATCAAATTCCTGAATAAACATCTCGTGTAAAGTGAATCAAAATGGATAAAAACGGACGTAGGGTTCGTTAAAGCATGCAACCACAACAACCACAGCCCCAAGTCGTATATACTCAGGCTCAAAATTCTGGAGTTCAACAACAATATGTGGTTGGAGGCATGCCTACTGGAACGGTTGTTCTGGGAGGGTTTCCTCAAACAAATGCTACATTAGCCCTAGTCCTATCACTTGTTTCTATATTTGCAGGCGGGATTTGCTTAGCGATACCATCGCTCATACTTGCTAATGGCGCTCTAAAAATTACCAATCAAATTCCAGGCCACCCTGACGGTCAACAAGCAAAAATTGCTATGATTGTTTCATGGGTGGTTATCGGTCTTTACATACTGCTTATCCTGTTATACATAGTTGCATTTGGATATCTTATGTCTATGGACGTCTGACCTTACGAAGAGATTCTCATGTTAAGTATTGGATAATTCCTGTTCATATTTTTGTCCCAGCCAAGTAACTAATCCAAGCAGGATTGCTGTGACTACAAGCATAATCAGGACGGTAGATTGCGAGGCCCCACCAAGTAGTAAGAATCCTGCAATTATCCAAGCGATTACCAGGTCTACTGCGCCCATTATTCTCCATGAACGCCTTAGAGTTACAATTCCAATCAGCCAAGAAGTTGTTGAGAGTAATACAATCGAAGCCATCAAAAGAATAGATGATTGCTCGTAGTACCCAAATGAACCACTTGGGATGAGGAGGTGGGCGCAACTTAGCGTTGCTGCAAGCCAAACCTGATTATTTGTAACCACAACATAGACAGAGGCGATTACAGAAATTAAACCAATTGCGATTATGAACGATGGCGTGGTACTGTCAAAAACTGCTATCCAGCTACCCAGAGCGTTCCAACTGAATGGTAGGAAAAGACCAACGCCTACGATAATCGCTGGCTGAATCCAGCGTATTGAATTTCTAATTGCGAGAATGCATGCTAAAACTCCGGCTATTCCGAATGATATTACGACAATCATTGCGGACCATGCAAATCTTCCAGCAGCGCCTCTATGATCGCTAAGATTGCGTTTCAACCTCTCCGATTCTACCCATTCAAACAATAGTACTGCGATTACCAAAAATATCTCAAGTGACCAAACCGGTACTGACCATGAATATGTTGAAAATTCAAATGGGGGGGTTTGAATTTTATCAATTCCCATCAGCGATGTTAGAATACGTGATGACATAACTAAAATTACAATTCCTTCTAAAACCGAAGGAATCCTCAGGCCCAAGTCTTTTCTTCCCACCAATGAAATGAATCCGAGAATTATCAGAGCGCACAACAAAATCAGTAATTCCCACTGATAGTCAAGTGTTACTCGCTTGTCTCCTAATCTTCCTGCAACGTGTATCAGGGTTAACCCGGCCATAGAGATTGCAACGGGAGATTCGACACCCATTATGTCTGGTAGATTCATATTGACTTGTTGCGAACTCCACCGTGCTATTCCAATAAAAAGAATGGAGATGAAGGATGCTACGGCTATTGAGGTAATAGAAGTCGCTGAAACCCAAGCGGCGTATACTCCAAACAGCATTGTTACTAAAATAAATGAAACCACTATTGTCGGCTTATGTTGAATGTCACCAACGACCAAATCATATTCACCTTCAGCGGATTTTCTTTTTGACCGTTTTTTCTGCTTTTCAGCAAGTTGAATTAATTCTGGATCAATCAGCCTTATTTCTGAGTCATGAGTATTTTCTGATTCAGAATTGATCTGTTTTTGTTCAATGTACCTTTGCATTCTTTCATTACGTTTTGATACCTCTTTCATTCTGGAGCGAAGATCTCCCTGGAATGCTAACCATGCACCACACAATACAAAGTAAACACCTGTAACGAGAGATATTGTCGAATCCACGTAAGAATTTGCGGTGATTAATAGAATTATGATTACAGCAAGGGACATGATTGCTGAGGGAAGCAATTTCTCTAACTTTGATGCTCGAGGAAGATACAAAATTGAAATTGCAGATATTGCTACAAAGGCTGAAATTCGCAGATTTTCGACTCCTTCTGGTAGCATGGAATTTGTTTCCAATGGTCTTGTAATGGGCTGGTCTAAAGCAAAAATGAGCAAAATTGTAGAAATAAATCCTAAAGTTGTAGTGATTAGGTAATCGGGCATAATTTTGTTTTCCCTTGTTTGACCACCCTCGATGTAAGATTCGAAATTTTTCTCAGCATGTATCATAATCAGAATCGAACTGACAACTAACGCGCTCATCCAAATCGATGAGTAACCAAATCTCCACTGCATGATGATTGCAGCAATACCCCAAGCGATGAGAATTAGTCTCGGAGTACCTTGATGTCTGCCAATGAATATAATCACGGAATGTGATATCACTAATGCGCTCATTACGGCGATTAATCCAATTGCAGGTAAGATATTGACATTGGTCACCATTACTATAGTAAACAGGCTGAAAATAAATCCTATATTCCATAATTTTAGATAGCCACTATCCCTTAACCTTGCACTTAGCTCTGACATTCCAGATAATTTCCCTGCAAGATTTACACCACTTTCACCCAAATTCAAATTTATTGGAATTTGAGAAAGTACCAACATTAACATGTAAAACGACAAGTCGTATTGGTCGATGTTAATTGGAATTAAATCGTGTGAAATAATTTTGCTCTCTAAATTTCCCGCCAGGAAAAGAATCCAAATCCAAGGCGCAATTACTGCAGTACCAGCCAAAGATGGTGAATCTCTTTGAAGAGAGAGCCATGAGAGTCCTAGCCATACAACCGATTGTAGGATCAGTAAATTCCTTGCGCCTTCATAGGTTTCCGCATTTATCAAAATAGTTAACAAAATTACAACAATTATTGAGCCTACCCAAAGCACATGGTCTGATACAGATTGCTGATGATTAAGGATCAGAATAACTGTCAGAATGGCGCTGATAGTAGCATAAATCGAATATGCGTCTAAAACTGGTATTCCAATTAAGCCTCTAACCATTAGGATTAGGATGCATAATAGCAAGGGTGCAGGCCATAGTACGAACGGAACTAACTTGTTCCAATCTACACCACGAACAACGAGGTATGAGGGGGCAAATGCGGAGATTAGAAGTATCAACTGTGCCAAAGCATATCCGGTTTCAAGACGATTTGCAGCTATCGCCAATAATGCTCCGACCATACCTAGGCCAACAGATACTGACCATAGTCCAGGCTTGCCTAGACCCATCGAATTAAATGCTGAAGAGAACCAATTTTCCTCCTTAGCAAATCTTGTAGCCGTTATTGAATTGATACTGGTTACTGCAAACATTAGGATGAATAACAATAATTCATCCTCAAATGGACGAATTTTTATCGAGAAGATTTCCCAATTGTTACTTATCGCATGTACTCCAATCCACAAGTAAGAGACGGCTATTCCTAAAGACGCAAGGTTCCCTGACTTTCTGAAATAAGCAAGTCCGTGGAGTAGTAGGGTTCCTATTGCAATCATTATTGCAACACCTTCCTCGCCATATGGTTCACCAGCGGCTGAACCAATAGCAAGGAGAACGATGGTCGCTTGTGTAGCGATTGCATCGTCATCGTGTCTTTGGGCGATTCCGATATTCAAGACTACAAGGCCAAGTAGGCTTAATCCCAACTGGGTTTGAGTAATCCAATCCCAAGAATACATTGAGATTGCTAAACCATAGAGTAATTTCATTGAAATTATTACCCAAGTAACACCCAAAATGTGCATCTGATTTTTGGGAATCCAAATTTCCCCCAGCCACAGGCCAAATAATGCCATAGACAACAGTCCAACCGTGGCAAGAATTGGGCCAAGTGTTAATCCAACGACTGCGCCGATAGCCGACCAAACGACTATCATAGCGATCATTAATCCAAAGTGGAGTCTTCTTTCACCTTCTACAGCATATTCAGTTACAGTATCTCTTTCTGGAGGTTTATCGACGGTTCCATCTCTATTGATGTCACTTTTTACCTCCCTAGTAAACAACTCCGCGACTTCACCCATCGCCTCATCGACTTCTTTTGTAGTAGATTCTTCTATCTTGATTTCATCCTCAACAGATGAGATTAGGAAATTATCAAGGTTAACGCCCGATGCTTTTTGGAATTTCTTCTTGGAGATGAGTTCATCCTCGGACTCTTTCTCCATATCTTCACCTCGATACTAACGGCTTTCAATATCTCGGTTTCAAATTCAAGAAATAGGGGATTTCTTGGAGTTTTTGTGTGTTTTCAAACCGTAAGGGACAAAGAGTGCTTTTTGCTGGAGTTAGCATGGCGAATACTGTAGGTGCCCCCTCGGGTAACCTCTCAGAAAGCGGCATCCACACCGATGCCACAATATACTGGAATTTGGATAATATATCGTTAATCGACCTTGCGGTCGAAAGAAATGAGGGTTTCCTTACAGCAGACGGCGCATTAGTTACGGAAACCGGTGAAAGAACTGGTCGCTCACCAAATGATAAATTCATTGTTGAAGAAGCTACAACATCTGATGATGTAAATTGGGGAAACGTGAATGTATCGACCGATGATGATACATTTGAAAGATTGAAAGCAGAGGTGATAAATCATCTCTCTTCCCGAGAGTCCTTATTCGTCCAGGACTTATATTGTGGAGCAGAAGAGTCCGAAGCTTTACAGATTCGAGTAATCAATGAAAATGCTTGGCACAATGCGTTTGCGAGAAATATGTTCGTCAGGCCTACTACCGAACAGTTGGAAAACCATTCACCTGAGTTTACCGTTTACCACGCACCGCATTACGAAGCGAGTGATAGTTCCCTGAACTCACAGTGTTTCGTAATTGTGAACTACCAAAAGGGCGAAGTAATTATCGGAGGCACAAGATATGCTGGAGAAATTAAGAAATCAATCTTCAGTATCATGAACCTTATTCTACCAAAGAAAGGCATACTTCCTATGCACTGTTCTGCAAACACCAATGGCGATAATACCGCTGTTTTCTTTGGGCTTTCTGGAACTGGGAAGACAACGCTTTCGGCTGACCCAAAGCGTGAACTTATCGGTGATGATGAGCATGGCTGGGGTGCAAATGGAGTGTTCAACTTTGAAGGTGGTTGTTATGCTAAACTCATCAACCTCTCCGAGGAAGACGAACCAGAAATTTTTGGTACAACAAAGCGCAAAGGTACAGTTCTAGAAAATATTGGTGTAGATGAAAATAATATTCCTGACTTCTTCGATACGAGTAAAACCGAGAATACAAGAGGTTCCTACCCAATTGAATTCATTGAAAATAGAACTGCAGACAGTAAGGGAGGTCATCCTCAAAACGTGATTTTCTTGACATGTGATGCATTTGGAGTATTACCCCCAATAAGCAGGCTTACACCATCTCAAGCGGCATACCACTTCATTTCCGGATACACTGCTAAGGTTGCCGGAACTGAAGTAGGAGTAACCGAGCCACAAGCAACATTCTCTGCTTGTTTTGGTGAGCCATTCATGCCGATGCACCCAGGAGTTTATGCAGACTTATTATCCTCAAAGATGGATGAGCACGGCTCAACGGCTTGGCTCATCAATACCGGTTGGTCAGGCGGACCTTATGGCGTCGGTAACCGAATGAAAATCAAATACACCCGAGCGATGTTGAACGCTGCGTTGGATGGTGATTTAGACAATGTTGAGTATATTATTGATGATAGATTTGGGTTTGAAATTCCAACTTCATGTCCGGGCGTTCCATCTGAAGTTTTGATTCCAAAACAAACATGGGAAGATGGGCAAGCCTACGACGCTACAGCTGATAAATTAGCGAATATGTTCAATGAAAATTTCAAGAGATATTCTGATGGAGTATCTACAGATGTAAATGCGGCTGCACCTCAAACTCATTGAGGGTTACATCGCAAGGGTCATCAATGGCTTTTGATTAGCACTAACCATGACCGATGTAATAATGTCAACTAGCGCTGGAAATATTCGAATTCACCTCTTCACAGAAGAAGCACCAGAAACCACTGGCAATTTCTTGAAATTGGTCGATGATGGTTTTTACAACGGACTTCATTTTCACAGGGTAATCGAACAATTTATGATACAAGGTGGATGCCCGCATTCGAAAGATCCAATGAGCAGAATGGCTGGAACAGGAGGCCCTGGTTGGAAGATTCCTTGTGAAACAAGCGCTCTTTCAATGCAACATGATAGACCTGGAATCCTGTCTATGGCGAATGCTGGAAGGGACACTGGAGGATCTCAATTCTTCCTTACCACCGTCGCTACACCTTGGTTAAATGGTAATCATGCGGTATTTGGCGAAGTTGTTGAAGGAATGGATGTCGTTCAAACAATCGAGGGTTGCCAGAAACTACCAGGCGACAGGCCAGCACAGCCACAGCAAATTATTGCGGTAACAAGGGCTTGAGGTGTACTAAATGGTTAGGCTCGCCATTCATGGTGGAGCTGGTGGAGATGGGCCATGGAAAGGCCCAACTGACTTAGACCCTAACAGAATTACCTGCATGCAAAATGTCTTATCGACTGTAGGCACAATGCTAGAAAGCGGAATTGATGCACTTGAAGCAGTCACCATTGCAGTTGAGATGCTTGAAGATGAACCTCTATTCAACGCAGGAATCGGTTCTGTTCTGGCTGCAAACGGCAGTGTAACAATGGATGCTAGCATAATGCACGGTCTTGATTCTGCTGCTGGTTCTGTTGTTAATGTAACAAATATTCGCCACCCAATAAGGGCTGCAAAAAAAATCCTTGAGAAAGGATGGCCAGTAATGTTAAACAGCGAAGGTGCTGAAAATTTTGCTATACAACAAGGAGTCGAAAGGGTATCACAAGACTGGTTGATTACAGACTTACGCAAAGCACAATGGCAAAAGTGGAAGGCTAACAATTCACGACCGGGTTCCACAGATGAAGATGATGAAGCAATTCTAGACCACGACGGAGAGGGTTTAGGCACGGTGGGCGCTGTAGCGATTGATTCCAAAGGAAATCTAGCCGCTGCTACAAGTACCGGAGGGATGACTGGAAAACCCGATGGAAGAATCGGCGACACACCAATAATCGGTGCTGGAACATGGGCGGACAAAACTGTAGCAGTATCTTGCACAGGTGTTGGAGAAGCGTTCATCAGAACCTGTGCTGCTCACGAAGTATCGACCCGGCTAAAACTAGGAGATTCACTTGCTGAAGCATGCGAACATATACTCGACGAAGTTGCCCCTCTTGGTGGAAGGGGTGGTGTTATCGCAATTGATAATGAAGGTAATTTAGTGATGCCATTCCAAACTACGTTAATGTATAGAGGGTCATGGGTAGATGGAGATATCAGCCTAGGAATTGGTCCAGAATTACAATAAAACATCTTCATTGGTGAGTTTATTCTATTCTTGGTGCGACAGTTTCAATATGTTGACCTTCTAGAAAATTCGTGGTTGGTATCACTCATGCTATTCTGTGGGCCTTGGGTAAAGGCCGTCATATCTTTGGGGGTTGGAGCCCAAAGAAGCGGATTCACATCTATACTCATCACAAAGTTGCAACTGCATTAACTTCGAAAGTATTCAGAGAAATTTCACTTCACTACGGATTGTCATTCAAAGATGCTCCCGGATACCACGACGAAGTAGAGAATTCTCAGATTATCCATTATTGGCATTCCCAAACGTCTTCTGAAATCTTGAATTCCGACCATCTCGGTGTTCATTTTATTCGCGACCCCAGAGACGTGATTGTCTCTGGATATCTTTTTCACAAGAGAACCGATGAAGCATGGTGTGTTAACAAAGATTTGAAAATTTCAGGAGAAATCGCCCACCCACAGGTTGACTTTTCACAGGTTCACCTTCCACATGAAAAGAAGGCAGAATACCTTGAATGGCTAAATGGAAAATCGTATCAGGAGAACATATGTTCGCTATCCCAGGATGATGGGTTAATCTTTGAAATGAATGGATTTGCTGGAAGAACGATAGACTGTATGAGAGAGTGGTTGCCACAAGATCAAATTCTCGAAGTCAAATTCGAAGCCATTACAATTGATTACGATGAAATATGGATGAGGATTTTTACACATTTGGGATTTGAGGGATCAGCTTTAACCAAGGCAATGAATATCGCAAAACAACATGACATTGGTCGCATGACTAGTGGCCAAATTTCACAGAATAAACACATTTCAACAGGTAAGATATCTAAATGGAAAGAATTTTTTTCTGAGAATGTAGCAAATGAATATTCAAAGAAATTTAATGATGTTCACAAAGAATTAGGATATGAATGATTATCGCCAATGTTCATATGAATTCCCAGTTAGTGATTCGAATAATTCGATGTCTCGGAGTAACTTTTCAGACATGATTTCTTTTGCTTGTTCTAGGTCAACTTCTGCAATTATTGGCATGGATGTAAGTGCTTTTGTATTGTAAATATTGATTCCTAGAAGCTTTAGAGGTAGCACTATTGGCACTTTCAGAAAGTTTGGGATTTTTGATGAGAGATTCATTAACTTTCGATTGAATCCTGTAGGTTTCCTTCTATCCTCGGCTTTATTTGAATTTGAGTTCGCTTCAAAATCAAAATCAAAATTAGTAATATTCAGGTGTTCGCATACTGCTTTCATCGTTTTTACGGGATCTTTGCGCATTTTTTTTGAATCTATTATCAAGAATGATGACAGCGGAAATTTTGATACCCAATTTTGGAGGCATTCGCCATAAAGTGAGTCCTTGTGTAGCCTGTAATCTCGCCATGCGATTTCAAAGTCTGACCAATCTGCACCTGAGTGAATATCTTCCTCGGTTTCACGAATCATTTTCCAATGAGAAATAGTCCTAGCGACTGGTTCTCTAACGCAAATAATGAATTTAGCATCAGGCCAATTTTTCTGTATTCGCATTGGTGCCTCTGGACATGCAAGGGCGTGAACTGAACAATCGATTTTCAACCCAGGGCCCTTGAAATATTTCATGTATTTCTTCAAATCAGGCTCTCTGTTATCTCTTAGCATCGTTCCTTTGTGAGTCGCAATTTCGTTTGGCTCTTTAGGGTCGCTTACACATAGCTCTGGGTGCTGCTCAAGCACACTAGAAAGCCATGTAGTGCCACATTTTGGAGCACCGAGCAAAAATGCATGCACGCCGGTACCTAGGTTCACATTTGGGGGATTGGAAGTATTAACTTCATAGTTTCGGTATTATGAAAAATAATTAATTAAATATAAAATAAATTTATTAATAATGTATAATAGGACAGGTTATGCCAACAAAGGGCAGACCAAGAACACATGATGCGCGAATCGTTAGCGTCTCATTCCCTTCAGAATTACTAGAAAAAATGGAGGAAATAGAGAGCATTGCTGAAAACAGAAGCCAGTGGATTGTAGAAGCCGTAAACAAAAGGTTGGCGGATACTGATGGCTCAAAAATAAGGCCAGAAGGCATCAGGATGGAAGCTGATACCATGGGAGAGTTGGAAGTCCCTGCCGATATGTACTACGGTTGTCAAACTGCAAGGTCTCTGATTAACTTCGATATTGGAGATGACAAAATGCCCAGGCGCGTCATTCGCGCATTCGGTATTCTAAAACAAGCTGCTGCTAAAGTTAATTCAGACCTCGGTCAACTGGATAAAAAGATATCAAAGCGCATAATCGCTGCTGCTGAAGAAGTTATCAACGGAAAATTGGATGCGCATTTTCCTCTAAGGGTTTGGCAAACTGGTTCGGGAACTCAATCCAACATGAATACTAATGAGGTCATTGCAAATCGTGCAATTGAAATGGCTGGTGGGGTACTAGGATCGAAAGACCCCATCCATCCTAATGACCACGTAAATAGAGCTCAATCATCAAACGACACTTTTCCCACTGCGATGCACATTTCAGCTACTGAATCAATTGTCCACGAAGTTCTACCAAATCTAAAAATCCTAAGAGATACATTAAAACAGAAATCAGAGGACTGGGGCGAAATAGTAAAAATTGGCCGAACTCATTTGATGGATGCAGTCCCTCTAACTCTTGGTCAAGAAGCAAGCGGATGGGTTTCTCAGTTAGACTCTGATATCAAAAGAATTGAATTCGCCTTGGAGGATTTATACGAACTCGCATTGGGTGGGACTGCAGTTGGCACCGGGTTAAACACTCATCCTGAGTTTGCAAATAGGGTCGCTTCAGCGATCGCCCTCAAAACAAATCTTCCCTTCGTTTCAGCTCCAAATAAATTCGCCCAACTTGCGGCACACGATGCAATAGTTGCTGCCAGTGGCGCACTCAATACACTTGCCGCATCCTTGATGAAAATTGCAAATGATGTTCGATGGCTCGGTTCGGGACCGAGGTGTGGACTGGGTGAATTGTCATTACCAGAAAATGAGCCTGGATCTTCGATTATGCCAGGAAAGGTGAACCCAACGCAGTCTGAAGCTATGACAATGGTTTGCTGCCAAGTAATAGGAAATCATACTGCTATTACTATTGGAGGAAGTCAAGGAAACTTTGAATTGAACGTGTTCAAACCTATGATGATTCATAATTTCTTGCATAGTTGTAAAATTTTATCTGCTTCTATGAGGTCATTCACCGAAAAATGCGTAATTGGAATCCAGCCAAATTTAGGCATGATAGAAGATCATCTTGAGAACTCCCTAATGTTAGTTACCGCTTTGAACAATCACATTGGGTACGACAAAGCCGCAAAGATTGCGAAAAAGGCGCACCAAGAAGGTACTACTCTACGGGAATCCGCCATCGGTCTTGGATATCTTACGAATGAAGAATTCGATAAGTGGGTTAGACCAGAAGATATGATTGGTCCAAATTAAAAGGTGTAAAAAACGGGACGGACAGGGTAAAATCACCCTCAAATATCATAAACGAAACGAACCGGCACCAATTCACCTGTGATAGCAGGATGGGAGAACTGGCAGGGGGGTTTCATCCGGGTGGGATATCCGCCCCCCTGCCAGCCTCCGCTGGTGACTGCTGAGTCGCCGTCTCCTCAAAGCATTCCGAAGAACGCTTATTGGTTCGTTGATCTTCTTTTGCAAGAAGACCTTCTTCTCAACAGCCGAGTTTGGCTTTTCATCAACCGAAGTCGACAAATCGCTTTTGCTTCCAATTCAAAGCACGAGGCTTTTCGTCTTCAGCGATGGAGGTTCGTTTCCACCTTCTCCGAAAAGGGGTGGCGCGGTTTCCGTCCGTTGAGCCCGTTTCCAAATTTCTGCCGAGGCAGTTACCTGGTCCGGTTTCTCAGTGGCTTTGATACCGAGGTATCGTAGCCTGATGCCGTTTGTTGTAGCTGAGGTTGTCCCGAAGAACTGTTACTGCTACTCCTCCCGGCGAAATGCGTAGGCCTGGTACCACACGACCGAGGTCGTGCCCTCCCTGTCACGATTTCTTGCGATTTCGTGTGATTATCTGCCGAAGCTTCTAATCTTCCTACGGATGGGTGAACTTCTGTCTCCGGAGAGGCAGATCTTCGAGCCCATCTCACACACTTTGTCTCCAAAGTTTGTGACCAACTCTTTGCTCGGTTTGAGCAGGCCGGTTGGCAGGGTCCCAGAGTCGGGTTTTGAGGCCCTTCTCCACCACTCCTTGGGAGCGGCAATTTCCTCTTGTGGGGAGGAGGCAAATAAACCTTTCGGAAAAATCGGGCTTTTTCCATGCGAAATGGGGGTCTGCGGGGAGGTTTTCCACTGGGTCCGGTGGAGAAAATAGCAAAAAAATAACACTATTTTCTCAATGATCTTAGCCTCTCTGCCAGAGCAGATTTTTGTTCATTTTGTGCAGAAAATTCCTGTCCTTTTCTTCGCTCAAAAAGTTCCTTTTCCCATACCATAATTTTACCATCCTCTAAACCAAAACCAACGCGATTTTTTCTGCTGGTAGAAACCCTTGGCCTTGAAACTGAAGATGAAACAACTAATTCACCAGATTTGTCTCTAACTTCGATTAAACCTTCCATACCGTTCCAATTTCCTGCCCAATGATATGAGAAAGCAGAGCTTTGGGTTGTAATTTGGTCTTTTTTTACGGACCATTCAACTTTTTCATCTGATGTCCGGAAGACCAATTTTCCATTTTCAAGGGCCGTAACAATGCCATTTTGATGAGAAATTATGGATTCGACTCCGGTTTCATCCCTAGATATTTCCCTTCCCGATACGTCGCTTATCACACCGTTTGCGTGTCCAAGAAATATATTTCCAGAGAGTTCTACCCCGCACGTTATTGGTGAATCTATTCCGAGGCTTGCATGCTCACCATCAACTAATATTCCGCATCTCGGCCTTCCTAAACCAATGATTAATTCCTCTCTTGCAGATAAAAACCAGGGCTTCTCATCAATCCTATCAATAGTTTCGAGATCTCCTGATAAAGAAAATTTCCAGATCGCTCCTTCCATAAAATCACCATGCTCGATATCATATACACTGGATGTTACTACTATTTTGCCAGAGTGAAATGCGATTAAGTCTGCAGACCCTTCTAATGCGTGAGACCATTTTTGTTCACCGTTCTCGATACATACTATATGCAAGCCTGACGTAATTACGAAACTGGCGTCGACTTGTAATATTGATTCGATTCTATCCATGCAATCGACTGACCAGAGGTGTTTACCTTCTGAATCCCAATGGGATAACTTTCCATCCCACCCACCTGCTGTGATTGAGTAATCGGCTCCAATGTACAAAGCGCTTACAGGCTGACCCAATTCTCGAATCATCCAAGTCGATTGGGTCAAGTCCATGGATGACCGTGTAGTGCTCAGGTGAATAGTATGTCGCCCCTAAGCATCAATAATAACGGTGTTTTTAGGAACTGCAAAAGTTAGTGCGAATGCCATTACAGAAAAGAAGCATGCGCTGTAGTAATGGCCCCCTGTGAAGAAAACCAAGACGCAGGCGGTCTGTATCATTCCTCTTGATTTATTTTTCAAGCCGTAGAATGTAAACCCTGATGCTATTAGTGAAAGCCCAATCATGCCCCAGCCTACCATTATGTAAAGTCCGGCGGCAGATTCATCGATTAATGGAAATTCCATTTCTTGAGGTTGATAATCTATTTCTCTTACACAGGAATCGTTACCGTAAATATCTACACATTCATATCCTGAAAATTCTGAATCCGAAGGTAATTCAAAATCAATTCTGGTAAAACCTACAGGTTCAAGAGGAGTGGGTGGATTCAAAATTATCCTGTGCAGAACTGAATGATGCTCTTGGTTTTCATTCCATTTTACTATCATAATTTGTGTAAGACCAGGTGTTGCATTAGAAAATTCAAATTTACCTTCTGCATTGGTTTGGGTTATCATCTGAGATTTCAAATCAACATCTAACTTTACCTCAAGAGTAACTGTTGCATTTTCAACAGGCTGACCGTCTGATGTCACAAATCCTTCAAATTCAGCAGAGTCGATAGGGGCGCCTTGGGATAAACCATGTATCCATTCATGAGGCCTCACCAAACCCGCTTTTGGATTAATGAAATCCAAACCATTGGCAAAACCAAGCATACAAATGACAAATACAAAAATCGCAATAGGTTTCAACATAGGATGGCCGTCATCGGTTTTTATCTGAAAAACCGCCCCGCTAGATTGGAAAACCGGCTCCTCTTCAGGAAGTTGTTCTAGCCCTTCCAGAATTTCGGCCATGCCCATGCCAAGGGCTGAAACTACTTGATTGAAATGCGTCCTGATGATTTGGAGATTAGACGATTTAATTCACTTTTATCACACCAAAGTGTTAGTTGGTTCTTGTCTCTATTAGTTACGATTCCTAAGTCGTAGATTTTGCTTATTAGAGATTCATTACTAATTTTAGAATTCTCATCTTCAAGTACTTCGACGGTAGATTCCCCACCGTAAAGAGATTTCAAAATACAATCCCTTAATTCGTCAATGCCTTGGTTCGAGTGAGATGATATGATAATTGGGTCTTTCATTCCTATAGAAGAAACAAATTCTAACGCTTCATCTAGATTATTTGCCGAATCAGATTTTGTAAGGACCAATCTAATCATTGGAGGGTCGTCACTAATTCTATCAAAAATTTCTCTGCGGGATGTCGAAAGTTTTCTCTTAAATTCTGAAATTTCATCACTACAATCAACCAACAAAAGAAGTAGCTCACACTGCAATGATTCATCTAATGTAGCATGAAAAGCATCGAGAAGATCCGAAGGTAATTCATCAATGAATCCAATCGTATCAGCAAGTAATATTCGTGGACTCATTTCCATCCTACCAACCGTGGTTTCTAAAGTGGAGAATAGTTTATCCTCAACAAGAACTTCCTTGCCAGACAGGTTAAGGAATAACGACGATTTACCGGCATTTGTATAGCCTGCTAAACCTACAGTTTTTGCTCCACCTCTAATCCGCTGACGTCGCCTCTCCTTTCTTGCAGTTGAGTGTTTTGACTGTCGTTTGCGCAATTGAGTTAACTCTCTTGAAACATTTGTTAAGACACCCTGAACCGCTTGTCTGCCTCCTCCTCCAAATCCTGCTCTCTCGCCAGTAGTTTGTTGGTTTACAAGTTCTCTCAAAACTGTTCTATCTGCCTGTAGTTGAGCAATTCGTACTTGTGTCCTTGCCTCAACACTATTAGCATGTGAGATGAAAAGAGAAAGGAGTAATCTCACTCTATCCCAGACCTCAACTTGGAGGGTTTCATGAACACTAACCAACTGTCTCGGTGTTGCATTTGTGTGTAGTAAAACTAGGTCAACGCCATTCCATACGTGCCCTTCGACCATACCCGCTAACTCATCAGAAACGTCTTGCAACCTTCCTTTTCCGAAGTATGTCTTCACATCATCTCTTCCTTTTTGATGAATTACATCTTGAATTTCGACCCCCATAGTGTGAGCCAAACCAATTAACTCCGCAGGATTTCCCTCTCGATAAAGCAGGATTGCTTTTCGCCCCTCGTGATTTGTTCGAGCCTCTCCTAACGCCACACCTCCTGTGCCGGCTAGGATTTGAATTGGCTCATCCATGTTTAATCCAATTAAACGATTTTAATAATTGATTGTAATGGATAAATATGAATTTGTTTACCCCCTCGCCCTAATTATGGCTGAGAACTATTCTACCCAATTAACATGGGAGGGAGAAAGCCATATTTGTGAGCGTTTAGTGAAATTAATTCCCAAAGATATCGAATTTTCAGTGGAAAATAAAGAGTCTATTAGCACCCTAACAATCGAAGTTAAGGCTGATTCTTTGGAGAATCTCAGAAATATTGTAGACGGCCTTCTCGCAGATTTTTCTGATCAAGATGAATGAATGTCCAATACAACTGGCGCATGGTCGCTTACTTCCAGCCCACCTTGCCTGATAATTTCAACCGATTTTACAACATTTTTTGCTGCAGAGTTCCCTAAAAAGTAGTCTATTCTCCAACCTCTATCTTTTGCTCTGGCTTGTCCACGATTTGACCACCAAGAGAATATTTTTTGTTCTGGACCTACATGTTCTCGGAATAAATCATGCCATCCATCAGACAATAATTGGCTAAACCATTCTCTTTCATGTGGAAGAAAACCGCTTGTTTTCTGGTTCCCTTTTGGATTCCAAATATCTTGCTCTGTGTGAGCTATGTTCAAATCACCTGCAACTATTACTGGGTTGCTACTGTTAAGGTACTGTCTGATTGTTCCTCGCCATTCCTCCATCCAATTTTCCTTGTATGATTGGCGCTCTTCTTTTGATGAACCACTTGGTAAATATGTATTGATTAAGGTCACATTTCCATGCTTTGTAACCAAAACGCGCCCTTCGGAATCTCCCGGGTCAACAATGCCTTCGATGCCTCTGCCAATCTCTTTCATTTGGATTCTAGAAATTGTTGAAACTCCAGAGTAACCCTTCTTTTTGGCGGGGTGAAGGATCATTTCAAAACCTTCAGGAATTGACCAATCCTTTGGCAATTGCTCTTCCAAGCAACGCACTTCTTGTAGCATCCAAACATCTGCATCAATAGATGAAATGAATTTGTCAAGACCCTTTCTAATCGCAGCTCGGATTCCATTGACGTTCCAAGAAACTATTCGCATCATCATTGGGAATTACCGGCGGTTTTTGATATGGTGCCATCAGATAATTTTTGACTTTCATCATAAATTGGAATCTTTTTATTTTCTAACTTTGTAATTATGTTGGAACGCCATCCAGATAATCTCTCATCTAGAAGTTCCTCGATTTCATCAAGATTACAGTTTAGATTTATGCATGATAGGTGCGTTACGTCTTTGCCTCTCAATTTGTGGATTTCTGAGATATTCAGTATTGCGACATTACCCTTCACGTAACCGTGCAATCCTTTCATGGGTTTACTATCCAAAATAAGGTCGAGAGTAGATACGTAGGTTTGTGCAAGTTCGGATTTACCGACACACATTCTAATTTCGTCGGCTTCGATTTGCATGCCGTCAGATAGTATCGCTCCGCGCTCGACCACGTCCACTACAGTTTTACCTGATTGGACGGGGACTCCAACTTCTTCAAGGGCTGCTGCGAGTCGCCCCACCAAGCCTGACCAGCCTTCACCAACTACGCACAAATCACCATTTAGGAGTGCTTTTCTCCTATCTGGTAAATCTGCACCCCAGCCAGAAATTAGTTTCAGAGCACTATCTCTAATCGGGTCATTCCCCATTTTCAGGTTGAGTAACTCCTTAGGATTATTTGCAGGATATAAAACACCGTGGCCTACAACCATTACTTTGCTAGGTCGAATTGGTCTCAGTGATGGTTTTACTTTGCTTATTTTTTTCAAAAGTGTATGGAACTCTCCTCCTTTGTGAAGAAGATGAGGCCCGTGTTCTAACTGATATCCTTGGGATTCTTGACTAGTCCCCCTACCGCCAATACGTTTCCGTTTTTCTAGAACAAATACCTGATTGCCTGCAAGGTGTTCTCTAATCGCCGTTACTAAGCCTTTGATTCCAGCACCAACGACCAGAACCCGCTTCATGTTATAGTCCAAAAAGTCCACAACCATGAAGTCCTCGTAGGATTTGCATAAATCATGGCAGGCAATCCACCACCACCTCATGATAGGGGCGCGAAATTGTGGGATGCTTCGACCGGACCTACTCGAATGCTCATCTCAAGTTTTGATAGGTGGTCTACTTCTCTTCTTGCAGACGATGGTATTGATTTGCCCTTTATGGGAAGTCAAAATCCTGTCACAGCGAAGATTATTGCCAAGAGTGACGGCATATTAGCTGGTTGTTCTATGGTGGAGCATATGATTCAGATTTGGGCAGGTAGTCTACAGATTTCCTGGTCGCATGGCGAAGGTAGAAGTGTCGTTAAAGGTGATGAGATCGCATCTATTTCTGGAGATAAAGAAGCAGTTTTGGCACTCGAAAGAACCATGCTCAATATCTTGGGACAACTCTCTGGAATTGCTACTGAATCTAAAAAATGGTCGTCGAAAGCGCCCGGACAAATCGCTTGTACGAGAAAAACCGTATGGGGCTTACTCGACAAATGGGCGGTTCATCTTGGAGGCGGACTTACGCACAGACTTTCGAGGAGCGATGCCCGTATGGTTAAAGAAAATGACCTAGCAGTAATGTATCCTGATTTAGATAACAACGCCGCACGCATCTCCATGTTCCTCAAGGAGGTAGATTTTACCGAGGTTGGAGCATTCCTTGAAATTGAAGTTAGAGAAGAAAAAGAAGCAATAATGGCGGCTTTCTCTTGGTCGGAGAGACGAATGGTTGACGGTTTGGATAGAATTGTAATAATGCTAGACAACTTCAGTCCTGAAAAATGTAAATCTGTTGCCGATGAATTGACTGAAATGGGGCTGAGAGAACACGTATTCTTAGAAGCGAGCGGAGGAATAGTTTTGGGCGACCTCGAAGACTGGCGAGAATGCGGTTTAGACGTCCTTTCGACTAGCACAATCAACAGGGGTACAACTCCACTTGATTTGACAATGATTATGAATGAAATTTAGGTGGCGTGGATATGGATGAAGATGTCGATGAGAGTCACCCACGATACAATTCTCTTATGATGAGGAAGAAAATCTCAAATGCTGGACAAAAAGGCATGCTTGCAGAATCGGCAATGATTGCTCACGGTCGTGGAGAGGCTTTCGATTACCTTCTCGGTGAGCAGACTATACCCTCTGCAATGGACGCTACTAGAGAAATAGCTGCTAGATTGGTTACGGCACAAAAGCCTGTATTATCATTGAACGGAAACTCCATCGCTTTAGCAGGCCCTGAGTTCTTAAAAATAGCCAGTCAATTAGGCTGCCCAATTGAAATCAATATTTTTTACAGAACCCCTGAAAGGATGGGCGCTTTAATTGCTAATTTGAAATTAACAAAGCAAAACCTCGGATTAGACGTTGAAATCTTAGGAGGAATGCCTGATGCAAGAATTCCGAACCTGGATGGCCCTCGTGGGGCTTGTCATCAAGATGGAATATTCAATGCAGATGTTGTATTAGTTCCCTTAGAAGATGGTGACAGGTGTCAAGCCCTGAAGGCAATGGGCAAGGATGTTCTTGTTGTCGACCTAAATCCACTATCTAGGTCCGCTAAATTCGCTTCCGTGACCGCTGTTGATGAAGTGACAAGAGTCGCAAAAAATCTCATCAAATTTATTGCTGAACGCCCAACTAAAACACAATGGGACAATGAAAAAGCTTTACAGGATGCTCTAAACCACATCGTTGGAACTATGTCAAATCACTATAATCAGTGATTTTCAGATAATTCTGTATTCAAAAGTTTGGCTATCGATTCGCCAACTTGACTGCATGAAGCAGTTCCCCCTAGGTCGTAAGTCAGATTTTTCCCATCTCTAAGATGGTCAGCGACGCACTTATCGATTGAATTTGCGATCTCAATAAGCCCATTGTCGTCGTTTTTACGACCAAGCCAATCCATCATCATCTGAATTGAATTGATACTTGCAATTGGATTTACTTTGTTTAGTCCTGCGTGTTTTGGAGCACTGCCGTGAACTGGTTCAAAGAATGCGTGATTATCTCCGATATTCCCTGAAGCGGCCATTCCCATTCCACCTTGAAGGACTGCTCCTAAGTCCGTTGAGATATCTCCAAACATATTGGATGAAACTACTACATCATAGTGCTCAGGAGACCTTGTGAGCCACTGCATAAATGCATCGATGTATCCGTAATCTTTCTCGATTGATGGGTAGTTTTGCCCTACCTCATCGAATACTCTACGGAATAACTGGCAACCTCTTGTAACATTGCTCTTGTCGATACAAGATACTCTGCTGACCCCATCGATTGGCGCACCATCACGATTCATGGCGATATCGAAGCCCATTTTTACTAGGCGTTCTGTACCATTTGCAGAAATAGGTCTTGGGTCGTATGCAACCTCTCCTTCAAGCCCGGGAAAATCCATCTCTGGAGGAACATATTCTTCTCTTCCCATTGCTCTATCAGCACTTCTTCTCAGAAGTGAATGATAGAGGCCTTCGGTATTTTCTCTGAGAATGGTCATATCAACCATTCCTGGCTCCCAAATCTGAGTAAATTTACCATGAACTTTGTGAGGAACTCCTTCGTAAAGTTTGATCGGACGAACATTAGCATAGAGGTCTAGTCCTGCTCTCATCCCGAGTATTACTGAACCTCCTGCAAGGTCGCCATTTGGAAGCCTTGCACCAGGCTGGCCTATTGCGCCTAGGAAAATTGCATCAGCTTCATCCCTACAGAATTCAAATGAGCCTTCAGCCCATTCTTCTCCTGTCTCTTGGTAATGTTGTCCTCCACAGGGAATAACTACCTTCTCGAAGCCATAATTTGTATTGGATTCGATTGTTTCGAGTATCCGCATCGCCTCGACGGCTACTTCTCTCCCAGTTCCGTCGCCAGGCAGAATTGCGATGCGGTGGTCGCTCATACGGCAATCGAAGAGTCCCCCCTAAATGAATCCGCCCCTTGAGAAATTTCGCTAACAGTTGGGGGCTTTGTCCAGTGGAGCTTGATATTTTCAAATTATCATAGCAGTTGGCTTTTATTCCAAATGAAATGTACGTACAATAACCGTGTGTACCTTTATGGAGTGCCAAAACTAGGAGTATTAGCATGGCAGATGAGTTTAACGACAATCGTGAAAATAATGTCGAGATCGAGAAAATGCCATCTAGTGTTCAAACTCTAATAGATACGATGTTATCGATAGACCCTAAATTTAGTATTCTCGAGTGGTTGGAAGAAAAGGCAAAAGAGGACTTAGAATTGATTAAGTCTGATATTGAGAGAGAAAAAATACAGCTTGAGCAAAGGTTGTATCGCCTTGAACATATCTCAAATAGCATGAACCCGTTAGATATTAGGGAAATCCCAAAAGGGCAAACCAATCTATTCGACTGTTTTGACATACCTGCTCCTTTCAAACACATTAGCGAAAGAATAGACGATTCAAATTATGAAGAGCCTCACCCTGCTGGTGCATTTACAAACTTATTTCCAAACGATGAGTGTGATGACCCTCTGCTTGCAGTAACGGCTCAAATGGTGCTAATTATTGTTCAAGAGAAAATCGGCAAAGGCGCAAACTGGGTTGACTTATCAGAGATTTATGAACCATTGATTGACAATGGCGTCAGCATTGAAGAGTGTGATGAAGCTATTGACCACCTTTTGATTTCAGGTCAGTTACACGAGATTGACGATGATTGTTTTATCCCAGATGAATGACCACTTGCGAACGGGAGCATTCGGATGGGTAGCGTTGGTATCACCGGGTTTAGAGAGGGAACCCGTGGCATCCCTCCCCGTGTGTAATATAAGTCCATCAACCAATATCAAAGTAGATGGCAATAGGAAGGTCCGCAATCGTAGGCGTATCAACATGGATAATTATGATGTCAATTGGTTTCCAAAGAGAATTTTCAATTGCAATGGGATTTTTTTTCGCTTTCCTGACTGAATCAACTATCCAATCAAGCGCTAGAGCATCCCTGAAGCATAAAGCTTCACATTTACAAAATGAGTTAAACATCGCAATCGGTGAATTAACTCACATGAAGAGAGCCCTTGACAATACAACTTCTGAACTACGTGATGCATTAGACGAATTGCATCGCAGAGACGCTATTGGAAGCCCTGCGGCAAGGGAATTACTTGCCAGACAGGAAGAAGCTGTAAAAGCACAAAAGAAGGCGATTGACCTTTCCTCAAATAGGTCGGTTGAAACCCTTGAATCTCTTGAAAGGATGATCATATCACAAGGTGAGCAAACCGCAAGGGTCCAGGAAGTACTATCTGCAGTATTAGAGAAATTAGCTCTATCCCCCCGGCAGAATATCAATATGAAGGATTCAGTACTCACACAAGAGAATAATTCAACACCTAGCATGAGTGACGATATAATATCCCTACTAGGTTGATGTGATACTGTGCACGCTTCAATTAAAGAATTAAACCAATTAAAGAGGTACAGATTTTTTACACCATTTTGGATACTTTTTGGGGGCGTTCTATGTTTTGTTGGAGCAGTTCTGGCGTTAAGACAAGATGAAATTCTATCCATCGATGACCATTCTTTAATTTTCTTTGCAGGGCTTGTCAATATTTTCATGGCGGTTTTCTTTAGAAAATCAGAAGATGATTTTGCCCAAAAATATGACATGACTCATTTACTTGATATTGACGATACACAAGAAAGATTCGAGGCATATATACAGCATTTATCTGAATGGATTGCTACAGACATGGAGGAAATAAATCCGATTCGAACACGTGGTGAGGACCCTTCGGGCCCGGATTGGGGGAAAACCGACTATGAGATGGGTAAAGAGCCACAAAGAAGAGACGCCATCGTTGAAGGGCAGAAATATCATGGTATGGAAGATGATCTTACCATGACCGAGAAAATGGTCGAAGAAGCAAATTTGGACTACGCTGTGTATGCGCAAAAGCGTTGGGAGAAAAGCGAAGCAGAAGACGAAGACCTGATTGAGTACGGAGTTGAAAGGCTTGGTGATTTAGTGCGAACCGATTACTTTGAGAAAAATGCTGAAGAAGGCATATTCGAAAAAACCACAAAGAAGGATGAAGAACCCCATTGACTCCATATACTAATGAAGTGAGCCCCCGTCATGAAAGCAATAATCTTAGCCGGTGGTCACGGTAGCAGATTATTGCCTTTAACGGAAAATAAAAACAAGACTATGGTTGAAATTTGTGGAAAGCCAATAATCGATTACATTCTGAATTCGATAAGGGAAACTGGAATAACAGAATTAACTATTGTAGCAAACCAGTTTATTGACGACATAAGGAGTCACGTTGGAGACAAAGCGAAATTTGTACGAGAAGAAAGGCCGGATGGAGTTGCAAATGCGATTCAATTAGCTAGAGATGGGAATGAAAATTGTTCGATTCTGCTTTGGTTTGCTGATAATTTAACAAATATTGACTTAGTAAAGGAGGTTGAAAATTTCAAAAAAGGTGCTTTATTTCTGACTAGAGAAGTTGAGAAGCCTAGCGATTTTGGTATTGTAACTATCAAAGATAATGTGGTCGTAGACATTGAAGAAAAGCCAAGCAATCCTCAAACTAATATCGCGATAGGAGGGATATACCTGTTTGATGAAACCTTTTGGGATAAATTTGATTCTGTATCAAAAAATGTTGATTTTTCAATTTCACAAGTAACAAGACAATATGTTTCGGAAAAAAGTGCAAAATTCGCCTCAATAGGTGAAAATAGTTGGTTAGATTGTGGGACTCCTGAAAATTTACGGATTGCAGAAAAATTGGTTAGCCAGGGAATCTTTTAGGTGGACAAAATGAAAATTGGAATTATTGGAATGGGAATTGTTGGTGGCACAATAAAGCAGTGTTTCGACCATATTCACGAAATTTTTGTCCATGACCCAGTGCTAAATTCATCGATGACTGACGTTACTAGCAATTGTGAGATGGCATACATAGCCGTACCAACTCCATCAGACGAATCAGGAAGATGTGATACTTCGATTGTCGAAGACGTACTCAAACAATTACCTGAAGGATTTACAGCCGTAATCAAAAGTACAGTTATACCAGGAACTACAGAAAATTTGCAACAACGATTTCCAAATTTAAAAATTGCTTATTCTCCAGAGTTTTTAGTTGAAAGAAACAGGATTGAAGATTTCAAAAATCAGAAAATACTAGTCGTTGGAACTGCACACCAAGATGTTGCTGAACTAGTTAAAGAACACCACGTAAGTGCTGGAGTTCTAAAGACGGGTCAATTCTTTCATACCTCGGCGACAGAAGCTGAAATGGTGAAATATACAAAGAATAATTTCTATGCAATGAAGGTTATTTTCGCTAACCAAATTTACGATATTTGTCAGAAATTAAATGTGGATTATGACACTGTAAAGCAGATAATCACATCTCCCCAAGACCAAATAATTGGAGAGTCACATCTAGAACCAATCATGGGATTAAGAAGGGGTTTCGGGGGGAAATGTTTGCCAAAAGACACTCTTGCCTTACAGAAATTGGCAATCGATTTAGATATTGATTACGAATTGTTAACTGCGATTCAGAATGATAACTCAAGACTGAGAGAAATAGTAACTGGGAAACCGTCCGATGTCGAAACGGAGGACGATTAATGATTGGGAATGAGGGTTCTTTTCCAAGATACCTTTTCACCGCTACAGTCAACACAGTAATTTTTCTGATTCTTTGGGAAATATTCTTTTTTGTTTTACCAAATTCCGGTATTTGGCCAACTATTTCTTGGGGTGGCTCGTGGATAATGAGTTCCTACATAGCACATTGGACACATAGGATTCTTACCTTTAATTCTCAACGAGATATTAAGTGGACAATTCCTGCATCGATGTCTGTCTATGCTTTTACTTTAGTTGGATCTATGTCAACATATTATGTAGCAACAGAAATTTTGTCGCTTTCATTAAGTAATCAAATCGAGGTTGCTGGCCTTGTATTTCAAGTAGGAATTGTTTGGATTTCTAATTACGCAATCTGGGGAGGTTTGAACTACATCGGACAGAAATATGTAGCATTCAATGATGTCAGTACCGATCGCCCTTCAGAAAGCGAATAACTCTCTGAAAAATAGTAAGTTTGGGCCTTGGCTCTAATCCCAACCTCCAGTTTAATTCATTCGCAGATTCATGTTTCAATAAGTCATCGAAACCTCCGACGTGATATTCATCGATGAAAATTTGAGGTACTGATTTTGCCCCCCCTGATCTAATTGTAAATTCCGTATCTACAATTTTTGATTTCCCCAATTTTTTCTCAGAATATTTTATTCCTTTCCTATCTAAAAACTGTTTTGCATTCACACAAGCAGGGCATCCGCGATTAGTGTAAATCTCAACCTTGGCCACAGTTAATTCGGGATAATTTGACCATTTGAAACCGCCGATTTAGCGAGGCATTGAAAGGTTACAACCTGCACGCATATTCCATGCTGCCTGACACAGTGCACAAACTACCACAAGCAGAAAGATTCGCATATGCTAAGTTACTTGCTTTCATGACTAGAGTTGACAACGAACTAACAGTTGAGGAAATGTCGATGTTTGAACAGCGACTTGGGACGGCGTTATTGTCACCTAAACAAAGAGACCAAATTCGAATGGCTCTCAAGAAGCCTCCTTCCTTGGAAGAGTGCCTTGAAGGCTTAGGAGAAGAGGCCGGGCGTCTCGCTCTTAGGGATGCTGTTTTGATGGCCGCATCTGATGGAACTGTAGACGAAGATGAAAGAGAAGTTCTTGAAGAAATAGCAGAATATTTAGATTTGAAGGAAGATGCAATCAACAAACTCCTTGCCTGGACTGTAGAGGGGTATGCATGGATGCAAAAGGGATACGAGTTGTTAAACGACCTATCCAGGTGATATTCTGCTTCCAGACTCTGCGCTCTCTCTACCAGAAGAGCAACGAAGGAAAATTGCCTGTGTGCTAATCTTGGTAGCGGCTGCTGACGGGGAGTTGGTTAGGGAGGAGATTTCTGCAATTGAGGCGGCTATGGGCTCTATGATGCTTCATCCCGAAAGTAGAGAAGAGGTCAGACAATTACTATCTGACCCGCCAACACTTGAATCAATCACAGACGGAATGGATGAAATTGCAATCAAAATTGCGCTCCGAGATTCGGCCTTATTAGCATCAGTTGACGGCGATTACGATAAAAATGAGCTTGCATCGCTCAAAAAAATAGCTGAAATTGCGAGAATAAACAAAAGCAACCTATCAAAATTACTCGATTGGGTAGATGAAAGCTGGAAATTAAGCGCCAAGGGTCGAAGAATAATTTCAACACCGATGCTCGGTGATGATGATATTATCAAAAATTAATTTCTTTGGTACTGGATTTCCGATTTTGATTTCCGGAATCAAGAAAAAATAGGATTTCACCCCTACATTTTATTATCGATACCTACCTCGAGTGAAACAGCGAATCGATTATTTTCGCGCACGGTGAGAAATAGATGGGAATACATCCAAAAATTGGAATTACTGGCTTACCAAGGTCTGGAAAGTCTGCCGTACTTGTAAAAGTACTCGAAATGTTAACGGAAGAACGCATTAGAGAAATTAATGCAAGAGGGGGCGATGGCCATGCTACTGACATTATTGGTGGCATGAGGACAGAACCTATTTCAGAAAATTCTGAAAGAGTGGGTTACAAAGTTATCAACATTAAAACCGGAGAAGAAGCCATAATGGCTCACAAGGAAATCGATAGTAGAATGCGAGTGCTCGGGTATGGAATTGATACTGAAGCATTAGAGAGTGTAGCAATTCCAGCAATTGAACATGCAAGAGATTATTCAGAAGTCATAGTCATAGACGAAATTGGTAAATTTGCTGTTGAATCTGAAGAATTTGTCAAAGTAGTTAGATCAGCCCTAGAAATGGATAAGCCTACTCTTTTAGCTCTCCACAAAAAGAGTCGTCATCCTTTGTTGCAAGACATCAGAAGACGAGATGATGCAAGAATTTTGGAAGTGACCCCGGTTAACCGTGCCCTCCTTCCGTACAAGGTTCACAAACTAATGAGAGAAACTTACTGACATCGGTGGTTTATTCGTCTATTACTTGTTGGCCGGTGTATGAACCCCGCCGCAAGCGCTCAACGCTTAATGTTAGGCACGGGGTTAGGATTGTTACTAGCAACGGGATTTGGTTTCATCTCAGGTGTTTCGAATCTTAATTCTGTAGGTTTTGATTTACTAGTTCCTTTCTTCGGATTATTTCTTATTTTCGGCTCTTTTTTGGTCAAGCAAGAGAATGGGGTTCTCTCATCTCTTTTCCCAAATCAGGATAATTCACAACTATCAGAGGAAGTGGAGAATGAATTAACTCAATCAAGAAAGGATGAAGAATTAGGTGATGCGTGGGCGAAATTGGAACACTCTATGCTTGCGAAAGAACTGGAGGAAGAATGATGCAGTTTTATCAGCAAAACATTCCTGATCCATCCAAACAAAAAAAGAAAAAATATTGGACATTTGCAATAATCGGATTTGTCGGCTATCTTATCTTAATGTCTATTTCTATAAGCTCCCCCGGCGCTACAGGTGATTACGAAAGCGATAGTTCCGGGACATATTACCTCTGTGAGAATGGTGAACGAGTGTACAGTTCATTTGTAGAAAACGATGGAATCGAAGACTGTATGGATGGATCTGATGAACCTGATGCAGATTACGAATTATTTTCAGTATGTGCTGGATTGAGTTGTTGCCTTTCAATAATTTTTGGAGTTAGCGCCCTTACAGTAAAACCATCTCAAAGAGTAATGATAATTCAAAATCCTCAACCGATGGTTGTCCCACAACAAATTACAATCCAGAACCAAATCCCTGTTCAACAAACTCAACCCCAGATACAACAGCCTCAACAGCAGGCAATATCGAGGCCTCCTGTAAAAGAAGAGCAGAATTCTGTTGACTGGGTGGCTAAGGCTAAGAATTTGGAGATGGCGAGAAACTGGGACGAGGCTGCTAGGGCGTATGAAAAAGCAGGCCTATATGCTGAGGCGGGAAGAATTCGCCAAGAACACATGGAAAAAAATCAACCGATGGTTCAAATCGGACAGGTTGGCAATACGGTACTAAACGACTCTGTGATGATTGCTGAAGGTGGTAAAAAGTCCTGTACTAATTGTGGGAACCAGTGTGAATTAGAATGGAGTATTTGTCCAAACTGTTCCAATCCTCTGTGAGAAAGGTTTGATTGCCTTGACTATCTCCCAAGATTTGAGGGAGAGACATGAGTGACGTCCCAGATGGATTATATTACACGAAAGAACACGAATGGTTGAAAGTTGAAGGTGAAGAAGTTATCATTGGCATAACAGACCACGCTCAAAACGCATTAACGGATATCGTTTACATCGAATTACCTGAGGTCGGAGAAACCTGTGACGACATGGGGGAGTTTGCTATTGTTGAATCGGTAAAATCTGCATCTCCGATTTTCGCACCGCTGGGCGGGGAAATTACTGCAGTAAATGATGCATTAGATGATACTCCAGAATTGATGAATGAAGACCCATATGGCGAGGGTTGGATTGTAAAAATGAGGTTGGATGATGCCTCCGCAGTCTCTAGTTTGATGTCTCCTGCAGACTACAAAGCTGAGATTGGCGAGTGAAATAGATGTTTTACATCTATGTAGACGGTTCTTGCATTGGCAATCAAAATGTTGACCACAATACTCCCGCAGGCTGGGGTGTAGTAATCGTGGTAGATTCGAATGACTTAGGTCGGGGCAATGGAGAAATTTTTCATGAATACCATGGAAAAGTAATCACCGACAGCAACGATGAGAAATTCATCGGAGCAGAAGTTGGTTCCAATAACACGGCTGAATTAACCGCATTTGCAGAAGCTCTTAGATGGTGTTTGACTCAAGGAGGTGAAGAAGACATCATCATCAAGACCGATTCTCAATATGCAGGAAATCAGGCTACGGGAAAATGGAAGGCAAAGGCAAACAAAGTACTTGTCAAAAAGGTACAAAATTTATGGAAGGAGGTCTCTGAATTGAGAAATCTTTCTTGGGAGCATGTCAAAGCTCACAGTGGCCACAGATGGAACGAGCGTGCTGACCATTTGGCAATTAGAGCCGCGTTGGGAGAGGTTCCTGAATCTCTTTCATTTTGGAAGCCGGGTCAAAGATAATCTAGCCATTTTTTGATGTCTTTGGAAAGGTCTTTCCTATTTAGTGCATATTCGATTTGACCCTTCAACCAAGACGTAGGATTGCCAGAATCATACCATCTAAAATTTTGATATTCAACTCCAATTAATCCATTGTTTTCCATCCAGTGTTTCTGTATTGCAATGGATTGCAGTTCTCCATGTTTTTCGAAATTATATTTTGAAAGTAAATCTGCAGTATCAGCTGTGAACAAATATCTGCCACACAATACTAAATTAGATGGGGAATTTTCTCTTTCTGGTTTCTCTACAATTGAGATTATTTTTTCAGCATTCATTGCTACAACGCCATAATTCTCAGGGTCATTTACAGGAATCAGACCTACGCAAGGAAGATTTGTTTCAGTGTATTTATCCACCAAAAGTTTTGATGCGTTTGACGGAATATAATCATCAGGAGTTGAATAATTATCCAACAAAATATTATCTCCTAAGAGTACTAGAAAAGGGCCTTTGATTGAAGACAATGCGCAGTTTATCGCATCTCCCAAACCTCTAGGCACGTTCTGTACATGCATTTCAACCTCTACATCATGGAAGGGGGAAATCAGATTTCGATCTAAGTCTCCTCTTTTCTCCGATATCCAAGAATTGTCTCCAATTACTTTTGAAAAGTCTTTTTTCGGCGAGGTGATAATGTGTATTTTTTTGACTCCTGCATGAACTGCTTCACGCGCCAAATGTGTGATTGCCGGAATGTCCACGAGAGGTAAACTCTCTTTTGCAACCATTCCGCTTGCTGGTAGCATTCTCGAACCTAATCCCCCAGCGACGATTATTGCATCTTCAATCCCCGCCATTATACCTTCGAGAACGCCATCGCTTTCAAGGGTCGCCCCTCGTAGGAGTGGCATGGGAGGAAAAACAGAATGGAAGCCATTCGCTATTGTTGGAATTGCGATGGTTGCAATTACGTTCACCGACCTTTCTCCTGAAGGACCGTGGAATGATGAAACTTTTACTTCTGGTTCCATTGGATTAATAGGAATTGTATGCATTTACCTCGCTTGGTTTAGGTTTACATTCAACAGAAAAGGATTGATTCCAACAATTGACCTCTGGAGCAATCCTGACAAATCTTCGATTCAGGTTATTATCGCAGGCATTGTATTTTTGGCTCTAGGGTTTTCATTTGGCAGAATTGATTTTTTCCCAGAACCATCGGGATTAATACTTACGCTAGTCGGAACCCTTGTTCTAACAAATGGGGTTTATGTTTGGCTTTCAGTCGTGGGCCCACTAGCTGAAAAGAACGATGAATCTGAGTGATTCAATCTAAGAATCCCATATCATCTAAAATGTCCAGTGCATCATCAAGCTGTGGTAACTCACCCTCTGTCATATCTGAGACATGCCGTTCAATTATTTCTGGAGTTTCTGGCATTTCAGTAGCGCCATCTAGCCACTTAATCCACTGTTCAACTCTTGATTCGTCCTTTATTCTCATAGGGCCCCAGAGTGGTTCAAGGTCAAATGTCTTAATCGACTTAAGCGTGATCGAGAATCGTTTTGCATCGACTTGATCCATGCGAATTAGCAATTCCTTCAACCTAGTCAACACTACTTCATCGCCATCTTTCCATAATTTAGGGATGATTTCTCTATCGTCGTCCTTGAATTCTTCGAGATAATCCCTAATTGTGTGAACGATATTTCTTCTCACAACTCCCGATTTATGACTGCACAATTCAAGTATTTTGTCAGCCCACATTTCCTTATCTAAAAATCGTAAATCACCAACCGTTGCGCTTGCAGCGGCTAATACGCTTTCGTCATCGTCTTCGAGCATTTTATCCATCAAAGGAATTGCATCGAATGTAATTCTTCTGAACATCCTAGTCAGAACATCTGCCATTGCTCTCCTTGTAAGTAGGTCTTCCCTATTGTTGAGAATTCTTATGCATTCTTTTGCAGAATCTATGTCTCCTTCAATGAACTTGGCAAGGCAGGATACGACTCTAATCGATACTTCTTCAGATGGATCGGAACTTCGTCGAATTAGAATCTTAGAAATACCGAGGGGTTCGATTAACTCCTTCCTTTCTATGAGTAATTTGCACCACTCAATCAATAATTTTCTTTTTTCTTCGTTCCCGTTCTCCAATTGCTCAAGCATCCATTTTGCTGCGTTAGCACCAGCTTCATGGGCTACAACTGCTGTATTTCTTGGCACAACTGCGTGGGGATTCCAATCCAGGCTCGATGAGGTTACTTCGGGCTGAGTATGCCAAGTACCTGGCCTCTCTGCAAGGGCGATTGACTCAACAAGGTGATACCCCTGATGAACAGGCTGTCCATGAGCGGCGTCGCACAACCCATTGAGTAAACAAATTGCTAACCACCATCTATCTGCATCTGGAGAGGTTCTATCAAGTGCTTGGGCGAACCATTCTGTTGCCATCGCAAATAGTAACCTTTCATTCAGTGCGTCTATTCGCTTTAGTAAGAACTTTTCATGGATCTCAAACGGGTCATCCGACAAATTCATTCTATGTGGTACAATAAGGTCGACAACTATCGCAAGATGTCTGTCAAACATTCCTCTATCAGCATGCAATAAAGCAAGTCCTTTTTCAGCCAAATCCCCCTTTTCTTTAGGATGAATTGGTGGGAAATCTGGGTCAAACAAGGGCGGTTCTGGCAAAGGCCATGACTTAACACCATTTTCTAAAGCGGAAACTAGCCTATCGGCCAAAGACTCTAGAACGCTTTCTGATACCCTACTTCGACTTTTCATTTGAGCCCCCTCTCAGGAGAAATATTTGCAAACTCAAATGTCAAGTTCGATGTTCAGATTCTGAATCAGTTCTTTGTATCGATTTCTGATAGTAACTTCGGTGACTCCCGCCACTTCTGCTACTTCTCTCTGGGTTCTTCTCTTTCCGCATAGCACACTTGCAATGTATATGATTGACGCTGCGATACCTGTTGGGCCTCTCCCGCTTGTCAATTCTTTTTCTTGCGCGGCTTTGATTAATTCATGCGCCTTTGATTCGACTTCAGCGTCAAGCCCTAGTCCAGAACAGAATCTCGAGATATAATCTTCTGGGCCTGTTGGCATAATCTTCATCTTCAATTCTCTAACCATGAATCTGTAGGTTCTACCGATTTCTTTTCTTCCGGTTCTACTTGCTTGACCGATTTCATCAAGGGTCCGAGGAACGTTACATTGCCTGCAAGCAGCGTATAGGGACGCAGCAGCCACTCCTTCGATTGAGCGACCTCTAATGAGTCTCTTTTCTACAGCTTTTTTGTAGTTTACAGCCGCTGCTTCTCTAACTGATTTTGGCAGTTCGAGCCTACTCGCCATTCTGTCGAGTTCAGCCAACGCCATTGCTAGGTTTCTTTCTGTCGCGTTTGAGACTCTAGACCTCTTCTGCCACTTTCTCATTCGATAGAATTGTGATCTGTATCTCGAGTTGATTGTTTTGCCAGAGTAGTCTTTGTTCTGCCAATCGATATCTGTCGACAATCCTTTGTCGTGTAACATAACAGTCATTGGCGCACCGGTTCTTGCCCTTTGGTCGCCTTGTTCTGGAGAGAACACACGCCATTCTGCACCCTGGTCGATTACATTGTCTTCTAATACTAATCCACAGTCATCACAGACTACTTCTCCACGGGTTTCGTCACGAGTTAGTGACCTACTCCCACAATCGCTACATTTTACGATATCTTCCACTTGTTGGTTATCCATTTAAACTCCCCCTCAAGTTACACTAAGTAACTGATTAAGTATGAAACCCTCCAACGGGGCATATATAAATCTTTTTTAGACACCATTAATATATTTTCTATGCCAACATGTCCGTAGTCACTTGTTTTTACGATTTTATCAAAAATGTGTTAAAAGTATTCTTTCAAAACAGCAAATTTTCCTAATACAAATAAATCTAGTAAAATGTGTAAACAAACGATTTCCGAACCCGTTATACGGTGCTCCTTCGTGAAAGGCACGAGGCAGGGATATGAGCGCAGTTTGGCCGCCAGAATCGATTCGACTAAATCCCGATAAGAGAGTCCTATTCTTGACAAAGGATTTGTCCCTAATCAAGAAACAGTTGTATGAGGGATTGAACCTAAAAATGGAGGATATAGATCCTAGTGATTTGCTTGATGACATCAATACCGACATGATGACACCTGCTTGGGTATGCTTTGACCATGAGCCTTCTGAAATTGCAAAAAACGCGTATGCTGGACTGATGCACGAAGGAATGAGAGTTTTCAGAGAGAACGCGTTAATCGACGGTAATTTTGAAGTAATTGTTTCAGGCCAAAGAAAGGGGACTGGGTCGTCAAGGGAAACAGCCGCTCAATGTGAAAGGTGGGCTGGAATCAGAATTGTAATAGCTTCATCTTTCGCGCCGATTCATGAAAGAAATAACCTAAACTTGGGCCAATTGATGGGTGGTTACGATATCCTGAAAAGATTGCAAAACGGTGAAGACATTTCGCTTTCAGAATTCACTGAGCGTTACGACCCTGTAACTCAGACAGTAATCGAAAACGGAGGATTGTTTGCCTTCGCTTCGAAATTAAGTAACGGGGAAATTTCACTGCCTCCACTCAATACAGACGATAGGCCTATGACAATGGCTGAAAAAATAATTGCTAGAAACTTAGTAGGTCAAGAAGAAGGGCAGTGTGTAAAGCCAAATGACCCGGTTATAGCTCAGGTTCAAGGTGGCTACAGCCATGAATTTACCACTGCTCAAGTTCACACATTTTTAACCGAGGAATACGGTGAAGATTACAAATTACCCAATCCAGATAAGTTCGCGGTCTTCGAAGACCATTTGCTGTATGCAGAGCATAATCCAAAGTTCGTTCCGCACATGAATAAAGTCCAGACTCTGAGAGATTTGCAGGTAGAATTCCAGAAACACACCGGAGTTAGAGACTATTCCGCTAAAGATGGTATTTCACCTGGAATCTGTCACCAAGTCGCAAGAGAGGAGTTCATAGAGGTTGGAGATTTCATCCAAGCCACTGATTCACATACATGCATGGGAGGGGCAACAAACGCTCTGACATATGGAGTGGGTGCGACTGAATATGCAAGTTTAGTATACTCAGGATTTACATTTGCAAAAGTCCCTGAATCGATTCGATTCGAATTGGTTGGAAACCTAAATCCGGGTTGCACCGCTAAAGATGTAATATTATTCATTCTTGCAGACCACGCCAGAAAGGAATTAACTCTAAACCGCTCAATGGAGTTTGGTGGCCCTGGCTTATCTTCACTATCGATTGATGAGAGGGCGACTTTGTGCAACATGGCGACTGAGTGTAGTGCTAGAACTGGTATCTGCGAGGCCGACGATTTGCTGTATGATTGGATGGAAAAAGAGCAGGGCCTAGGACGGGAAGTAATGCAAAAAATGTCAGTTTCACCTGATGCAAACGCAAAATATGATGGCGGAATCCACACAATAGACCTCAGCGTGATTGTTCCGATGGTCGCTCATCCTGGAGATCCTGACGAAGGAATTCCTTCCGACCCGACCAATGGTGCAAACGTCTCAGATATTGGTGCGGTCGTTATCGACATAGCTTACGGCGGGTCATGTACTGCTGGAAAAGAAGACGATATTGCATATTATGCGCAGGTTTGTCAGGCAGCAGATGATGCTGGATTGAGGGTTAAAAACGGCGTCGATTTTTACATCCAATATGGAAGCGGCCAAGTAAAGGATTTGGCTGTTAAGAAAGGTTGGCACGACCTTTTCAATAGGGTCGGCGTGAAATTGATTGACCCCGGGTGCGGCGCATGTATTGGAGCAGGCCCTGGTGTTTCTATCACGCCTGAGCAAGTTACAGTTTCTGCAATAAACAGAAATTTCCAAGGGCGTTCCGGCCCGGGCAAATTATACTTAGCAAGCCCATTAACAGTAGCGACAAGTGCCTTTACCGGTAAAATTTCAGCATGGCAAGACGGATTATTTGCTGATGTGGTTTGATGTCGAACAGGATGATTGCTTGGTTGAGCATCATAGGAGTGATCTTAGGAATTGCTGTTTCAATAACTTTGACAGAAACCCTACTATCTCCCCTGATTGAAATGGCGGAATGGTTTCCTGAAAATGGAATTCTTGGAATCTTTCTTTGGTTAATAATATATGTAATATTAGCCTTACTTGTTGCTCCGGCGAGTTTTCACAAATTCGTTTCGGGAGTTCTTTTCGGATTCTGGATGGGATGTATAGTAGCATTCGTTGGGGCGATTTTAGGAGCAATCTTACCGTTTTGGATTACTAGAAAATATTTGCATCACGTCGTTAAGAAAAAAACAGAAAATAGTCCAGTAATCATGGGCATTCAAAAATCTGTAAAAGAAAATGGCTTCAAGTGCGTATTCCTTACTAGAATTAGTCTGGTGATTCCATATCCATTTTTGAATTATGGCTACGGCGTGACTGATGTGAAGTGGAAAGACTACTTTCTTGGCTCCTCTGGAATGATTGTTCCCGGACTGTTGTATGCCTATTGGGGTTCGAAATCTTCTGACATTGCCGGCGCGATAGAAGGGTCCAGAGATTGGACATATTGGGCGTCATTATCTCTATCTTTACTTCTGACAATTTGGATTATCTATTATTTGAGGAACCTAACCATGTCTAATATTGACCTTATGGGAAGTGAATGAACGCCATTATTCAATAACCTCGGCCATCGGCCTAACCATGCTCGAGGCCCAACGTCATTAGGACGGAGGAGGACCTTAGGTTGTGATAAAATGGCTGGTATAGCAGATAAAATGGCAAGTAACCAAAAGCAAATTGCAATATCAGAATTCTTTGAGAAAAACAAACATTTCCTCGGTTTTGATTCACTTCAAAGGTCTATAATAACTGCAGTTAAGGAAGCTGTTGACAATTCACTTGACGCATGTGAAGAAGCGCGAATTCTTCCAGAAATTCGGGTTCAAGTTAACAAAGTGAACAGTAAGAGAGATATTCTCGAATTGATTACTGAAGATAATGGCCCGGGAATTCCACAAAAGAGTATAGAGAAGGTGTTCGGTCAACTCTTATTCGGGTCTAGATTCCACGCGATTAGGCAAAGTAGAGGACAACAGGGAATCGGAATTACTGGAGTTGTTATGTACGCTCAACTCACTACAGGTAAACCAACTCATGTACTATCAAAAATCGCAAATGAAAATACTGCGGTTACGGTAAAAATAGGATTGGATACTCGGCGTAACAAAGCCGTAAAATCCGACCAAGACCGCGAAATTTGGATTGCACACGATGGACTACCGAAAGAACACGGGCTGAAAGTTACAACAAGAATGAAGGGTAAATACCAACGAGGGAAACAGTCTGTATACCAATATTTACGAATGACGAGTATTGTTAATCCGCATGCTGATATTACATTTATTGACCCCGATGGAGAAGTACATCATTGGCCAAGGGTAACTGAAAGACTCCCGCGCAAGGTAGACGCAATCAAGCCACATCCGCACGGTATAGAACTCGGCCAACTTCAAAGGATGTGTCGCGAATCAAAGGATTCTAGAATGACTGTTTTCCTTAGACAGAATTTTTCAGGAGTTTCAATGCGAGCAGCGAAGGACCTTTGTGAGGCTGCTGAGTTAGAAGTATCAAAGAAGCCTGCAACCCTGAAACCTGATGATGTTAGAGCATTATTGGAAACATTTCAGGGCGAGAGAATGCTCGGTGGGAAGCCGATCAAGTTACTGTCTCCACCGACTAACTGTCTATCACCAATAGAGGAAATGCTGATCAAGAAAGGATTGTCCAAAACTATTGATTCTAAGTTCATTGCAACGATGACGAGGGCTCCCACCGTAAGTCATGGCAATCCATTTCAAGTTGAAGTCGGACTAATATTTGGTCAAGATTTACCTTCAGACAAACACGTTGAAGTTCTTAGATTTGCAAACAGAGTCCCTCTAATGTATCAACAGGGTGGTTGTCTTTTGACAAAAGCGATTGAGAGTGTTGACTGGAGGCAGTATGGTCTAGAACAAGCCGGTGGAAAAGGGGTACCAAAAGGCCCGGCCGCAATTCTTGTCCATTTAGCTAGTACGAATGTACAGTTTACCTCAGAAGCAAAAGAGGCTTTAGCCGATAATGGATTTGTCTTTGAAGAGACAAGGAAAGCGATGCTTGAATTGGGAAGAGGTTTGAGAAAGCACCTCGAAAAGAAGAAAAAGATGGCCAAAACCAGAGAGAAATTCGAACTAATCAATGATATTCTTCCCGCAATTGCTGAAAAATCAGCATCTATTCTAGAGAGGCCCGTACCAGACCTATCTGGTTCGATTACAAAAATTATGAGCGCAGTGATTTGTAATGAGACAACTGCTTGGAATAAAGAAAGCAAAATGGTCGATGTGAAAATTACCTTATTCAATTATACCTCAAGAGCTCGGAGCTACTCGTTACTGGTTAACTGGCCAGAAAAAGAAAACTCGGAGATGGTTGGAAACGAAAGGGGCGGAAGAAAGGAAGCAATGGGAATTTGGGGATGGAAATTAGAGACCCTAGAGCCAGGTGAAAAGGCCGTTATTGAGTATTCTTTATCCAATCTTGAGAAAGGCGATTGGACTGAGACTGACGTATTCTTCAGAGGTACACAAGACGTGATAGGTGCTACAAAACTTGATGAAAAGATGCTTAAGGAAATCAGGAGTCAGGAATTGGCGTTATCAGAAACTGAAGATGATGAAGAAGAAGATTCAGAAGAAACGTCAGTAAAAATTGAGGAAAATGTAGATGATAGTTCTTCATCCTCCGTTTCAAAACAAACAACTCTCTTTGGAGGTGATGCGTGATGGCAAGAGTAAACGACCCAGAATTGACAAAGCAAAGGCTGCATCTTGTTGTAGAAGAAATGTATGATAAAATCGTCAAAGGGGAACCCCCCACCATGACTTTGCCTGTTCGAACAAAGAACAACATAGGATTTGATAAGAAATTAGGTGTGTACAAATACGGAAAGAATAAATCCACAAGAGATGCAACAAGTTTGGGTTCTGCAAAGAATTTGTTGAGGGCGTTGCATATTGTGGAATTTATCGAGGAGATGATTGAGACTGGAAAATCATCTACCTTAAGAGAAATGTACTACATTTCTGAAGCGTGGGGTCTTGGTAAATTTGGAAGTCAAAACGAATCAAACAATCTTGCTGAAGATTTGGAAGTGGTTACTACTTGCCTCAGAGAAGATTTCAAGCTCAGGCCTGAAGAGGATGGGGCCAGAATAATTGGAAATGTTACCGTGAATGAATTGAACAGAAGGGGGCAGTGGATGACAATCAATGCTAGAGATGACGTTGGCGATTCTGGTTATGGCGTCCCATACAATGTCGAGATAGAAAAGATAGAGCTGAAAGAGCACGATGTTAATTTCATCATGGCGATTGAAACCGGTGGTATGTTTGACAGATTGGTTGAAAATGGATTTGACGAAGATTACAAATGCGCCTTGGTGCACCTGAAAGGCCAGCCTGCTCGCTCTACAAGAAGAATAATGAAGAGAATGAGCGAAGAATGGGATTTACCTGTCGTAGTATTTCTCGACGGTGATCCTTGGTCTTTCAGAATTTTTGCTTCTATTGCATACGGTGCGATTAAAACCGCACACATTTCTGAATACTTAGCCACCCCTACTTCTACATATCTAGGTATAACCGCTGACGATATTGTAGCTTATGACCTACCCTCCGATGATCTCTCGAAGAAAGATGAGGAGGCCCTCAAGGCTGAATTGTCAGACCCACGATTTGCAGATGGTTGGTGGCAAGACCAGATCAAAATGATGTTAGATTTAGGCAAAAAGGCTGAACAGCAATCACTCGCCAAGTATGGTTTAGATTTCGTGACCGACACTTATTTACCAGAAAAATTAGGTGAGTTAGGACTGTAAGATTGCGTTTGATTCAAATCGGATTGATGAATGGCTATTAACATGGAATCCGCAAAGAGCCCGTCTCCATGGCCAATGCGGATCATGATTGCAGGGTTTGTATTCGTAACGATTGGAATTATTTCGGTTTTTACCACAATGTCTGGGTTCACTGATTATTACGACCCTAGAATAGTTTCTGAGCATACTGCTGAGCGAGGAGAAATCAATTCATTTACGCTAGAAAGCGGATGTTGGGTTGTTCTAGTTGAAGGAGATAGTAGTGATTATCAGGTAGAATTCAACTATGTCGAAGATGGGACTATCGGGGATGAAATCTCAACAAAGTGTAACACGGACTATACCGCACAAGCGTCCGATGCCGATTTTTCAGTAATTTCGAAACTTGATGTTGATTCCAAATCAGAAGTTAGCATTACAATAAACTGCGAAGAGCAGGGGGGTTGCGAGAATGAATTGTATTTCGTAAATGGTGATGAAGTGGTATTCGACATGATTACCGACGAATCTTTCTTGATTACTTGCACATTTTGCTTGACTGGATTAATCTTAATCCCGATCGGCTGGCTAATCAACGTAATCAACAGAGGCCAACAACAAACAGTACAGTTGATTCAAGACCCACTTACGATTACCACTGAACAATATAATGAAGGATTGATGGAGACACCTCAAGACATGTTGACCACAGATGACCTGTACAAGTTGGTGAGGGGAGAGTTGCCCAATGACCAGCCGGTTACTCCGGATGTCCCGTCACCATTTTCAGATACTGACACGAGAGTTGCTACACCAAAAAAATCTGCAACTGGAGGCTCAATTAACAAGGCGAGCTCTTACACGCCCGAGAGCCTCCCCGCAGATGATTCATGGAAAAATTGGGATGAAGGTTGAATTATCCCATAGTGAGGTTCATAGGTAACCTATCATTAGGTAACCTTGGGTTGTGAAGTTATGGTCGATATAGACGACGCACTTTCAGTCTTTCAAAACAAAGCACGTAGAGACATATTGGAACGGTTAGTGAGAGAACCACATTATCCATTACAAATTGCAAATCAGATAGGCATCTCTCAACAGGCCGTGATGAAACATCTAAAATTTTTAGAGAATAAGGGATTTGTTGTGAGGTACCAAGTAGCCAGCAACAAAGGTGGCCCTCCTAAAAACATCTATTCTGTTCAGGAATCGATCTCGATAAGAATTGATTTAGGCCCTGATTTGTTCCAATGTACCCAGAGAAAACTTCCTTCCGGAGGCCCACTAAAATTATCCCGTAAACTGCCTAATGAGATGAACGCTGTCGCAGAGATGGTAAGCGGTAGGAAGCGGATAAGTGTAGGGGAAGGCGCTTATCATTTGTCAAAAATCTCAGAGAGTATAGAGAAGTTAGACAAAGAAAGAGATGCTTTAGTTTCACTCCACCAACAAATCAAACAGCGAGTGTCTACAACGGTTGATTCTGATTTTGACTCATACGAACAAAGATTGATGATTCACAATATACTAGAATCCCCTGCATCCAATTTCAATTTCAAGAGTTTTGCAAGCGAACTAAATCTTGGTGCTGAAGCATCAGAAAAACTGCTAGATGACTTACGAATCAGAATGGTCAGGCACATGGCTGAACGTTCTGGGCAATTTATCTCAGCTTCGCAAACTACTGAATTGCCCTGGTGGGCATCTCTTGGAATTGATTCCGAAGATTGATTCAGATTCAAGCATCTGACTTGTCATCTTGTAGAACTGAAATTAAGCTGCTCTGTTCAGCAAGTCTTCCCTTAACTTCAGAGCGTCGGCCCTTTCCTACCAAGTAAAGCACTCCGAATAGAGAGAAGGTTAGCATTAGGACACCAAATGGTAGTGCCCATGTGCTTACGACTTCGCCAGCAACATCGAGGAACGGTGAATTGCTTGTGAGTTCATCTCCAATTTTCTTAATGTTGTCAGATTCTGTAACTTCAACAATTGAGTTAGATGGATCTACAACCACTAACACATCATGTGAACCTGCTGAAACAGGGTATAGTAGGTATAGTTCAACTTCGTTAGCTTCCTCTGAAGCATCTGGAGCAAGTAAAGCTCCGACTGTTTGCCTCATTACAATGCTATCTTCTGGACAACCGTTCTTCCTTACGTCACTGATTACTTCATCATCAGCTTCACTGAATTCACAAAGCACAATTTCGATGTTCGTTGCGTGAACGTTTCCAGTGTTTTGTAGAACAACTCTTACTGGTATTGTCTTATCTACGTCATTGCTTGTTTCAGAAACTGAAACCTCTGAAATTACGAGGTTTGGAGCCCTTAGTCTTAGTGTGACAATCTTTTCGTTGGTGTCCAATAATTCTCCTGCCCATTCTGGGCTGTCATCGTGGTCTCCACCGTCATCCATGCCTCCTGCCATACTGGTTACCTTCAATCCAATTGGTCGGGTTTCCAACTTAGCTCCTGTTGCGATGTGTATTGTCGCAGACATTGTGTGAGTTGTGTATGGTAACATTTCTGGTAGTCTCCATTCGTTGGTTTCTGGGATGTGAATACAGACATCGTCAGGGAATTCAGTATCGGTAGGCTTCATCTCGACACATTCTGTTTCAACGACTAAATCGCTTCCGACATAGTTGATCATTTTCCACTCAACCTTCCAGCCACTTAGAGCCCCCATTCCTGGGAGAGTGTTCCAGATTAGTGCTCCTGTTGAGCCGTCCTTCACCGATGTGTGGTTGTGTAGAGATGGAGTGTCTGGAACGTTTCCTGCGTTTGTGATGTTCACAACAAACTCGACTATCTTTCCTGGGGCAGTAGTCTTAACATCGTTATCAACGCTTGGATCCATTGTAATTTGCATGTCATAGAACTCATTTACAGTGATAGTAAACACGATTTCGCCACGCAGTCTTGTCCTGTGTCCATTCGCATCAGGATAGTCTTCTTCGCTGAATGTTTGTATGACTACTGTGTAATCGCCTGCAGGGACTTGTGTTGGCACATTGATGGTAATGTCCACTGTTTGTGATGTGTCCCTTGAAAGTTCAGTCAAGATACTTCGAGGTACGGTTACGTCCCACAAGACATCGATTCCCTTTGAATCTGTAACTCTACCGAGCCTCATATCATATCTGTCTGGTCCGTTTCCTGTGTTGGTCACGGTAGTTGGAATAGCCCATGATTCTCCGGGGTTGGTTTGAATTTCTGTGTATTCTGCTTCTGTATGTAACGAGAACACGTGAACTACGTTAGTTGATAATGTTACAGAGTCAGCCACTCTTGGGTATCCTTCGAGGTAAGCCTTCACGGTTACCGCTGGACCCAAACCAGCATTCGCATTCACTGGGGCACATACTGAAACGCCAACATTGTACGTCGTTCCCACAGGCCATAATCTTGGACTATTTGGATCGTTTGCATCTCTTGGACCCGGCGCATTAGAGAAGTCTAACTCAACGGTCCAGTGATCTTGTCTCCACGTATTGATGTCAACTTCGTCTGGTTTCGCTTCTGGCGCGCCCGGAGTTTGGAATACCAAATATCCTGCTTCATAGTTCTTGATTACACCGATATCGTATGTTGCACACGATGGAGCCCCTGAACTCGGAGAAGGAAGTACCATTTCACTCGTATCGAATATTTCGAAGACGATGTTTCCAATAGAACGGATGGAGACGTTAATCCATAGTTCGAGTACGTCATATGTCCCCTTCTCTATCGATTTAATCGGCTCGCCTTCTGACCAACCTTTGACGTATACGACGAAGGTCCCCGGGTCTTGCTCCGTTGGCACTGCGATTTCCAAATTCTTGGTTACCGACTGGCCAGGGTCCAAAGCGACCTGCATTGGGAATGTTACCTGCCAACCGAACGGAAGTAACCATTCCTGTCTTCCTTCAAGGCCATTAGGGTCGTAGAATGCGTAAGTGTCGTGCACGTTACCAGTATTGGTAATCGTAATCGAGAAGATTGCAGTCTGTCCTTGTTCGACGTCTGCCATTCTGTGACTTGTATCGAGGTCGATTCCGTGAACCACGTCCATTAGCGTGAGCGTAGCTCTGTCGGACCTAATCGCAGGGTCCTTGTTAGAAATTGCAGATACCGTGATTTCAGCTAATTGGTCCTCGTCTGCTTGATAGATTGAAGGAGCCTTGACTCTCAGATAGAACCTTGCCATTTCTCCACCTTCGAGGAAGATAGGAGTATCTTCGAATATCGCAGTGTGGTTATTTGAGAAGTATATGTTTGCTGTCCAGTTTTCAGGAACCCCCGTAATGTTGAGATTGTAAGTGTCTGCAACAAGGTCCTTCGGGCCCGGCGTTGTATTGTTAATCGTCATGTTGTAGATTGTTTGCTCGCCAGGTTCGATTACGTGGTAGTATGTTTCACCATCATCGAACTCGATGTCTACCTGTCCAGTTAGGACATGCGAGTAACAGATTGTCCAAGGTCCGCCGTTGGTTTCATCAGAACACTTGTTTGTGTCTGACCATGCAATGTGGGCACCGCTACCCAAGTCGTTAGCGAATGCTGGTGGCTGTCCAAGAGTTGGCTTAGACAGTTGGTTAGGACCAAGTTTGAATGATTTCCAAGATGTTACCGGTGTTGAATTCCATGCATCGAGTGCGGTTTCTCCCGGACCCGTGTTTTCTGTAGCATTCAATCTCGTGTATCTAATCTCTTCGGATGCACTTGCGTTTCCAAAGTCTAACCATGCGATGTGCACGTTATTCTGAGGATCTGTCAACAGTGCTGGGTAAGCGGAGTTTTGACTACTGCCTTGAGGCATTTGTTGCCATCCCTCTACGGTTGAAATTGGTGTGTCGTCTATCCTCTTAATTTGATATGTGGACAATCCTTGAGGTACTCCGTCCCATTCCCCTGCACCTTGAAGTCTTAGTTTTGTGTAGTAGATTTCGTAAGGAACGTTCTTCTCAAATCCATAATCACGTCCGTCCATCCAAGCAATGTGTGTGTTACCTTGCAAGTCAACTGCGATTGATGGGTGGAACGAAAATGCGTCGTCGATGGTTACTCTAGTGTCGTTTACAACGACTAAGTGACCTTCAGACCCTCGTCCTGTGTCTTCTTGATATCCATTGCCCACTACCTTGTGACCTGGTTGACCAGGGGTCCATTGTTGGTCATTGTTCATCTTTCCATATGGGTCAAGCACGGTCATGAAAATTTCACGTGAGTTGTTTGTAGAGATGTAAACCATTGCTTCTACAAGCAACTGCATTTGGCTAGCACCGCCGGTTCCTGATGGGAATTCATAGGTTTGTCCGCCTGCATCAGTTGACCTGGTAGATGTTCCCGGGCAGTTTCTTGGGTTGGTTGAAACAACTCCGTTTGGACACTGTGCTAAGTCCTTCATGTGAGACTGAACTGTCTGAGCGCCGCCGTATGTTTGTCCGTATAGTCCAACTGGAATTACTCCTGCGTTTACACAGTTGTCGTGTGCTTCTTGGATTGAAGCTGTGTCGTCAGCACCCGTAGATGGATCTCCGTCTTTTGGACCTTCGTCAGATACTGGGAGTACAATCTTTGTTGCGTTAGGGTTCCATCTGTGGTCGCTTGATGTAGGCGGGTTTCCTGGAACATTTCCAATTGTGTCCTTCCATGATAAGCAAGCCCAATTAGTACCCGGGCCCCAGTCTTCACCAGAATACCCTGAGTATGATGCTCCGTTGTAGACTGTGTTTGGAAGTGTTCTTAGTCCACCTGAATCGTCACCCGGAATAATTCCAAGAGGTGTGTTTCTTGGTCCAGAGTTTTGGTTGTGAGAAGCGCAGTTACCTTGACTTGCCGCTCCAGGTAGATTGTTTAGTCCATAAATTGTCTCGAATACGGTCATGTTACCTTCTTCAAGCATTGGTTTGATGCCCTTGAAGAATCCACCAGATGCGAAGTTTCCACCGTAAATTACAGTACAAACATCAGCCCATTCTGAGTACATAGAACCTGATGTATCTACAACGAATACGAGTTCTACCTTTCCTCCTCTTGTGTCATCCCAGGCGATTTGAACCATGTCGTTTGCATCAATTACGATGTCAGGGTGGCCTTTGTGTCCAATGATAGGGGTTAGTAGCGTGTCGTCAAATAGAACTACTGCGTTTTGAATTGAGTAATCTGGTTGTAGCATCTTATAGTAGATTTGAGGTTGTTGGAAATACATATCCAATTCGTCATAATTGTCTTGCCAAACGATGTGTACATTTCCTTGGCTATCTACATCGATTGCTGGCCAATCTCTGTCGTTGATGTGTTGAGCTACAATGTAGTCATCGATTGCGGATAGGTCTCCGTCAAGCGCAGATGATCCGTCCATGGCTGTTGCAAACGGTCTCAAAGCAGTGTACATGATTTTGTGCTGGCCTGAATGGTCCGCCCACACTATGTGGACTATGTCGTTGTCATCTATTGTCATATCAGGATGGTTGATTTTATGCAAACCAGAATTTGTAACTTGGGTCGCATCGATTAAAGTTTCACCCCTTGGAGAAATCATCGAGTAGAATAAGTGTTGGTTGGAACGACTCCATACGACGTGTACGTTACCTTCAGAATCTGCCGCTACTGCAGCCATCCTGTCTGATGAGCCTCCCCCATCAACAACTTGTATTGCTTCTGTAATCACAACTTGGGTTGCAGCTGCTGGCGCTGCCATCATAATTCCAGTTAATGTTGAAAGCAACATTATCAATGCTAAACTTACTGATTTCATCTTCTGTTCCATGTAAAGACCTCTAACGACAAGATTTTGGTCATATTACTCATACTTAACCGCGCCCCTTTCGGGTCACAGATTAGTGTGCTCAAATCCAGTCTTCTGGGTCAAATCCTTCCCCAAATGACATCGAGTCATCAATATCTACCTGTTTGGGTTGAGGGGGGTTTGGTTTACCGATTCTTTGACCGCCCTGCTTCTTGTTTGCCCAATCATCTACAGGGCCTGGTTTACCAGTTCCTTTGCCATAGGCAAACTTGATTTCGTGAATTAATCCTAATTTTGAGAGCCATAATCTTCTGATTGTTTGCATCATCTCGTTTTTTGTAAGTGCGTCGAACCAAATTGGTTCGCTTACGTTAAACGCCTGTAGAGGGCCATTTCTACCAGTTTTTTGATGGCCTAAGTGGATACCCCAATCCACACCTGATGCTATAAGTTGCATTCTACATTCATGTAGCCAATTTTTCCACTCTTCTGAGTCTTCGACCATTAAATTCTTCATTTCTTCCTGTTGGCCCCCATCAACTCTTGTCATGGAAGATATAGCGACTAAGTCTCTACCTTTTGGAACAATGATTACGAACTTATGGCCGTTATCACCCATAGGATATTTGATCAGGAAATGAATATCGGCTCTAGGGTCGTTTTGTTCTTTGAATTCGATACGCTCGCTAGCGAGCCATTCTCGTAATTTATCCCCGACCTCTTTGGGTTCCATATGCATGGCTAACCACAGGGATGATTTGAACTATTCAGTTTAGAATCTCTTTCAATTTCTTCAAATCTGTGGCAACAAATTTGCTGGTTTTTCTTCTTCGAACCCATCTTGCGGTATCCGAAAATGCGTCCCAGCCCAGTGCAAAAAATATGCCTGAAATATAGAAGACTATGTGCAAGGTAACAAAAATTATCGCAGTTGCAAATAACTTTGAAATTATTGAAGGCCCCAGAATTCCAATCGCATCAAACCCAATATCGATATCAAAAATTAGGTATAACGCTATCAGAATGACGGATATAATAGGCCACCACAGCAAGGAACCAAACATTCCTGCTAAGAATTGATACGAAGTTCTTGCATCCAGGCCCTCGTCAGTGTTGTCACCTAATAGTCTGCCAAGTGCTATCTGTGGACCCATGCATATCGCAATAATCGGCAATAATGCGAGCATAGGAACTACCTTCAACAAATTTGCAACAGTACCAGGCAATGAGAACGAACGGAGTGAGTCGCAGGTTTTGTTTATATCTCGCCCATCAAGTCTGGATTCGTGTAGTTTATCGCCAATAACAGTGGCTAATCGTTTGATGTCTTCTGATTCGGGGTTAGTCTTTAGCTCTCTAACTGCGAGTACCTCTTCTCGCCAAGTAAGGGTTGGTTTGCCAGAAAGATTATTCTTAACATGGGCAATAACTCCGTCGGAAAATACTTCGCTGTACGTGTCCCGATTAGGCGTCATTGGCGCTAATCTTATTCTCAATTCGTCTCTAAGATCGTTGACAACCTTGGCAGGAGGTTCGCTCCAATCACCCTTTCCAACTGTTTGAATCAAATCATCAGGTAGTTCTTCGGCTGGCAATTCAATAGGTTCTCCGTATTCTATCCAAGCATCTGTTCTAAACAGGTGCCTCATCCTGAAATGAAGCCCGATTGGAATGATTGCAGGTATGCTATGGTCGTTCGCCTTTGCGTGAGCCGCAGCGGCTAAAACTGTCCTTATCGGGCCTGTTTTTAGACGAATAAGATGGCTTTCTGAGTGACTCGTTCCTTCTGGGAATAATGCACAGCCGTAGCCGTATGAAATTCCAGTTGCGAGATTCAATAGTGACCGCCCATTCATGTAATTAGCGTCTTCTTCAGAACATCCTCCGCGCAAAAGTTCTGCCTTTCTGACGACGGGTTGGACGGCGAATTTTCTCGCCCAAAATCCCAAAATAGGCCTTGTAACCAAATCATGACGGCCTCCTACAACGAATTTTTTGGGATGGGATAAGAAGATGCTAATCGGGTCTAGCAAACCGTTAGTGTGCCATGCGACACACATTGAACCCCTATCTCGTGGAACGTTTTCAACACCTGAAATTTCATGGTTTCTGAAGATAACCGAATTCACCCTCCTTAGGCAGAAATACCCTATTTCCATGAAAAAGGGAGAGCCGGGATAATTGGTGCCAAATTTCGGAAGTGGCGTATTCATCAATCTATCAAACTTCATCTTAGTCGCTGATTGGGAGAGCACGGGTAGCAATTCCCCATGGTGGTCTCTTGCTCCATCTTCTCCACTTTCCATAATCAGCCCTCCGTAATATGTCTACAAAGTTCAGATAGCGCCTGGAAATTAGGTGGGTTTGGAGGACTTGCATTAGGAAATAATGCAGGAAGTGCCTTTCCGCCATCTCCTCGAAGTCTTGGAATCACATGTATGTGTACATGCGGAATCTCTTGCCCAGCTAGTGGTCCATCGTGTACGACAACGGTGAAATCTGTGGTTTTGAAATATGCCGAGAGTTTTTTCTGAGTTTCTTTTACACCTGAAAATAGGTCTGCCAGATCATCTTTTGATAGGTCTGCTATTCGTTGAACTGGATTTGCTGGCACTACCAAAGTATGGCCTTCCGCTCTTGGAAAAACATCGAGAAAGGAGGCCCAATTTTCCCCTCGGCAAATAAAATTCCCCGGGACTTCTCCCGAAAGAATTTTTTCGAAAAGTGTATTTTCAGCCATGTTTGTGGGAAGGGTAACCACCTCAAAATCATGAGGGTTGAGATTATGCTTCAGGGGGCAATATCCAAGTGCCGGAACTACCCTTTCTGATTGCTAAAGTAGAGGTGTTGCCTTCTCTATCAACTAATGTGTGATGCAATAATTCAGAATCAGGCTCAACAAAGTCGGTTCTTTGATGAGTTCCTCTACTTTCCTTCCTTGATAGGGCGCTTTGGATTGTAGCGATTGCCAATCTAATTCCCGCTTTTAGCCTAAGAGACTCAAGCAAATTTGTGTTAAATAATCGGCTTTTATCATCGAGGTGAACTTTTTCAGCATCGATACTTAGCGCTTCAAGCATTTCTAACGCAGAAGTCAGATTTTCTTCGTTCCTTTGAAGTCCTGCGTTAGAGTTCATTATTTCATTCAGTTTCGCAAATAGTGGGCCTGTTCGTTGAACTGGGCCTGATTCTGCTGATTCCATTTCCAAATCCAAATCTGCTTCTGCGACCCCTAAGTATGTTTCAAGTTGAGATTTTCCCGTAAACTTAGATTTCTTTGAATGTTCTGCTGCGTGAATGCCGGCGGCATAACCGCCAACCATCGAGTCCAATAGATGATTTCCAGCGACAATCCCAGCTCCGTGAACACCTGAACATGCTGCAGAACCTGCAGCATACAATCCGGTGAACCACCTGGACCATTTTCCAGATATCGCTCGTCCGTATTCATCGGTGACGATTCCTCCTAATGTTGATGAAACTTGTGCGCTGATTGGCACAGTCTGTTTCTTCATGTCGATTCCGAGCCTCGTTGACACGATTTCCATAGTTTGGCTCCACCAAACGTCCGAATCGCCCATACTTCTTGCGTCCAACACATACCCGTTATTTCCTACCGCCATCGCTAGTTCACAAGGATCTGCAAAATCTTCTACAGCGATCGGGTTTCCATTTGTTTCATGAATTGTCGCGCCGTCTGCGAGCATGCCTATTGGCAAAGTAACATTGGTGCCTGAGATAGAGAGTGGAGTCCAAGCTGTGAATTCCATATTTCGGGCTGTAAGTCCCGTTTGCATTGCTAAATCTATCCCAAAGCCCACATTGGTTCCTTGCCAAATTCCCTCGTAACCGCCATCTGCGATAATTACGCACTTTGCTTGTAGCGCATTTACTAGTCCGGTTGATAGGTCAAGAGATATCAAGCCGTGGATTTCTTGGTTTGTGTGAACCAAATTCAAAGGAATTTGGTCGCCTCTTCGAATAACTCCGTGCCTCATACACTGTTCTTCTAGAACTTGTTGAACCTCTTTGGAGAGGGCGTCTCCGGCGGATGTGAGTCTGGGTAAACTGTGCCCTGCGGCTCTTCTAACCAATGGAATACCGTCTGAGTCTCTTCTGAATATAACTCCCCATCTTTCGAGAAGGTCTACTTGTCTGCTCGCCATTGAAATCCTCTGGGACACAATGTCTTGGTCGCACAAGAAATTTCCCGCTCTAATCGTATCGTCGCTGTGAGATTTCATTGTGCTTTCTTTCAGAGGCGCTGCTAAGCCATCGGTTGATGCGGCTATACCTGCTCCTAAACTGTCGGATGACATCATCAGGGTAGATGCTCCAGCTTCTGCTGATGATGCGGCTGCTCGAAGTGCCGCTGGCCCGTCTCCAAGAACAATGACATCCCACGCTTCCACAGTAATTCCTCCGACAATCTTCTCCAAGCGTATTCATGTCATAAGCAAAGCGCATAAAATATCAGGAGTTTGCAACTGCTGCGTCCGCAATAGGAAGTGACTTTTCTCCCATCCGTCTTGCTTTCAGCATTCGCTTCAGCCTTAAGTTTGAAATCTTAGTTCCACCTTGTACAACTTTTGTTGAAATAATTCTTGAATCCAATACGGAATTATCATCGTCCCGTAAGATAACCTGCACATTTCTATCACCTTTTACACCCTCATTCCAAGCAAGTCCTATCCACAATATCACGCCCTTTTCGAGATATTTGGGCATCCAATCGAGAGCATCTTCTACAAGAGAATCTGTGATGTTTACTGGGCCCTTTGGGCCAACGCAGGATGCCAACTCAAGTCTATGGACTTGGGATTCTGGAATACCTCCAGGTAAAATCACTTCCACTTTGTAGTGTGTGTCGGTCTTTGTTTGATTATTCAAACCAATGAAAAGATGGCCCATTCCGTTATCGCAAACCTCTGCTAAAGCTACGTCCATCCTCCATTCATCTTTTGTAATTGTTGAGTTTCCTACCAATAGATCGTTTTGTAACCTATCTAGGAGGTCGAATAGTTCTTTTTGCCATGCTCTAGCATGCCCAATTAATCTCTGGAGTCTTACCCAATTAAACTTCGAGTCCTCTCTCAATAACAACCCATCTAAGGACATCGGTTTTATGAATTCTTTTAGCTCATTAAGCGTCTCTTCATGGCTTAAATCACCTCTTGCATTAAGATGTAAAAGATAGAGTAGTCTTTCTCTTGCTTGCCTTTTGTCGACACCTTTCAGAACTGAATTTCCTAATTCTTTTTCCCACTGATTCCACAGTAAAGAGTGGTCGGGATCCAAATGGGCGAATACTAGGTCCCCAAGGATAGTGTCAAGTTGCATCGGATGATGGGTAGGCGAATGATACACTAGATAGGGAACTTCATCACCCAGTTTGTTGATATAATCTGCAGTGAAAATTGCGTGATAAGATAGTGCTAAACTGGATGTTAATGAAATTAGGAGCAATAAATTGTAGGCGAGGCTGTCTGGTTCAAGCCCTGCGGCAATAATCAGTAAAAACACTGATGTTGCTGCTAAACCAATAGCCGTTGCATTATGTATTCTGATGTCGTTTAGACCCGCCTTGATTCTATCCATACCGGGTTCCGCCATCATGTCTCTGCGAACGCCATCAATAAACGCCTCTTCTTTCCATAAAGATGACCTAAGTACCAATGCAGTCATCGCTCTTTCTCCAGCGACAACAGACGGAGCTATTGTTATTGCAAGCAAAGGGATCCATACGACTATCATCAAAGTTGGCCGGGCCAATGGATGGTAGGGCGCAACCACGCCAGCCAAAGCAGTAATCGCCATCAAGAGACCAACTACTCTCCTCGTTATCATAATAGTTGGGTTTCTTGCAATTCTTCCAAATTTTAGTCTGTGCCTGTCGGCGGATTCATAATCTGCTTTTGACTTAGAAATAGTATCGTCAATCCTGTTGAAGTCGAGGCTGTAGGGATTAGGAAGTGTTGATGCCCCGTTTGCTGCGACCCTGTCGGTCATCGAGTCATCAGCCATGATGCCTTCGAAATCGGAGACATGTATGTGGATTTTGGTAATTTTTGCTAGCGATAGGTTGTTCAAAGGGTGACTTCACCGCGAGCATGGACACGTGGCCCAGCTGGATAAGGCGGTGGCCTCCTAAGCCACAGATCGCGGGTTCGAATCCTGCCGTGTCCGCTTATTTAATTCGAAGATGTCATAGAAATTTCTTTGACCTGATGAAGAAATTCCTCTAACTGAATCCTACCGTAGGTCGATGATTGTAATTTTACATCGCATTTGGATAGAGCGTCTAGTAGCCTGCAAAGCATATTTTCTTCTAGTAATAATCTTCCAGTGGTTAGTAACTTGTGTATGTGTAGAACTACATCTTCTGCATCCAAAGAGTGCTCATTCATCACTTGGTCAAGATAGCCCAAAGCACCCTTCAACACTCTCTTGTTTCTTCCGCCTTCTTTCTTCCATTCCCAGTCGTGTATTCTTCCCCGCAATGCTTCTTCGATAACTTGTTGCACTCCGACTAGAGTTGTTGCGGCGACAACGTTTTGCAGATTCTTTCTATCGCCTAATTGATTACTTTTAGCTAATAATTCCAAAAGGAATACCGCTCTTCTTAGATTTCCGTTCGCTACGTGGGCGACATCCCCAAGAATTCCCCTCACGGGTTCGAGATTTTCAGATGATGCTATCTCTTGAAGTCTATCGGTAATGATTTCCTTAGATGTTTGTGAGATTCTTATTTGCTGAGTTCTCGACCTCAAGGCATCGATAATTCTCGAGGGGGACCTGGCCGTAAAGATAAATCTCGAGGTGGATGATGTTGCTTCCATCATTCGCCTTAGATACGGTTGCCTGATGGGTCCAAGATAGTCTGCATCTTCAATGACGATTATTCTAGAAACCCTTCTTTCAATGTTAGAATTTAATTCGCTATTCTCTGCACCAGCAGGAGCGATGTCTCCATCTACAGCCACGGTAAGATCATCGAAAAATGAGTCCAATGATGAGCGCCCCGCTAATGTATCAGAGGATTGTCCGCCCTCGGGACGTAAAAATTCCTCAAATTTACTCATGGCCCCCGCTGACTTAGCAAGGTCTCTTGCCTGTAGTATGTGAGTCGTTGATTTCCATGAGGGGCCGAGGACTTGTCTTGCTACTAAACGCCACGCAATTGTTTTTCCAACCCCTTCTGGGCCAGCTATGATTAGATGTGGCGGATTTGCTTGAATCGAAACTTTTCGAAGATTATTTTTGACGGTTTCTTCCATTGCTAAATCTGCGAACCTTCGTGGCGCATATGTCTCAAGCCACGACGCCATGAGTAACGCTACAATGAAATGGGTCTTTCAACCCCTCGATAGAATCATTCATTCTGCCTGTAGGATTTTGTGCCCTGTTCTACGTAATTTCACGAAGATTCTGTTACCACAATGCTTGCAAGTCATTGTTGGGTGCCACTTTCCATCACGGTCACGTGTGAAACTTTGAATTGTACCGCAGTTTTGGCATTTGTAGTCAACTGTTAGTTCAGCCATTACACTCACGCTCATTCCCCCGACCGGCCTCCCCTCTTTGAAGGTGTCCTTTACTGTAAGAATGTTCAAAGATGGCGCGCGGTAGGCAGACAACATGGTCGAAACGCCTCTTGTAATCGATGTTGTTGACAATGGTGGGCAGTGGACTCATAGAGAATGGAGGATGCTTAGGTACCTTGGCGTAGATACCCAAATCATCGAAAATACAACGCCCATTTCCGAATTGAGAGAATTAGACGGGTTGATTCTATCAGGAGGCGCTGCAAGAATTGGCCTTACTGGCGAATTGGGTAATTGCGCTGCGTTTTTGGAGTTGGATATTCCAATACTCGGAATCTGTGCTGGTCATCAATTTATGGCAAGACATTACGGAGGAGATGCAAGAGAGGCCCCAGAGCCTGAATATGGCGCCATGGAAATAAAATTACAAAATGGAGGAGGTAAAATCTTTGCAGGTACAAATGAAACGCAAATCGTTTGGGAGAGTCACAACGATGAAGTTCACGAAGTGCCGGAGGGATTTTTCATTACAGCCTCCAGTGATTCATGCGTAGTTCAAGGAATGGAAAATGAAAAAGGGGACAGGTTCGGATTACAATTTCACCCCGAAGTAAATGACTCTGAATTTGGCAAAGAAATGTTTGACAACTTCGTGAAAATTTGTGCGGCAAATAGAGCGATTTGAAATTGGAATGGGGTTTGTGGGTATTCTCAAAGCACATTAATATACTAATTTTCGATAGAAAATTTATGAATAAAATTCTACCCTTGCTGATGGTATTGACAATATCATTAGCAGGTTGTACAGTTGATCCTCAGTGGGATAGAGTTGGGGTAGATGAATTTGAAACTACAATTAAAGAAAATCCCGATGGGTTTTTGCTAGATGTTAGGACTACAAGTGAATGGAATTCTGATGGTTATATTGAGGGCGCTACACTAATACCCCACTCAGAAATTGTAGACCGCCAAGATGAGCTTCCAAGCGATATGGACGATTTGATAATGTTATATTGCAGAAGTGGAAATCGGTCTCAAGACGCTGCACAAAGCTTGATTGACCTAGGTTATACCAATATTGTTGAACTAGAAGTTGGAATAACCGGTTGGAAAGAAAGTGGGAATGATGTCGTATACCCATGAGGTGATTTTATGTTGAATTTTTTAAAATCAATATTTTCTAGAAATAATGTAAATATCGATGAATTGTTACAAAATGGAGCTGTAGTGATAGATGTTAGGTCTCCTTCTGAATTTAAATCAGGACATTTCAAGGGTTCGCAAAATATTCCACTACAAAATATAGAATCTAAGTTAAATTCACTCAAGAAAAAATCAGTCCCAATCATTGCTTGTTGCGCAAGTGGAATGAGGAGCGGAAAGGCGGTCAGAATATTGAATGCGAACGGAATCGAAGCTTACAATGCAGGCTCTTGGCGAAACCTATGATTTTGCATTCAAACCTTTAGATTTGCTTGCCTTGCTAGTAGTACTATTTTCATGCTGTGCTCAAGAACAGCGGCGTTTGCCCAGGCATCATCTAAATCTCCACCAACGCAATAAGCGCCGTGACCTCTGATTACAACGCACTTGTTTCCACCTTGCTGTAAGGCTTCAGCGGTTTGTCTCAAGAAATCTTCAGGATTCGCATCATCTGGGTCTACAATTACAATTTTCCCTAAGGACTTCTTTCCAACTTCATCGATAGGTGAACACAAAATTAGGTCTTTCTCGCAACTAACAGCAGTTGTGTAAGCACCGGTCATGTGAATGCAGGCGGCAGGGCCTCCTGTAACGAGCGATGTTGAAGCTAACAGAACCTCCAAAACTCGCCAATCTGAAGGTGCACCGTCTGGTGCGCCTTGACCTAATCTGGCTCCAACTATACCTCTTTCATTTAGACGTGGGAGAACTGCTCCCTGCCTTGTTGTGATCATAACTCCGGGCATGCCGGGATGTAGCATTGCGATTGAGCCCATATTTGCTCTTACTAACTGCTCTCTATCTAATTGCCTTGACAAGCGCGCTATGTCTGCAACTAAATGGTCGGGAACCACAATATCTGCTGCCAAAACTGCAGGTGGCATTGGCTCCATTTCTAATTCCTCTATCACCTGCGCGGCTCCAGAAAGTGATTTTCTCAAACTGCTAACTTCGGTGGATAATCTAACGACCTCCTTTTCTGCGGCTTTAGCGCGATTGGACACGTCTGGTGTTGATGGTTGGTTGGCCTCCAAAGGTTGTTTAATTTCAACCTCTTTCTCAGGTATCTGTTCGATTGCGTCCTCTTGTATTTCCTCCACGTCAGTAGAAACTTCTTCCTCATGCACGGATTCTACAGTTTCTGGTTGTTCTTCTTCTAGTGAGTCTTCAACAATTTCTTCAATGGATTCGTCACCAGATGGTTCTTCAACTACTGTAAGTTCCTCGACTTCTTCTTGTGGCTCTTCTGCCGGTGCTTGAGTATCTAATTCAGTTGGTGGCCCTGATGGTGGCCCTGATGGTGGGCCGGATGGTGGCCCACTTGGAGGGCCTGATGGTGGGCCGGATGGTGGTCCACTTGGAGGGCCTGATGGTGGGCCGGATGGTGGTCCACTTGGAGGGCTTGATGGTGGTCCACTTGGAGGGCCTGATGGTGGGCCTGACGGCGGTCCGCTTGGCGGTCCGGATGGTGGTCCACTTGGAGGGCCTGAAAGTGGTCCGGATGGCGTCCCACTCGGTGGAGTTTCATGGGGTTCTTCGGGTTCATTCCCTGATTTGTCTACGTTTTCTTGCATTTGTTCTGGTTCGGGAGGGTTTTCCATCTGGTCTAAACCTCCAAACGCGCCACCAAACATATCATCTGCTGCAGCGTTTTGCTCATCTTCTCTATTTTTTTCTGCTGATGTTTTTTTGTCGGCCATGTCCCCCACCATGTAGGGCACAGAGCGGGGCTTAAATAGCGGTTGCCGCTCGGCAAAGTGTTGCCCGTGTGGTGTAGCGGTTATCATGAGGCGTTGTCGATGCCTCGACCCGGGTTCGATTCCCGGCACGGGCGCCAAATGCTACACCGATAGCCATTTGTGGATGTCCGAATCGTTCTTGAATGATTGTGAACACGCTAACTTTGTGCGAGTTATTGCTTATCTGTTGATTCTCATTTTAATGAGTCCATTAGCGGTAGCATGCGAGACGGAGGTAGAGCGTGCCCTGAACGGTTGGTTTCCATCCCCAACCGGTATTTCACCTGACAAGGACGAATCGATTAGAGAATCTGTTAGGTTGGCGTCAATAGGGCAGGAGGTTGCAAGATATCAACTGTGGAGAGTTCTGAATGGTGATGAACTTTCAGAACGACAAATCGCCGACGAAATAGATCGTGCAATGGAAGAAAACGGGTCTAATCCAAATTGGCCTTCATTTGACACAATTGTTGCTTCTGGTCCCAATGGCGCAATACCTCATGGTGACCCAGAAAATAACGGCGCCGGGCCCAAAATTGTTGAAATTGGAGATGTTGTGGTTGTTGATTTAGGTGCAAGAGTCAACGATTGGGTAAGCGATGTAACGCGAACATACATCGTAGGAGGGACTACAAATCAAACAATTATCGATTCATACATGGCTGTCTATGATGCACAAAACCTAACCTTCCCAGTATTAGAAGCCGGGACTCCAGCATGGGTTCCTGATGATATCGCAAGAACACATATTGAAGACCAGGGGTTCGGCGATTTGTTCATCCACAGTTTAGGGCATGGTTTTGGCGTATGTGTTCACGAACCCCCCCTTCTATCAAGCACTCGCTCTGACCCATTATTTGGATTGAATTACAATGAGCAACCATTGATGATTTGGGATGCATTGACGGTAGAGCCAGGGATATACCATGATGGTTGGTTTGGAATTAGGATTGAAGATGATTTCCTGATTAACAGTGACGGTCACGAATTTCTAACCGCAGATTTGCCACGAGATCTAGAGTGGGCGATGATTACTTTAGATGATTATACTCCTACATCCCTAATTGACACAAAGAGCGGCGAGGACGACTCGTCCTACCTCCCTTACCCAGTTGGATTTGTGGAAGTCTTTGTTCTGATCGCCATTATTGTCGCAATAAAGCGTGATGATTTAGAATGAATCGTCCACTTCATGATGAAGCGTAATCGAACTTGTAACCGAACATTTTCATGAAATGTCGTGATTGGTCACTGTCCCACAAACCGTGCAGTAAACATCGATACCATTCAGTCTCGGGCTTACTCCTGAGATATCGCTTTCAGCACCGCACTGGCACCTAACTTTGGTCTGCATGTTACCTACGATATTGAGGATGTTCATCAAATAAACGGCTGTCAGATTATTATTTCTAGCTCGAAGTTGGCATAAACCTCAGATGGTGAATATGATTTCTGAGTATCGATTTTAAGCCTTTGAATTTGTTCTGGCAAGAATATCTCGTTTATTCTATTTTCAATTGTCGAAATGCCCGATTCATCAATTATTGTCCACCCCTTGATTACCACATTGTGCCCTGTTTTTAGTAATCCAACTAAGTGTTTGAGATGGTCTAGTGTAGAATGAGGGAGGTTGACGAGGAGTAAATCACAGCAGTTTGGGATTTGGTTTGATAGGTTTCTTGCGTCTTCACAATTAACCCACGCTCCGGGAAGATTTTCTTGTAGTAGTTTGTAAGCTTCCGGGTTTAAATCAGAAGCATATAGTTCTCCAACTTCATCCATTTTCGAAAGTGGTACCAGTGCCGGGCCTACGCCTGCATATGGGTCGCAAACCGATATTTCACGTCCGAGTTTTTGTGATAGTTTCTTGGCCGTATCGATTGTTTTCTGCCTTTCAGTAGCAAGCCTTGGTGAATAGTAAACTCTTCCGGGATCAGTGAAAAATTCATTGCCGTTTTCTTTGACTTTAGTCTTAGTTGAATTTGAGGTTGTGTAAGATAAAATCTCTAAATCCCTAACGCGGAATTTACCCTTTACTCCATTATCCGCGCACACAATTCTTACATTTGGCTGTTGAGCAATTATTGCTTCTGCGATCACTTTTCCATAGGAGTTAATCTCGTCAGGAATCTTAATTATGACTACATCTCCAATTTGGTCATGACTCATCGGCCAAAATTCTCTATACTTTTCATACAATTCTGATTCTAAACGTTGTACCCAGTGCTTTGGCCCACTAGTTATTGGGTCAAGGTCAACGACAGGTAGCCCCTCGATTTCGTTTGGGGCATCGCTGTTCAAAGGTAATCCTCTCCTATCTCCGAGGTTGTGTATTGCATAACCATGAGCAAACCAATTTTGATTGATCAATTCCTCTCGCCAATAGGCGGTTTTTTTGCTCGGCACGCTCAAATGACGCATTGTCTTCGCTAAGTCCAAGCGAAGGTTGTGTTTGAGGATGACGGCGGAATTGATTCTTATTGGCATAGGCCTTGGTGGAATCAAAGGAATGACGTTAGAGGCAATTGAGGCCTCGAAAAATGCAGACCACCGATTCTACGAATCTTACACTGCATTGTGGAGTGAGAAAAACATCAAGGAATTAGAAGAAGAAATTGGAGAAGTTACCACCGTAATGCGCCCTGAAATTGAAAATCCGATCGAGATCCTTGAACTAGCGAAGAGTTCTGCAGTCGCCATTTTGGTAGTTGGAGACCCGCTTCAAGCAACAACTCATGTTGATCTGCAATTGCAAGCGATGGAAAATGGCGTGACGTGTAGAGTAATTCATGGAACGTCGATTACCGGTTTAGTGACCGGTGCGGTTGGCTTATCAAACTACAAATTTGGAAGGCAAACCACTCTGACATACCCTTACAACGGCTGGGTCGCAACATCCCCGCTAGAAGTCATTGCTACTAACAGAATACAGAATTTACACACTCTTGTCTTACTCGATTTAGACCCAACCGGAGAAGGGGTTGGAAAGCAAATACCCATGAGTCCAGTAAATGCGAGTAATTCCCTTCTCCTAATGTCGAAAAAATTGAAAAAATCGGTTGATGATTTTCCGCAAGATACAAAATATCAACTCATGAAAATTGATGCCTGTAAAACAATTTGTTCAGAAATTGGAAGTTTACCTGTAGTCCTATGTAGCGATATGGGAACGGACGACCAAGTAATTGCTTATACCGATGTCGAAAATTTAGGTAACTTCGAATACGGTAGACTGCATTGTCTAATAATTCCTGCAGAATTGAGTGATACTGAAGAAAAGGCCCTTTACAGATGGTCGAAGGAATGAACATGGGAGTGTTGGTGGAGAGTTTATGGCGCAACCGAGTAAGGTCGAGTTTCCTGGCCAAAAACAACGCATGAGGATGCGTGGAACAAAACAGGCAAACCTCGATACGCAAAAGCGGTTAAGGAAAAATCTTGACAAGTTGTTGGAAGAGGGTGAGACATTACTTCCGGCCATGACTTGGACTGGCAAGCTCAAATGGGGAAGGGTTGACCCAGTTACCAAAACTCTCGCAGAGTTGAGGAAAATTATGCAAAAGCGAAATGATGTAAAATTCCTATCAAAAAGAATGATGGCGAAACGTGGTGACCCTGTTGGAAAAGCTATGGCTGGTTCTTTAGTGGCAGCGCATGAAAAAGAGATTTCAATTGTCGGTGATTACAAACATCAGTCCTTTGGAAGTGCATCATTTGTGAGAAAGGGTGATGGAAAAATCATGTATCTTGCAGGAATACAAAATCACCACCTCCCTACAATGCGAATGCTTCCTTGGGAAGAGCATGCAAAGCGAGGTTACTTCTTTTTCTCATGGCAGGGGGGTTTTGTTTGTTCGGGTCCAGAGCCTAAATTACCAGAGGGGTGGCTTGCTGATGTGCTTTCAAGGTCGCGATTCGATTTCAATAGTAAAGATGGAATATGGGCTACAAAGGGACTGGATTTGGAATCTGTATCAAATAGTGAGATGGCAGGAGAGGGATATCTCCTACTAAATTTCATAAACGGCAACAAGGTTGCAATCGGTTTCGAGGAATTGGCGAAAAATAAAGGCAAAACCTCGTTTATACATGACTTAGCCTTATCGATGCTCCCTCCCAACTTGTCAAATGTAATGACGCCTGATGCTGTTTGGTATCCGGAAGGGGCAGGACAAGATGAAGCAAAGGAAGCCATTGACAGAATTCTAGACGCTTGGATGGGCTTGACATTAGATGAGGGGTCCATCGGCAAGAGAGTTAAATTAACCGTAATTCACCACATCCCGAGTGGTTACATAGTCGGAGAAAAATGGTTTGAAAATGTGGAAGATGTTTCTTCTGAACTAAACGGATCTGAGTTAGAGAAAAAGTTGGCTACAAAGATGATGCAGTTAGCGAATAATTCAGGTATTAGAATTGGACAGGGGGGTAAAACCGATGAGCGAGAAGGTGATGCGTTAGAAATCGCAGCCAATTCTTGTAATGACGTATTGTCTGCCTTGTGGAAAGATTATGGGAAAGAGGGTCTAGTAAGCATAGGAATTTCTGAAGAGATGGCTTCCGAGTTATGGGCTATGCAAAACACGAAAAAGCGGGCTTTCGGTAAATTCCTGAAAGACATACAAGACAAAATCTCGAAATCTGATATTTTAGATAAATTCCCATACAGACAGGGAGAAATATCTGGACCAGTAGGTGTAATTTACGACCTTACAATAATCGGGCTTGTTGATGGAATGGGCAAAGCAGAGAAAATTGCTATGTCAAAACACAAGGATATCGATAGCGAATCCGCTGCTTGGGCGTGGCTTCTTGCTTGTAACAAATCGACTGGTCAAGATTGGCATTTTTCACCAAATGCAAGAGAAAGGGGTGGAGCCTGGCGTGCCGCGGCAACAACCGTCTGGAATTGCGGTAACTCCGTGGTAAACGATGAAGATATTGATTTCAAAAATTCATTAGAAGAATTGAGGAAAGCTACTGGCCAGATAGAGCCTCTGCCTTAGATTATACCTTAGAAAGTGCCGTGGAGATGTCGTCCCACAAGTCTTCAACATCTTCAATTCCAATCGACATACGTACAAATCCTGGGCCCAATCCTGCTGCTATTCTTACTTCTTCAGGAATAAACATGTGACTAGAGTTGAATGGACACTCTACTAAACTCTCCACTCCACCAAGGCTTGTAGCCTCAAAAATCATATCCAATCCTCGCATAAATTTCAGAGCCATGTCGTCTCCTCCCTTTAACGTAAATGCAATCATTCCAGTACCTTTAGGAATTATTCGTTTCGCAATTTCATAATCTCTGTGGGTATTGAGGCTTGGGTGATGAACTACGTCTACTAACTCATGTGATTGTAATCTCTTGGCGATTTCTGCTGCGTTTGAGCAGTGGATTGGCATTCGAGCTGCAAGTGTACGCATTCCTCTTTCTAGAAGGTAACAATTATGAGGATCTGGGGAGCCCCCAAAATGAACTTTTTTGGGGAACAGTTGTGCGATTAAATCCGCCCTGCCGACTATTGCTCCCCCAATAATATCAGAGTGCCCCCCGAGGTACTTTGTTGTGGAGTGAATCACTAAATCAGCACCCATAGATATTGGCCTACATGCCCAGGGGGATGCAAATGTATTATCGATGACTAAGAGTAGGTTATGCCTTTTTGCGATATCTGCCATGGCTTCTATATCACATATTTTGATTACTGGATTTGTTATTGTTTCTATGTACAGCATCTTCGTATTTTCCTGAATAGCAGATTCATACGAAGAAGGATCTTGCATATCCGCCATAGTCGTGGATATCCCAAATCTAGGGAGTTCTTCTGTCATCAAACCATATGTTCCTCCGTATACGTCAGAGCTTGCGACAATGTGGTCTCCGTGAGAAAGGAGCCCCATAAGAGTGGTCGAAATGGCGGCCATGCCACTTGCAAATAATTCACCATCTTCTGCTCCTTCAAGGGCGCATAATTTCTGGACAACAGCTTCTGAGTTAACGCTTGATAGTCTTGCATAAAGTAACGTATGTTGTGCTCCATTAGCCCATCCTTGATAGCGCTCGTCCGTAAGTTGGTATGTCGAAGATTGGAAAATTGGTGTATTTACCGCTCCTTCGATGTGCTGCGTTCCCGAATGCACCGCTTTCGATGCGAATCTCTTTTTGTCGGACATAGGCGTTCCCAATTTGTGTTTGTACTAACTCGCTCTTGAACAATTCGCAACAATTTACTTTCTAATGTCGGAAAATACCTCTCTTTTCGATAGTTTTCCCGACATTATGACGGAATATTTGATAATTAGAAATCTATTCGTATCAAATATGAAGCTAGATTCTAACGATTTGAAGATAATTGAATTGTTAAAACAGGATTCCAGAGCATCCGTAACCTCAATTGCAGAGACTCTTGGTTTGGCGAGAGTTACAACACACGATAGGATGGTCAAACTCAAGAGTGAAGGTGTGATTCAAAGATTCACGGTTGACATAGATGCTAAAGCGTGGGGGTATGACCTCAGAGCATTCATTTTTGCTCGGTGTGAGAGGGGAAATGTAGACAGGCGCTCAGTAGCTCAAAAAATTTGTCAATTTCCCTACGTCGTTAGGTGTAATGTAATTGCCGGAGATTGGGACTTACTAATCGAAGTTGTAAGCCCATCAATGGATACGCTTGGCGATGCTATTCTCGACGGATTATCAAAGGTAGGTGGTGTTTCCAATACGCAGACCATGGTTTCGTTCTATGATTACTCAGGCAAGGCATCATCACTCAGATGAGTTTCCTCTTTGTTTTCATCAAGTTCTACAATTATGTTACCGATCAACAATAGTAATCCCATAACCAACCAAATCTTGATTTCAACGAGGCCAACAGACCACCCGTACAATGTTGCCCAAACCGGTTCAAACGAGTAGATAATAGCGGCGTGAGTTGGGTTGAGATATTTCTGCATTAGATTCATGACGAGAATGCAAACCAATGAGCCGAGAAGGCCAAGACAAAGCAAAGGGAGAATCACTCCATCTTGCCAAGTTGATTCGACTACAGTAAAACCTCCAGTGAATGCCAACATCATCAATATCGCCCCAAAGACAAGGACCACAAATGATGTTGCTGTAATTGCAATCGGGTCCCTCTGACGAGTAACAGAATCCGTATAGATTATGTGGATTGCAAAAAATACGGCGCTAATAACGGTCAATAATTCACCAACACCCCAAACAATATGCGGTGGCCCATCGATGAATCCGGCTCCAATAGTGGCCAAAATTACTCCAAAAATCATCATTCTCGTCGGTTTCCTATCCGAGATAAAAATTGAGAAACATGCCGTACATACCACGTAAAGTGATGTTAGAAAAGCTGACACTGCAGGAGATACTGAAGCTATCCCTATCATCTGTAATACGAAACCGCCCAACATTAATGACCCAAGAAGAAGGCCTCCTTTCCAGTCCTCCATTGATTTAAGTCCGCTTCTTGCCCGTGCTGAAATCGCTAGTAGAACAACTAAAGCGAGTAAAAATCTAGATGCAACTACTGTAGAAACGACTCCTGACTTGCCGTAAATCTCAATTTCTTGAGTTAAGGCAGACATAATTTGTTTCATCCAAACAAAGGTACCTCCCCAAAAAATAGTAACCACGAGAAGGCCGAGGACTGCCTGTCTCTTGGTTGGCATATCACATGATGTTCTGCAAAGTTATTGATAATCTCGGTAATTTCCTAATTTTTTTGAATACGATTTTAGTGAATATGCTCTTGAGCCTAATGACGTATGGCTAATCATGGCGGAGGATAGGTTTTGGGACTTGCCTATTGAAACCGGAGAAATCCCACAGGATGGTGAGTCGTTCGACTGTATTATCGTTGGTGGCGGGCCTGGAGGAGCCGCTGCCGCATCATATCTTGCTATGGAAGGGAAATCTGTTCTCTTAGTGGAAAAGGGGGTGTGGCCTCGTGACAAAATTTGTGGAGATGCTGTGGGTGGAAAATCTTTGAGTCATGTGAAAGCTCTTGGGGTAAAGGCTAAACTAGAATCCACTCCTCATTTTCGCGTTACTGGAATCGTATTTTCATCTCCCAATGGAAATGACGTTACGGTCCCTCTGCCGGAAGAAGAGGTTGAAAAATTAGAGGCGGGATACTCACTGCCGAGACAACAATTCGACTGGTTACTTTTCGAAAGAGCTACTGAATTAGTACTAGAGAATAATGGCGCCGTAATACAAGGTGCAACCGTTACGGAGGTTTTCGATAATGATGGAGTAATTACCGGAGTCGCTGTCGGAATTGGTGGTAAAAAGGGTGAGATGAGAAATTATCACGCCCCGTGGACGATAGGTGCAGGTGGTTACCAATGCCCTGTAGCACGAAAGATTGTCAAAGATCTTGCAAAGGAAGAATTGATTGACAGAATGCATTACTGTGGAGGATATCGAGAGTATTGGTCTGGCGTCAAGGGTTGTGAAGGAGATTCTGGAAATATCGAAATCCATTTTGTTGACGACGTAATACCAGGTTACTTCTGGCTATTCCCACTTGGGGAAGGCAAGGTGAATGTCGGAATTGGCATGGTTCTCGGTTTACTCGATAAGCAGAAGAAGAAATTGAAGGCTTTGCAGGCAGACGTCATTAAAAATCACCCCCTATTCAAGGACAGATTTGCAGATGCGGAAATGATCCCTGGAACAGGCAAGGGGTGGCAACTGCCCTTCGGAAGCCCGCGTAAAGGAGAGGTAAATCAGCCTCGAAGGGCATACGCACCAGGCGCATTGCTAATTGGAGATTCTGCAAGTTTAGTAGACCCTTTCTCTGGCGAGGGTGTTGGTAATGCTCTTGTTAGTGGTGAAATGGCGGCTCGCCACGTTATAGAAAATAGAGGTATGAAAGAATACCAGGATGAGTTGTGGGCAACACTTGGTCCTGAGTTGACAAATTCTTTCAAAATGCAGAAGATGAGTCGTAAAAAATGGCTTTTGAACTGGTTTGTAGGAAAGGCTGGCAGAAAACCAGAAATTCAGCACATGATGACTGACATGATAGCCAGTAAAGAAGCGCAAGAAAACCTTCATTCCAAATGGTTTTTAGTAAAGACATTACTATTTTGAGGTGAGTTATTGAATTCAGGTTTAGAAAATATCAAGGCTGTATTCCTTGACCTTGATGGAACAATATACTTGGGTTCATCGTTAATTGAGGGAGCCCTTGAATTTCTAAAAAGGTGTGATGAAAAGGGTGTTAGGCGATATTTTCTATCTAATAATTCATCTCGATCTGTCTCGCAATATGTGGAAAAATTGCACAAGCTTGACATCCCTTGTACGGCAGATGATGTCCTACTATCCACGCATGACTTACTCTCATGGCTAAAGAAAAATAATGTGGATAGAACATATGCAATCGCAACAAAGGGCATGTGCGAAATGATGGAATCTGAAGGAATAACTACGCGTGATGATAACCCACAATACGTTGTTCTTGGATATGATACTGAAATAAATTATGACAAAATTTCAGTAGCGTCAGTACATCTCCACAAAGGAGTTCCTTTGGTGGCAAGCCATCCAGACATGGTTTGCCCTTCCCCAGATGGGGGCTTACCAGACGTTGGTGCATATCTTGCGATGTTGAAAGTTACTACTGGGGTTGACCCAGTGCACATAACAGGGAAGCCAAACCCAGGTATGATAATGCACAAAATAGAGGAGTTGGGCTACTCGCCAGAAGAGTGTGCAATGGTTGGAGATAGATTGTACACCGATATGGAAATGGCAAACAGAGCGGGATGTGTTTCAATTCTCGTACTATCTGGAGAGGCAACGCTGGAAGATTTACAAAAATCTGAAGTAGATGTCGATGTAGTAATCGATTCGGTTGACTCGTTACTGAGGTGAATTCTTGGGGAGGCTGTCTGAATTTTTTTCCCGAAGAATGACGTTTGAGCCCTTCGGACATGTCGTTTCAGGAAGACTAGCAGAATTTAGACTGATGAAATTAACTAGAGCGGTGGCAAAAGATGCTTTGGTCCTCGAGGGAATTCGAATACCCGACCCTGATGAAGGTGGCCGGAGAGAGATCGATATGGTTATTGCAACAAAAGATAGATTGTTAATAATAGAGCAAAAGCATTGGTCTGGGTCTTTCAATATTCAAGATGATGGTAGATTCTTACAAACAAGAAAAAACGGTTCCACACTCTTACACAAAGACATCATAGAATGGACGGCGAGAAAAGGCAGGATATTAGTCGACCTGCATTTTTCACGATGCGGTCCGCATAATTTTTCTCCTGAAGTGGTTCTTGTGTTCTCAAATAAAAACCTTGAGTGGTCGCAGTTGCCCGAAAATTCGAATGCTGTGGCTTTTGACGAAATGGGATTCATAGACATGGTTGAGGGCATGGATCTATCAAAACCTGATGAGAGCTTAGCCGAAACTCTCCTCGGTTTTGGAACCTGGGATACCATTCATTTGAACGGCGGAAGAACCGTCCATGGAGATATACTCGAATACCCATACCCACGTAGTGACTGTATTATCACTCACACAGGCTTGTTGGGATTGATAACAGGGCCGAAAAGTTTGATGTCAACAGGGCAAACTATCACTGACCAATCTGGTCCATTAATAGCAGTAGTTGGAGAGGATAGTCCAAGAGTAATACCGTTTGCAAATATTTCAAAGATAGAATTTAGCAACCCTAGAAAAGGATGGGGTTAAGATGTCGAATTTCCTTGAAAATTAAAGAGTAGTTTAATTTTTATGCATTATGAATTTACCCTAATGCAACTCGCAATTCTGAGACATCTATCCTATTGTCGCCATCGGTATCAAACGCAGAAATTATCGATGAGATTTGGTCTGGAGTGAGTCTTTCTCCAACCTTTGCCTGTATTCCTTTGTATAATTCAGGCCCGTTTATTGTTCCGTCTCCGTCTAAATCTAGTTCGTTAAATAATTCTTTGACGGTTTGTCCACTATCTTTCATTGCATCCGATAGTTTCGCTAGAGCGTCTTTCACTGCTTGGTCTCCGCTTGCCATGAGTTCTGCTAAACCCGTAATCAAAAAACAGTTTCCCTAAACTTAATTTTTGCAAGTATTGAAACGGATGATTTGATTCCGAGGTGTATGGCTGAAATTTGGATTGAAGCGATTGGTTTGTTTGCAGGCCTACTTGGAATAGTGGCCTGGTTACCACAAATCAGAGAAGTGTGGGTCTTGAAAAAGCATGAAGGAATTTCGATCCCCACGTTTTCAATTGTTACAATTGCGTTGTTTTTATGGTTAGTCTATGGCATACTAATCGATTCTATTGCTATGATTATCGCTAACGTGGTAACGCTGGCAGCCATAGCATCTGTACTAATTGGCGTCATTCGGATTCGTAGAATTGAGGCTTCAACAAACTGATTTTGTAGTCTCAATAATTACTGCTCCAATCTTATATGGGTCTCCATTTGACGCTGGTCTGCGATCTTCTAATCTTCCAACCCAACCATCAGTAGGTACGGATGCTGGAACTCTTATCGAAGCGCCTCTATCTGACACACCATATGAGAATTGGTCTATTGATTGGGTTTCGTGCAGTCCTGTCAATCTCTCTTCGTTGTGAGCTCCATAAACAGACATGTGCTTTTCGATATTTTGCCCGAAGGCTTCACAGATACTGTCGAATAATTCCTTACCGCCGGTTTCACGCATTGCGGTATTGGAGAAGTTTGCGTGCATTCCAGAGCCGTTCCAATCACCTTTGATTGGCTTAGGGTGGTACTCGATGTAATATCCATAGCTTTCGGTTAATCTGTCGAGTAAATATCTTGCAACCCATAATTCGTCACCTGCTTGTTTTGCACCCTTAGCGAAAATCTGGAATTCCCATTGTCCGCAGGCCACCTCTTGGTTGATTCCTTCGAAGTTTAGTCCGGCCTCTAAGCAAAGGTCTGCGTGTTCTTCAACGAGTGCTCTTCCGTGAGTATTCTTTCCGCCAACCGAACAATAGTAGAGGCCTTGTGGGCCAGGATAGCCCCCTACGGGGAATCCTAGAGGGAGTTGTGTTTCTACGTCCATGATGAAGTATTCTTGTTCAAATCCAAACCAAAAATCATCATCATCGTCATCGATTGTCGCTCTCCCATTACTTGGGTGAGGTGAGCCATCTGGATTCATTACTTCGCACATGACCAAGTAGCCGTTTATCCTTTGAGGGTCTGGGAATATATTAACTGGTTTCAATAGACAATCAGATGCGCTACCGTCGGCTTGTCTGGTTGAAGATCCGTCAAACATCCACATAGGGCATTCTTCTATTGTTCCGCCAAAATTATTGCGAACCATTGTTTTACTTCTCATGTTTTGCGTTGGCTCGTAACCATCGAGCCAAATATACTCAAGTTTTGCTTTATCCATCATGGGTATCAGACGGTGCGTAGCCAATACGGTATATTATACAATCGCCCAAACATTGTGCGAATATTATGCTTATTCATTCAGATATATTCTAAATTTATAATCAAATGATTAACTAATTCGAAATTAAATGTTTTTATTTTGTTCGTTTTTAATGAAATATTAACGCGCTCTGAGCAAATGCCTAACTCATAAATTATTGGCAGCTTCTTCGGATTGTGGGGTCTCCAGAACTCGATTTGCATCACGAATAATCGTTGGGATCGAAAATTCTCCCCCACTCACTGTCACTGGACAGGCCGTCCCGCACGCAGGGGCGAGATAATCCTCACCAGATTCGGTAAGAACGAGTTTGATGCCATGTCCTGCAGGAAGAACTACGTCAAGGCCTTGGAATTCCATCAACATCACTAAATTTTGACCTGGGACTACCGTTTGAGGTTCGTATCCACCAGCATAGTATCGAACGTCCATAGTTGCATGTCCAAGGCGTAAGCCGGTTTCTGCGTCCTGTAACTCTGCAAAAATTTGACCTCCGTTGTACGAGGGGGTTACATCCAAGTGTAATGTTGGAAGTCCTGAAATGTGCAATTCTTCAGAAAAGCCTTGACAATTAAACTCGACTGTAGAAATCCCTCCCCCAATTACGGAAGCTCCCCCGACTCTTGTTCCCGATTTATCACAGTCAGAAAGACTGATTTTTTGCCATGATGCGTCTTCCGGTGGCCAAACTTCCTCTATCCTCCACTGCCCGTCATTTCGCTGGATTTGAGCATGATTGTCTGGTTTAGGACCTACTCCTTTGAGATAATATTCGAACCACTCAAACAAGTCTTGCCCCCAATCCCATCGCGTCATGTTTTCAATCGCCTCCCCACCATAACCGCTTGCTTGATTGTTGTGTTTTGTCCATTGGTCTGGATAATTGTGTTCCCACTGTCCGAGCATGCCTCTGACATTATACCCCGCATTTGTGTAATCAAGATACCAATTTGTTCCGGCCGGTCCGCCAAAAACTTGGTGGGGGTCTACATTCCAATCTTGCATCCCTTGAACCCAATAAATGGACCCGTTCCAATTCATGAATGCCTTATCGATATGGCTTCTCTCATCGTAATAATTTTCCATGTATGGATCTAGTTCTCCTAATCCATAAGTAACAGGCCCAGCAAACAAGCCCTCAACGATATCCGGGCAAATATTGTCTAAATCGTCACCGTTGTAATCAACAGTGCTACTAAAATAATTCATGTGCATCACTTGACTGCGAGCTTCCGCACTTCCGTTTTTGTATAGTAATGGGTGTAATGCGGTTGTTCCAGAGATTGGGACAATAGTTTTCAGATATTCACTTCCCATTGCAGCCGCTTCCCATTGTGTAGCTCCCTCGTACGATTTTCCATAGAGTCCTACGTGTCCGTTTGACCAATTTTGCTGGCCCAGCCATTCAACAGCGGCGTGAATGCCAAGCCCTTCTCCAGCGCCTCTGTAATCGAAACAACCGCTAGATTCTTCTGTCCCGAAGACTGATACTTGTGCTAATGCATAACCGTGGGGAACGTAATTGTCGTAGATAAATTCGCCTCTACCTGCGGCTACGACATTTGTAGCACCGGATTCTGAACCTGGCTGTCCATAGGAATAATACGGGCTCACTATACCAATTACCGGAACTTTCTCTCCCAATTCGGTGTTGGATGGAAGCCAATAGGATAGGTGCACTTCTGAAGTTTCTGGTCCGGTCTCCCAGATATCTGACGTGTCCACCTCAATAAGCGCCTCTTGAACAGGGAGTGCGTCATATGGCCCCGGGCTAAGTACCATAGAATAGGTCCCATTCCATTCCCATTTCAGGTCCTTTCTATCATAAATATCAGGATAGTATGATGATTCAATAGGCTCGTCCTCGGTTTTTTCACTACCTAGACAACCAGAGAGTGGAACCAAAACGAACAGTAATGTCATCAAGATTGCCGCTCGCATCAAATACGCCCACACAGATTGCGACAATAAAATGACGGTGGACTGGTTCGGGGGTGCATGACCGTTTTGGTTACTGGGGCTACGGGGTTTATTGGCGCACATGTTGTCATGGAATTGCTATCACGCAATATCCCAGTTAGAGCAATGTTGAGGAATGAAAAATATGCAAGTATGTTTCCCGATAACGACATTCTTGAGTTTGTTAAAGCGGATTTATTCGATGTAGAATCTTTGCGGGATGCTGTAAAAGGCTGTGAGGATGTAATCCATTGCGCGGCATCGCTATATGTAAGTGCTAAAGATGTGCAAAAAGAGGTGGTTGACCCATCTATTGTTGGTGTTCGAAATCTTTGTTCTGTAATGGATGATGTCAAAAGAATCGTTCACACCTCTTCAGTTGCTGCGATTAGGCCAACAAAATATCTGAATGGTCAAGTTCTGACAGATGAAGATTGGTGTGATGACGCCACGGTATCAACTAACGGATACGGCCTCGCTAAGGCAGAAGCGGAAAGAAATATTCGCGACTGGGCTGAAGGAAAGGATGTCAGGTTGGTTACCATCCACCCATCCGTTGTTTTTGGCCCCGCTTTACACAAAAGACACATCGAAGGTTCGATGTCTTATCTGAAGCATTTTGTAACAGGGCCACCTTTTGTGTTAGATATTCACGTGAACTTTGTTGACGTTCGGGACGTTGCCATTGCTCATGTCAACGCGCTGGAAATCGGAAAAGATAGGAGCAGGTACATTATCCACAAATCTGGTATGTGGATGAATGAGATTGGTGAACGGTTGACTCGGATTACTGGAAAGAAATATTCATCTCGGAAATTGATTAAGCCATTAGCTTATCTTGTTGCCATTTTTCATCCAAAATTGTCGATTAAACGATTAAAGGAATCTTTGGGAACCTATGTTGATTATGATGTGAAAGATGCTTTTTCTGCATTAGAATTACCTGACTATGATATTGATTTGACATTAAAGGATGCAATAAATTCAATCGAGGCGTAAGATTGACACATAACCAGTCTGTCGATAAACACATGGCAGAAGAATTCTGGGGCCAGCGTTGGATCAGTGCTGATTCTCAAATTGCCAGAAAATACATGGAGACGGCTGTCAAAAAGAAGAGTTTGGTTTGTTTGGCAGCCGACCGAAGTACGATGAAGGGTTTGGTGGATTTAGTAAACGAAGTTGGCCCTTACATTGCTGCTCTCAAGACTCATGTTGATTTAGTCGATGACTGGACTGCAGATGGTTGGAAGGATTTTTGCGAATTAGCACATCAATCCGGGTTAATGATATTCGAAGACAGAAAGTTTGCAGATATAGGAAAAATAACTAGAAAGCAGATGGGGGGGATATATGATATCAAAGCCTGGAGTGATTTAGTAACTGCACACCTAATCAGTGGCCCAGATATTGTAGATGGTATCCAATCGGCATGGTCAGATGCGGAAAGGGTTGGGGGAGTTTTGTTACTCGCTCAGATGTCAAGTCGTGGAAACCTCTTAGAAACTGACTACACTGCTAAGGTTGTCGAATCTGGAAAGGCAAATAGTGGGGTTTTCGGCTTCATAGGAAATGGTTCAAATCCTGATGAAATTAAGAGGCTTCGAGACGTGGTAGGTCACAGTAAAATGATTTGGACTCCTGGAATTAATCTAGAAACTGGAGATGGGGCGATGGGTCAAAGATATGGCGACCCGCGAGAGGCAGTCCTATCGGGGTCTGACTGTATTATCGTTGGAAGTGGCATTCACGGCTCTGAGAATCCAGCTGAAAAAGCAAAGAAATATGCTGAACTATCCTTCGCCGCCCTAATTGAAAGGGGGGATTGATTATGAATTTGGCCGGTTACATCATTTCAATACCGATTGCAATTTCTATAATTTGGATGGTGTGGAATTATGTTCAAGGTAACATAAATTTAGTTTCAAGATTGAAAGAAGGAGATTTGAACTTGCTTAACTCTTCGAGATACAACGTTACAGAAGCGGTGCGGGCGCCGGCTGGAAGCCGTATTGAAAATATTCAACCCATCCAGGTTCAACTTGGAGGCGGGGGCTTTACTCGAGTTCAATTGCCAGATGGAAGAATCGGTTTATTGCCAACTAATTCGGGTGTACAAATGGTCAGATCAGTCCCTGAGACCATGCATAATAACCAGCACCACCAATAATTGAGAACAATATCAATACCGCGAAAAGTCGTTTTGCCTTGCTAGATTTTTTCTTCTTTGGTTTGGCAACATCATCCACGATAACCGGATTTATTGGCAAAGGCGGTAGTTCTGCTGGCATGGGAAGTGGTGGTAATTCCATGTCAGGCTCGGGTTCTACCATGTCATCGGCCGGGTGGATTTCGTCTAAATCTTGTAGCCCAGGTGCGGAAGGAATAGGTCCCAAAACCATAGGCCAAATGGTTTCAATTGATGAAGCAGTTATCGGTTTTTCAACCCACCCAATTGCTCCTGCTGAATAAGTTGCATCATGAGCAAGTTGAGACTGTCTTTTTGGCGCAGAAAACAATATTCTGCAATCATTGCTGTGTTCTCTCATCTCCAAAGCCGCAAGATGGCCGTCGAGCGAGGGGATATCGAGTGCAAGAACTACTAATTCTGGATCTATTCTAATGAATTCATCTACGGCTCTATCTCCATCTTCGCAAACGACTACATTGAATTCTCTTTGGCGAAAAATCGATGTCAAACGATGTACAGACATTTGGTTGTTATCAACCAAAAGCACGGTTGGTGCTTCTTCGTCATTAATATCGGTCACTCGTGCCATGTTCAGTTAGCCGTCACTATTCTCACAAATGAAACAACCGCTAAAAATTCATCTATTGATTCATTCTTCTTCATCGGTGATTATTTCCGCTGGCCCCTCTTTTGGATTTAGGAATGTCTCTTTAACGGCCTCGGATTCTTCCACTTGGTCCTCTAAGGCCCTTTGGCGAGCTGGCGCTTTGACAAATTGTAGTTGTAGTTCAGAGATAATTCCATTCAACATGGTTGCTTCCTTGTCGGTTAAATTCCCTGTAGTTTTATCTTTAAACATTGAGAGTGTGTCGATTGCTGCCTTTGTTTCACCTAGGTTGTAATGTACCCTTCCTTCACTATCGGGTAAAAGCCCCATGTGCATCATTGCGCTTCTTTGTAACATCAGGACCAATTGAAAAAAATGAGCACTCATATCGTCATCAAAGAATTCTTTTTCCATAGTATCACTCAAATAATTGTTCCAATAACCAATCAGGATCGAACTGAATTATGTCATCGTACTCTTGGCCTATCCCACAAAGAACGATTGGTTTTTGTGTAGAATAAGCGATAGAAAGTCCTGCGCCACCCTTTGCGTCTGTGTCAAGTTTTGTCAGAACGGCTCCGTCGAATTTTAACATCTCTTGGAAATTCTTCGCCTGATCCACAGCGTCATTTCCAGCCAATGCGTCCCCTACAAATAACGTCAGGTGGGGGTTTGTGACCCTTCTTACCTTCTCAAGTTCTGCCATCAGGTTTGTTTTATTCTGCATCCTTCCAGCCGTATCAACTAGTACAACATCGATGCCTTTTGCTCTTGCAGAATCAACCGCATCTCTTGCAATTGCGGCCGAGTCTCCTCCTCTTTGAGACGATACGCAACGAATCCCTAGCCTCTCGCAATGGGTTTCTAGCTGCTCTATTGCGCCTGCTCTGAAGGTGTCTCCTGCCGCGGCAATAACAGACAGGCCTCTCGTTTGTAATTGATGAGCGACTTTTGCAATAGTTGTCGTTTTTCCTGTCCCGTTAACGCCGACAAACATGATGATAATTGGTGTGTCTCCGTTTTGCTTAAATTTGTCGATACTTTCGAAAAAGTCCCAATATCCTGCTTCCAATATACTCCTAAGTGCACGTTTCAGGCTGGCCTCTAATACCTTTGATAGGTCAGCGCCTTTTCTCAGTCTTTGGCCAATTAAATTATTTTCAAGGGCCGTCATAACCGCTGAAACAGCGTCGGAAGATATGTCTGACTCTAACATAATCCACTCCAGCTCTTCGAGAAGATTTTCCAAAGTTTCGGATTTTTTTATCACTCGACCGCCGGATTCGACTACACCGCCACCAAGATCTATTTTGAGTCCAGAATCTTCGACCACAATCGAACTTCCTACTGGGGATTTTTTTACTTTAACGAGTTGTCTTCCAGTAGTTGTTCGCATCATGTGTAAATTTACTTTGGAGCCGGCTAACTTACCAAGTTCTTTACCACCTCTCTTTTTCAATTCGGATTGTTTTGCTTTCTCTAACTTCTCCCTATTCTTGGCCTCTTTTGCTAGTATTTTCTTTTCTCTTCGACTTAACTTGGCAGGAAGTGTGTATTCTTCATCTTCGTCCCAATCATCCCAATCATCTTCTACTGATTCTGGTAATTGGAATTCTTCATCTTCATCGAATTCTTCCCACTCTTCTTCAACCGAATCGGTTTTTTGTTCATTATCTAATTCCTTTTTGAATTCTAATGCTTTATTGGCATCATCTGATCCGACTTCGGCAGATATTTCTTCAGTGTCAATTTCTGAAGTGGCGTCCCGGACTTTTTTCCTGAATTTATCAAATAACCCCACATAATCACCTCAGTCATCTAGAGTTAACTCTTCACCCATCCGTCTTCTACGCCTTGGTTTAGGTTTTGTTTCTTTTTCTTCGACGGCGTTCTCCTGAGTTGTTGTTGCTATTTCCTTTGATAATTTGTCGAAGGTGGTTGAAAGTTCCTCAATCCTACTTGCAACTGTGGTTAACTCTTCTTGGAATTGTTGTTTTAAATTTGATAAGTCGTCATATCTTTCACTAACGATTTCAGAAGCGCCCTCGGGGGACCTCTCGCCAAAAACGCCGCTTCCCAAATCAACGATTGTGGTTAAATTTGAAGAAATTGGAATCATTACTCCGGCGCCCAATGGAATGTGTCCTTTACTTCCGTTTGATAGTGCTTCAAGTGCCATTTTTGTTTCTTCGTGTTCAAATAAGACAGTATCTATCCTTTGAATTTGCGTTTGAAGTTCTTCCATCCGTTGTCGATTCAGATCAACCATTTTTGCAATTTGCTGTAAATCTGAAGGGTTTGACATTGGCCTCAACTCGTGGGACAGGTATCCCTATGAAGAAGTCGTCGTTTGTTTATTCTTCTTCTCTTTCTTGAGCTAATGGCCCACCGGCTGCTGCAATCTCATCTCTGAAAGCATGGAGAACTCTTGGCTCTGTGGAAGTGCGGGGGTCTATCTCTGAAACTGATTCGATTGAAATGGCTCTTCGGTTCGCTTTGTGCCTTGAACCCATAATGGAGTAGCATCGATGTTCAGCGTCTTCGACCGATGATGCAACTAAATCAATACTGAACTTCTGTTTTTGGCTTCCGAATGGGGCGACGCCGGAGACTCGGTAGGCTTGCATAAACCGGCCGACCCATGATTGTGTCTTAAACGCGCTGGCGCGATACTTTCAGCGTTAAGGTTGATTGGTGAGGGTGTTTTACAACTGTTTGTGCGGGTAGCAATTGTAATATTTTTCTTATTGCTATTAGCGCCTCAGTATAGCGCTTCTAAGGCTACTGAAGTAATGGATGCATCGCCAGAAAATACCGATTTATTAAACCTAAATGGGTCTGGTGTGATTATAGCGGTGGCTGACACGGGGATTGACCTTGACCATTCTTGCTTTAGAGAAAATCAAACCGTTGTTGGCGAACCTGGTATTTCGCATAGAAAAATCGTTTTCATTAACACTTCAATAGACGGGTCTGATAATTCTACTCACCAACAATTCAAACACGGAACTCACATCGCTGGTTTGCTAGCTTGTGACCCAATTGAAAGTAATGATGAAATTAAATCTCTATCACATGGTTCAAAATTACTTGTTCAAGATATTGTTAGTGAAGAGGGTTGGATTCCACCAAACGTAAGCCTGCTTCTTGAAGAAGCCGCTTCTCATGGAGCGGTAATCAACAGTTGGTCTTGGGGCGACAATACCATCGAATACACCGACAGAAGTAGGATGATTGATGCTTGGGCTGTGGAAAATCCTTGGTCTTTGGTATTCATAGCTCCAGGTAATAATGGAAATACGGTTATGGAGCCTGCTAACGCAATCAATGCGGTTTCGGTAGGAGCGACTAACTCTGAAGTTAATGGGTCTATGTGGCCCTCGTCGTCACAAGGGCCTGACGTGAATGGCAGGAGGGGGATTCTTATTTCTGCTCCGGGAATCAATGTTAACTCATCGCTTGCCGACGGTGTAAATGATTCAATGAATTCTGGGATTTACAGCATGGGTGGTACTTCTGTGGCTACTCCTCTTGCTGCTTCGTTCACGAGCCTCCTACAACAATATGTTCAGGACACAGAGGGTTTCACCCCATCTGGGCCCATGCTTCGAAGCATGTTAGCAATGTCCGCAACTCCAATTAATGGGATGGGGCCAGATTCTCAGCAAGGCTATGGGCGACCTTCCCTTAATTCTCTCAATGATAGTTTGTATTTACATGACTCCTTTTCTGTTGAAGATTGGCATGGATTAATCAGTTCGCGAGGATCTAGTTTCAATTCGTTGTTATCCAATCCGTGGAACGGGAGTCAAGCCAGTGGACCGTTTTTAGAAGAAAATCAGTCGTGGGAAAAATATCTTCGCCCGACTGGAAATTCTGATTTTGAAGTTGTTATGTCATACAACGCAAGACCGGATTATTTTGAAGATGACGATCTAAGATTGGTTGTTACAACCCCTGATGGAAATTTTGCCATAGATGATAATTTCACAAATGCGGGTTACAGTAAAATGTATACTCCATTCTTTTCAAGCCCTTACAACCATAATTCTACTAACGAAACGACGGTCATGATTAGGCTACCTGCAGAGGATGTTAGAGAATATGATTGGATTAAAGTGGAGGTTTTTGCAAAATCTGTTCATAATGGAAGTATCCAAGGAACTGTTGGTTTGGAAGGTAATGCCCTTGGATTTGCTATTGCGGCGAGTGGGGTCGTTGAGTTACCAGATAATACACCTCCAAAAATAACCATTTTTGAGATGCCGTCAGCAGGGGAAAACCTATCGCACGAAATGGATATTCGGCTAAATGTAAACGATTCTGAGGGCGATGGTGGGGTTGTAGCGATAAGATTGGTAAATCAAAATTTTACCATCGATTTAACCGACTGTGCGAAAATGTTTGTAATTGAAGTTAGTATAGATTGTAACTTAAATTTCTCTAAGGATTTGATACCGATGCCAATAAATCGAGAGGATTGGCAGATAGAGGTCGTTACAGTAGACAATAACTCTTCCATTTGGACAGAGGAAAAATTGTCGATTTTTCTATCGGACAATTTCACTATTTGGTGGACTTCTCCTTTCACGGAAGATGGTAATGATGAGTTCAATAATTCCCAAACAACTGAAAGTCATAACAACCGGGCATTGTTATGGGGTATTTTCGGAGTTGTGTTGGGTGTGATTGTGGCTGCCAGTGTGATGTTTAAACGTTTGGAACATGAAATTTTTAATGATGTAAAATCTCCATTTATTGAAGAAGAATAATGGGAATTCCAATAGTGAACATTCAAGAATAGAAACACTGTGGACTACCTGTCCGAAAGGTTTGGTGAGCAAAAATGGGAGAAAGACTGTATGTAGGAATTGATTTAGGAACATACCAATCTACTATCGCAAGTAGTGCAGGTTCATTGGATACGATTGAAACTGTTGTGGGTAGACCAAAAGACCCTGTCGCAAGAAATTTCCTTGGAAAAGATGTTCTCTTCGGAAACGATGCTCTGAAGAACAAGTTGGCTTGTAACCTTTACAGACCGATGGCAGCTGGTGTCGCTCAAGATGATGAAGCAAACCTAGCAGCAGCAAAGGCTTTCGTAACCCACTTAATTGAGACTGTCGAACCAGAAGAATATGACGAGGTTTTCGGAGTAATATGTTCTCCTTCTCACGTTTCATTTACAGACAAGAGCAATCTTGTGGCAACTCTAAGGGGTCAAGTTAACGCAATTATGGTTGTAACTGAGCCATTCGCTACTGCGTATGGAATCGGAGAAATCGCTGGTTCAATCGTTGTTGATATTGGTGCAGGAACTACTGACATCGCAAGATTGTATGGTGTATTCCCATCTGATGAAGACCAGTTGACTATCAATGAAGCTGGCGACTGGATCGATTTGCAACTCATGGAACTTGTCAAGAAGAAATACACTGGCGCTCAAGTTACCAAAGACATGGTAAGAAAGTGGAAAGAGGAATTCTCATATGTTGGTGGCGATGATAGAGAACAGATGATTGAGTTGTCCGTTGAAGGTAAAAAGCAAGTTGTGGACATTGGGGACCTAATAAAAGCGGCTTGTTCAATGATTATCAACAAGGTTGGAAATGCAATCAAGGCTATCGTAGCAAGCGCTGACCCTGAATACCAACCTGTTCTAAGAAACAATATCATCCTATCAGGAGGAGGTTCTCTAATCGATGGAATTGCTGACGCAATTGCAAACGAGATTGCAGACATTGGAGATGTAACCGTTACCTGTGTTGAAGACCCAATCGACAAGGTCGCTCTAGGAGCAATGGCTCTCGCTCAAGATATGCCTGATGAGCAGTATACCGCTATCAATTAAGGGTTCACTAAACCGGCTTTTTTGCCCGTGTGGCAATGAAAGGTTGAAGAATGGTTAGTGTGCGATAGGTCGCAATGACGCTGGGAACTTCACCATCTGGAGGCATAGGACGCATCTCTGAAACAGGCGGTGATGAGCGTGCTGCGCTTGAGGGAATGTTACGCGCATACCCAGTTGAGCAATTGGTTGAGGAGGTTCTTGTTGCATGGCAAGAATTAGCAGATAGAAATGAAGATCTGGTCACTACGAAACAGAGGTTGCGCATTCTAGAATTAGACCTTGCAGAAAGGAAAGATGAAATCGCTCCTGAAGTAGCTCAACTCAAAACTACAGAGGCTCACCTTGAAGAAGCAAATGCGAGAATTATCCATCTTGAAAGGATGTTGGAAGACTCCAAGGGAGAGTTAGCTGAAAGCAGGGCTGGTTTGTCCGCTGAAGAAAAGGCGTCTTTGGAGAAAGAGACCTCGCAATTAAGAGAATTAACGACTCAGCAAGACGAAATTATTGCTGAAATGGAAGGACGAATGTCACAACTTGTTGAAGCATTAGAAAGGGCCGCGGAAGCTGGTTTGACAAGTGTTACAGCAGACGAAGTTAGGGCTATGAAGGCGAAAGCGGATGCGCTGGCTGCGGACTTGGATGCTGAAAAGGCTGCAAACGATGCTTTGGAAGAAGAAAGACAACGTCTAAGAGATATTGCGGACAGACTTAGAGGATTGTTGGATGCAAGAGATAAGCGCCTTGGTGAATTAGAAGAGCAAATAGAGCGCGTAATGCAGGGCCCTCGTTCGGTTTCTGCAGAGCATGATTATCTCGTTGAACAAATTGAAGAATTAAAGAGAAGGTTGCTAGAACGTAACCGTGAATATGAATCCCTAAGAAGAAGAGAAAGAAGATTGCATAATGATGTATTTGAGAGAGATGAGAGAATCCAACAAATGTCGTTAACGATTTCCGACCTTGAAGCTGCATTGACTGATAGAACTTCTGAAATTAGAGAATTAGAGTCGCAAAGAGATTCTGCAATGCATGAATTAGACGGAGCAAAAAGGTCTGAAAGAACAAGAGAGGTTGTCGGGCAGGCATTTGCAGACTCGCTTTCCTTGGTTAGAACTCACGATGAGAGAGAGTTGCGTAAAGAAGTGTATGCTAACGCACCAAATGTTGAAAGAAAAATATCCTCGCCAAATGCTGAAGATATGAAAACTCTAGCTGACGGCGGAACTGTAGATTTGGATAAGGCGTTAGAAGTAATCGAGCAGGGAATGGATATTGTCACTGACAGGCCCGATGCTCCGGGCGGAAGTGGAGATCCTGTTCTTTACGAAGACGAGGATTGAATCCCTTTGACGACTTCGGAAATTCTTTCATGAAGGTCTTGTAGATTGTTGGCGTCTTCGGTTAGTGTACCGGTTACAACCCAGTTAGCACCTGACATTGCGGCAAGCTTCGCTTGGTCTTTAGATCGAATGCCTCCTCCGACAAATAAACACAATTCTTCAACTTCTCTTGCTGCTTTTATACAATCTTGGGATACTTGGGTGTCTGCACCACTTCCAGCTTCTAAATACAGTATTTTGAATCCATACATCTTTGCTGTAATTGCATATGATTTTACTAAATCTGTTTGGTCGCTTGTTACTAAATCGGCTTCGCCGACTTCACCAACTTTACCGCCGGGTGAAAACACAAGATAGCCGGTGGGTATTGCTTCAACACCAAATTTGTCTAAATGTGGAGCGCCTTTGAGTTGCTCCTCGATTAGAAATCTCCTGGTTCTTGAATTCATTAGCATCATGAATGTAATTCCATCGGCGGCTGGAGATAATGCATGGGCCCCTCCGGGGAATAGAATCACAGGTATTTTCCACATGTCTTCATCTGAAGATGGGTCCTGGCTTGCTGCGAAAATTTGGAGTTCCAGTGCTTCTTGTATTGACTTGCATGTTTCGTGGACTACCTCATTTGGAGTGTCTGTAGATCCTCCAATAAATATCATGTTTGAGCCCGCTTCTATTGCTGTAATAGCCCGTTTTGTTGCTATTTCAGATGATTGTTTTCCCGGATCAATTAACGTTACGTGTCTACAGCCTTGAGATGTGTCTTGAATGTAATTCAATAGTCCAAAGTCTGGTAGCATATTAGTTTCCTTCCTGTAGGGATTGAATTGTTTTTTTGGCTATCATTACCCCTTCTAATAATGAATTATCAGCCCAAATTTCATTTGCATTTATTGGATGTTCTCCCTGAATTATTTCAAGCCATCCTTGAGGAGGGGTTGGGAGCTCTCCTCTAATCCAACATTCAACCAAACCATCTGAATGTTCAAAACAGAATTTATCCTCTGTCATCGTATTTAATTCAAAGATGTTTGGTATATTGTTTTGTATTGTTATGCCACCTCTCCAAACAGTCAAAGACTCGTCTTTTGGGTTATTAGATGGCCACCCTGGTGCTGGTGATTTGCCACCACGGCAGTCTATTGCATCTGATGGCGCTTCGGTTTTCAAAATTATTTCCCCTCCTAAGTCGACTACCTTTTCTGCATATTTTTTCTCAAGCCACTCTCTGCGTAATCCCCAACCAAAGTCGTTGGATTTTGCATTGCATGCTGAAATCATATTCGGATCTAAATTTTTTATAATTCCTGGGGATCTGATTGGGTTACCAATCTCTTGTCTGGTTTCATAAATTTTTACTTCATATTCATTCTTCAAAAGAAAAATGGCGCAATTAAGTCCTCTCAATCCTCCACCAGCTATGGATATCAATTTTGCACACCTACTATTGATAGAGCAAATACTGGACAAGATGGTATGCAATGGTTGCATAGTGTACAATCTTCCTGTGTGACAACTGCTAACCTATCAATAAGATCTAACGCATTTGTAGGGCAAAGACCAATACAGGCACCACAACCATAACACAACTTTTCATCGACAACAAATAGTTGGTTACGATGTTGTGCCATGTTTATTCCAGTGGTAACTAACTCAAATCACCTTCGCCGAATAACCAATGGAAATTTGAGTAAAGATATGAAAAAATAATTTTGTTGAATATTAAAAATTCGAGTGGAAGCAATAGATTTCATTTTTTTTAAAAAAAGAAACATTAGGATTAGACCCCTTTCTTTCCATTGGAAACTTTAGATTATAAAGAGTGACAGAAGTAATGAATGATGATAATTAGAGAGACGAAGTAAGCCCCATTGATGTTTAACGCGTGAAGTAAATAATATTCATCGTTGGAAAACAAAATCAACTAATCATAATTTATCTCCATAGGAAATATAGGGGTCAGGTATATTCATCTCTCAGAACTTATTGGGTATATACATGGTAATGTATTCACCAGGTCGGACTTCAAATTATCCAATAAGTCCTCCCGAGAAAGGTACACGTTATCATTACCTCGGTGGAGGAAATGAGGTTGGAAATGTTGGTTGTGTATTTGAAGATTCATCAGGTACAAAGATGCTTCTTGACTATGGATTAGCTCCTACAGATCCACCAAAATATCCGAACGAGGCACCACCAATAAAAAATGCAATAATCACTCATTCACACATTGATCATTTAGGTATGGCTCCATGGCTATGCTCTAATTATCGAACTACACTGCACGGTACAGAGTTGACGGCAGAAATTAGTAGAATGATGTGGAATGATTGTTATAAAGTTAGTCAACTGGAGGGATATCCTCTCGCTTGGGATAAGAGAGATATCGATGCAGCCGTAGCGTCTTGGAAGACTCACAAATTCGGCGAACCGTGGAGTGAAGAAGGTTGGAAGTTGAAACTCACAAGAGCAGGACATATTCCAGGCGCCGCTATGTTGAACGTAGAGACAAATACTCACAAACTTCTCTTCACTGGGGATTTTGACACAAGGGACTCACCCCTTACAAAAGGAGCAAGACCAGAGAAGTGTGATATTCTATTTGTTGAGGGAACTTATGGTGGTAGAGACCACAAACCAAAAACCGAAACGATAGAGGAATTTATCAAAAAAATTGTAGAAATAACCGATAAAGGAGGAACGGCTCTAATTCCTGCTTTTGCAAATGGGCGCACCCAGGACGTAGTAATGATGCTACACCAATATCTCCCAGAGTTAGATGTTCACGTGGATGGGATGGGGAAATCTGTAGCCCGGCTACAGTTAGAGCACCCCGAGTCTTTGAGAGATCCAGCTAAACTACAGGATGCCTGGAAATGGTGCAAAAAAGTCTCGTCAAAATCAGATAAAAAGAAAGCACTCAACGCAGACTGCATAGTTTCAACGTCAGGAATGTTGGATGGTGGCCCATCAATTTGGTATCTTAACAGACTTAGAATGGACCCAAGGAACGCAGTATTACTAACTGGCTATCAGGCGAGAGGTTCTGGTGGCAGGATGCTTTTGGATGAAAAGCAGGTTCCAATTTGGAATAAAAATACACCCATCGATTTAGACGTCCATCAATTTTCGTTTTCTACACACGCAGGACATTCGGAAATTGTTAATTTCGCAGAAAAATGTGAGGCTGAAACGGTAGTAGTATACCATACTGATGCAAATCATGCAAGGCCCCCACTCGTTCAAGATTTGGAGGCAGCAGGGCACATTGTCCATCAGCCAGTAAACGGTGAATCGAGAATAATTGCGTAGTTTTTTTGATGATTAGAGCCGAAGTCGTTGAATACAGTGACATTAAGGGAGTTCTCATGGCGACTAAAGCTCCCCCCGGCAAACGTCGTAAGAAGAAAAAGAAAATCCGACTCTCTCTAAAGAGTTCGAAAATAAAGAAGACTGATTCGTATTCTGATTCATTAGGGTGGTCTACGGATGTTGGTCGGACATTAAACGACCCAGAAAAACCAAAAGAACCAGACACTATCAAACATCAATGTCAGATGTGTGGCAGTATTATGACGGTTCCAAAGCCGAAAAGATCGAAATACACAATCACATGTCCGCACTGCGAACACCAAGAACAATTCAACTAAGTTAAAGCCAAAGGCTCGATAATTTGACTTTTGGTTAGATTTCAAAAAGAAGGTATGATAATTTGGAAATAATGACAATTCTTGCAATATTTTCCTTATTTGTAATAGCGACCGTGTTTAGCCCTCTCGGTTTAGGGGGCGGTATCCTATTTGTTCCGATTTTGCACTACATGCTTGGATGGGAGATTTTGGAAGCCGTTTTAGGCTCACTAACTCTGATTTTTATGGTCGCTACGGGAAGTAGTTTGGCACATTCGAAAGCAGGCCATGCGGACAATCAAGTAGCAAACGCAGCAAGAATAGTAGCAATACCGATGGCAATAATCGGAACCCTTCTTGCATCCAAAATGACGGATTTAGTAGGCGACATTGGAATAAAAATCATTGCTTCTCTGGTAATTACAATGGTTTTTATCAAGACTATTTCAATTTATAGAAAACAAACGGAAAAGTTTGTTGAAGAGGCAAATTTCAATGAAAAAAAGAACATCTATCAATTAGGCGCAGGCGTTGCTGGAACACTATCTGGGATATTGGGAATCGGTGGCGGGGCGATATTGGTCACTCTAAACCGGGCGATTCTAAACATGGACGCAAAGAAGGCCGCCGGAACTAGCTTTTTAATCGGAGCAACTATCGTACCGGTTTCGTTAACAAGTCACATAATCGTAGGCGGTAAAGCGTCTGGGCTGTTAGAACAGATAGGACTATTGCCGGTAATTATAATCCCAATACTGATATTTTCCTGCGCATATTTTGGAGCAAAATATTCTATAAAATATGTTTCAAAAGAATTGGTTACGTTGGTGTTCTTATGTGCAATATCACTAAGTTTGATTCGATATGTGATAGATTTTACAAGTTATATTTGAGGTGAAAAAATGCCTGAAGTACCTTATTTCGTCCAACTCCATGAAGCATTGGAAATATGCATGAAAAGAAAATTAGATATCGGTATCGAAGAATTACCCCTAGACCTTTGCCATGACAAAATTCTAGCCACAGATTTGGTATCGAAAGTCGACGATCCACCATTCGACAATTCAGCGATGGACGGCTTTGCTATGCGTCATGAGGACACAATAGCCCCCCCAACAACACTTGACATCATCGCTACTATACAGGCCGCAGGTCAGGAAGATGACGTGTTTGTGGAAAAAGGCCAGGCTGTTAGAATAATGACTGGGGCTCCGATGCCTCGAGGAGCAAACTCAATCTTACAAATTGAAATGACAGATGTTGATGGCGATAAAGTTACTTTGCTAAAAGAATCAATGCCGGATTTTATTAGACTCAAGGGCGAGAATCTAACAAAAGGCCAAGTCGCAATAACTTCTGGAACTCTTCTTACACCATCACAGATAAGCATGTGCGCTACTATGGGGTATGAAAAATTGCCAGTTTTCAAACCGCTTAAAGTAGCAATAATTTCGACAGGTGATGAATTAATTCAACCCGGTCAAGAATTACAAAGAGGGCAAATTTACGAATCTAATTCCTTTGGAATTGCAGGATTGGTCAAATGGCTTGGACACGAACCAGTCAGAATGCAATGTGTAGGGGACACACTTGAAGATCTACGACAGACACTGAATGAGGCATCAGAATCATGCGATTTAATTTTGACAAGCGGGGGAGTTTCGATGGGAGAATGGGACCTTGTAAGAAAAATAATGGAACAGGAAGGAACTCTTGATTTTTGGAGAGTTAAGCTGAGACCAGGGTCGCCCCCCCTCTTCGGACTTTGGAATTCAACCCCGATTTTCGGCCTACCTGGAAACCCGGTAAGTTCTCACGTAGTGTTTAGAATGATTGTAGCGCCTTGGATTAGAAACTTAACTGGCGCAGAAGGGCCAGTTGAAAAACGCGCATTTGCGAGACTCTCTACTGTGGTGAAGCCAACAAAAGACTGCCTCACACTGAGAAGGGTTTCAATCGAAAAGGGAGATAATGAATTGATAGCTTCACAAAAAATCCACCAAGGCTCAGGAAATATTGCTAGCATGGCTCATAGCGAAGCACTGGTCGTTCTAAAACCCGGAGAGGAATATCCGATTGGAAAAATCGTCGAAATTATATTTTTGTGAGGGTGAAAAATGAAAGTGGAGTCCGATATTGAATTATTGGTAGCACTTTCGACAATTTACCCAGAATCCAAGAAAAACAAACTCCGAAAAATGCTTACAGAAGGTCGTGTTGAGGTTGATGGAAAAATAGTCCATAAAGCTAAACAAGTGGTCCACAAAGGAAGCGAGATAAGAATTCTAAACCGAAAAACAGCCGATGAAAAATCCCCTAATCCTAAGAAACCCAAACAAAAAGTTAGAATCAAAATCCTCTATGAAGACGAGGACATTATTGTAGTGAATAAACAGGCAGGGTTGCTGTCGGTTTCTACAGATAAGATGGAGCCTGACACCCTTCATTCAAGGGTTATGGAATATGTCCAATTTGAAAATAAAAAAGCGTGGGCCTACATAGTTCATAGACTCGATAGAGAAACATCAGGAGTTATGATTTTTGCAAAAGACAAGCAATCGAAAGACTACCTGCAAGAACAATTTGCTGACAGATCGGTTCACAGAGTGTACCATGCACTAGTTCAAGGCAAGCCTCAAACCAATTATGGGACAATTAGAGAATGGCTCCTTGAAGATAAATTCCTAAGAGTGAAGGCGGTAAATCACAAACACCCCCAGGCTAAGGAGGCAATAACTCATTGGAGCGTAGAAGACCAAGATGAGGTTGCAAGCCTGCTAGCTCTTACCATAGAGACGGGCCGTCGCCACCAAATTAGAGTAGGATTAGCAAATATTGGGTGCCCGGTGATTGGAGACAATCAACACGGCGCAGAAGGCAATCCAATCGGGCGAATTGCACTACATGCAACCTCTCTAGAGATACTTCATCCGGTTACAGATGACCCGATGCGGTTTGAAGCCCCCATCCCATTTGGGCCTAACTGATAAGCAAGGACTCAAGAACTCTTGACTCGCGACGAGGCGTATGGGGAAACCTACGGACGATTCTTGGATAGAAGTCCGTGGGGCAAGAACTCATAATTTACAAGACATAGATGTAAAACTCCCAAGGGGAAAATTCGTAGTTATCTCAGGAGTATCTGGCTCAGGCAAATCTTCTCTTGCTTTCGACACGTTGTATGCTGAAGGTCAAAGGAGATATGTCGAAAGTCTGTCTTCGTACGCAAGACAATTTATTGGTCAAATGAAGAAAGCAGACTGCGATAGTATTGAAGGACTATCTCCTGCGATTTCGATAGATCAGAAACAAGGCAGTCACAACCCTAGGTCTACTGTTGCGACAGTCACGGAAATAATGGATTATCTTCGATTAATGTGGGCCCGAATCGGGAAACCTCATTGCCCAACCTGTGGAGTTGAAGTAGCAAGAAGGACCGTCCAAGAAATCGTTGATGACATCATTTGGCACATGGAAGGCCACGCCATAGCAGTTTGGAGCCCGGCAATAAGAAACAGGAAGGGAACACATGCCGACTTGTTCAGAAATTTGGTTGAACAAGGTTGGACGGAAGGCAGAATCAACGGTAGAGAAGCATCTTTCGAAGATGAGCATAATCTGGACAAGAATCTTCGTCACGATATCGATGTACGAGTAGATAGAATTCGATGCACAAAAGACCGAAGGCAGAGACTAACAGAGGCTGTAGAGTCTTCTCTTAGAATCGGCGGAGGAACTGTAGCGATTGAAAGCATAAAAGCCCCGGATGAAGAATTCGAACATGACGAAGGGTCTCGCGCTATGAATACAAAACAGGGAGAAACATTGGCCTGGTCAGAAGAATTCGCATGTGCCGAACACGGCGCATTCATGCCCGAGATGAGCCCGCGAGTATTCTCTTTCAACTCCCCTCTGGGGGCCTGCCCTGCTTGTCAGGGATTAGGGGTGCAAAGGAGATTCAGTGAGGATTTATTGGTTGATAGACACTCAACAATTTCCGAAGGTTGTATTATTCCATGGAGACAATCAATGTCTCCTCATTGGTATAGGAAACTAATGGAGCAAACAGCTGAACATTATGGAATTCCCACAAATGTACCATTCGGCTCATTAGATGAAGATGACAGGGACATAATTTTGAATGGTTCCGGTTCTACAATTATTCATTTCGAATTCCATTCTGAAACAGGGTCGTTATATCAATACAGTAAACCATGGGAAGGAGTTTACGGTAGACTTCAAAAGACGTATACAGAGACAAGTTCTGACCGTACGAGAAATCGGCTAATTGCGTGCATGAATGATGAGGACTGCACCACATGTGGCGGAGAAAAACTCAACGATGCGGCAAGAGGTGTAACCGTAGGCGGTAAACGCCTTCCAGAGATAGGTGCATCAAGCGTATTCGAAGCCTTGCAAATTATTCGCTCTTTCAGGGGAGAAGGTAGTACCGCAAATGAATTAGATGAAAGAAGCGCATTCATTGGAAAAGAAATCATCAAGGAAATAGAAAGCAGGCTAGGCTTTTTGAACGACGTAGGTCTTGACTATTTGACACTGGACAGAAGAGCAAACACCCTTTCAGGTGGCGAATCTCAAAGAATAAGGTTAGCTACCCAAATTGGTAGCAGATTAACCGGGGTGATGTACGTCCTTGACGAACCATCAATTGGGCTACATCAAAGAGATAATGAAAGGTTATTGTCAACATTAAGAGAACTATCTGACTTGGGCAACACTCTCCTAGTTGTGGAACACGACGAAGAGACCTTAAGACAAGCAGATTGGCTTTGCGACCTAGGCCCCGGAGCCGGAGTTGAGGGAGGGGAAATAGTTGCTAACGGCCCACCGAAAGAAGTCATGAAGGCTAAAAAATCAGTAACCGGAGCATACTTATCTGGAAAAAGATCAATTCAGACACCAAAGAAAAGAACCAAACCGGAAAAAGGATTCTTGGAGATAAAGGGCGCTCGCCAAAATAATCTAAATGACATAAACGCAAAGATTCCACTAGGATGTCTTACTGCAATTACTGGAGTTTCAGGCTCAGGAAAATCTTCACTTGTATCTGGAATTCTCGCTCCTGCCCTTCAGAGAGAAATAAACAGAACAGATGCTCAACCGGGAACTCATGATAGCATTGAAGGCATTGAAAACGTGGACAAAGTAATTGTCATCGACCAATCTCCAATTGGTAGAACGCCACGCTCTAACCCAGCCACCTACACTAAAGCATTCGACGAAATCAGGAAGTTATTTTCTGAAACCAAAATTTCCAAAGAAAGGGGATACAAACCAGGACACTTCTCTTTCAACGTAAAGGGTGGAAGGTGCGAAGCCTGTAGTGGCGGGGGCTCGATCAAATTAGAAATGAATTTCTTACCCGATGTGTGGATAACCTGCGATATTTGCGATGGGAAACGCTACACTCGGGAAACCCTTGAGGTTACATGGAAAGGCAAAAACATCCACGATATACTGGAAATGCCGGTAAAGGAGGCCGTCGAATTCTTTGCAAATCATAAGAAATTACATCGCACATTATCAACAATCAACGACGTTGGACTCGGATATATTCGGTTGGGGCAACCCGCAACGACACTTTCAGGCGGGGAAGCCCAAAGGGTGAAACTTGCTAGCGAATTACGAAGGCCTCCGCACAAACATACAATGTATATCCTCGATGAACCAACAACAGGGCTCTCATTCTCAGATGTCCAACAACTAATCGACGTTTTACTAAGATTGAGAACAACGGGGCACTCAATCGTTGTCATTGAACACCATTTAGACGTGGTAAAATCCGCAGATTGGATAATCGATTTAGGACCAGAAGGTGGAGATAGAGGGGGCAAAATTGTCGCCGAAGGAACGCCAGAAAAGGTTGCTAAATCAAAAAAGAGTTACACCGGACAGTTCCTTTCTGAAATGCTCTGAAGGCTGAAATCAGAGCATTTTTCCAAGCGCAGTATTCATGGACGGTAGTCTCTGCCGTCCGTCTGCCCCCGAAGGGGGCAGGTGTAACAAGTGCCCTCAAATGTAGTCAGAGTGGAAGCGACTCCAAAACTCGGAGAAGGCATGAGAGATGTTAGAGGCAACTCCGTCAAAAGGCAACTGGAAGCCGACCACGGAATACAAATCGCCAATGTAAGGTCGATTGTTGGATTTTTAGTAGATAGTGAAATTACATCTGATGAAATAGCCGTGAGAGCAGACGACATCTTTGCAGATCCAATTATCGAGGTAAGTTCCACAGACGCTCTGCATCTAACAAACTCGGAACTATTTCCCGAATCTCCAGACATTGTGGTCACGATCGGATTCAAACCAGGTGTGACGGACAATCCCGGAAAAGCAGCGCTAGATGGTTTCAAAACCATTTTTCCGAACGCTGGAGAAGATGCAAGAGTCTCTACATACATCACTTACACATTCAGTGGAGTTCCAGATGGCTTGGACTCCCAATGGCTTTCAAAACAACTTCACAACGGATTAATTGAAAGAGCATTTGTATCAAAAAAAGGCGAAGAATTCCCCGTAATAGAGTACGTACCGGTGCAACCAGCATCTTACACGGAACCCGCAGCGATAAACCTCGAGGTTTCAGACGAGGAATTAATTCGAATTTCTGAAGACGGACTATTAGCTCTTAATCTCGAAGAGATGCAAACAATTCAGGAGCATTATCGCGACCCATCTGTCCAGGAACATCGCAGGATAATGGGATTGCCAGAATCCGCACCTACAGATGTAGAATTGGAGTGTCTTGCTCAGACCTGGTCTGAACACTGCAAACACAAAATATTCGCCGCACACATCCATCATATCGACGAGGAAACCGGCGAAGATACGGAAATAGACTCGCTATTCAAAACCCACATCATGAAACCCACTCTCGAGATGAAAGAAGAGGTAGACTGGTTACTATCGGTATTTCACGACAATTCCGGGGTAATCGCCTGGGATGAAGATTGGTCAATGTGTATGAAAGCCGAGACCCATAATTCTCCAAGCGCGCTTGACCCCTATGGTGGAGCAATGACGGGAATTGTCGGGGTAAATCGTGACATTTTGGGAACCGGATTAGGAGCAAGGCCTATTGCAAATACCGACGTATTTTGTTTTGGTCCACCAGACTGGGAAGGCGACTTACCAGAGAATCTATTCCACCCCTCAAGGGTATTGCGTGGTGTGCATGCCGGAGTTAGGGTTGGAGGAAATGAAAGTGGAATACCAACAGTGAATGGAGCCATAGTATTCGATGATAGGTATATCGGAAAACCACTAGTTTATTGCGGAACCATCGGAATAATGCCACGAAAGCTTGCTGACGGCAGGGAATCTCACGTAAAGAATCCAGAGGCTGGAGACAGAGTCTACATGGTAGGGGGGAGAGTCGGTTATGATGGAATTCACGGAGCAACATTTTCTTCACTTGAACTAACAGAAGAATCACCCTCGAGCGCAGTACAAATCGGCGACCCTATTACTCAAAAGAAAATGTTAGACATGATCCTTGAAGCGAGAGACGAGGGACTTATCACATGTATTACTGATAACGGTGCAGGCGGGTTATCGTCTAGTATTGGAGAAATGGCAGAATACACTAACGGATGTAGAATAGATCTAGCCAAAGTTCCCCTAAAGCAGGCCGGGCTATCATCATGGGAAATTTTGGTATCAGAATCACAGGAGAGAATGACGGTCGCTGTTAGAGAAAGCGACGTCGCAAAATTCGAAGCGCTTGCTGAACTACATGAAGTAGAAGCAACATGGGTAGCGGACTTCACCGATACCGGCGACTTCCACGTAATGCACGGACAGAACACCGTCGCATCATTACCGATTGAGTTCTTACATGACGGCGTTCCACAACTCAAATTAAAGAGCAAATGGAGTTCGCCAAAACATGAAGAATTCATACCAAGTAACAATTCGAATCATTCTGAATTATTGTTACGAATGTTGGCACGGCCCAACATTGCGTCGAAGGAAACATGGGTAAGACAATACGACCACGAAGTCATTGCTCAGACCGCAGTTAAACCATTTGTTGGAGTGGAAAAAGACGGGCCTGGAGACGCTGGAGTGCTAGCCCCAATTCACGGGTCAACTCACGGCCTCGTGGTTTCAAACGGAATATCTCCGAGGTATAGCGACATTGATGCGGGCGCTATGGCGGCAGCGGCGGTTGATGAGGCGGTCAGGAACGCCGTCTGTGCAGGAGTAAATCTCGATAAAATAGCAGGCTTAGACAACTTTTGTTGGCCAGACCCCATCGAGAGTAAAAAGACCCCAGACGGGCAATTCAAACTTGCCCAATTAGTCAGAGCAAATCGTGAATTAGAAAGAATCTGCAGGGCTTACTTCGTACCTTGTATTTCTGGAAAAGATTCAATGAAAAACGATTATGGCACTGGCGAAAATAAAATTTCAATACCGCCGACTCTACTATTTTCACTATTTGGAGACCAACCCGATGTTCGCTACACAACCACATCAGATTTGAAGCCAGGTGAGAGCCTTTACCTCGTGGGAGAATCGAAGCAAGAACTTGGAGCAAGCGAACTCGCATTTATGATGAAAGAAGACGGAGAAACATCAGGAATTGGCGGGGCTGTACCTAGTTTACCTGACCCAGAAAAGAAATTACAATCCTACAAAGCACTTTCAAAAGCAATTCATTCAGGACTTGTAAGAACGGCTCATGACTGTAGTGAAGGAGGCGTAGCGGTAGCAATTGCAGAAATGTGCATTGGTGGACGAACAGGCGCGGCAATAGACATCGACGGGCCTGGAGATGCGAACGTATGGGGCAGACTTTGGGGAGAATCCCTTGGGCGAATCATAGTTGGAGTAAAGCAATCTAACAAAGAAGAATTTAGAAATGTAATGAAAGGAACACCGATAACCTATCTTGGAGAGACTACCGAATCGGATACCCTCGTTATTTACGACGGAGACGAGGTCATAATCGAATCTCAAGTCGAATCAATAGTTAGCGCTTGGAAAGGCAAGCTCGACATGACAGGAGGTGTACAATGATGGTAGAAACACCAAAAGTCGCAATACTCTTTGGTTTTGGTATAAACTGCGATAGAGAAACTGCAGCAGTATTCGAGTTAGCGGGGGCAACTAGCGAAAGAGTCCACGTCAATAGGTTCGTTAAAGGTGAAAGGGACTTATCTGAATTCCACATCTTAGCGGTACCAGGAGGTTTCTCATTCGGCGACCACCTTGGCTCAGGCAGGCTTTTAGGAAATAGAATGCGGTTTGCTATGCGAGACCAACTTACCCAATTCGTCGCAGACGGCAAACCGATAATCGGAATATGTAACGGATTCCAAGTTTTGGTAAAAACAGGATTACTCCCAGGTAAAGAAATTCCTGACTTTGAACAAACTGCAAGCCTAACTTTGAACAATAGTGGGAGATACGAAGACCGATGGGTAACACTCGAGTTCGACCCGGATAGCCCCTGCATTTGGACAAAAGGCATCACTAGAATCGAATGCCCAGTTAGGCATGGCGAAGGAAGATTTGTTATGCCGTCAAGCGAAGATTTGGACCGACTTTCGGAGAATAACCAGCTCGTTACGAGATATGTGGACCCTTCCACAGAACCTGGCTCCGGTATAACCGATGAAGACCTACCATTCCCTATTTGCCCAAATGGTAGCATTAGGAATATTGCGGGAATATGCGACCCTACTGGACTAGTCTTCGGATTAATGCCTCATCCAGAGGCCGCTTACGCCAATTTCTTACATCCTCATCACACAAGAGGAGATGTGAATGAAGAAATTTTAGCCGAAGGAATGAAGATTTTTCAAAACGCGGTAAAATATGCACAAGCAAACCTTTGAGAGGTATTGCTACTTGAGAGAAACATGGCGACTGAGAAGTTGTACATGAAAAGCATCGATTCATGCTACATCAAAGAATTCGAGGCCAAAGTCATCTCAGCCGATGATAATTCTGTTATTTTAGACAAAACTCTGTTTTATCCACTTGGCGGGGGGCAGAACTGGGACACTGGTAAGATAAATTGGGATGGAGGTTCGGTAAAAGTAACCGAGGTTAGAGGAAGAGCCGACATCCAACATTTCGTCGGAAATGACCACGGGCTATCGAGTGGCGATGTTGTTGAGGGAACCATTGATTGGGATCGCAGACACGCCCACATGAGGATGCACACCGCTCAGCATTTGGTTAGTGGATTAGTCTACGAAATGTATGATGGAGCACGAACCGTAGGGAATCAAATTCACTCCGATAGGTCGAGAATCGACTTTAACCCAATAAAGTTCAGCGATGAAATGATTGACGAGTTATTCCAAAAAGCGAATGACATGGTCGATGAAGCAATTCCAGTTACAGATAGTATAATGACCAGAGATGAGATCAATTCAATCATGCCTCCGGAGCGAACAAATATGGATTTGTTACCAATATCAGTCAAGCAATTACGTGTAATAAAAATTGGAGAAAACGTTGACCTGTGCCCTTGCGCTGGAACACATGTTAGGAATTTGAGTGAGATTGGAGAGCTACAATTTTTAGGAACAAAAAACAAGGGAAGGGGCACAACTAGGGTAAATTATACCTTGGAAGGCTGTGAGTAAAAAAAACTAGCATAACCACTTTAAGTTTGTTGACAAAGGAAAATAATAATCACTATTCAAGAAGACTATAAGTCTAAATCATCATCAAGTAATTTTTTCACTTCTGATTTCACAGACTCCCACTCATCCCTATCCCTCTGCCTTTCGGATAGGGTTGCGGCCTCAACAATCCCTTTAACTGGTTCAGGGGCACTCTGTGATGCCTTTTCAGCCTCAACCCTGTCAACCATAGCCCTGTCTTCTCCAATCCTATCTGATCTATCAACAGGTGCAATTGGTTTACTCGGAACGGTTCTAGCGCCGTAATCTAAATCTTCAACCTCAAGACTCGTAGCCATCATTTCAAGAACGTCTTCAGGAGGTAACTCATCCCTCCAAGGATTCTGATTTGCAACACTTTGAACAATACTAGTTTTGTCTGCATTCCGTTGGGCGGTGAAAACCGCTTCTATTTCACCCGCAGTCGGTAACGGCTTAGCGCCCGCAATTGAGTTAGCGAGAAATTGCTGCTCTCTTAGCGTCCTTCCATGAACCTCGTCATGGTCGTATTTGTGTGGCTCAGCTGCAAGAGACAAAAGCTCTCTTGCTAATTGAAATAATTCGTCTGATTGTGGCGCCTTAGCGATCAAATCTCTTACCCTTGTGTGATGTTTGATGCATGATCTACACCTTTCGCTACCGGCTACATCAGGAGCATCACAGCGGAGACAACAGGCTTGAAAACCCAAGTCTTTCATTGCCCTCCTTGGCATCGCCATGATTCCGCCTAACTATCCAGTGCAATGAATGCTTTTACACGAGGCTTCAAATGATACCGGCGCTTCATTCTGAACATGGCGAGGGATCCAAGGGCAGACATCCTTGAAGATGATTTCTTTCCAAAGCCAACTCAAAGGGTTCACAGGGTTCATGCTCATAAAACCGCAGATGGAACAGTCCACATGAATACCCAAGGCGGATTTTTTGGTGTAAATAATAGACAACCAGTCGAATTGCACAAAGGTAAACTATGGCATTTTAGCAAAGAAGAGAAGGAACATTTGATACTTGCTACAGTAGCTTTCACGATCGCATTGGGTTTAATGCGTGTAGGTGGGTTATTTGGTGCTTCAACCTTCAGTTCAACTGCTTCATGGGTAGCAGTTCTTTTTCTTTCTATGCCAGTGATGTTAATCGCTGTAGGCCCCGCTTTTTTGTTACACGAGATAGGACACAAAATAATTGCAAAAAAATACGGATGTTGGGCAGAATTTAGAGCAGACCCATCCGGTCTAAAATTTGGTTTAGGCCTATCTGCAATTCTGGGGATAGTATTCATGGCGCCTGGAGCAGTCATGGTCGCAGGTTTGGTTACTAGAAGACAAAACGGCCATATTGCAATCGCCGGACCTGCAGTAAATTTCAGCCTCTTCTTGATAGGAATTCCACTCGGTGGAATTTTACTCGGAATTACAGGATCCCAAGGTGCAGCCGGAATGGAATATCTATCAGGCGGGTCCATAAATCTGAAAGCGATGGTTTACGATGGAGTAGTTTTTTGGATAATGGCTAACCTCATTCTTGGAGCATTCAATATGATTCCTGCGGGGCCATTAGACGGTGTTAAGGTCAAAGATTGGAATGAAACAGTTTGGTTAATTTCATTCATGACATTCATCGGACTGTTAGCAATGATGTGGACTGGCACGTGGAGCGCTATCGACTTAGCAGTACAGATTGCGAATCTATTCTGATTCAAGATAGGCATTTCTTACAGGGTTTTCATCCAAGTGGAAGAATGAGTAGGTCGCCCACCAAGTGATGGTGTCAAGAGCGTCAACAAGGTTACTGGTTCCACTTTGCGAATCACCGTAATCCTTGTTTGAAGTATCCATCCAATCTTCCATTTCATCGAGTGTGTCACACGTTTGGTGGTAGCACCAATATCCATCGACAAGGCCTCCAAAGCCCATTGTTACAGTTCCTAAATTGTCTTGGAAGGTCGCATGGTCGGAACGTGCAGTTGTATCTTCGTAAACGATTATCTCAGGCCTATCTTTTTGCAACCAATCGTCCACTTTCCAAGTATCGGCAGGTAAATCAGTACCGATAAGTGATGACATTTGTTCTTCCACACCTATGGCGTCAGAACCAATCCACATTGCTAAGTTTACCATACCTGGTTGATTCATTACATCGTGGTCAAGACTAGGGCCGATGTATACTCTCATCGGCCAAACTTCCTCATCTTTTGGATAACCGTCCGGGTCGATTTCAGGGTTAGGATCGCCATGGGGAGCGCCTCCTCCTCCTGGCCAATTTACACCTGCCATGTCTAAATTCACGTAGTTTGTAACTTCGACATTTGGATTATCTTCCTTGACCCAGTAATCGGTCCAGTAATCACTACCTCTCTTACCACCCTCTTCTCCAGACCACAGACAGAAAACCATCGTGTTTCTCGTCTTATATCCCGCCATTGCTTCAGCGACGGTCATGACCATGCTAGTTCCAGCGGTATTGTCGTATGCGCCGACTCTTGTTCCATAGGTTCTCGAGCCCGTAACGTGAGGGTCTAATGCGACTAAATTTGCGGGAGGAGCAACATCGAAGTGGGCTCCGAAAACCATCCATTTGTCAGAATCAACCTCTCCCCACCTGTAACCACATATGTTGTAGGCTTCGGGATTTTGTCTTCCAAAAATGTCAGTGTATTCAAAACGGTGTGCCATAACTTCTAAACCAAATCTTTCCAATTCAGCAATGATGTGTAATGCAGCATCTTCGTATGCTGGATTGTTTTGGCCAGCCCACCTGTCGAGATATCCAACTGCGCCGTCTGCGAGATCTAAACCATCTAACGATTCATCGGTAAACATCGAGAGATAATTGTATGTGGTTCTTCCATTTACTACGCCGGTCGAATGCCTACCTCCTTCATCTTCTGGGTATCCGGGCTTCATAGGGCGGTCGATTGCAATTCTTGCAACAATTACTGTGCCACCATTTGAATCTGAAGGCAATACGGCGTCGAGTGAAGAGTTTGATGAAACTCTCATTATGCCATCATTTGATTTACTTTCATGACCGTCTCTTGCATACCACGTTCTCCAAGATTCGTCTAAGTCTCTAATCGGCCAATTCTCTCGCCCATATTCTCCAAGAAGAACAACCGCAGTATCGGTTCTTGGCGGAGCCAAGACCGTGACTAGAATCGATTCTCCGCCCTTTATGTCAACAACCGTTGAATTTTGTACAAAACCTGTTTCAGGATTTAGAATCAGATATGGAATAAACGCCGCCATGTCAGAATCTGCGGCGATGGTCAAACCCTGAAATGTTCCACCGATTAATTGGGACGGAGTAATGGTTGCATCATCCAGTTTCAATGATGAATCATCGGATTCACCGAGACACCCACTTAACGGCGCAAGACAGAAGAGCAGAACAAGGAACATCGCCATAATCGCTCTCTGCATATACAGCCGTGTGTGTTACCCCTTCTCAATGCTACGATTGTTAGATTAGTGCTATTTTCACATTTACATTCACTTTCAAGACAGTGTCCTATGCCAGATGTTTCATAATAAGCTCAGCGAGAAAAAGCAATGCCCGTAAATTTACCAAGCCGTGTCGGCAATAGAATCGATGAAGTGCAAATATTACCCCGTAAAGGGGCCTTGTACCACCTTAGGGGCCCGGGGCATTCTGGAAAATCTATGCGTATATTTGCCGAAGCTTGGACTGCGATGGCTTTGATGAGCGGTGAATATGTACACTGGATCGATGGTGCTTGCAGATTCAACCCAGCCACCATCATCAAAAATTTCCCGCATACCATTCCCGATTCTGAACAATTACTTCATGGACTATTCGTAGGCAGAGGTTTTACCGTCCACCAATTTGCACATTTAATCGAGAGACTCCAACGCGAAATAAAGATTACACGAGCAAAATTAGTTGTTATAGACGGCCCCATTACAATGCATCTAGACCCCCAGATAAATGATTACGAGTCCCGTTCATTACTTCGTAAATCAATGAATATCCTGTCTCAAATTGCTGTGAAGTACAATACGAGCATCGTTGTAATCACATCAAAGAATCCGTATTCACAGAGGCACCGGTCTTTATTGACAATGGTTGAAAACCGATGCTCAATTTCTCTATTAGGTAAGCAAAGAAGAATTAATGGGGAAAAGAAATTGTGGCTTTTACATCTACCAAGTAGAAGCTCAGGATACTATAAGCAGAGGGACAGCCAAGAAACTCTGTACGAATCAACAAGTAAAATCATCCATAGCAGACTTAGTATCGAAAGAATCGATGAAATCGAATAGAGTGAATTTTTTCTTACCGTTAATTATCTCATCATCAGTCCACCCAAACGGACCTAGAATTGCCCAAATAGCCCTGATCGCCAAACCCTTGTAATATTCAACATCAACATTTACCAAGTCCTTTTTTGTTAACTCTTCAGAAAGAATTACTCGTGATAGTGGCTTGTTTGAGATCGGCTTTGTCACGACATATCTCACCTTTCTTCCGGGAAGTATTTCGTGGCCAAGATTTTTAGCACGAATTAATGCCAATTGAGTTGTTGTTGTTACAGCAAATTCCGGTATGCGTTTTGTTACTCGCTTGGTTACAACTAATTCTATTGGCGAAACCAGATTGGTGTTTAGGGCTTGCAAACTATCTTCTAGTATGCTAATGATATTTTTTTGCACCAAATAAGAATTGAATTTGTTTCCTTCAGATATATTTTGCATGAGGAGTTCAAGCGCTTGAATCTGCATCCGACGAATCCATTCGCAAGTCGAGTGCTGTCTTGCTTCAATACCTCTCAGTTTGAATCCATTGCCTCCGTGCGCCCAATATTTCGTTAGCGACCCTGAGCCGTGCATTCTGCTTGGAAGGAAGCCGATAATATCGTACATGTCTTCAAATTCCAACGGTATTCCAATCATATCTGTGATTTTTTGAGAGAGTTCTAAAGCCTTCTTCACCTTCTCATCTCTCGATTTGATATCCTTATTCTCAATCCAGATACAATCGACAATGGCGTGCAGAACAGTCCAACCCTCTTCTTCAGCAACTGAAATCGTAGTAAGCAAAATATCTCGAGCCCAAGCACAAATTGCCTCATGAGCTTCGATACGTCCAAATCGAGCATTTTTGTATCCCGTATATCCAAAACAAGTTACTAGTAACCATTTGAGAGCATTCTGTTGCAAATCAAATAAGTCACCTTTCTTTTTTCTTAGTTTTTTCAACTGCATTCTTCTTTCAATAAGAGGCGCTACAACCCGGCCCAAAAAACCCTGAATCTGAGCGCAAGTATGCGTCTTTAACCCTGGAACCTGCAAAGCAGAAGGGTTTGCAGAAGGGAATATTTTTGAAATGAAAATTTCATTCCTTTTTCTCTCCCTAAAAGCGCTATTTGCTAATTCTGGGTTCAGCGGTACAAAGTTATCCTTGGTGGGATAATCAGTAGTTGTTTGACAACAAGCACAATTCAGGGTTTCAGGAGATATATTTCGAGTAGCGATGATGCTTGGAAATAGGCTTGCAAAATCTAATTCGATTACGTCAGAGTAAACCCCGGGTTTACTATCAAGGTACAACCCTCCTCTATCAGCGGCAAGTAGTTCCCAAGCGGTCTTGGTATCTTCTGCTCGATTCTTTTTCCACGGGACTAAAACACCATCCTCCATTGCAATTCTCATTTGAATTGCGCTTATTACCGAACCAGGAGACAACCTTGAGATGTCTTGAGGGGACTGTCTAGAATGTCTACTCAGTTCGAATAATCCTAGAACTCCGCCCTCTCTCACAATAAAACTGGCATCTAGGTCGAGGTGCAATCGTCCGTGCAGTGGGAAGTACGAATCCTTGCGTATCACTTGCCCATAGGAATGCACGACTCTCGACATCGTTCTTGGTGCTAATGAAGCTATTTTCCTACTTAGATTGAATTTGACATCGTTCGTGTCTGCTAGTTTGCCAAGAACACTAAAATGAAGTGCATCCCCTCCTTTTGTTACGATTATGTCCGGATCTATTTTTTCGATAGCGGATTGCAAATCGTGCAAGAATCCACTTTCATTTTTGTCATTTACAATTTTACAACACTCTGTGTTGTTTCGACAAAAACCATCCCATTCGCTGATTTTTACATCCGTAATCTTCGAATCGACTGAGTTGAATCCATTTTTTGCTAAATAATTAAAATTTAATTCTATAATTTTCAAATTAGGCCATGAATCATTTTCTGATAACACTGAGAAAATCTGTCCGTCCCACTCCACGAATTCGAATGGGGTAATTCGATATTCGATAAAAAAACGCTGTGCTATATGTGCGTCAATTGAGTATAATGTGAATCTGTGATAGTCTCCATGGGATTCAATATGCTGCGCAAGACGACGTATGTTTCGCGAATTAATGACCTCAATTTCGAGCACATCATGCAGTTCAAATTCATCCAAAGACAGCCTCATTCTAACAACACGAATACTCCCTATTGTAAATCGAGTTGAGATTTCTGGTAAAGATAACCATGCTCTCAAATTGTCTAATTGCGGTCCTATGGCATGAACGTGTATGCGTGCACACCAAGGTACTGTAATTCTGTGCATTTTCCTGCCTGTATCAAACATCCAGACGTCCATGGCGTTTCCATGAGAGCCCAATTGAGCATCTATTATCCAGCCCTGCAAGGAATCACTTCTCACTTTGCATCTCATCTAGTTGCTTTTCTAGTCTCATGATCCTTGCATGACACTCTATCAGCATCGAAATTAGCATGGGTTTCCAGGCATCTATTGAGGGTAGCATACCGCCAGCAGCTCTTCTATTACGCACGCCATTTGTCAATTCATCAAGCGCTAATTTGTCATTCGTACTCAAGGCTCTTCTGAATGCACTTAGAGCATTCAATTCCGCCTCGACTCTATTTCTCCATGTAGGAACAGTTCGGCCCATTACTCGAACCGCGCCGAACTACAAGGGTATCTTTTTTCAGAGACTGCGAGTGAAAGTAAAAATGATATCATTCATTATTTACAGGTGACTAAATTTATATCCCGAGGAGCTTAGTTTATTCCATGACCAAGGCTGTGAATGCAATTGCGCTTACTTTGATAATGACTATTACAACTATTGCGGGTTGTTTAGATGCAGGGACCGACGTGGGTTCTAGGCTAAATGAACTAGGAATAGAATCGTTGCCTGAGGAATCAATAGGGATTAATACTCCAGTGATAGATGGGGTTCTGGATAGGCCATTTTTGGGAATCGGAACCGATGAATGGCAGGATAGCTACACGTTTCCAGCTAATGAAGTTGGATTTGTAGGGTCGCACAATGGAAAAATAGATCAGGATTTTGTAGGTTTACACATTAAAGCATTAGGAGACGATGTTGCAGTAGCATTAGAGGTACCTCTCAATGCAGAATTTAATGCAACAGTGGATTCGGTCTCAACCACTTTCTATTATTCTGATGGTGCTGGATTAGTGAATTCTTACCGTTCAGCCTCAGTTGGTACAGCGACATCTCCATGGTCAGTAGAAGTAATTTCTCCTTGCACCTTTTCTACATGTGTTGCAAATGAAGAACTTTCATTAATTCAGAGGGAGGCTTTCGAATCAGAAATTATGTACAGAGAAAATGAAACAAGCACGGTAACTCCTACCAATTATTTCGACATTATGGGGCCTGTTATGATCCAAATGGAGCACCTCCTAGCAGCTAAACAATCAACTACTATGTTAACATTGGAAACAATGCGTTGGGACGCTTTGAAATATAGCCGAAATCTTGCTGGGGTTGACATCAGAATCACATTTGAGGACGGTGATGTAATTGAAATTGGGCAGGGGAGTGTCCTTGATGACATTTATTTTGGTTATGTAAATCCAAGTTCAATGGAATCTGATTTGATTATCGAAGGCATAGAAGTCGTTCAGGTAATTCAAACCGAAGATATGGACATGCCGTTGCTAAAAAATAAACCTACTCTGGCGAGAGTCTATGTGACGGACACAATTCCTAATGGAGTTGATGTTGAGTTACGCATTTGCTTGGTGATAATTTGTTCAGCACCTTTGGTAGACACTCTCGATGCGCCAGAATTCGTAGATAGAGAGAACTTTTCAGCTTCGGCGAATTTTCTAATCCCTCAAGTATGGCTACAATTTGATAATTTAATGCTAATAGCTGATGCGAAGATTCCATACATTTCAGAGTATTCAGATACGGATACATCAAATAATAGGCATGTTGAAATTTTTGAATTGACTGAAACAACCGAGCTCAATGCAGGCTACATTAGGCTGGGCGAATATAGCGCGTCAAGCGAGGTATTGGATCAATTGGATGAAGCTAGGGCAATAAAAACAATGACCTACAGCCTTGATTTATTTCCGATAAATGACTACGATATTACACCTTGGGCATGGCCATTATCTGACGAAGAAATATATAATGCGAGCTCAACAACTAATAGTCAAATTAGAGATCAATTATCTGTAGATTTTGACAGTTATAGAGTTCAGCTTGCAGTGGAAACCTTACTTTCAAATTGCTATCCGGGTTGCACACTTCCTATTATTCCTGACCAGTTAGTTGCATTATGGCCAGAATTCTTTGGTGCGACAGGCGGAGGGATATCAGATCCTGGCTGGTTAGGTGGATCATCTTTCGTGTCAACATGCTCATATGGTTCATCTTCAGCAGTACACTGTCCAGCGCACGAGATGAATCATAATCTCGGACCTCACAATGATTATGGTCCCGAATACGGAGAATGGGGAGAACATTTGAGTAAAACAGGTGATAGTGATACTGACGATTGTAGTACGGGAGGACAAGACGCCGTCTGGAATTCAATTTATGGAAATACCGGTAAACCTTTCACCATCAATGGTTTGGGGTGGAATGTTAATGATCAAAATCCAGCGGATGACCAATCTGCTTTGATTCCAAGTTCATATCCAGATGTGATGACCTATTGTCGAGCCACAATATCCTCGAATCCAGGCGTATGGTATCCAGTACCTTACTTAGCAGACGATCCTGAAATTTATAAATGGATGTCAACATATAGGTATGAGTTATTGTACGATTATCTGGGTTCACATGAAACATGGTTCCCATTAGAGCAATATGGCAGGTCAGTGATTAACCAAGACGACCACATCATCAGAATAGTCAACCTTGAATTGAATAAAGACTATGAAATCTTGGAATTTAATTCAGAAATTACCACCGGAATCATGGATAAGAATTTTGGAACACATGCTACAGACATGAAAGGGCCACTAACCATAGTAGCCGTTAACGGGGATGGAGATGTTGTAGGCCAAAGGCCGGTTTACCCTAACTTCATTAATTCTCATGGGGAGCCAGCAGAAACGACATCATCTGTGGTTAGATTCCAAGATAATGGGGAGATTGTAGAAGTATATTTGTTAGATGAATCAGGCGACATAATCGACGGCATTGGAACCTCTATGGATCTATCTGCCTATTCACAGCAAAAAGTTTCATTAAATCAAGAGGTATTCCAAAGAGAGGATATTTTCAAGCCACAATGGCCCAAAGCTAACTTTGAAAACGCTATGTTCAAGATTGAATATTCAAAGGGAGACGGCATATGGTACGCATTATCACCATGGATTGATGAGAATACTTACGCTATATCGGTTGGCAACGTCCCGTCTTCCGAATCTGCAAAAATCAGGATTCAAGTGAATAATGGGTTCGACTCGGCCTTCATGTATTCAGACAAGTTTGAAGTTGTAAATCAAGCACCTGAATTGGATGTGCTAATTAGAGCAGGACAAAAAACAATAAATTCTGCGCTTCCAAATCCGCAATTTATCAACACTTCATATGATTATGATGAAAAATCAGCAGGAGAAGCACTGTCCCGAGCAATGGAGATGCCGGAGATTGTAATTCAGCGACACGGATCTATTAGTATAACTCCAAAAGTGGTTGACTTGGATTGGGAAGACACGAATGATGCAGGTTGCGAAGTCAGTCTCGAGTACAATGGCAGGCTAGTTTGGAGTACTAATCAGCGTGCTAAGATCGATTCAAACGATGATATAATTAGAGCAACTCACACCCTAACTGACATAATGTCAGCAGAGGCTGAAAAACCTTGCTCGTCATCTGGTGGTAAATTCGCACCTATATCCTTCCCTAATTCACAATTCCCTGCGCATATGATGTTGCCTGGAGAATATAGTTTGAAGGTAGAATATGAAGACAGAAGTGGTGCAAAAGCAGATCCTGTTGTTATCGATTTCAAAATCGAGTCTGAGGATATGTACTCAGAATCAGATTTATTGAATTTCATAGAGAATCTAATTATTGTACATCCCAGCTTTTTAGACGTAGAGACACAACGCCTTTGCGAAATATGGAATTCTGGCGATATCGCTAGGGAAGCTGAAAATATTTCTGATGATGATTTAGCCAAGATAATGGAGTTAGATATGCTTTCAATGTGCGATGGCAAGGATGTAAAGCTTCAATCTCTACGCAGTAATGATTACTCCAGTCGAGATAAATAAATTTCAGATAATTAGATTATTTTTAACATTCGATTTTGTATTTTAAAACGTAATTTCAAAATAAAATGGCCAAAAAATGAATGATATGTGCCCATCGGTAAAACGTAACAAAATAACGAAGGTTTGATAATCTTCTAAGTACAATATAATATTGAGGATAATGGTATTAACAGCACCTCTAGTACATGAATTATTAAGAAAGAAAAGATGTTCGAAAGGAATTTGTCGTCCCCAGAGAACAACTTATCTTTGGGCCAGAATGGTAAGGACAGAAGAAGAAGATAAAACACCAGTTATCGAGGGCTGACTCTCATTCTGCACGTCTTTCCATATTCATTAGAAGGAATTGGCCACAAAGTGCAAGCAGAGTGAAGATTGCAAATACACTAGGCTTTGGAACGGAAACATCTGTCAAACCTATATTACTTGCAAAAATTATAGCGCCAATCTGGATAATAACATATCCGACAGAGACGAAAACAAAAGCTCCTAATGATGTGTGCCACCGGTATACGTAGGCGTTATATGCCATTCTTTGACTGATATTTATGTCGCTTCCATTTTCGAGTTTGTGGAAAATGAATCGGAATGCCAGGTGGGAAATTTGCATGAGAATTGCACCAATTATCAATAACATGAATAGCAATCCAGCTAAAGCAGTAATGAAGCTCTCTTGAAATAATTCAAAATATGTAGCAGTTTCTGAAAAGCCCAAGAATGAGATTTTTATTCCAAAAGGAGTTAATCCAAAAAAGCCATCTAAAGCGACTACCCAATTACTGAACAACCCAATAATAAGGAGTACTGCACATACACCATGTACGACATGCGAAATTGTTGAGATGTTATTCACTTGAATAGTCCCAGAACCAGGCCTTTTCTTTTCTTCCATCCCCCATTCAAATTCACCTTCACAATGAGGACATTCAAATTCTCCAGATGCACCATCATCCAGCGAAATTTCTTCCTCACAATGTGGGCAAAAGATATCGACCATATGTTAATCTGTTAACGGTTATATCAAAAACGTTGCTCCTATAGTCAAATCAATCCCATCTCATAATTCGTTTGGCACTGGCGTTTGGTCCATGTGCAAGAATGCGTAGACGGCCCACCAAGTTACGATATCCCATGAATGAACGAGATTTGCTTCTCCTGTTGCGGTATCTGTTAACATGTATTCTTCCATCGTCACTAATTTATCACATGTTTTGTGGTAACAAGGATAGCCATCGACTACACCGTTCCACCCTAACGTCGCCACGCCGATTTCTTGGAATGGTTGGTGATCGCTTCTTGCGGTAGGAGATTCGTAAATTGCTACAACATCTTCGTACTGATTATTCCATAGCGGGGACTCTCCGCCCTGAGCCCATTCAGCCGCACCTCTTTCCATTTGGTAAGCTAAATTCAGAGCGTCTGAACCAATCCATTCTGTTAGGTGAAACATTCCAGGTTGGTCTATCTCTTCTCCAGTTCCATCCGGTCCTAAATAAACTGATAGTGCGTAATCTCCGGGATAGTTTATTCCAGCCATATCCAGGTTAAGATAATTCGAAATTGTTACACCGGGCGGGACATCATTCGCAAACCCAGATGATCCCCACAAACCCTCTTCTTCACTTGACCACAAGCAGAAAACCATTGTTCTTCGAGCATCGAATTCAGCTAACACCTTTGCAGTCGTTAATACCATGCTTGTTCCTGCTGTATTGTCGTATGCGCCGGTTCTGGTGCCGTATCCAACTTGGTCTGTCCCTGGGATAATTTCCCCGTAAGGAACTCCGGTTGGATATGCTGCAATATCAAAATGCGCTCCGAAAACCAACCACTCATCAGGGAATGTTGTACCAACTTTGTAGCCACAGATATTTGTTACCCACAAGGTGCCAGACTGGAATTTATGCTTTTGAACATCTAATCCGTATCCGCCCATTACCCCTTCAAAGTAAGTTATTGCGTCACGATAACCGGGGCTTTCTTCGCTAACCCATCTGTCGAGATATCCTACAGATTGGTCGTTTGGATCGGAAAGGTCAGGGGTTTGGTCGGTGATGAATTCGACCCATTCGTACACATCGCGACCGTTGACCCATCCATCGCTTGCACCAACACCATTTTCAGGACCTAAATCAGACCTTTCAGCTCTTTTTGTTTGGAGGATTTTTACTTTCACATCCCCTCCAGTTTCGTTTGCTGGAATAATCCACGGCCACTCACCATCCGGGTCCTGGTTGTCCGTGATTTGAATCGAAGAGCCACGAGAAGAATCATTTAACCAATCCATCCAAGATTTGTTTGCTGAGCGAATCGGCCAACTTTCTCTACCATAATCTCCGATCAAAAATAGTACATCTGAGTTTCTTGGAGGAAGTAGGATATTCACATTTACGGCTTCTCCATCTTTAAGGTTGAAAACCGTGCCATTTTGCGCTCTCATTGACCCAGGGTCTTGAAGAAAGTACGGTACGAAGACACTCATGTCTGCATTCGCTCTGAGGTCGATTTTTGTCCATTCTCCGCCTGGAATTAATTCTGGCGACACTTTCAGGTCGCTTCCATCAGGCCCCCCGGAATCACCATCCTCACCAAAGCAACCAGATAATGTTGCAAGCCCCATTATCATGACCATTAACAGCGCCCTGGCGACATCCATGTTTGCGCGACACGCATCTTATTGTTGAATTATATGGTAAATCGGATTTCCGTTGTATGGAATCTACTTTCCGGTAATGGGATATGGTTATACATGGTCCTACAGCCGAGGAACCGATGGCAACAGTGCGCCTTGACCAAAAGTCCCGAGCACTGGTCCGTTGCGTTTCGCCGGGTTTCATCAACGCTCTTGCTAATTATTTTGGTACTGGGCCTACAGATATCGAATTAGCAAGACAGCAACACACAAACTATGTTTCAGCGCTTGCAGATAGTGGATTGATGGTCACAATCTTACCTGCAGACCCAGCTCATCCAGACTGTGTATTTGTTGAAGACCAAGCAGTGGTCATTGACGGTCATGTTTTGCTTCCAGTGCCCGGTCACGAAAGTAGAAGAGGGGAACAACCCCCAATCGCAGATTTTCTGATTAACGCACTAAAAGGATATCAAGTTTGCAAAATGATGGCCCCCGCCATGATGGATGGAGGAGACATACTTCGATTAGGAGATTTATTCTTCGTTGGCAGGTCTACTAGGACAAACGACGCAGGAATTCAAGAATTGAAAAATCTACTAGATCATCTTGGATATGAACTTCGGGTTATCGATATCCCACTAAGCGCCTTGCACCTTACAAGCATATCTTCAACGCCCTCAGACAACATCATTTTGACCGCAGAAGGATTTTTGTCAGCCGAAGATTTTGGTGAGCTCCCAGATGGATGTGAAATAATTATGGTTCCCAATGAAGAAGTCTATGGTTGCAACACCATTGGTTTGCCTAATGGCAAAGTTGTCGTCGCAGAAGGCTATCCTACCGTTGAAGAGGAACTCAGAAAGAGAGGCTTCGATATTGTTTTAGTTGACATGAGCGAAATTCGAGCCGCGGACGGCTCTCTCACTTGTTGCTCTATTTTCTATTGAGTAACAATACGCAGTTTGTTATATCATGCCGATTTAGTAACAGCGTGAGAAATCGGTGGACAGAAGAAAAGAGAAACAATCGGATTGAGGCGGAATGGATTGTTTCGTGGTTAAGGGACAATAGCCCTGCGACGATTAAGGAAATCATTTCTGCACTGAATGACAACGGAAAAGATGTCAAAGCCCACATAATTAGAAGGGCGCTGATTAAATCACAATTTGTAACATCTGAAGGCTACAAAATTATCGACGGCGACAGGCATACCATTTGGACTTTCACAAGCGAATAATTATTCTTCTTCATCCCCAGAGTCAAGAATTTGAGTAACTAAGAAGGCCATGATTACCAACGATAGAATTGCGATTCACTTTGAAGCCACTGTCGGATATTATCTTCCATCCGGACATTTAGACGGAACTCCACTCGACAGTGCATTCTACGATTTTGGTTGGGTGCCTTTCCTATGGGCGGTAGAATTCCATGAAGGCCGAATATATGCTTCTTGTATCTCAACTGGCCTGTATATAATGCAACTAGATATTGATGAGCCATTCATCGGTCAAGCTGTATGATTGCTGACACGAGTTGTTGATATATTCGTTGCAGGTGGGCAATTTCAAGCAGGAGTTGCCAAGCTTGGTCAACGGCGCTGGGATGAGGTCCCAGTCCTCAACGGTTCGCAGGTTCAAATCCTGCCTCCTGCACCAATTCTGTTCAGACTG
>CAZGJD010000004.1:99393-131571 GCA_964526385.1 uncultured Candidatus Poseidoniales archaeon | reverse complement strand
GGACAAGGTCAAGGACAAGGACAAGGACAACAAGGTCAACAAGGTCAAGGCTCACAGCAAGGTCAACAAGGTGGTCAACAAGGTCAGTCTGGTCAATCCGGACAACAAGGCCAAGGTCAGCAAGGTCAGCAAGGTCAGCAAGGTCAGCAGCAGGATAACGGACAAGGTCAGCAACAACAAGGTGGCCAACAAGGTGGTCAACAAGGCGACCAGTCCCAACAAGATCAAGGAGGCCAAAACGGTCAAAATGGTCAAAACCAGCAGCAACAAGGCCAGACTCAAAACGGTCAGCAAGGTCAACAAGGCCAGCAAAACGACCAACAACAGGGTCAACAGCTTGACAACCAAGAGCAAAACGGCGACAACGACAACGATGGTGATGGAATCCCAGACGAATTGGATAACGATGATGACAACGATGGAATCGTCGACGATCTAGATTCTAATCCAAACGACCACGACAACGACGGTATTGACGACGCTGAAGACAGCGACGACGATGGTGACGGAATCGATGACCGTGAGGAAACACAAGATGGCGATCCAAACACCAACATCTACGACCATGACAACGATGGAATTAACGATGCAGTTGACTTAGATATCGACAATGACGGTATCGACAACCGCAACGACGTTGGTCCAAACGGTGAGGACTACTCCCGTGACCACGACAACGATGGAATGGATGATGCAGTTGATACCGACGATGATAACGATGACATCCTAGACGTGGATGAAATCGGTGGCGTTACTGGCGCATACCGATATGACCACGACAACGATGGAATTTGGGACAGCACAGACACCGACGATGATAACGACGGTCTCTCTGACTGGTTCGAAGCCAACGACGGTAACGATCTAACAGGTCAATTCGACCACGACAACGATGGAATCGAAGACCACGAAGACGACGATGACGACAATGACGGCATCGAAGATATCTTCGAACTTTGATTGTAATTAGTTGCAAGTTAGAAGTCGTATAACCCGTTCCGTTGGCTCGGGTCTTTCGACTCCAGCGGGAGTTCGCCCCCGCTGGAGTCCCCCTTCCTTCCAAGCATTATTTTGAGGCTTGATACCCAAAGTCTAGGGTGATACTTTAGTGCACAATCGCGTAGTGTTCTTGATATAGTAAGCGTCAGTCAAGGGTTGATTCCGAAGTGTTAGCTATGCTTACAGAAAGACAGTTCATACAAAAAATAGAGAACAGGCGCAAATCTACCGTATCCATCGGTATTGTGTTATTGATGATTACAAGCACCTGGTTAGCGATGATTACGAGTATCAGCCAAGACTTCGAAGTCGATACTGAGCTCATAGACGCAGACCCGCTTTCGATGAGTCCAGTCCAGTCCACTGACCAAGGAGGTCAGGGGGAATGGAATAACGGGATGCCGACTCATTTAGCCCTAGACATGCATGACGCTCTTTGGGACATGGCTTGGGCAGACCCAGGAGTGTTCTACGGTCAAATAGATGACCTGTCTGCTATGGGACTTGATTCAGGATACAGGTCTTATCTGGAAGAGTCAACAAGTGACGACCACGACAACGACGGAATCGATGATCTTAACGACCTTGACGATGACAATGATGGAATATATGACTTGTTGGAAAGATTCGATGGTTGCGAATCAACCGATCCTTACGATCACGACAACGACGGAATCCAAGACCATCTCGACTGGGATGATGACAACGACGGAATTTTGGAAGGACCAATCGATTATGCCGCTCTTGAAGCTGAAGGCTTAGACCCTCGAAACGTATCAATGCACAGATACGTCGAAGCAAGCACAATTCATCCGCTAACCGGACAACCTGTCGGCATTGCATACAGAGCAGACCAGTTACCATTCGACCACGACAACGATGGTGTACCAGACGAAGACTCTGATGGTTCAGGTGCCGGTAGATACGATGAGGATGACGATAACGATGGAAGAATTGACCAATTCAAGTGGCCTTGCGACTTCGACAACGATGGCATTCAGGATTATTTTGACGAAGACGACGATAACGACGGAACAAAAGATTGGGTAGACGAGCACCCATATGACGAATCACTAGATGGCTTAATGGCAAACGCAGCCGCTGCAGATGCTAACGACGATTTGAACTTCAGCAATCCAGTAGTGTGGCCATACAACTCATACAGAATGTATTCCGCAGGCGTAAATTTCGTCGACTTGCAAGCCGCAAAAGTCGACGCAAATGACGACTTTGACTTTGCAGGGGGAACTTCTGGCGATGGAGCAGCAGGGACTCCGGCCTTCACAATAATTGAAGACGGGGACCTGGATGATGACGGAATTCCAAACTTCCTAGACCCTGACAACGATAACGACGGCCTACCGGACAGCTCGGATACTGACGACGACAACGACGGCATTCTTGATATGACAGACCCTGATGACGACAACGATGGAATCCCAGATGTTTGTTGGAACCTCGACTTCAACAACGATGGATTAAATGACTACACTGGACTTGACTCATCACCTTATCAGACGCCCGGCGGGGATACCGACGGTGTTTCCGGACAAGATTGTGAAATGGATTACGATGCTGACCTTGACGATGATAGATTCAGACCATTCGACAAAAATTACAACGCAGTTTGGGATTGGTTAGACCCTGACATGGGCGGTACACCAACTCCTGATGACGCAGTTCAAACTCAATTTATTGCAACCGATTTTGCATATGATATCGATGACGATCAAATAGAAAACGAAAACGACTCGTATCCTCTAGACAAAAACTCAGAAGCTTGGATGGCTACATGTACTTCTTTAGCAAATCCTAACCCGACAAACCCCGACCCACGATGTTTGACACGCAGAGCATCTTTCTCCCAATTCAATGACTGGGACGGAGACGGTATCTCTAACTGGGACGATATCGATGATGATGGAGATGGAATCATGGACATCCTCGATATGGATTGGGACTGTGATTTTGATAACGATGCACTATTCCACAGCATCAACGGAAGCAGATACAGAGACGATGGTCCAAACGACCTTGACACTGATATTGACGGTGATGGGCTGGATAATGACATCGATTGGGATGACGATAATGATGGCCTAACCGACCTTTACGATCCAGATGACGGCAATTGTGGAAAAGTAGACTACGACGCTACAGATGCTTACGCAACTCCATACTACCCAATTGGAGACGGTGGCGATATCGATGGAAGTGGAGACAGTCAGGATTACGGAAACAACCTAGACAATTATTGGGAAATGGTTTGGGGCGCAAATCCTTTCGAGGATGTTATTCTAAACTACAACGGGTATGACCCAACTACAACAACCCCAACAGGCGGAGAAGTTCCAGAATTCTACTGGTTCTTATTCACGAGGTGGTCATCTTACAATGGTGGAAACGAGTGGGATATTGATGCTGATGGAGACTCTTTGATTAACGGACTCGACTCTGACCAAGATGGCGATGGAATGCCAGACTGGTGGGACCAAGATGAAGGAAATGACGGTCTTCTAGATGTTAACGACTTAAAGATGGGCGGGACGATGAATCTAACCCAATGTGGAATGACTGTTGGACAACTTGGTTCCGGCTGGACTTGTGGTTATGCATACGCAATCGCATACCAGATGCCTCTGACAGGTACTAACGCACAATTCGGCTCACCATACTCAACAAGACCTGACTTCCACTTCGACCAGGGAGCAGGTGGAAAGAGCACCTGGACCTGTACGCCCGGGGCTCAGGGTGGATGTTACCACTATGATTTCGGTGGAGATGGAGATGAAGAAAGCGCTCTTTCATACACACAACTTGCAGACAATAGAGACGCTTTCCTAACATGGATGGGTCTAGCAACAGGAATCTGGCAGTGGAACTTTGACGATACTGCGGTAGCAGACACCGTTGGATTCCCAGACGAACTTGGAGCGGATTTAGATGCTAACGATGTAGATGGGGATGTAGATGGAGATTTCACAAATAACACCGTCGACTTGGACGAAGACTATGACTCGATTTATGATTGGAACGACGTTGATGATGATAACGATGGCATTTGGGATTTCTTCGAGGTCGATTCGAATGACGACTTAGACGAAGACGCAGGGCAAGATTACGGAACATCCTTCTTCGTAGGAACTAATTGTGAGGATAAGGATGATGATGGAAACGACCAGGACGTTGATGGCGATGGGTGGTTCCAAGCAGTATGGGACAAGGGTGTAATGAGCCAAGGCCTCAGATCGCCAAAGTACTACGATGTTGACAACGATAACGATGGAGTTCCAGATGCAGAAGATCCTGATGACGATAACAACGGAATCATGGATGTAGATCAGGAGCTCCTTGCAGGTTGCTTCTCCGGTGAGGAACAATCACCATTTGATCACGATAACGATGGAATCGTGAACTGGGCAGATGACGACTTTGACGGCGATGGAATATCGAACACTGTCGAGGCTGCAATTTCACTCACGGCACCATTTGACCACGATAACGACGGAACAAGGGACGATATCGACCCTGATGACGACGAAGACGGAATGAATGACGAAGACGAAGTATTACTTTGGCCTCTTAGATTCTCTTCTGAATCAACAAATCCATGGGACCACGATGACTTCGGTGGCGGAGTTGCTATCGCAAACCCGTCAGACCCTTCAACAGGTCCTGATGCTATCGATAACGATGATGACAATGATACAAGAGTCGACACCGATTACGACATAGTGGAAGACAATTATCAATCAGATACCTGTAATAGTGATTGGGATAGCGACAACGATTGTATTTTGGATGCAGATGACAAGGCTCCGACATTCATCACTTTAGACATGCCAGATGTACTTTGGATGGATGCACAAAGCCCTGCAATTTTCAGTGGAAACGTGAAGTGGGTCAATCCAACATCTGGTTTGCTAGAAGATGCTCCGGGATTACCAGTGCAAGTTCATATCGAATGGACAGGCAACAATACAACAGCAGTAGAAACAATCGACGTGATTACCAATATGTGGGGCAACTTCACAGTCGGGCAGTTCTTGTACCCTGAAGACTTACTTGTAGGTGACAATACCACTTACAGGGTTTATGCTGAGGTAACAGAAATGTTTGCGTTCAATGGTAACCAGTCAATATCCTATCTGGTTGGTGTAGAAGCCAATATGACAGTGGACTACTCGGCTTGGACATACTTCAGAAGTGACGAACAACCGTTCTGGCTCGACTTCAAGGCGCACTATGATGCGGATTGGACTAGAGGATTGTACGACAACAGAATCACTCACTCACCAATTACTTTCGAGATAACCGGCGGACTGTTTGGAAACAGAACCAACCCATCCAACTTTACTGGATTGAGTAACAACGGATACCGAACAGATGGTGAAGGATGGGCATCTCTTACATTCGTTCAGAATCTCGGTGCAAATGGAACATGGAAACAGGTTCGTTGGAATTCAACCATGGATAACGGAGTAGGTCAAATTCCGGGCGGTTACGAGGAGATTGTTTGGAACGACCTCACCAAGAAGCACGATGTATTGACAGACGGTAATGGAATGCCTGTTAGGTACAACTACACAAACACAAGCCTGCCAGCTGGAGATATTGAAATTACAGCAAACGTAATTCCAGAACTTGCAAGCGAATGGCCGTTCCCGTACTTACATGGCGACTCATCCGATCCATTCTCTGTAAGAGTAATGCACAGAATGAATATCGAGGGTGAATTGCTTGTAAGTGGATTATCCGCTATCTACTATTGGGATAGCACAATAAACAACGGAGACGGTACTTTCGGTAACTGGGCTACATTGTTCTTAGAACCTGCATTGGACGCAGCAGGCGTAACATTTGAGGAGGCTAAGGTTTTGAGGCCGTACCCAACTTTGTGGGATGGAGACTTGTCTACTCTGACAGGAGAGGCTGAAAGACTCAGAGGATTCTTGGACGTGAGTGATAACATGACGGAATGGAAGATTGCTCTGGTTAACGGCGGTGACAGTGATTTACCGCCTTGTGGCCAGGTTGATCCAACCGACCCTTCAAGCCCAATCCGATGTGAAATTGTTCCTGAAATGAATACTGGAGAAACCTTCAGAGTTCAGGGCACGGTAACCAATCGAACTAACGATGCATGGGACCAAGATCCGATAGCGCTCCAAGTCGATATTGACGGAAACGGTCAATTCATGGGTAGCGGAGAAACCGCCTACACCCAAAGGCCAATCATGAAGGATGGAGATGCAACATTTGATTACAACTGGACATGGTACAGCCAATACGCTGCAGGAACGTACGGTGTGAGAGTTGATTTCACAAACAACGCTTACTACTTTACAGGTAATTCAACTAATTTGGCAGCAACTGGCGCTTACATCAACGTATCAGTCGTTGGTACCACCCAATTCCAAATGACAAGCCTGCCAAGATTGTATAGAAACACAACAACTCTAATTGAAGCAAGATTGTTAGACAATTCATTGCAACCGATTAGAAATGCTCCAGTAACCTGGACGTGGTCTTTCGATGGTAGGAGCGGAGTGAATTACACGGACGACTTAGGAACCTTCTCGATTCCATTCGAGATCAACCCAAGTGACGCGTTGGGCAACTACTCACTGCAATTCGAATATGATGGAAATCTGTTAATGAAAGGAAATATTGACAGCCAGAATATCTGGGTTGTATCAAGGACATTCGTGAATGTGATTAGTACAAGCGAAAACATCCGTCAATCAGGAGACAGATGGGAGTTTACTGCGCAAGTCACTGATGACAATAAGACTGCATCCATCAGAGATTCCGGTGGAAAGGAGTTAAACGGACCAAACTCGCCTAACGGCGGACTTGTAGATGTTATTTACGAGGGTATAGATTTCGACGGCGTGTATCACAGGCAGGTTGTTGCAACTCTTTCACCTAATGGTGGACTAATATCCCTGCCTACGCCTCAGGTGGATGGAAGCCACCTATGTTTCTATGATGGAAATGGCGACGGCGTTCCAGACAGAGATCAAGATGGAAATGGACAGTTGGACGACTATGAAGCGATTGGATGTTTGAAAGCAAACGTTTCACCTCTGAACCCTCAGTTGTTGAGGGACGACCCAGACAGCTTCCTTCCTGATGGATTCGGTCCTGTTTCAGTATATCTTAGATTTAGAGAGACTCTACCTAATGAAGGATGTCAGATGATTGAAGTTCAATATCTTTCAATGCAAGGTAAGTGGGACCCGTGTGTAGACTTAATCGGTAACGACCACTTCAGAGTTCAGATGTCATACAATTCTAACGGTTTCTCATTGATTGGAAGAACCTCCCTATCAATCGACGATCAGATTGTATACACGAGCAAGACCAACCCGCAAACAGGCTTAGTAGAATCCAAACCGATGGTGGTTACTGGACAATTGACTGATGAGTTAGGTACAAACCTATCTTTCAGAAATATCAGAGTGAACTACGAAATGGTGAACAGCCCAATGGGGCCAGTTGCGTGTTACGACGGAGTAACAGATTTCGATGGAAAGTATGAGATCACTTGTCCACTATCAGACGTAATGGCTGGTAAAGCAAAGGTAACTGTAACCTACTCTGCATGGGATAATAACGACGCATACAGATATCAAAACAAGACAGTTCAGACCGAATTTGCTGTATTCAGTAACTCTACTTTGCAAATCTCAGAAGTTGGGCCTTTCAAGTCAAGTGTTGAGACATATGTTTCCCCAACAAACGGAACAGCATTCCAGGTATTATACTTGAAGGAAAGCTTCCACGTAGACGCAACTCTAACACAGGCTAATGGCCAACCAGTTGGTGGCAAGTGTTTGAACATCTATCTTGACCCACAAAAGAATGTGAGGCCACTTTCCAAGATAACAACCAGAGATGCCGATGGTTCAGTTGAGTGGTTCAGTGGAGACCCAACACAAAACCCGACTTTGAAAGGTGTTGAAACTACAGGTGGAGAGAAAGAAGGGTTCAGATTGCTTAGAGTAGCGTTTGAGCCAGATCTCCAAGTTCCAGGTGGATGTGACAAGGATACGAGCAAGGTTCTAAACGGCTCTTACCACGATATGTGGGTGCTTGTTAGAAGCCGTGTTGACTTGCAAGTCAAGACATCTTGGTCTGCAGTTAACAACAACGGATTAGATACAGACGACCCGGTGTTCGGTGAGGTTGCGTTATTGAGAGACCGACTTGATTTGGCAGTTGAGAACGAAGAGGTATACTTCGTTAGAGAATACTGGGACAGCACTGCGATGGAGTGGGTCGTTGAAGGTAGAAACGAATCCTACACAACCGAACAAGGAATCGCATCGTTCACGTGGAACTTTGCTGGTAAAACCTGCGCAGGAGAACCATGTACGGGAGAATGGAGAATCAAGGCGTATTACCCAGGTTCTACATTCTTTGCTGAGTCAACAGACAACATTACACACGAAGTGCATTATCTGAAGGCATCAATCAGCGATTCAAATGAAGGAATTTTTACTCCAAGCACGATAATGGCTTTGATAATTGTATTACTAAGCGCTTTGATTGCTGGTGTAATGTACTACCAGCGAGTTGTCGCAAGAAGACAAGTAGAAGCACTAAGAGGTATTTTGACAGACACAATGCTCCAGTTGCAAGCTGCAAACGAATACATTGCAATTATCTTTGATTGTTACAAGCAATTAGTCAAGCACTTCCGAAGGCATGGTTTCATGAAGAAAGTATACGAAACAACTCGTGAATTCGAGAGTGCTGTTAGAGGAGCCTTCCACATGGTACCTGCAGACCAATTAGACAACTTCTTGGCAATATTCGAAGAAGCACGATATTCAGACCACGAAATTGGACCAAGTCACAGAGACCGTGCGATTCAAACATTGAACGCTATTGCGCAAAGCCTGTCTATGGCATTGGGAGATGGTGGCATGATCACAAGAGGAGATCAGCACGAATCCAAACTCTATGGCGGATTGACCAGAGCTGGAGAATTCATAGCGGCAGACGGTTCGGTCAAGCAGGCTGGAATCGACGAAGGCAACGAACAATCCAATTTCAAGATTTGAAACAGTTAATTTTGGGTTTGGTGGCTGAGCCACCATCCCAAATTTAGCCGTAGGGTTGATGTGTTATGTCTGTTCTCGTGGTAATATGAGCGATTGGAAATCACTTATCGACCAGGCCATGATGCAAGAAGGAAGCAATACAATCGGGGCGCATGCCACCTATGGACAAGCGGTCAGAGCGGCTCTATCACAAGCCCAATTATTGCTCACGGATCTTGAAGCCGCCCAAATAATTGAATCAATTTACGGGGCACTTGTGGCATATTCTCAACAGGTAATGCTTCGAATGAAGGCTGAAGACCCAGAGATTGGAGGTGTAGATCACGCCTTCAGAGCAGGGCAGGCGTATGGCGTATCTTGTGTCCTAAATCATCTGATTGACCAACTAACAGATGTTGCATCGATTACATCGCTCGAAGCACTGGATGATTTTTCAGATACTCTACATAACGATATCCTCGTTCAAGCAAGAGCAGCGGGTTTGACTGTTGAGTTGCTTGATGCAAAAGGCGAAATATTGTTCGATTAATTTTCAAAAAAACGCTGAACTCAAGCGCGAGAGGACCGTTTTTCCAAGCGTAGCATTCATAACAGGGAGGTCGGTCGGCGACATGCTTCTAAGCATCGAGGGAGTCATATGAGTAAACCAATAAGCAAGACAAACCAGAATCTCGTCGACCTAATCGGCGAGCTAAAGGCACAGTCTCGTGAGACCGGTACTGCTTTGTGGCGAGATGTCGCAATGCGTCTTTCAAAGAGTCGCAAAAATTGGGCACAACCGAACTTGAGCCGCCTTAGCCGCCATTGCCCTGAGGGCGCAACAGTCCTGGTACCAGGAAAGTTGCTTGGCAGCGGTGAAATTTCGTCCAAACACGACGTCGCAGCCTACAGCGTAAGTGCCGGAGCTCGCGAGAAGATAGAGGCAGCGGGAGGCAGAGTCCTAACGCTACCTGAACTAATGAACGAAAACCCAAGCGGATCGGGGGTGTACATACTTGGCTGATTCAGTCACTTACGTATACGACGCAGATGGGCTAATCCTTGGTAGGTTAGCAAGTGCAGTGGCTGAAAAGCTACTGAAGAGCACCCGTGCAGGAAACTCCGATAAAGTGGTCATCGTAAACGCTGAGAAGGCAATAGTTTCCGGTAAACCAACAGCAGTTTTCGCTAACTATCACGAAAAATACGCTCTCAACCACGCAAGAAAGGGACCATACTTCCCAAGAATGCCAGACATGATTCTAAAGAGAACCGTGAGGGGAATGCTTCCTTATCAAGCTAAGAGCAGTGGCAGAAGAGCATTGAGAAACCTACGTGTTGAAATCGGTTGCCCTTCTCACCTTTCAGGCGATTTGCCAGAAGGACACGAATCAGGCGACGACAGCAAGATTCGAAGAGACCTACCGCAGAGATTCGTTAGATTAGGAGAGATCAGCGAAAATCTCGGAGCACCTGCTCACAGATGGGCCGGAGGTGAGCAATGATGGCTCGTAAAGCAAAGATTGTACACACATCAGGAAAGAGAAAGACAGCAATTGCACGTGCAACTGTAAAAGCAGGAAAAGGCCGTGTGAGAGTCAACAGCGAACCGATCGAAATTTTGCAACCATCTCTTTCTAGAAGAAAAGCAATGGAACCTCTAATCATCGCCGACGCAATGAATAGACTATCAAAAGTTGACATTAATCTATCCACCCAAGGTGGAGGAATCATGGGTCAAACCGATGCAATCAGAACAGCGATTGCAAGAGGTCTTGTCCACTATAACGGTGGCGCAGAAGGAATTGATGAAGAATTGAGAGATGAGTTCTTGAGATTCGACAGAAGCCTCCTTGTCAACGACCCGAGAAGAAAGGAACCAAAGCACCAACTTGGCCGCGGTGCCCGAAGAAAGAAGCAAAAGTCGTACAGGTGATTTGATGATTATACCAGTAAGATGTTTCAGTTGCGGCGGTTTAGTCGCTCACAAGTGGGAAGAATTCAGCGAAAGCATAGCAGCAGGAATGGAAATGAATGTTGTTTTGGATGACCTCGGATTCGAAAGATATTGTTGCAGGCGAATGTTTGTATCACATCTCGACCTAATCGAAGAAGTGGCACCGTTCAGCGCTGCACTAGAGTGAATCATACTCAAAGGCAAGGGCCTGTGGGTTAGCTTGGCCTATACTTGGCGGCTGGGGGCCGTCAGACCCCAGTTCAAATCTGGGCAGGCCCATTTGCCTGTATGTTAACCAATGAAATTATGACTTTAGAGCAATGACTTCATGGAGTATGAATTATACCAATGGTCATGCGCCTACGTGTGATTACACTGACACTGATTTTCCTGATGTCCACAATTTCTCCGGCTATAGCCTCTGATACTGTAACTACTAACGATACCGAAATTTCTGGCAATTATACTCTCAACGGAAATATCACGGTGAGTAAGGGAACAACATTGACCCTAAAACCTGGGGCTATAATAGACATGCAATCCTACTGGATTGAGGTCGAAGGCACACTTATTGCAAATAATGTTGAGATTATGTCAACCATACAACCCACAGGGTCAGGATCAACAGGATCCGGAGTTTGGGATGATATAACAATCACTTCAAACGGAACGGCTCATATCCACAACACGTCTATTGCAAATGCTAAATCTTGTTTGATTAATGATGGTATTCTATACTCTTCTAATCTAACTTTACAAAACTGTATCATCGGATTAGAAAATTCAGGTTATGCTTCAATTACTGATTTTGAAGCTAGCGATATCGACCAAGAAGGTATGAGAAATACTGGTATTGCTGAATTGGAAAACATCGATTTCTCAACAATGAGCGGTGGTGTAAAATCCTCTTCAGATCTTGATTTAATTGGAGCTAGTTTTGCTTATGTGGGGTACGGAGTCTCCTTTTCTGCAGGCAATTATGATGTTTCAGATATTCAATTTACAAACTCAGTAGCGGCTGGCGCAAGCATCTTCTCAGGAGCAAGTGGAATAATTGATGGGATGACGGGAATGGCTGAAAATGCAATTACCGTAATGGATTCAACTGGCTTTACTGTATCGAACATCGACATGTCTGGTGAAAGACTGATCAATTCATGGTCGGCGGGCGACTTAACTATCGATGGGGCAATTTTTGAATCAGATAGTAGCGAAACTCCAATCGACATAATTACTTCAGGTGATGTAATTTTGAATGGTATCGAACTCACTGGGTCATTCAGTTCTTTGCAAGGAAATTACGATGCTCCATGGATTGGAATAGCTCTTTCAGGTAGTGGAGACTACTCGATAACAGATTCGTCAATTGAAGCATCGGATGTTGCTTTGAAAGCTAGTGGAACGGGTACGGTAACAATTGAAAATTCCCAATTTTTCTCAGATAGAATGGGAATGGAATTCACAAGTTTATCTGGAACAGATATCTCACAAACAACTCTGAACATGTCTGCAGGGTCTGAAAAAGGAGTAGACATCCTACAAGGGATTCATTCTTTTACAGATTTTCAAATAAACACTCCTTTCAACCAATTCGCAACAAACACAGTCGGTTTGGAAGCATGGTATGCAGAATTTGCAGCTCAATCACTAACAGTTAACGGATTCTCAGAGGGTATGGTAATACATGAAACAAAAGCATCCTTTGAAGATTTGTCAATCTTAGACTCAAACGACATCGCCTTAGGAGCCTATTCATCAAGTGTTGATATTGAAGACCTGCTAGAAACAAGAACATCAGATACAGGAATTGAAATGGAAAATTCAATTGTAAAAATAAGAACTTGGTCATCAATGAATCATGAAGATGGTGCTAATTTGATAGACGCTACATCAACTCTTACATCTTGGGCAACATCTTCGGTTGGTACTTTATTCTATGATGCTAAAGGAGCTGGAGAGTTTAATTACGGAACATCACAAACACTTGTCATAGGAACTGATTCCGTAAACCGAATTTATGACGTTACAGTCTCATTTGAAGACCTCGTTGGCAATCCAATTGATGCAACATGGGAATCGCTTGGATTCACAGGAGTAGCGAATTCAGGTACTGCCCTAGTTCCAGTGCTCGATTCAGGGTCTGAAGTACTAGCAAAGTTTGCCGGCGTTGGGACAGTTTCCACTACCTCTGGTAGCGAAGGTGGAACCCTACTGATGCAAGTCCCTATCATGCCTCAGGGCGACTGGATACTCCCAGGAGGTCAAACCATTGTCCTAGGCGCAACAGATGACGGGTCTGCTCACGTTGCTACAGGAGATATCACCGTCCCAGCAAATTCACATTTGATAATCGATAGTAGTACTCTAGAACTCCCGAGCGATGCAAAATTGACTCTTAACACGCTTGGCTCAGTTGATGGTGTTGATGCTACAATCATTGGAAACGTGGAGATACACTCAGATGGCTTTGCTTCCAATTCTGAAATCCCATCCATAGGAGTTACCGAGTTAATGGTTGAAGGCGATGTTTTGTGGACATCATGTCAGAATTCAATGGACTCTTATCATCTACAAATCAATGGAGACATTCAATTGGACAACTCATGCCAAGTAACAATTAATTCTGGAAATAATCAAGGAAATGTAAACGTCGGGGTTGGAGCTAAATTCGAGATTGTAAACACTCTTGAAATCACAGTTTTGAATAAGGGTGAACCGGTTCAAGGTGCTACAATCTCTGTACAAGGGCAATCTCAAACCACATTAACAAATGTCGATGGTAAGGCAACTAGAACTGCATCAGCAATCATTGTAGACTCATCTGGAACCACAGAATCATTCATTGAGAATATCACAATGCAGTGGAATGAAATTACTGAATACATAACTTGGAATCCGACCTCATCGAGAGAACACACGTTCACGGTTTCGACAATGGATGGAGGGTCTATCAGTGAATTTACAGAACTTGAAAGGATTTGGAGCCCGTATTATCTGTCCTCGGACCTGCACATTCCATTTGACCAAACGATGACAATTCAAGATGGGGTAGCACTCAGAGTATCAGAAGGTGCAACAATAACTGTTGAAGGAGTACTGAATGCTGGGTATTCAACAATATCTTCTACCGGAGGAGGAGCTCGATGGGGAGGTTTAATTGTAGGAGATACTTTAGACACAAGGGTAAATCTCATTGGAACAAACTTAGTTGAAGGATCACCTTTACTATCTGTAGAGGATTCTGCTCAAGTAATCCTTTCAAATGGTTTAATTTCAAGGTCAGGTGGTGCTGAACCGCTCATTAGAATCAATGCAATGGCAATGGTTGATATCTCATCAACTTCGATAATAGATTCTTCATCTAATTGTATAGAAATTCAGAATGGAGAGCTATCAATTTCTAATTCTGTAATCAAAAACTGTGCAGACGATGGAATATGGGCTAGAACTTCGTGGGTATATATCGAGGATGTCATCGTCGAGGATAACGTAACATTCGAAGGGGTAGAAGGCGGAATTTTTGGCCTTGAAGCAGATGGAATGTCAATAAGCAATATCGATGGCTTCTTCGATATGGAAGACATGGAATTAACATCACTAAATGGTAATGATAACCGAGATATCAAAATTGAAGGATTGATGATAGAAGGAGCACCAGCAATTGACTTTGATAACTCAGCTGGGTCAATTTCAGATTTCACAATCGATTGCGGGGGTTCTGGAATTGGGGTGATTTCTCATCACGGAAGGGCATCCTCATCGATGATGTATTCAGACGGGTCAATCTCCTCTTGTACAAAGGGAATTGATTTGCATACAGATGGCGAGTCCTCACCATTGATTCTTGACGAAGTAGATATTTCCGCTAATGTTGCAATCTCATCTGATGGCAATCCAGTCAAAGCCTACGGTGGTTCTATGGTTGGTTCAGTAGATATCGATAATTCTAGAGCAGATTTGTATGATGTCGAGCCGACGTTTATGACAGTGTCTGAAGGTGAAATAATGGTATGGGCAACTCATATCGTGAACACCGTTCTTGATGGCACTTCGTTTGATACAAATATTGAGGTTGTAGTTGAAGGTAACATATTAGGAAGTTGGAAAACTACAACATTTGGTAGTAGTGTAGTCGTCTCAATACCTCATATTTTGGTAAATGAAAATGGTTCAGAAATCTATGATATGGCCATGATTAAAGCGGAAACAGCATCACTCCCATTGATGGTAAATGATTATCCAATCGGCTTAGATGAAGAAGATGTGATTACAATACAATTGATACCAAATCAAGCCCCTTATGCGGAAATAATTATTCCAGATGAAGGATTTAGAGCTATGGAGACAGAAGTTATTGAAATCCGTGCACAGATAACCGATGATTTAGATTCCATTGAAGAGCTTGAAATCGAGTGGAATGTGGTTGTTGGACAAACATCAGTTATGGAACTATTTGGTGAGCGTAATAACATCACAGACTTACCACAGGGGTTGTACATCCTGACTTTAACAGTCACAGATAAGCAAGGAGAAATTTCAATCGATTCGATTCAAATAGAGGTCACACCTCTTGATTCCGACGGAGACTACACTTCGACATGTAATGAGGAATCTTGGTATGATAAAGACAACAACCTAAACTGTGGTCCTGATATCTTTGACACCGATGATGATAATGATAATTATCTTGACATTAGAGATGCGTGGCCCTTAGATCCCTGTGCAAGCTTAGATACCGATAACGATGGTCAACCTGATGATCTACACTGCCCACCAGGAATTTCTACATGGTTAACAGTAGACTCGGACGATGATGGTAACGGTGTTCCAGATTCTCTAGAATCCTCGTCTGATGATGAAGAATCTGGGGGGAGCAGTATTGTTATCCTTGCATTTGTTTTCATGTTCATCGCAGCTGCAATTATTCTACTTAGAAGAAAGCAGGGCGTGGAGTGATGGCATCTCTGGACAATGCTCTACCAGAACCAATTTTAATGGCGCAGATTTGTGTAATCACGCTAGGAATCATTGTTGCATGGGATGCGTGGTGGTTAACTCGTCAAAGATTACAGATACCGGAGTTAGGAAGTATATCTGATTCTGTTTATGCATGGGAAAGCAACCAATCGGAAGAGGTCTCCCGACAGTGGGCTAATTTGATCACTATGGGAGTGATGATGGCACTACCATGGGCATTAGCTGAATTATCTAACACGCCAACGATATATGTCTGGTTGTGGGATATATTACTGGCCTTGCACATTATTTCTTTGCTTGTACCTAAAAGATATGCTATTACGGCAACTCATCTGTTTGCCGATGGTCAAAAGTATGAATGGTCACGGTTGAAATTATCAAAGGTCCAACCGAAACGTCGTATTATGTTATTGCGCAAGGGGTGGGGGCCATTTGGCCCCCTGCCCCTCGGCGGTGATAGAAGCGACTTGAAAGTCGCACTGGCAAGGATTCATTTACTCTTATCCGAAGAGGAATGAAATCAAGCCTTCATTGCTTCTGTTGCCTTCTTTGCACCAATCCATGCAACGATACCGAACCCGATCTTGTTAATCATGTCAGCTATGTTGTAGAATACTGCAAGAAGTTCTTGGTTTCCATCTCCAAGTCCTAGCTCTGCGCCTGGACTGAATAGGTAACCAACTGGGTAAATGATCCAACCGACTACAATGAACCATCGTAGAGCGTTTGCGCTCCACATCAATTCCGGTGCAATCTTCGAGTTGTCTACACCCTTACCGCTACTCCATGGAGTACCTGTTGCTACGATTATCATTGCCCAGCCTACTCCACCGAGGATTAGACCAGCCCAGCCACCTGCAGCTCCACCCAGAACTCCAGCTTCGCCAAGGTATCCGAAACCAATCATGATTAGTGCGCCAGTGAAACAGACTCCAGTGAAGCCCATGCCTAGGAATTTTGCATCAGTAATGGCGTCCTTACCAACTAAGGAAGGGAACTTGAGTGCCATTAGTGGAACTGTGATGATCCAGTCCATGTATCTGTATTCAACAGATACCGTACCTAACTCTGTGTACACACCACGCATGTAGTAGTAGTGGAATGCAGCAATACCAACAATCAATGCTGAGATTGTCATTGTTGTTCTGTATTGAGGTGCTACGTTGTTACGCTCAGACATGAAGAACACGAATGCGGCTCCCATGGAGATGTAACCGACGAAAAATAGGAAGAACGTAATCAATTGTAGAGGTTCTCCCGCATACTTCGCTGCAGGGTCAACTATTTCAGCGCTAACTGTGTTTGCTAGTGCAAGACTCAGTGTAGCGATTATCAGCAGGCTAATTGTTCTAGAAAACTTGTTTGTCAACATTTCTATCGATGCTGATTCCCGCGCAATCGGATATAAACTACCGTTTTTCAGCATGTTATTTTTTTGCCGAGTTTCCTGTCTGAACATTCCACATGCGCTGGTAAATCTTGTCATTAGCAATTAATTGGTTATGCGTGCCAGATTCTATCATATGCCCCTTATCTAAAACTATGATTCTGTCGGAATTCCTAATTGTAGATAATCTATGGGCGATAATTACAGTTGTACGAGATTGTGAAATTCTTTCGATAGATCTCTGCAAAGCGGCTTCAGTCTCGTTGTCTACAGCAGAAGTCGCTTCATCTAAAATCAACAAGGGGGCATCTTTTAGAACAGCTCTTGCAATCGCAATTCTTTGTCTTTGTCCACCAGATAATCGATGCCCGCCTTCACCAACCATGGTTTGCCAATCGTCAGGTAAGGTTTCAATAAAATTCGTAGCTTCTGCTACTTCTGCGGCTGTTTTTACATCTTCATCTGAAGCGGTCGGCCTTCCGTATCTTATGTTTTCAATAATCGATGTAGGGAATAGTGTAATGTGCTGGTCTACAAGAGCAATCGACCTTCTCAGAGACTCTAGGTCCCAATCGTGAAGAGCCTTCTCAGTCCATTTAATTACGCCTTCACTGGGCTCTGCAAATCTCAAGAGAAGTCGAATTAGTGTGGTTTTGCCTGCGCCTGTTGCCCCAACTACGCCCAATGTCTTACCAGCCTCGATGTTTAAGTTTAGATTTGAAAAAACATTATCTCTCCCGGGGTAGGCAAATGAAACATTCTCAAAAATGATGTCGGATTCTCTGATTTCTTTCAAATCAGGATTGTGAACTCCATGTTTTAATTCAGTTGGAGAATTTAGAACATCCAAAACACGTGTAGACGATGCCATTGCTCTTTGGTAAAGGTCGAAAGTCTCACCTAATCTTGTCAATGGCCAGAGCAATCTTTGGGTCATAAAAATAAGAACTGAATACGCTCCAACCGCTAATTTTTCTTCAAGGGTTAATTTTCCTCCAAGAATCAGTGTGGCAGTGAATCCAGCAAGTATAGCCATTCTGATGAGAGGTACAAATGCTGCTGATAATTTGATGGCTTTCCTGTTAGCATCCCTGTAATTATTACTTAATTTTTCAACTCGTTTCAATTCAATTTCTTCTGCGGTGAAAGATTGAATGGTTGACATGCCGGAGAGGTCGTTTTCTAAAAGCGCATTTAGCTTTCCAGCATTGTTTCTAACCTCTGTGTAACGTGGTTCTAATTTTCTCTGGTAGAGGAATGAACCATAAACAATAATTGGTATAGGTATCACAGCAAATAGCGCAATCTCCCAAGATATTGCCATGAATACGGCTCCAACTACGACGACTGTTGTACTAACCTGTAGCAGGTCATTAGCTCCTTTATCGAGAAATCTTTCAAGTTGGTTTATGTCATCGTTGAGAATTGCTAAGATGTCGCCTTTCTGTCGTTCATCAAACCACCCCATCCCTTGTTTTTGTACGTGACTGAAGGTTTCTAATCTCATTTCGTGTTGAACGGTTTGGGCAAGATTACGCCACAAAATACCATACAAATATTCGAAAATAGACTCTAATCCCCAAATCAAGAAAGTAACTACAGAAAGAATCAGAATTTGGTTCCAAGGGTCTGAATAGCCAAAACCAGCAAGAAAAGAATCTTCTCTTTCCACAACTACATCCACAGCCAAACCGATTAACAACGGAGGTGCTAGGTCCCAAATCTTGTTTAGAACTGAACAAATTGTTGCCAACCAAACAGTTCCTTTGTGCGGATTCATATACCGAAGTAATCGCTTGAGAGGGCCTACTTCCGACACAAGTCTCCTACTCAGATTCATTATGAGAACCCTCGTATTAAATCTGAAGAAAAAAGCGAATACTAATCAAATACCAACTCAACCGTAGTTTAATGGAATGGAGAAGGAGTGGCGAAGATTTGTTTGTAAGGCTTGACCCAGGAGATGAAATCCATTCATCCCTACAGAAATTGGCGGATGAAGCCGAATTCGACGCCGCTGCAATTACAAGTGGAATTGGACGAACAAAAAACAACCTCTATGGCTACATGGATGATGATGGAATTTACCAAAGGAAGTTACTAGAGCCTTCCTCTGAATTGGTTAGCCTCTCTGGCAATATATCAAGAACAGAAGACGGCAAGTCATTTACACACATCCATTGTTGTTGGTCAGATAACGACCTGCAGGCACATGCAGGTCACATGTTCCAGTGTGAGGTAGCAGTTGTAGCAGAAATCCACATAAGGATAATGTCAGGAATTATCATGACAAGATGTCCTTTACCCGGTGTTCAATTATTGGGCCTACAATTTTCCTGAGAAGTACAAGGTTTTGGTGATATTGTGTCAGATGGATCTCGAATAGATGATTTATCTTCAGCGATAAAATACCATCGAGAGCTATATTACAATCATTCAGCTCCAGAAATTACCGATGCAGAATTCGATAAACTATGGGATGAGCTTAAGGAAATAGACCCGTTAAATCCAGTTCTGAATGAGGTAGGCCCTGAGCCACTTCCAGGAACTGTAAAAGTAGAACACACATTTCCAATGCGGTCTTTAGACAAGGGAATTAGTGATGAAGACATCATCCATTTCGTAACCCAATCAACATTTGGAGGCGAAAGGTACCTTGCTCAACCGAAATTAGACGGGTCCGCCTTGTCTTTGGAATATGTATCAGGCAATTTGCATCGTGCAGCAACACGGGGAAGCGGAGAGCGCGGGGAAGATGTTACCCTAAACGCAAAATTAGTTGCTAATGTCCCATTACGCCTCAACATTCCAGTCGATTGTCACGTACGAGGCGAGGTTGTAATGCCTCTATCTATCTTTGACGAAAAATATCGTGAGGTTTCTCCAAATCCCAGGAATTTGTGTAGTGGAGCACTTAGGCAGAAACACGGTGATGGTAAAGCTGATGCAGCAGACCTCGTTTTCCAAGCATACGACGTAAAGTTCCCAAACGAATCTCCCGATGTGCGAAATGATAGCCAGCTCTTAGAATGGCTTGTCAAGGCCGGAATCGAACCTGCACCATGGACGATTTTTGAATCTGAAACACCTCAATTTGAAATGATTGAGCATACAAAAGAATGGGTGAATAAGAGAGATTCATATCCCTTCGAGATAGATGGAATCGTATTCAAACTCGATGATTTAGAACAAAGAGAAAATCTAGGGATGACCGCACATCACCCAAGATGGGCTCTTGCTTGGAAATTTCAATCTCAAACCGCACAATCTGTACTTTTAGGAGTTGATTGGCAAACGGGACGAACAGGAGTGGTTACTCCCGTGGCAAGAATTGCCCCTCAGATGGTTGGAGGAGTTACTGTAGAAAATGTAACCTTACACAATGTTGGAGAAGTTGAAAGATTAGAATTGAAAATAGGAGATAAGGTAACAATCACCCGCAGGGGAGATGTTATTCCAAAAATTATTGAGAACCAAGGTAGGGCTAAACTCGAAGACTTGCAAAATCGTTTCCACGCTGATGGAAGTAGTTTCAAATCTGAATTGCCTTCTGGAGAGTTACAAATCCCAGAGGCGTGCCCTTCTTGTCAAAGGACATTATCTGTAGATGGCGCTTTCCTGAAATGCACTTCATTGGATTGTTCAGCAAGAACCTCGCGTGCGCTAATCTACTGGTGCAGGTCTCTAGAGATGGATGGGATTGGTGAGAAATTAATCGAAGCCTTACTAGATAAGAAATTGGTTGAGAATATTGATGACCTTTATTCTTTGACACACAATCAAGTAGCGTCCCTTGAAAGGATGGGGGACAAAAGCGCAAACAATGTAATTCAAGAATTAAATAAAACAAGGAAATTACAACTTTCGAAATTCTTGCACGCTCTGGGGTTGGAAAGAATTGGCCCGGAAGTCGCTACAACCATTTCTCAACATTTTACATCTCTACAAAATCTAATGCAATGGGTCGATGTTGGCGCAAATGATGAGTTAACTGAAATTGATGGAATAGGTGACAAAGTAGCTGAGATATTCAGAAATGGCATAACCTCAAGGAGAAAACTAATAGATCAACTATCTAAGATAATAGAAATAACCGATGAGTTAGAAGCTTCATCCGGATTATTTGATGGTAAGTCATTTTGTATTACAGGGTCCCTATCGAGACCTCGAAAAGAAATAACTCTATTCATAAAAAATCTCGGTGGAAAGGTTGTGGGTAGTGTAAGTTCTAATCTAGATGTATTGGTAGCAGGTGAAAAAGCTGGATCCAAATTAGCAAAAGCAGAATCACTGGGTATTACAATTTGGAACGAAGAAACTCTCTATCTACAAAACGAAACCAAGGAAAAAGCATCCAAGACTCTATTTGATTATGAACGCTAACCATGCATTATATATTTCAATACATAATCCCCGACATATGAATAAAGGGGTTATTTCCACATTTATCATACTTTTATTGTTGTGTTCCGTTATTCCAACCACCAAAGGAAGTAGTAATGGAAAATTCAGTTCAGCGTCGGGGTGTGGGTCCAATAACCAATGCCATGGAAACGCTGGAGGCGCTACGGTTTCTATGTCAGGACACCCTTCCTCATACACAGCTGGACAAACCTACACTCTTTCTATTTCGGTAACGGGCCCAAGTGGTAATAACGGTGGATTTAGCCTTGAAGTGAATAAAGGTCAACTCTCGACCGGGGGCATTGGAATTATGGCTGTAAAAGTAAACTCTGCAGGGAGTAGTGCTACTCATACAACAAACAGTTACAGAAGTTGGTCAGTCGATTGGACAGCGCCATCATCAGGCTCAGGAACGGTCACCTTCGATTTAGCAGGAAACGCAGTAAATGGAATGAATGGCGCCGATAGCGGTGATGAGTGGGATACTGCAACATACCAAGTTCAGGAAGCTGGTGGTTCTCAGCCAAATAATCCCCCTACGGCAACAAATCTTCAATTATCGCCATCAAATCCTGTTACAACAGATACGTTGATTCTAAGTTATACATACGGTGACCAAGATAATGATGTTGAACAAGACACACAAATTCACTGGTTTAGGGATAGTGTTCACATCACAGCGCTAGACGATTCGATGACGGTTTCGCCTACATATACAACCAAGGGTGAAAATTGGTATGCTGAGGTAACGCCAAGTGATGGCGAGGATAGTGGGACTATGGAAACTAGCCCGGTCTTAACCGTGATTAATTCAATTCCAGTAGTAGAATCAGCATCGATTAACCCTTCTTCTGCCACTGAGGATGACGACCTTTCGATTATCATGACCTCGTCTGACGCCGACGGAGACTTACGTACAATCAGTGGAATAGAGTGGTATTTGGATGGCTCAAAAATCAGTACCTTTGACGGAGAATCCGAAATCCCATCGGTAGCAATTAGGTCTGGAGATGTTTGGCACAGCAGAATAAAGGTGAATGATGGAGAAGTCGATAGCGACTGGTTCACAACTTTGAGCATAACTATTGGAAGCAATAATCAGCCACCTGTAATTGATAGCGTATCGATACAAGGTACCTTTACGACAGTTGATGATTTGATTGCGACGGCGACGGCATCTGACCCTAACCAAGATACAATATCCTTGGAGTGGGAATGGCCAGGCTCAACAATTACGGCAGATACTCTTCCTTCATTTTTGACTACTAAAGGAGAGTCATGGAAGGTAAAGGTTCGAGCAACCGACGGAGCTTTGTATTCCGACTGGGTAGAGAGCAATTCTGTTGTAATTCAAAATTCGCAACCAGAATTAATCAGTATGGATATAGACCAAGAAACAATATTTTTCCAGTCTGAAGCAACCTATACTTACGAAGCATATGATGCGGACGGTGACACTCTAATACCAATTGAAACTTGGTCACTTGATGAAGATGAATTAACTCTTAGCCTGAAGGTAAGAGATACCGAATTCAGCAATTCAAACGACCTTTCTGATAGTGTTATTATCATTAATTCACCTCCAACGGTTTCTTATTCAGGACCAACAATTCAAACAGCATTGCAGGACTTATCTCCAGTGGTCGAAACATTTGATGCAAATGATGACGAGGTCACAACTTCATGGGAATGGTATCGTAACGGTTTCCTGACTTCATTCGAAAGTAATTTTGTTCCATCAAGCAACATTGCGGCCGGAGATGTTTGGGTAGCACATGTCACTCCAAATGATGGGGTCGAGAATGGAACAATGATAGAGATTTATTTCTCAATATCAAACATTAATCCCAATGCTCTAATTTCCACGCAGGATGATTTAGTAAGAGGAATGATGGTTACTTTTTCTGTAATGGATTCTACCGATGAAGACGGCTCGATAGTCAACGCCATCTGGTCTATTGACGGGGTAACAGTTCACCAAGGGCTGACATATAATTTCATCATGCCCGAATCCATCGAACTTGAGGCCAAGGTGTTTGACAACATGGGTGCAACAGACATCTATGAATCGACTTACAATTCTCAAGAGCCACCTCTAGCAGTCGATTTACAAATCGTGAAAGATGGCACAGAAGTGAGTTTAAGTTGGAAAGGGAATGCAGAAATGTGGGCCATTGCCCATAACGGCGAAGTTGTTGCGACCACAAATGAAAATCAATTCCGCTATTCGCCATCTCTATCTGGAACTCACACTTTTTCGGTTTATCCAATAGTAGATAATCAGCAAATAACTATCGATTCAGCATCTTCATTTGGGGATGTAGATTTGGATGCAGGCACTATACCAGATGCCCCTGGTCCAAGTGAATCACTCGGGCTAATCTTCAGTATAATTTTGATTTTAATCGGAATTGGAGGCATCTCTTATTCGTTCATTCAAAGGAGGGATTGAGTGAAATTTAACTTGATTTTAGTTTCATTATTGTTGATTTTTTCATCGACAATTTCTACTGCGAACCCGGGTGGTGAAGTGGATAGCGTCAGTTCTCGCGATTGCGCAGGGTCGTGTCATTCTTCACCATCGACCAATGGCCAATCAAGTGCATCTATGATGCTTGAAGCCCCTGAACAGGTATATGCAGGCTTACTTTTTGATCTCAAAAGTACTGTTGGAAATGTTGAAGTTAGTTCCAATAATATGGTTGGACTTAATTTGCTAATCAATGATGATGGTGCTAAGGATTTACCCTCTAACGATGGCTGGGAAATCATTACAGACCCAAACGGTGGAACTAATAATTTCGTTCAGATTGTCGACACTTTCTCCCCAGTCAGCGTTGTTGAGAGAACATGGACATTGAGAGCGCCATCTGAACCAGGTACTTACACCTTGTATCTTGCAGTTCAACACGGTACACCGCAAGGTGGTGTTGCGATGACTGGTATTTCTGAACCCTATTTGGTGAACATATCTGAAGTCCCCGAGAACCTTCCAAGATTGTCTCCAAGTTGGGATCCTCCAAACTCTCGAAATATTGGTGAAGAGACCTTGATAAAAATCGAGACACTATTCGCTGATAATATAATTGTTGAAATGAAGAATGGGGGCGAAATTACAACCCTTGAGGTTGTAAATGGCGAATTCATAATCCCAGAATCAGTGAATGAGGGCGTTGTGGAATGGCGTGTGATAATGGAAGGTGAGGGGCCAGTTCAAACCTCTCCTTGGTTTAGGTTATCATCTACTGCACCCGGTTGGGAAGTAGATGAGTTGACTTTGTACCTGCAAGGGTTTGGTTTGATGCTCTTATTCCTCGGGCTCGTACTTAGTTTCAGAGGACCAACATCTGAACATCGAAAAGAATACTCGGAAGACCAGTTATTCGAAGAAACCCCTCAACCATCAAATCAGACCACAGGCAGTCAGATACCAGAAGGATGGACTCAAGAACAGTGGGATTATTATGGACAAGAACACCTTAACTCATTAAACGAAGGTGGTCAACAATGATTTCCGCAAGCACGTTCCACGTAATCGCAACAGAGCTGACAGTAGGAATGTTCGCACTTTCAGGTATCGCTTTCCTTTTGTGCCTAATCCAGAAGGGGCCTAAATCAAGAGAAAGTGTAGCCCATTGGGCCATGATAGGAGGCTTAGTCGCAACACCATTAGCGATAATTTCAGGAATAAATTCAATCCCTAGTGATGGAATTTCCGATCCTCTACTCGCCAACAAATTACTTCTATCCATGTGCTCAGCCGGAATTGCTTTGGGAGTTTTAATCAACAGAAAATTAGGTGCAGTAGTCGACCTAAAGCACTCAAGTCTCGGATTATTATCAGTGGGGATGATGTTGACAACTGCAGGAATCGGTGGGGAATATTCGCGTGGGGAAACGCTTCTTCTATTCATTCCAAAAGAATCAGTATTCTTGTTCCCATTATGGGCAAGTGTAGTATTGGTTATTCTTGGGATGGTTATGATCGCAAAATCAGCCATACAGCATAGAATTTGAAGGTTGACTTTGACCATCTGGAGAAGTACCTTCCATCATACTACGAATCTGCTCTTCTAGTTCTTGCGCTTCCTCTAACAGGGGCTCATTATCCAATTCAACGACAGGTAATAGTTTGTTGAGATGTTCGATAACAACCGCTGCGGCGCGCGCATCTGGGAACCTTGGGTCTGCTTCAACCATCAGACTCATGATGTTTCTTCCACGTGCTGAGGCTTCAGCTAACATCATCCCAGTCATTCCTTTAATTACTCCTTGTTCGAGTAAAGGGATCTCTAATTCTTCAAGGATGCTTACCATTTTCTCTGTTGCCGCAACTCCCAAAACATCAATCTCTTCAGTATCTTCGTACTCAACAAGCGGCTCTTCACCATTGAGGCCACCTTTCATTCCCTTCATTGCAAATGCATCGATTAGTACACCCATAGCGGCTTTGGAGTCTTTTGACCAGGTGAAGAGTTCAGAAACAATGTCGTTGACAAGAGGTTCTGGTACAATTAATTCACTCATTAGCAAGAGAACCTTATCACACCCTTCGATTTTACAAATAGGCTCGCCTGTATATGCTCTGATTGGGGGCATTGGCTTTCCATTATTCACTAAACACAGGGATGGTAGTTTAGGATGAGATACACCTCCAACAAATTCTAATTTCAAGTGGTCGATTAGGAAATGGGCGACAATGCTTGAAACCATTCCAACGCTTGGGAAACAGCAAATCACTAATGAGTCCTCAACATCAACATCCTTGTCAAGCCAAATTTTTGCCTCTTGCATAGTTCATCGACAAAAGTTCTCATGTTTAACCCCCTCCCCGATTCTGCATATCGAATCCTAACCAATTAGAAGGTTGACCTGTCACGGCTGTATATGGGCGAGCAGAGGGAGCACACACTATCACCTTCTGCTTGGAACAGGTTCGAAACCTGCCCTAGAATGTATTGGCTTAGTAGGCAAAAACTACCGCGTAAAGCAGGGATGGCTGCAAGCCTTGGCACAGCCGTCCACGCTTCAGTAGAAGATTTATTGCAAATCGATCTGTCAAAGAGAGACGATGACCAGACCCGTTGGCTTCCGGACGTTGCTGAAATATTTTTGAAAAAAAGGTGGGAAGAGGAAAAAGAAATTTTTCATAAAACACCGAGAAGGCCGATGTGGAAAGAAAAGGAGTATGATAAGGCAAAGCGAATGCAGAGAGGAGCAATCAAGTTACTACTCGAATTTGTTAATTCACCTCACATAACCCCTCTTAATGTATCAGTAGAACTTTGGAAGAAATTACAATCAAGAGTTATAGCGGTAGAAGGAGAGTTGAGAACTAGCGATAACAAACTAATGGGTAGACTGGATATGCTATTTGCAGATGTTGATGAATCAGGAGAGGTCCACTCCTGGATAGTTGCAGATTTGAAGACTGGCAGGGCTCCTGAAGTTGAATTGAAGAAAGAAGTTCAACGACAGCTCTTGCTATACAGAGATATACTTCAATCAAATAATCCAAATTCTCCTCCGATAATAACTGAAGGATGGTATACCGAGAATGCAACGAGATATCCGGCTCAAGGGCCTCCCGTGATTGATGATGCTCTCAAGGCTTGGGATTTAACACAACTAACAACAACCCCGATGAAAGCAACACCCGGACCCGATTCTTGTGGTGGTTTTTGCGATTGGAAGGCATGGTGTCCACACTGGTGGACATGGAGATTGGAATCAGGAACTCTCGGAAGCGGAGATTTTTCAGATTCTGTAATTTTATTACACCACTATGATGATAATTTGGGAACAGGTGTTGCGGAAATCTGTGAACCAGCTGATGCTAATGGTAGAGCCATGCCCACAGGATTGCAAGTCCCTATCTCTTTTGATGGACAAGGAAAAGAGGCCTTAGAGGAATTGATCTCCAAGAGTCACCAAGGTCCTATTTTTATTGGTGGCGCAATGACAAACCGAGAAACTTGGAGAGTTGGTCATTGGTGTGATGTGCTACCTTGGTCTCCAATTTCAGACGTCTGAGAAAATTTGCTTCAGTTTTTCTCTTGCTTCAACATCCTCAATTCCGTTACCATTTAATAACCAGTTAAGGTATCCCGGGTCTTCATGTTGAACAACCTTAAGGGTCTTACCCTTATTTCTTCCAAAGCTAAGTATGTAATTCCCATCCTCAATGCGTATTCTGCCATGCGAATCAAAAGGCTCAAGGTCTTGCAATGACCTTCCTAGTTGATTTTCATCCTTCTTTATATCACCGTGAATTAACCACTGTTCCACCTGCTCCACACTTCTTCTGAAGCTTGAAGGATGGTCTCTCATTACCTTCCACATCAATAGCAGACTCGCTGCTGCATCTGCAGCTGCATCGTGAGCGTTTGACAGGTCAATGCCGTGGCGAGCACATTGGGCCCCTAAGTTATGAGGCCTTGGAATTTTTAATCTTCGGATCATTTCCAATGTGTCTATTACAGCTAGGGGTTTTGGAGGATTTACTCCACAGCGATAGTATTCGTTTTCTAATAACGGCATGTCAAATCTTCTGACATTATGCCCAACAATAACTGCCCCATCAATCAATTTGGCAATCCTATCAGTGAAGTGTTTGAACACCTGTGCGCCCTTTACATCAGAATCGTAGATTCCGTGAACATTAGATGCCCCACTCGGGATAGGTCGTTGTGGATTAACTAAGATATCTTCATGAATTGAATTGCCTTCTTCATCAGCTCCAATCAATGCTATTTGCACAATTCTGTCTGAGTTGGTTGAGATGCCCGTGGTTTCGAGGTCGAATGCAAGGACTTTCAGTCCGTTCAGAATTTCGACCATGAACATTCCACTCATAGGACACACATGAACATCACTGCGCAATTTCTAAGTCAACAGCGTTGATGGGAAGACATGGGAATTAAGGATTGGTTTGCTAAAAAAGAGCCCGTCATTGAGGAAAAAAAACAAGAATTCAATGTGCCTCTACCTGAATTAGACAAGGATGCTTTGTTTGAGGAAACCTTGGAAGCCTTGAGTTCGGACGAGGTCGAATTGGAAGAAGAATTGGTCATTGAAACTGTTCCAGAATATGATTCTGGGGAGGTTGAAATTGAGGATTTACTCGAAAATGAAATGCAGTCGAATTATGAATTAAATACGGTCGAAGAAACAGAAATCGAAGACATGTTGGAGAATGCTGAGATAATTGGAGACCTTCCAGAGGAAGTAGATTTGTAATCAAGTAATTTCTATCCATGCAAGGGACACTATTAGATAGGAAAATGTTTAGCAACAAGCATGAAGGTGAAAAGTGGCCTATTGTTTACCACTCTCCTTCTATTACAAGCAATGGCTGGCTGTACAAGCCAAGTTTTGGATACAACCGTTGACCCAAAGGCCGCTTTTACAGCGACACCAAATAAGATACAGCAAGGTGAAGAGATAACTTTCGATGCTAGAGATTCCGACCCTATAGAAGGTATGATTTCAGAATTCAAATGGGATTTCGGTGACGGAAATCAAGCTACAACGATTTCTGCATTTACCTCACATCAATTCACCAATTACGGAACGTTCAATGTAAAACTCACTGTAACTAATGATCAGGGCGGAACCGATTCAACAAATGTGATGGTAAAGGTCAACGGTGCACCTCAAATGAATCTAACATATCCTGAAGAGGTCAGAAGTGGCGACATAATCGTCTTGGATGCTTCGAGAACCTTTGACCCAGAAGGAGCAAACATGGAGTATAAGTGGGATTTGAACCACTTAGAAGATTCAGACGGCGATGGCGACCCCCGTAATGATGTTGATTTCTCTGAGCCGATATTGTATTTGCCCACTAATTCAAGTGGAACTATTGCAGGTTCACTGGTTGTTGATGATAATGAAGGTGGGGTTAGCATCGAATTTTTCAATATCGAAATCAACCCTCGAAAGTACAAGGTTGCTTGGGTCGAAGATACCCTAACTTGGGATTACGAAGAATATCTCGCCCAAGGAGAAACTTGGGAAGATAATATGACTCCAGGAGACGGTGCTAGAATATTATCATTCGAAGCAGTACTTGAATTGCAAAGAGATATCTTACTCCCTCCAGATAATTTTACCCTTTCGTTAAATATAGTGGAAGACGGTTATAGAAAAACAGCGCGTACCAGCCCTGGAAATATTACTAGAAACGAGTCAACAACAGCAGAATTAAACGCATCGGACCTTAATCCACGTGGAGAAGAAGGAATTTATGAGGCGGATAGCGCTGAACAATTACTTGAGCAATTAATGAACGAACCGCGTGCTAGGTTCGGTCAAGGTGAGTGGATTTGGTCTGTGGTCGCTCAAGACGCAGACCCAGATGCATACATACCTGGTACAGTAGATCCCGATGGAGGAAACGATTGGACTTTAAAAATCAAGATAAGGGTACTCGTTCCAGAACTCAGAGAAGTTGCTGAGGAATAATCAATTGAAATCGATTGGTTGCACGGTTTTCCAATTTGCGTTCGCTAATTTTTTTGCCTTTCCATCAGCAATAATTGGATGAATATGATTTAATCGTCCGTGCATGCCTGTCACACTGAATTTGACTCTAAGCTCGACTTGCCTGTCTCTTTCAGCGGCCTCCATTTGGTCAGAATCTAAATCAATACTAGCCATCTCCTTTCCCGATGTAGCAGAACTGATTGAGAATTTAGTTCCACGGACGTGTGCCCTAGGTCTGAAATCCATGTCGTTGGGATTATTCATTCCAACTTCTAAGTCAATAGAAAGTAAATCACGAATGCCAACTCGCTTGATTGTGATAGTGTCAACCATGTCGCTCGATTCACGCCAGAAGCCCATGCTTCAAAATCTATCCGATGATTTGGGACCTGTGGGATATTACCCTATTGTTTGATAATGGTTGATGTTGATTTTTTGGTTATGTCACCACCTACCATTGGAATAGGCACTCAAAAAAAGGCTAGACTGAGAAGTTTGAAGGACGAAATTAAGCGATTTATTTTTGCAAATCCTGGTTGTAGTGCACAATCAATTGTTTCATATCTATCAAACGACAAGAAATTTAGGAATCACGGATTAACCCCTAGGAAGGTGGGATTCTTCATCCCGAGGCATCTCAAATCTGACATTAAGTGGTGGCAAGACCATTCTGCCGGTCGTCGTGTGTACGGGCCTGAAGAAAGTGAGTAAAAACTCCATTTTTTGATGGAAATTTTGCAATCATTATCTTTATGAACCCTCGACGAAGAACAAAATTTGATGGTAAAACATCGAAAATCCGACGACCTTGTCGAATCAATCGACAATGCTATCGATTTTCTTCTCCAAGCGAAAGCAAATGGAGAAATTATCGATATTAGATGGGAAGTGAAGATTTTCTTCACTCCTGAACAGTCAGAAGGTCGAGAATCCGTGCGTCTTAGACATGACACACGCTGGAATTAGGAGCATGGTATCCTTTCCAAAGAAAAACTAGGCGCGTGCTGACAACACGCACCCCTCGCCCGCCATAGTGGGCGAGGGGGATGCCAATAGGAAATCCATTTTTTAGGGCAAAAATAGCCGACAATATCAAAGTTAGAATTAATTGAGATTATACAATGAGCGGTGCAACTGCATATTTTGACCTCGATGGCACTCTTCTTGATGCATCAAGTGAAAAAACACTGACAGCGACAATCGCTAAACGTCGCCCATGGAGGATTCCATGGGGCACTCTGATGTGGACTCTTGGTTGCGTGGGTAATTTGCTTCGATTACGCTCAGTCTACGATGCTACACGGAATCGTGGACATCTATCACTATGCAGTTGGAAGTACCTTGATTCATATTCGAAAGAATTGGTTGAATCCAAGCTTGGAAAAATGATTCCAATTCCAGCCTTGGAGAGGCTTGAATGGCATAGAGAACAGGGGCATCGCCTTGTTTTAGTGACAGCGACAGTGAAGCCGATGGCGTTAGCGATGGGCGAATATCTTGGAATGGATGCAGTTTACGGCTGTGGCCCAAAGGAGATGAAAGGCATGCTATCTGGGTCGGAAATAGGTTGGGAACTTCCGAGAAGGAAAGGCAAGGTCCCAATTGTACAAACAGACGCAAATATGGCCGGTCATAATTTAGCGGATTGTTGGGGCTATGGGAATACATATGCAGATTCTTTCTTTCTTGAAATAGTAGGAAATCCCGTAGCAGTTAACGCAAAAGGCAAATTCAAGAAAATAGCACAAAGTAAGGATTGGTTACAATTTACCTGGGTTATGGAATAGCCCGTCGTGCTTAAATGGGGAGGGCAGGTCGACGGTTTGGGCCCTATAGTGTAGCCTGGATATCACAGTGGCTTGCGGAGCCACGAACCCGTGTTCGAATCGCGGTGGGGCCGCCATCATTCTTCTTCG
>CAZGJD010000004.1:0-99293 GCA_964526385.1 uncultured Candidatus Poseidoniales archaeon | reverse complement strand
ATAGTTTTCGGACCTTTCCGATCAGGCCTGGTCGCAAACAAGTCCATTGGAGGAGCACTGTTCACAGAATCACTCATTCTAACAGAAATCTCGTCACTCAATCGAACCCACCAAACCTGCTCTTAATTCATCTGGAATTAACTTTGATTCCATTGTGTCCATGTCGACACATACCGTAACATGATTACTTTCCCATAACAACTGTTGCTTTTGATTATGGAATTTGTATACCCATGTGCAGGATTTTGAACCGACATTCGAAATCGAAATAGTAGCAGTAATTTCGTCGCCATATCTAAGGGGTTTGACAAAGGTAGATTTGACATCGACAACAGGAAAACCTATCCGCATATCGTTGATAATTGTAGGATAATCGACTCCACAAATCTGTAGCCAAGACTCTTCAAAGAACCTGTGAGCAAGATCGTAAATTCTGGGATAATACGAAACTCCTGCCATGTCAATCATCGGAAAGTCAACTCTGCGGGAAAGTTGTACTGCCATGTATCGGCTAAAGGGCGCCACTATTCAAGCATCCTCAGGTTTTGGCCATTTTTTCTCCAAAACTTTTGCTAAATCATCGTCCAATTTTGCGTTCCACCAATCGCTACCTTGCCATATAGCATACCTTCCTCTTATGCCTCTGATATCCGCTCCTTTGAATAAGCAATTTTTGAAATTAGACAAATTTAGCCTCGCCTTTCTTAGGTCTGCCCCTCTGAAATCACAGTTGTCAAAAGCAGATTTCATTAAATCCGCTTCAACCAATGAAGCCCTTGAGAAATTTGAGTCAACAAAATTCCCTTCAGTTAAATCAGCACTGTCCAAGATGGCCCTCTTGAAATTTGAGCGAGGGTGATTTCCTCTGCGTAGAAGGGCTTTGGCTTGATTTTGAAATGACCAGTCTAGAGGTTCTTCTTTTCTGTCGGTAGCGCTTCCCGACATAACCATTTTTCCACCTCAGTATCGGCTTTTGTTGTCTAGGTGGCCTCTGCCTTCGGGCGTTAGGATTGCATATCGGTTTCTCTCTTTAGCAGAAGGAGGGGTGACCAAGAACCCTCTTTCTTTTAGCCTGTTTAGGTATAGTGAAAGATTTCCTGGTGGTTCTAATCCCGCATCTTCGAATAGTTGGTCAATTACTCTTGGTGGGCTGTCATTTATCCCTTCGACATCTCTTAGATAGTGGATTGCGCCTAAAACTTGGTCGGGTTTTTTGATTAGATTACAATTTTCAATGAGAGCTTTGAATGCAGAACCTCGCTCTGGGAGTCCAGCAGATTTAGCAGCTTCAACAGCAGCGTTAATTGCTTTCTCTCTCGCATTTCTTATTCTGGACAATGCGATAGACCACGTGTCGTCGTCTCGTATGCGGATGAGTCTTTCATCGACACTTGATTGTGCACCAGATAAGTCAATTTCAACATCTCCAGCCCTAATTATTACCTTCGCTTCGTCCTCCAAAAAGCATTCCTCAAGTCAGCCGACAAACAAGTTATAGATAACCTTTCTATTCGTTCGTTTTCAAGTCTTAATTTAGTCAATTTTTCATATTAACAGGAATTAGTGATGCTTTTTGAGACTTTTTTCTAATGTAAATTATTTAAAAAATATTATAACAAATAATAATCATAAATGTAATTTTCCGTGATAATTCAAGGATAAGCACATGAAGGAGAGCCTCACGAATAGATGACATGCGTGAGAACAAGCAGGTTGTTACGGCCCCTTTCATTGTGGTACTACTTCTGTTTTCCTTGATGCCGATAACAGTTGTCTCTGCAGATGAAACTCCCACAACCATAAACATGTTTGAAGGAGGATATGCCTCTGTAGACGTAACATTGAGCGGTAATACAGCAGATACATCAACTACAATTTTGGTTCCCAGAAATGTTACTTTCATTTCTTCAGCATTCGAGATTTCGATTAACTCACAAAACCCAAGTCCTGGAAAGGTTGTTATCGATGTTTCAAATGACGGTACGAGCGAATGGGAATTCAATACCAGCGGATTTGGAAATTTAGGCCACCAAAACGAGTTTTACGACGGTAAGGAATATGCTGTAGTACCTAGTAGTTCCAATACCGTACAAACACCGGGCATTTTCCTTCCACCTGATGCTAGCATTCAATCCTCTAGGTTGAATGTGAGTTTCTCTCCAGACTTAGGAGGAGGGTTTTTCCAGATAGGAGAATACCAAGAAGTTGTTGAATCTGACATAGATGGCGATGGACTACCTGAACCTGTATTTTTGTCAAATGTAGCTTCAAATAATTCAACCTCATTTGTTTACATAGATTACAATTCAAATGGCCAAATGTCTCTCAGTCAAGTACATTATACCTGCGACAGAGCGTTTTCAATCAGCGTTGGAGACTTGAATGGAGATGGAGACCAAGACATTGTAGCATTTTCCAAAACCTCAAACCAGGCATGTGTGCATTTGGCCAATGGGTCATCCTTCTCCTCTGTTCAAAATATCACAATCTCAAGTGGATTGGTCGATGCAAAGTTAGGCGATTTTGACGGAGACGGTTCTGATGACGTTCTTGCTATTCACTCAAATAGCGAAATATCGTATCAATTTTGGGATAATACCAGCGCAACGCTTTCACAATCGATTACTGAAACAATCATGGAAAATGGAAGTTTTAGTATGCCTGCAAATGTTGTTGAGATGCATGTTGGCGACTTTTTCAATAATGGAACGACAGGAATTCTTGTTGGTGAATTCAGCGGACATTGGACTTTGTGGTTTTATCTTAACAACGTAATTGCAGGTCCTATGCACAGATTTGATGGAATCAAACAAAATTCTATTGTCACCGATTTAGATGGGGATGGGGATCTCGATTTAGTTGGTCAAAATGACATCGGATACGCATTACAAATCAACAACGGGACGGCTTGGAATACCACATCTTTCACAGGCCAAATGGGTATGTTGAATTCTACTGTAGCGGATTTTGATGGCGACGGAAATCTTGAACTTATGACTCCACAAACAGGAATTTCTGATGGGTCATCATCTACTATCGAAGGAAATATCACATACAGATCAATAAACGCAACCTCAGTAGGAAATATTGCTCCACAATTGCTTGAACCGTGGTCCATGCCTTCAAACATCATCACAATGGATATGGATAATGATGGCATCTTGGAGCAAATTGTAGCGGCAGGGGAATCATCAAAAGGGGTTTTTGTAGGTGGTTGGCACCAAGTTTCACTCGATGCTGATGGCGATGGAACTAATGAAATGAATTCCTTTGGATATGCTGGAGACTCAGCGAATGGCCTTGACGGCTTACTGATGACAGATCAATTCAATGGGATAATGGACGACCTTAATCCAATATTGTTAGGCTCTACAAAAATCTCTTTTCCTTACGGAATCGAAATGGTGAACAACACTATGTCATTATCAAGCACGGGTAATGGTCAATTCAATCTTACAGACCTTGATATCGGATATAATTGTGCTTTCATGGTTGATACAAACCCTAACCCGACAGGCAATTTGACTAATGTGTTGAATCTTGAAATGACTCCTGGTGTAGGTAGTTTTTCAATTACAATTGCGATTAATTCAACCGATTCAGGTATTATTCAACTGATTAATTTAGCAGCAATCCATATTCCTGGAGCGCCTAACCAGTTGAATCCACCAACACCTAATTTATGGGCCAGCTCTATTTCTTCGGACGGTGTTGAACTTGAATGGACTGACCCGGCCGATGCTGGCGCATTTGCTGAAAATTACGAATTGTTTAGAGCGGAAACCATTGATGGAATTTCAACATCGACTCCATATCAAGAACCTATGATAAATCTGACAATAGATGAAAATGTGACGGTTGGTACTACTTACTGGTATCAGGTAAGGTCGATTCATGAATTCGGTCAAACCTCGAATTTGTCAAATCTTCTCGAGGTTACAATCCCCTATCCGGCACCTCCTGCCAAAATCGCCAATCTGACTATTTCCGATGTCGAAGACGACATGGGAGGATCGGTCAAACTATCTTGGGAGGAAGCAAATGAAACAATTGACCATTATGCAATCTATCTTGAAACAACAGATTATGATAGTGTCACAGGACTCACTCCACACGCGACAATCGGTTCTGGGAATAATACCACTGTTATCTCTGGATTAACAGATGGGGTTTCTTACTATGCAGCAATTGTAGCGGTTGACGAATATGGAAACTTCACATCTGAAGTTACAACAGCGGGACCTGCATACCCGCGAATAGACGTACCAAGTAGCGTTGAATTATCTATGACAGTTTCAAATCAAATCCAAGTTGGTATGCCGTTTGATTTGTCGATATCCGCAACAATCGATGGCGTTAAAGGAGTTCCTGAAGGCCAAATAATCGTATCTATGGTAACATCTCAAGGAACATACCCGATTTCAACGAGTTGGGATGCAATCTCTCTGTCGGACTTCTCAGAGTTAGGGACATTCACATCAGAGGTCTACGGCGATGTGATATTTTATGCGAATTACTCTGGATTCGGTGGAGATTTAACAACCAGGCCAATTTCAGAATCTTCAACAAATATTTCATCTGAAATTTTGGTTGAGGTACAGATGTCAGCAAATTCAAACTACTATATTCTGGATTCAGATGGCGAATCCGACATAAGAATCGATGTTGTATCAACACTACAATCACATTCGAATCTCTTGGAAGGTGCGACTTTGGATTGGACAATAACTAACTCTACAACAAATAACTCGTCTTCTGGCACCACTACAGTGTCAGGCGGATTAGCCTTATTTGCACTGAATTTTGGTGATGGCGGCGAGTTAAACATCCGAATTACACAACCTGATTACTTGAATGACGGCCAAGGTTTGACATTGACCATCCATCCATATGGAACCGAGATAACAGAGAATGAGACCAACAATGGAAACAATACCAATCAACCCTGGTCTCCAACCTCAATGGAATTGGTTACAATCGATTGCGGTGAGGTTAAAATTAATCCTGATTCGAATGATGAAATAACATGTTCATTTAACAATCCAAATAACTACACATTAGACATTTCTTTGGAGCCTGATGGCTGGTCGCAGTGGTCAGATTATATTTTGTTTGAACCAAAATCAGGGCAAAGTGATTTTAATTTGACTGCTGGTGAATCAAAAGATATCATAATATTCTTTTCAATTGAAGATGGATTTGAAAATTCAGGATTATCATCTGGTAATATAGAAATTGATTTTTGGCAGGGGCCAACAGATTATACAACGGTTGGCGACTTACAGCGAACAGTAGACATAATGTGGAACTTGGATATTGAAGAAGAACAAAATAATCAACAAAATCAAAACCAGAACAACACCAATCAAAACCAAAACAAAGATTCAGCAGAAGGCGGTAGCAATGCACTTGTCTACATTAGCGCAGTAGGTGGTATTGCGCTAATCGCTTTGATTGGAATAGTCGTAATCAGGATCAGAAATAGCGATATTGAAGATTGGTCAGAGGATGACCTAGAGTTTGACCAAGACCTTCCGAAGAGAGAAAGGACAAACAAGCCATTACCGATAGGAACCGCTTTAGATGAAATTGAAGATAGAGATATAGTCGATGAAGCTCCAGAAAGGCCAGACGTCATTTCTGAATTCGATACAGAAATTGAAGAATACGAAGAAGAATACACCGAGGAATCTTACGAAGAAGAGGATTCGGGTATCTCCGTGGACGAGCATGGAACAGAATGGTACGAAGACGAAGTTGGAGTCTGGTGGTATCGTGAAGAAGGTCAGGAAGATTGGGAAGAATTTGTCGAGTGATTTCGTAATCAATTTGAACTAGACTCATTGAGGTGTATTTATGGCGGAGATGCAGAAGTACGACCTAGTTTTGCATCAGGATGCAAATCCAAAGACGAGCGGTATCGCAATTTGTGGATTTTCAACGGTAGGAATGGTCGGGGTTATTGCCGCATCGCACATAATTTCGCAGCTAAAGTTACAACAACTTGGAACAGTTCTCAACTCTGAATTCCCCGCAATGGCTTTGATACACCATGAAGTACCGAAGCATCCGGTAAGGGTGTATCAAGGAAACGACGTAGGCGTGTTTACCGCAGAGGTAAGATTTGGTCCTGAAAGAGATATATTGTTCGCAAATACCGTACTCGAATGGTTTACAAGAGGCGGGTTTGAACAATTAATCATCATCGATGGAGTGGCAAGAGAAAATATTGACGATAGAGATGGTTCCCTTTATGGTGTCAGTTCATCAAAAAAAGGAAGAGGTCGTCTTCGCGATATTGGAGTCGACCCAATCAAGCAAGGTATTGTTTCAGGTATTGCGGGGTATCTAATTGCTGAAGGAGACCGTTTAGGATTAGATATAACAGCGATATTGGCGGATTGCAATCCAATGTATCCAGATGCTAGAGCAGCAGCAATCGCTCTTGAAGCCGTTAGCGATTATACCGAAATAGATATCCCGCTTACATCACTATTAGAGGATGCAAAGCGAATTGAAGATAGTGTAAGAGAAGTGTTTGAAAACTCACAAACTATGCTACCTGCGCCAGAAAATGAAATCGACCCCTCATTCGGCTGATTTTGCGACCTCAAGAACAGTTTCCCAATCAGCATCTGTAGCGAACATTGCTTCAGGCATGTGACATCTAGCCATTCTGTAACCAAGATTTTCTAAACCGGATTTTAATTTCTTCATAGATGGAATGTGTTTGATTTTTGCAGCAATGCCAAGGTCGTTAACTGCAACAAGTAGGTGTTCATCTGACAATAGTTCAGCAGAATCAGAGATGTGGACAACCGACCTTTCAATTTCCCTTTTGGAATGTTCAATGTCTATTTCAGTCCAATCTTCGGGATAGTCTTCTTCCCGTCCCGAGCAAAGTTCTATCGCTCTCTCAGTAGTCATTCTTGAAGCGATTTTTGCATCAAAAATCGGGCCGGTCCACATGGGGCCTGAGTATTTTCCTTCCGGGATTTTTGAAAAATGATAAGGTGTTGAACGAATTCTGTATCCAATATTATCACTCCATTTTGTTGCTTCGTCTTTTGATTTTTTCAACAAAACGCTTACTCTAACATGGTGGCCGTCAAAAAGCGAAATTATTGGTCGCATTGATTTATCGTGCATTGCAGCGATTCTTGCTATTGTCCCGAGCAGAATTCTCGTAGCATCGTCATGCATGTATGAATCGGTGATTCCCACTGAACCATATCTCCTCAATGCACTTGTTTTTGCAGATCCACAAAGCGCAGCCGTATCTGTTGCGGTAACCTCCAGTACACCAACTCTTGAAATTGCTTGGATAGCGGTATCTAAGAATTTTACAGGGGAACCAAAAGGATCGATGTCAATCCATTGAAAGGGTGACTGAGTCATAAGGTTCATCGCATCCCCGTTTATCCAATGAATCCCATCTTCAACCGAACCATCGACGGTTCGTTCAAATCTGCCATTTTCAGGAACCCATTCTATTCCATCCAACACCGGATTTTCAAGATGTGAATTTTTACCCCAATTGATAGCATCAATATCGAGGTCGTTAGCAGTAATTCTCAACCGCTCTTGATTAGGAATTTCTTTTCTCCATCTCCTCGGTCTAACTCCAGTAGCACACAATGCATCCAAAGCCCTGATAATTTTCCCGTCAGTGGTCAACCAATCGTTTTCTAAAGCATCTGCTAATAGCATCACAGACCTTGTTCTCGCAGGAGCCATCGCCGGATTTAGAAAACCCTCTCCGGTTTTTGCGGCGGGTCCCCTTGGCATGTGAGATGGCCTAACTTGGGAGTCTCTAAGGTGAACAATAGTTCGTCCTTCAAGCCATTTATGGCCCGGCCATGCATCATTTTGCATCTTAACCCCTCAATAGTGTTCAAAAACAATTTCTGGGTTTGAATGGGTAACCTTTCTTCCATTATCTACAACCTTTCCGATTATTTGACATCCAGGAAGGCGTTCGTTTAGCCAAGCACAAACTTCTGTAGCAATACTATCAGAAACAGCAATAATCATTCCACAGCCCATGTTGAAAGTTCTATGCATTTCTTTGTCAGTGATGTTTCCATTTTGTTGGACCCACTCAAATTCTGGAAGTATTGGAAGTGGATTTTCGATATGCCAGCCTAATGAATCGTGTAATCTCAATAGGTTTGAAAGACCTCCACCCGTAACGTGACATATAGCATGTATATTTGACGAATCACAAGGACCGTCTTGAATCAATCCAACTATTTCATCACAATAAATTCGTGTAGGGTTCAAAAAAATCTCTCCTAGAGTAATTTCACCATCAGTGAATCTTTCTATTCTTGATGAACTTACACTAAACGGTGCGACATCACTCCAGTCTGCAGAACAGTGCTTTACTACATTCCTAACTAATGAATAACCGTTTGAGTGTGTTCCTGATGATGGAAGACCAATCAATAAATCTCCTTCTTGCAAATTAGAACCAGTGATTTCTTTTCCTTTTGGAAGCCACCCCAAAGCGGTTCCTGAGAGGTCGAGTTCGTTAACAATTCCAGGAAGACTAGCAGTTTCTCCACCAGCGAGAGTAACCTTTGCTCTTCTGCACGCCTCTGCTAATGAGCGACCTATTGCCTGGTGCACTTCAGGGTCAGGTTTTGGTACTGCTATATAATCGACAAATGCTATTGGTTCTGCACCAACGCACAACAAATCGTTAACGTTCATTGCCATGCAGTCAATTCCAACTCCATGCCACTGATTGAGCTTCGATGCAATCGATAATTTCGAACCGACTCCATCGGTAGCAAGAGCAAGATAATTTTCTCCAAATTCAATAAGCCCACCAAAACCACCGGGAAGGTCAACTGGTGCGCCCTTAGTTCCCGGACTTCTCACGGATTTTGCCAGCGAGGATACCAAGGCGCTCACTGCACTTCCTTCCAAATCGATGTCTACGCCACTACTAGCGTAGTCAAGATTCTCTGCCATGATTTAATCCACCAGTTCCCGACACATTAAATCAATAGTTGCTGATTTGTTTTGCTACCCAAGGCAGAGATAGGTCTAATCTGTGGTCTATGCCACTATGGGTACCTTCGAATTCTTCCCATTCATGTTTGATTCCCAATTCATTCATCCTATTGTGCAGTTGCCTCAAACCATATTGAATGTTATACTGGTCTTTATTCCCAACATCGATCCAACAATCCGGTAAGTTGTGATGGTCTTCAATCATGTTTAACGGATCCCATGATTTCCATTGAGCCCACCTTTCCTCATCAAACCTGCATCCCGAATCAACAGGCAATTCCCCATCGCTAAAAGTCGCCGCCATTGCAATTAGCATTAGAGTATGGAAATCATCCCCTGATAGCGAATTGCACTCTTTTACGTACTGCAAAAAGCGGTCTTTATTTCCATGTTTTGAAATGTGGGTTAATGCGGCCGCCATCTCTATTCCAAAGACTAATTCAAATCCACAATCTCCTGAATGACAAGCAATAGCAGACCAACAGTCATCTAACATTCCTCTCACAAGAGCGCCGTAACCCCCACTCGATTTTCCAATTAATCCAAAACCTGAAACATCATATTTCTGCATAATTTGCTCTCTCAAGTCTGTCCTTAACCATTCACCCCAGTGCCCCATAATCTCAGAATCGATGAATTGGTTCCCTCCAAGAGACGTGAAGGTATCAGGCATAACCAGAACCGTAGGAGCCATTTTTCCTTCTCTGACAAGTCGCTCATGACGCTGAGGAAGGGTTTCTGCAAACGCCTTCCAATTAGCCCTGCCAAATCCGGTTCCAGTGTAGGGTGCAAGATAAATTATGCATGGCAAAGGCCCTCCGCCATTAGGGGGGATGTGTACCATAATTTCTCTATTTACTGGGTCTCCAAGAGAATTTTCAAGATTTGCGGAAGAAAAAGAAAATCGCTCAATTATTCCATGAATGGGTTCAAATGAGTGCTCCGGCATGGTTCGGCGATGGACTTCTATGAAATGTGTTTGGCGGTCCTCCAATGGAAGCCATTGGAGGTTATGTGATGCGATTAGTTTCCAGTGGAAACAATGGGGAAGAAAGAATTATCCTCAATCATTATAGGTGTTCGCCAATCGCTGATTATGTCCGGTTGGAGGTAATCATATGACGATTCAAGAATTTGACTTACCTGCAAGATGGCGTTCGTTTTTATTAGACAATTACAGTGAAGCAATTCACAACTTAGAAGTTTCATGGCCAGATGTTCAATCACTTGAGGTATCTTATAGAGTAGTTGAATCGTTTGACCCAGATTTCGCTCTTTCAATTGTTGAGGAACCGGAAAATAACACACAGGCTGCAAATCAAGCACTGAGCCTCTTACTAGCCGAACTAGGTTCTCCACGGATTATTTCTTTTGTCAGGATTATACATTTACCTTCAGATGCTACAAGAAACGTCAGACAATTAAGATCTGAAGACCTTGGTACAATGATATCAGTCGATGCCATCGCTACAAAGATCGGTAAAGTATTGCCACGAACTTACGAAGGTGTGTTTGTTTGTATAGCATGCGGACATTCGATTTCTGTATCACAACCAAACGAGCAGGAATTGATAGAGCCGATTGAGTGCTTCGAAATCGATGGAGGCTGTGGCAGGAAGAAGGGGCAGACACGATTTGTTCAGAGAGTAGAGGAATCGATATTGATAAACACCCAATTTATTGAATTACAGGAGCCACCTGAGAATTTGAGGGGAGGTGTCCAACCAGAGAGAATACTTTGCATAGCAGAACATGATTTAGCAGGTAAATTAAATCCAGGAGATAGAGTTACTGCAAATGGCATGCTATTCGTCAGGTCACAAAGAAAATCTGGTAAAGAGACTCCGATATTTGACATCTTTTTGAGAATTCATAGTATTGAAAGAGACAGCATTCCACTAGAAGAAATTCAGATTTCTGATGAGGAAGAATCCCAAATCAAAGAGCTATCAAGAAACGAAGATATCCATGAGATTCTGACCAACTCGATAGCACCATCAATATTTGGAATGAAGCGTCAAAAGGAATCTTTGATGCTTCAATTGTTTGGCGGGGTTGCCTCCAAAGCAAAAGATGGGACTCGTCTCAGAGGGGATATTCACATCTTACTGATGGGAGATCCCGGTGTAGCAAAATCACAATTATTGTCATATATGTCTCAAATATCTCCGAGGGGAAGGTTCACCTCAGGTATGTCAGCATCAGCAGCAGGTTTGACTGCCGCCGCCGTGCAGGATTCAGCGGCAGAAGGGAGATGGACCCTAGAAGCGGGCGCACTCGCTTTAGCAGACCTTGGACTCGCGGCAATTGACGAATTCGACAAGATGAATGAAAATGATAGGTCCTCAATGCACGAAGCTATGGAACAACAAAGGATATCAATATCAAAAGCAGGAATTAATGCTACATTATCAACAAGGTGTGCTATTCTTGCGGCAGCGAACCCGAAAGCAGGTAGGTTCGAACCCGTTTCAGAAGTGCCGTTCACCCAGCAAATCAATTTGAAGCCAGCACTGATTTCTCGATTTGACGTGATTTGGTTGTTGACTGACCAACCAAAAGCGGAGTTCGATACCATGATTGCAAACCATATTATGGAAAATAGAGGAGAGGCGGTTCCCGAAATTCTAATTGAACAAGGTAGTGAAGTTGATCCCTCGAAAGCCGCTAACGCTGGTGGAATTGACGAGAAAGATGGTATCGTAAATCGAGATTTAATTCGTAAATACGTAGCATATGCAAAAAGAACAATTCATCCCAAAATGACTGATGATGCGAAAGACGCCCTCGCAAAATTCTATGTTGAAACAAGAAGGCAAGGAGGGGAATCCAATGACTCAATCTCAATTTCAGCGAGGGCCATTGAAGGTCTTTACAGGTTGGCACAAGCATCAGCACGGGTCCGTTTATCCCAAAAGGCTACAATGGAGGATGCGGAAAGGGCTATTAGAATTACGAAAACTTGGAGATATGAATTGATGGGAGAGAATTTCGATGAGACCACTATTCAATCGGGTAAGAAAGCTACTGCTAGGAATCGTGAAAGAGTAGTTCTTGAGATCGTCAAGAGGATATACATAGAAACCGGAGAGATAGTTGAAATCAACGATGTATATACTGAAGCTGGCCGGATGGATATTCCGAGAGATGTGGCTGAAGATTTGATAGAACATCTGATTCGAGATGGTAGATTAATGCGTCCACGAGGTTATGACACACTACAGCCAGTGTGAACGATGTACTGATAATAATGACATCATACCGGTGAGTACATGGAACCAAATGGTGATGTCGCGACACCCTCTGAACTGCACCCAGAGTCTTTGGGTTTCATGTGTGGAATAGAAGTTCATCAACAGTTAGCAACTGGTAAATTACATTCTCGCCAACCAGGTGAATTGCACGATGTAACCATGGAAACGATTCCAGAGTCTTGGCCACGGATAAAGAGGAAATTACGTTCTGCAGTAGGCGAAGGCGGTAATATCGATATTGCTACAAGGTTTGAAGCGAAAAGAAACCGTTCATTCATCTATTGTAAATCTCCGAATGCCGGCCTTATCGAATTGGATGACCAACCTCCTCTGCCTCATGATTCCGAATCATTAGACATAGCGTTAACCGTTTCAGGAATGCTGAACGCATATCCTTCTCCGCTTCTTCAGACAATGAGAAAGACGGTAATCGACGGGTCTAACACAAGCGGATTCCAACGCACAACCCTGGTCGCAACAGGTGGAGAGTTACAGACCGAAGGAGGCCCTGTTGGAATAGATGTTATTTGTTTAGAAGAAGACAGTGCTAGAAAATTGGATAGTGAATTAACCCCAGATGGAGAAGTAGTAACTTGGAACCTAGACAGGTTGGGGATTCCTTTAATCGAAATAGCGACTTCTCCAGACATTACTACTCCTGACCATGCAAAGCAAACTGCAATTTCTCTTGGCAGAACACTCAGAGACACGAGAAGAGTTAGAAGAGGACTTGGAAGCATTAGGCAGGACCTCAACGTTTCAATAATGTGTGGAGACAGAGTTGAAATTAAAGGGTGTCAGGATCTTGAATGGATTCCAAAAATCATACGATGTGAAATGGCAAGACAGTTGCATTTTTACAGACTAGCAAATCACCTAAGAAATCAACACGGACTACCATTACTGCCTCCAGACCGAAATATGGACTCAGAAAACATTCGATCAATTGTTGAGGGCAAATTTATGTTCTCTCTAACAGACGTTTCGCACTTATTTACGGATTGTGAATCGAAGATGGTGAAGTCTGGTTTCGACAAAAATTTCTTGATGATGGCCCTGCCCCTTCCTGGATTTTCCGGATTGATTGGAAAGAAAGAATTTGACGTTGATGGCTCCCAATTGCCAAGACTTGGTCGGGAGTTAGCAGGTGCGGCAAAGCTTGCGGGTGTTGCAGGAATTTTCCATTCAGACGAATTACCAGCCTATGGCTTGGAACAAAGCCATGTTGATGCTGTTAGAAACGAATTATCCGATACCGACTCCTTTGTGCTCTGCCTTGCGCCAAAATGGCAGGCGGAGTTAGCTCTTGAGAGCGTTTACAACAGAGCACTTCAAGCGTTTGAAAGGATACCTCAAGAGGTAAGAAATGTCGTAATCAAGAAAGGTGCCCCTGAAGATGGGACAACAACTCCGATGCGACCACTTCCAGGTGGAGCACGAATGTATCCTGAAACAGATATCCCGCCATTAACCTTGACAAATGAAAGGTGGGAAATGATATTAGATAACTTACCTATGACTCAGGAAGAAAGACTTCATCGATTAGAATCTTACAATATTAGCGATGACCAAGTGAAGCAACTGGTATCAAGGGAATTGGATGACCACTTTGTTTCCCATGCTAACGGTTTACCTTACAAGGCATGGGCGACCATGATTCTAGAAAACCAGGGTGATTATGGCTTGATGGCACTAATACTGGCCGCTAAAGAAAATGGCATATTAACTCGCGAAGGCATAGTTCCAATGATAGAATACTTTGCTGGGCAATCACCTTCTATGAATCAAATAGAGGACGCATCAGAAAAATTAGGATACAAACCGGCAGATACTGGTGACTTAATGGCTATCGTCGAAAAAGTAGTTGAATCTCGCTTGGATTTTGTCAGTGAGAAGGGTATGGCTGCAATGGGCCCTTTGATGGGCGTAGTGATGAAGGAATGCAAAGGAGCCGCAGATGGAAAACAGGTAAGTGCTCTTCTAAGGGAAGTTATTCAGAGGCATGTTTAATGAAAAGAATTGCTTCTATCTTAGTAGTAATTTTTCTATTCACAATCGTAGCAAATGCAGAAACATCACACAATTTGGTATGGAGTAAAGACTTAGATAACGGCTATATCTCTACATCACCGTTAATTGTTGAAGATCAGGTATTCGTAAGAACATCAGGGTTTTGGACAGGAGATGAGAGACCTAATGTCTATTCATTCAACCTCTCATCAGGTGTTGAAAATTGGAGATATAAAAGTCAAACATCTACTCAGCACGACATGTCCCCTTTGCTTTATGTGACAGCAAAAACCTCAGCATGTGGCGATTGGCCAAACATGCTTATTGTTGGTTGGACTGATGGAAAAGTCACCGCATTAAATCCAGAAAACGGATTTCTAATTTGGGAAATACAAACCGAGATTCAAACCTTGGGTGTTACTGGTAAAATGGCAATAGATGATGATGCCTTAATCGTGCCAACCCGAACCGGTATAGGGTCATATTGTTTGGCGGATGGTACTACAAACTTCTTTGCTGATTTTGGTGAAATTGGTTGGAGAAACGGCGTTACGGTTACTGATGAATCCTACCTTATTGGAAACGAAAACGGTTCCTTGTATGATGTAAAAAAAACTGGTGAGTTCACGAAACTGAACAATTTTAACGGTAAAATCCGACATGCTCCAATAATAACAACGGCAGGGATATTAATTCATTTACAAACGGACGGAGGCTCAAAGATATATCTTGATGACTTAGTAATTTCTGATGAAGGGAGTTCTCCTGCAATACCAATAATAAATGCAAATAATGTCTATCTTGCTACAAGCCAAAGCATCATCACACTGGAATGTGAATCTTCATGCGTGGAAATTGAGAGAAAAGAATCAACCTCGAATGGAGAGATTTCACTTATCGATTATGGCGATAAATCGATGGTTAGTTTCCCTATTAATTCCCCTGGTGGCGGTTGGTTATTTGGGGAAAATGTTTCAGATTCAGAAATTATCTTTTCAGAATTCGGAACATACACTACTGCAGGCATTTCCACCAATGGAAAAGGAGTTCTGACCTTTGGAAATGACAATGGCATTCTGTATGTTTTTTCAGATAGTACAGAATATTCCAAACAAGAACAACCATCCAAAATTTATGCGATCGCCATCTCATCAATTTTGTCGATACTTATCCTCCCTTTAGTCTTCAAAAGAAATAAGCAATTAGGCTTCAAAGTAGGGCTACTCGTATCATTCATTCTACTGATTTTGATATTTCCACAATTGGTAAATTTGTGGTCGGAAAATGTGTCTAAACTTAGCCCTGAAAGTACCGATTGGGATGATGATTGGCCACAAGAATGGGTTGGCACACAAGTGTTTGTCATCGAATTAGAATCAGGTAATTTAGAGGTGGGGGGACTATCTGGATTTACCAGCGTGGAAGAAATCACTCTCCATGTTGCTGAAGAAGAGGGATTAATTGTAGAGATTGATAATTATGATTTTGGTTCATGGGTAATCTCATTCAACGAAGAATCTGGTGAAGGGTGGGAGTTTACGGTTGATGGCAAACTGTCGTCTCAAGGAATGACTGATACAATCATCGATGAAGATAGCGTAGTAAGATGGAAGCCAGCGTGAAGTTCAAGAGATATGTCCTCTCAGGCCTCTTCATGGTACTTACCGATGGTGTCCACGGGCCGGCCTTGGCTCCATCAGAAATGTTACTCTTTAATTCTGCAATAATCGCATTCTGCTACGTACTATTGTGCAAACCATCTTTCACAAAAAAGGGAGAGATGTTCGTACTATCAGCATTAACAATTGCGGCAGCTGCAAGCAGAATTGTTCTGGAACCCTTGCCAAATGTACAACCATTGACGGTGATGTGTCTTGTGATCGGAGCAACATTAGGAGCGAGAAGAGGAATGGCCTTTGCAGTAATGGCTACGCTCCTGTCTAATCTATTCTTATCACACGGTTATTGGACAATTTTTCAAGCAACTGGTTGGGCTATTATTGCTTTGGTAGGCTCAAAAATCAATCTGATTCATGACAAACAAATAGTGATGAAGAAATTGATTTTTTCAAGCGTAGTTTGTTCGATTCTGTTCGGTTGGTGGGTGTCGTTATCGATATACAAAATTGGGATGTCTGGAGAACTATTCTTCCTATACATCTTGAATGGATTGCCATTTGATTTTATGCACGTAATGGCGAGTCTAGTGACAGCTGTTTGGCTTGCTCCATGGTTGGTTAACCTGACCAGTGACATTTCGTATGCAGATAACCGAGAAACTTCAGTTGGTGAAACAGATGTCATCATCGCCTGATGAAGTAACGATGATCCTCATTGTTCGGGACGATCTGAAATTGTCAAAGGGTAAACTTGCAGCACAGTGCGCTCACGCAGCAGTAGACTGCGCAATGAAAGCTAGGAAAAAGGCACCTCGACTTTCTGAACGCTGGAATAATTCCGGGTCTCGAAAAATTGTTGTTAGGGCTGACGACGAAACACATATTCGGGAGCTATATGCAAAAGCAATGACGGCAGGCTTGGTCTCACATCTTGTAAAAGATGCTGGAAGGACCGAAATTCCAGCGGGAACTGTTACGGTTTTGGGTATAGGTCCTGCAACAAGGATGACTGTTGACGCCATAACGAGTGACCTGAAACTGCTTTGAGGTATTGCATGCTCGACCGACCATGCGCGAGTATCCATCTGACAGGGTAGATGTCCGCAGTGACACAGTTACTCAACCAACTTCCGAAATGCGTAAAGTTATGGAATCTGCTAAGGTTGGTGATGACGTATTGGGCGATGACCCAACAGTCATCAAACTCCAAAATAGAGTTGCTAAGATGTTTGGCAAAGAGGCCGCGCTATTCGTAGCTAGTGGAACGATGTCAAATGCTATTGCTCTGAAGACCCATACTTCTCCAGGTGACGAAATCATCTGCGATAAGACTGCTCACATTTACAAATATGAGGGTGGAGGGTATGCCGCACTTTGTGGTGCATCGATTGCTTTGGTGGAAGGAAAGGGGGGCATCATGACTGCGACGCAGGTACAATCCGCGATTAGGAAGGCTGAAGGTTCAGGTTCCCATTATCCAGATTGCACACTAATCTGTGTGGAAAACACCTCTAATTTAGGAGGAGGTGCTTGTTATACACAAGATGCACTAGACGAGATAGCAGCCGTTGCTAAAGCAAATAATTGTGCTACTCATATCGACGGAGCGAGAATATTCAACGCATCGATAGCGACTGGTGTTGACGTTGCAAGGATGTGTAGAGATTATGATTCAGTTTCAATTTGTTTTTCCAAAGGATTGGGGGCGCCAGTGGGCTCGGTTTTAGTTGGCAGTCAGAAATTCATCGAAAAAGCTCACCGATGGAGAAAAATGTTCGGTGGCGGTTGGAGGCAGGCTGGAGTTCTTGCCGCTGCCGCAATATATGCTTTAGACCATCATGTCGAACGACTATCTGAAGATCACACTAGAGCAAGATATGTTGCAGAAAAAATCAACAAAATGGAAAATTTCAGTGTCGATTTAGAAGCTGTTGAATCAAATCTTGTTTACGTTAATTATACTGGTTCTGCTAAGAAACTCGTAGAAAAACTCAGAATTAAGGGAATTGATATGTTTGACTTACCTCACAATAGAGTAAGAATTGCTATACATTTGCATATTACAGATGAGGATGTTGAAAGAATCATTCAAGCCTTCTCTGAGTTGTAATGGCTGCAATTATTGAAACAGATAACACTGCAACAATTCCAATACTAGGTAGCCCTTTATCATCCTCAACCACCTTTGGTTCTGAACTACAATCGTCAGTGACTTCACAATCATCTATAATTTCCGGGGGTACAATTTGGTGAATTAGATGAATTTGCAAATCATTTCCATCATGAGCATCTGGCAGGGTGAGATTCATTGTGCCAACGCTTGAATTACCTAGTTCAATTATGCCTTTTACAACATGGGGATAATTTTCAACTCCGTTACTTCCGTCAGGGAAATATGCGTATCTTTCTGTAATCCAAACCATACTAACTAGGTCTCCACCATCAGGAACTAAATCTTCGGAATGTGAAATTGACCAGCTAAATACCCCAGTAGAATTAGTAGTACTTACCCAAGTCATCGAGGAACTTCCGAGACCTAAGTTGAGAGATTGGCCAGCCAAGGCGATGTAATCATTTTCTAAGGAGTCAGATTCTGGAACGCTCCCCACCTGCTTCATGCTCCCGTTGAAAACAACAGTAGGAGGCTGTCCGCCGTCGTAGCGGTTATCCCATCTTGCTTCTCCAGTAGTTGTCCCCCATGGGTCTTCTGAGTCTTGGTCACGGTGAAAATGAAATTGTTGAATATTTGTTCCATTATTTTCTATATCGTCAAGTGCATGTTCAACATAGACACAATTAGTGCACCAAGTGGCAGTATAATATTCAACTATTGACGGCAAATCTGTGAGATTGGAAGTAATATTTCCTGAGGTATTTGTATTGAGTGTGATGCCTCCGAATGAGGCTCCAACGTCATCCACTTCAACAGCGGTCCCAGCACTGGCAGAGTGGATAGATGAGATTGAAAACAATATAGCAACTAGTACGATATATGGTCGCATTATTCGACCGATAGATTACATGTTATCAATAGTTATCACGAATTTTTATGCATGGGTTCAAGAACCACTGTCAATGACGAAGACCGATACGAGGCTTTGGGAATGATGTCATCTGCACAATCTTTGAACTCAGGAGTTACCATGGAAGAAACTCCAGCAGGAGAGATTATGCCGAGTTGGTTATTTGACGCTTTAATATCAAGAAACAGACTAATGGTGTTGTATCCTACCGAAGCATCTAGAAAAATTAGCATAAAACGTCTACATGATACTGGTAAATCTGGATTGATAGATACAACATTACATGTTACCTTAAAGAGATTAATTTCGACTTTACATCTCGACTTGAGATTACCTTCAGTTATGGAAGATGATGGAATTTTGTTTGAGAGGGCACACGAGGGGCTCAAGATGGCTTCTCAGGATTATCGATTATCAGGATTGATGAGTAATCCAAATGCAAAATGGAATCGATCCAAAACCAGAAGGCTCCTCTCACTTTACAAAGAAATTTCATCGTTGAAATCACCTTGGAATTGGGAAGAGGACCCTGGAGCGAAGGTGTGTGACGATGTCCTAATTGAAATTGGGAAAAAGTACAATTCAACTCATCCATTGAGAGTCGAAAGAGAAGTTCTAAAATCGTTACAGGAGGCTAAAATTTCACCTTTCACAATATCTGATATTGATGGGATTATTATGCTCGACCATCCTACTGGAATAAGCGAACTCAGCCTTGAATTACTAAGCGAGATATCTCGTTTCACCGGAGTCCACCAATTAGTAAATCCTGGTTCACATAGGCTTGGCTACCATGGTGAATTTATCCACGATATTTCTTCGATCTCCTCCAAATCAGAGTTGCCTTCATGGGTTCCTGAGCATGAAGTAAAAAAACAGTCTAATTCAGGTGATTGGCAAACACCAATTGGCAAGGGAAAAAATACTTCAATTCACCGAATTATTGTCGAAAAAGAGAGCCATGAGGTATTGGCATTGGCAAATTTAATTCCAAAACTCGGTGCAAATAGCGTGATAATTTCAGGTGACCCAGATTCATTAAAATCAGATTTGAAAATTCATCTTGACCACATCGGCATAAATATTAGTAGTAGTGCAAAGAAATTGATTGAAAGTCCTTCAATTGCACAATTATTAGAGATAATGAATATAGCAAATGGAGAGGAAGCATGGTCCTTGTCAAGGCTGACCGATATCAATTCTCAAATTGGTTTACCAATCGACCTAAGTTTCAACGATTTGATTCACCCACAAAATGAGGAATGGAAACCGATATTCCATGCAGAGGTAATGGCTGAGCTGGCGAGAGGATTCCATTTATTGGGCGGCAAGGGAACATTGTCACGTTGGCTTTTTACCCTTGCAAGTGCATCATCCAGAGCCGGTGTTAACGAAGAAAAAAGGTCGAGAGAATTAGAAGAGTGTCAATGGTGGCTTCTGGCCTTTGCAAACTGGATGCAACCCCTTCTCCCTGAATACGATAGAGAAATAAATACAGATTGTTTTATTGGTTGCTCCACCAAAACATCACTTCCAGTAAACGAGTCTCCATCAAGTGTTATCTCATGGTTTAACTCCACTGCAACTAAAATCAAATGGGATGATATAACGAGGCAAGATTTCTCAAATTCAAATAATATTCAAAGCCTTCAGACACTCTATTCTGCAATTACAAAATTCTCTCTCGAAGGAATTGAGATTTCGATTGAAAACATCATTGATTTGGTTACCAGTATAGCAGAGAACACCGAAACTGCAACCTCTAGAGGTAGCGATTCTGAGATCCAGGTAATGAATTATTCCCAAGCATACGGAGTTCAGGCCGACACAATCATTCTTTGTGGTTTGGATTCCACAAAGTGGTCCATGAAGAGTAGGCCAATTCCTTGGCTTGATGATAATCAACGAATGAAATTGGGATTGCATAAACCAGATGAGCCATTGCGGATTGGAAGGCATCTTCTAAGGCATTATTTGAATTGTGCAAAAACCGTGATTATTATCGACACTACGATCGAAGACGGAGTTGAATTTTCAGGACCTTTAGATGAGTGGTTCAATACTTTGAAACAAAGTGGACAAATCGAAGAATTAAATCGGCCACCTAGTATAATTTTGTCAGAAGAATGGCACCCTAATACACAGAATAGAGCATGGGAATGGAAAACAGTTGACAAGGAAAATATATTGTTTTTCAGGGTTAATTCCATGCAAATTATCGATAACAATGTTACAACTCATCGCAGTGGGAGATTGCCCAGAGATTCCGTTCAGCGTGCGGGCTTGTCGGTTATTGAAAATAGGTCACCACATCTTATGCCAAACAACTACAAGGGGATGCTATATGCTGCAGAAAATGAAATTCTAAGCGACCAAATTGATAGACGAATTATATCCCCGAGCCTAGAAGAAGGAGAGATTTTTCCGTTTGACGAGGCAACAAACCTAGTAACCACTTCAGGACTAAAACTAACTCCTTCTAGATATACCTCCGCAAATGGTAGGTCTTCACCAGTGTGGCCCCATCTAGGTTTGAAGGGTGAAAAACATACAGGGCTTCCAATAGACCCACGCCCAATATCCCCTCCTTCTACCCAATTTAGTGAACTCGATTCCATCCTTGGAAGAAGTTCTGTTGAGTATGATACACCAAAATCTTGGTCTCAAAGTCGTTTACAATCGTGGTTAGACTGTCCAAGAAAAGCATGGTATGAAAAACATATGAGGGTTTCCAGAGAAGAAGATTTGCGTGAAGATTTGGCTGCAATTACAAGAGGAGACATTGTTCACCAAATCGAAGAAACCATACTCCATGCCCATGGCATAGAACCAAACAAAATATCTGTTCTATCAAATCCATTAAATGCAGGGCAGATACAAAATCCAGAGAATGCATGGATTATTGCCTTGAATAAATTACAAGAAATTGCCCCTTGGATGAAAAGAGTCGACGGCGTTGCCGCTCATCGGTGCAGAGACCTAGTTGGAGTAAGTCCCGAAGAATGGAATTCATTTATTGAGGAAGAAATACAACTTTCGATTGGTGGTAGATTAGGAAGAATGATAATTGCCGACTTTGGTTTAACAAACGCTTCACCCATTGCTGTAGAATGGCAGATTAAAACTAACGAGAAATATACAGCAGATATTTCATTACCTGAATCTGAAACTTCTGTAAAGGTTAACGGTCGCATAGATAGAGTGGATGAAATAAAGTTAGAATATGGAGGTATGGATGCAGATTTCTCAGATGTAATCCCATTAGATTTTGATATTTCATCTCCGCCAAAGTCAAAGAGATTAATCGTAATTAGAGATATCAAATCTGTCGATGGGACTAAGGATAATGGTGATGAACAACGTCATCTTAATTCTATTTTCAAAGAATTACAACTCGCTCTATATGCAAGAGCTTGGGAGATTTCAAACCCAGGGGACAGAGTTATTGGAGTTGGGGTGACAACGGTCGGAAATGATACGATACATAGAATTGAATTAGACCCAGAATTTGATGAATTTGTAGAACATCTAAGCATAGGCGAGATAACTAGCCATACACATGGCCATTATCGTTTACCCGGTTCTGAATTAGAATCGTCGTCAAATCCTTTTAGAGCTTGGATGAGAGAGAGGATCACAACTGCAACCAGAGTTATTGAAGGAATAAAAAAGGGAAATATCCATCCGGAGCCATCGTCTGAGAACTGCAAATATTGTGGAATTGCTGATGCTTGCGCAAGCTCGAAACGAGGTGATTCTTGATGGTCAAATTCAATCGTTCCCAATCACTTGGTCTCGATATTGACCGACACATTGCGATAGACGCAGGCGCAGGAACTGGTAAGACTACAGTTATGGCTAGTAGGTATATTCAACATCTTCTTTCGAGGAAACAAAGAGCGACAATTCTTCTCCCACCTGCACCACGAATTCCACTCAAAGGACAAGGAGCCATAAGATGCCCTTCCAATGAAAGGTCATCTTTAGACCAATGGCCAGGACTTCTACCTACAGAAACTGTGGCCATAACCTTCACGCGAAAAGCGGCGGCTGAACTTAAAGCCAGAATTAGAAAAGAAATCACGAGGTTACGTGCACAACCCGTTTCAAAGCAAGATGATGCGGGAGTTCATGATGTCAGGTTACGCAATCAAGGCGATGTTGAGATGCTACTTTCATTATTGGACGATGCACCTATTTCGACAATTGACTCATTCTTGTCGTCAATAGTTACTCCGTGGATAGGCCTTGTTTCAGAAGATCCTGCCTCGGAACAAATCGATGAAGATTCATCGATAATTTTACGTGAAGAGGCAATTAGAGCAGCGTGGAGATTACAAAGTCCAATCGATGGCATCGAACTAGGATTAAGCGGTAACATAGACAGTTTCCTTCAATCAAGAAACCGGTTATCGGTTTTGCTTGGTGGACAAAATTCTTCATCTACAGTGATTCGTGGTATGTTGAAAAAATCATTATTTGTAGAAGAAGCCTCGAGAAATTTGAATGTTGAAAATAGAGATCAGCTACAAGTTGAGGACTTTGAGCATTTATTCTTAGATCCAGTGAATGAAATTTTGGATGACTGGTATTCAGAATTTAGGGGCTTAACGACTCAGTGGTGTAATTATTGGCTTGATGCTTCCGCGGGATTTGTTTTAGGCGCTGATGAACCTGTAGGAATGACGCGATTCAGATATTTACAGTACCTTTGCACTCTTGACATTTCCTCAGATGCTGAAAAATTACAATGGATATTCCTTGCAAGTCACGCGATGATATCAGATACAAACCTCAAAAAAATGAATTGTAAACCCTTGCCTAGCGATCGACCACCAAAGAGTAAAGGTTGGCCATCAGGAATTTTAACGAAGCGTGATTGTACTCTGGATAAAGATGTCAAAGAAATGATTATTGATAATGTCAGGACTGTATCAACGCCTATCCGAGAATTATTATCAACAAATCAGGGATTCTTACTTAGAAACCTGGGCAAGGCTTCTTTTTTGTTTAATCCCCTTCTCAATACCCCATCTGAGGTTCCAGGGCAAATGGCACACCCTCCAAGACTATCATTGCCGATTCCACAACTCTCACCTGCTTCAGAAATGCGTTTGTCTACCGAATTAGAGTTGCAGGTCATAAAAGATCTTTTCACGGTCCACAAAGGTGTAAAGGAAATACTTAGCAAGCTCAAGACTATCGAAGGTGTAGTTGACCATGATGACATGCATCGCCTTGCTGAAGATTTATTGTTGACAAGGTGCCCATCGGTTTGTAGGAAATGGTATCCAACAACCGTAATTGATGAACTGGACTCAATTTCAGGCGAACCGTGGACAGACGACCATCTCAATCGTGCGATAACGGCTTGTGGCGAGAATGCAGAAGTAAAGTCTGACCTCCTGAAAAGAATAGATTTGTTGAGAAACTTACGACGGCAATTCAGAGCGTTTATCATAGACGAATACCAAGATACCAATCCTCAACATTTCCGCTTGTTGGCAAGACTCTGGGGAAGAAGAAAATTGGAAAGTGGTGAATCACCACCTCCCGCAGGAGATTGGGATCCAACGATATGTATAGTTGGAGACATGAAGCAGTCGATTTACCGATTCAGACAAGCAGAGGTCACGGTTATGAGAAGAGCTGTTGATTTCATACGCAGTATTAATTCTGAAGAATTACTAATGGAAAACAGAATGAATAATTTGAGAAAATCTGGTAGTTCACGCGATCCAAGACCCATTCCCGGCAAAGGAGGAGAGACCTCCACCTTCGAATCAGCAAAAGATATTGCATCTGATGAATCAAAAAGAGAAGAATGGATTTCGCATAAACTCGATGATTTCGACCATAATTTATCCTCTCAATCTGAATCAAGAAGAGCAGAAGGACATATCGAGATGTCAACAAACTACAGAACATCACCAAGATTATTGGAAACAATGAATAATATTTTCGAGGATACTTTCGATGAGAGACATCACACACTACCCGGGCCATGGCATGCAGAAGCACAGAATCTATTACCCGGTAAACCGGGAAATGATGATGCAAAACTAGAATGGATACTGCCAGCGAGAACTAGTGAATTGGAGTTGGATTTAGACCCTCAAATACCCAAAAACCCCTTCATACATCAAGGCTCCAAAGATATCGAGTTATGTGCTGATTTACTAGCAAAGCGAATATCTGCATTATTGAATAAATCATGTGCAAGAATATTCGATTCTGAAAATAATTCTTGGATTGATGTATCCGAACCTGATTCCATATTCAGGCCAGAGGATGTAATGATTCTTGTAGCATCAAGAAAACGAATTCCTCTACTAGTAAAAGCGTTAGAAAGGTATGGTGTACCTGCCATGGCAGACAAACAAGGATTGCTCTTGCACAGACCAGTAATAAAACCAATGATGGCAATGCTTGAACTTCTTATCCACCCGTACAATCGCGTAGCATCTCTGGGAGTTGCTCGTTCTGTTATTGTGGGTTTAACCGATGAAGAGATTTCTAACTTTATCTCAAATAATGAAGCAAATCAACTAGATTTGTTAATTCAAAACAGTCCTAATGAAAGTGTCAGAATTCTTCTAACCAAAGTAAAACAATTATCGGAGCAAGGAAATATCAGAAAAGCGATTGATACGGTTGTTGATTATTCCGATTTATTATATTTCTATCCTAAAGAAGGCGATAGACAAGATGTGGAAAATTGGCTGGATTTATATGATAAAATCTCTAAACTCGTTGGAGACGACCCCGCAATAATTAGTAATAGGCTAAAGCGACTGTTCGACCTTGGAACTGATGGCCCAAAGAGTAGTTCTCCAAGCACTAGTGGGGCCGTTGAGATTTTGACAATACACAGTTCAAAGGGTCTTGAATCACCGATTGTTGTGCTGTATGACTTGTTCTCAACAGGCACCAGGGATTCTTCATTTGCATCGAATGATAATGTCCTTGTTACTCCAAATATAGTCGCAGGACGAATACACCCTTGGAAAGGAGATGAAAAGCCCGAAAGTGGTTCATGGACTCTTGCAAGTATGTTTGACAATGGTCAACAACTGGCTGAAAGAAGGCGTCAATTTTACGTTTCATTAACCAGAGCGGAAAAGAGGTTGATAATCGCAGGAGGCATTCCTGAAAAGACCAAGACTGCCCCATCTGGAGCGGTTGAGATTAGACGTGGCGATGGGCGACAAACGATGGGTACAATGTTCCTAGATGGTTTGGCTTATTCTAGCATAAAAGCTGGAAATGAGGGCTGTCCTTGGTCAAATGGGGGTATTGACCAAACGAATAACACCTTAACCCTAAATCCTGGGGCGCTTTATCAAAATTCATACCTCAGTTCAAATTCAGTTCAATCAATTTCAATTTTCCACCAGCCAGAATGTTTTGAAATCGGAGAAACAATTTCGATTGTCGATACGTGGAAAGCACGATATGAAATAATTCAAAACGTGGAAGAGGTGCCCGAGGATTACAGTGTTCAAAATAGTAATTTCACACTTCCACTTGCTTCTCATTCGCTAGATAATGCTTGGTCATGCAGGAGACGTTATTGGTTATCATCGGTTTCAAATTGGAACTCGGAGAGGTTTGATTTCATTCCGTCCAGCGAAGCGAGATCTAATTGGCCAAAAGCAACTGAGTTTGGTTCGTTATTCCATCGTCTTCTTGAGATAGGCTTGGCAAACCCTGGTTCAGAAGTCAGTGACTTAGATTCTACATGGGTATCTAAACAGGAAGATAAACTCAGTGACGAGAAAGTTCTCTCCGAAGTATTGGCTCAAAGCACGATTACGGACCATCAAATACTCGAAAATACAAAACAAAGGTTACATGAATTAGGTGAAATTACGAGGAATGGAAATCTCGGATTCCTGACTCTCGGCAAAGAATTTGATGGATTCAAGGTTGAAGGGTTGAGAACAGAATTACCATTTTATCTCTCGATAAGAAACTCACCAGAAGGCCTTTCGAGGAATGTATGGACTCCTAAAGGTGACTTGAAAGTCTCAGATATCAATACGATAGAGACTATATTCAACGGAAGAATAGATTTGGTGCTGGCTCTTGAGAACAAAGATGGTAGTAAGTGGTTACAGGTAGTTGATTCGAAAACGACAGGCTGTCTTGAAAATTTCAATTCTGAGGATCCTGACAATGGACACAGATTACAGAGGACAAGAAACGAACATAGCCCCTATGCGGAGACTCCTGCCGAAGAAGAAATCCTCAGAAAACATAGATTACAGTTAGCTCTTTATTGCATGGCTCTTGAAGAATCTGAATCAACTAAACCCCTAAACCAAAGAAGAACAATCCTGCCTCCAGCCATTCATGTTGCGGCATCAGGTAGAATGATTAGAATGCGAGATGATGAATATCTATCCGCAATGAATGATTTGCAAGAACTTATACTTTGGATTGGAGAAATTAGTGCGACAAGCACCGATTCTAATGCTCCAGAAAGGCTTCCTATCGAAGAGATTGAAACTTGCAATCAATGCCCCTTCTTCAGTGGTAACATCAAGTTATGTGGGCCTAAAGGGCATCAACTCGGCCAAGCATAACTAAAGTTCCAACAAATTTCTCACTACTTGCGACTTGGTGTAATTCAACATCAGAAAAACCAGCATTTACCATATGGTCCTTCCATTCGTTTATTGAGTACGTAGTCATGTGTACTCCTACATGTTCTGGCCAAGTGAGAGAATCTTCATTTTCGAGATAATGGTCAACTCCAGCCACAAAAATACCTCCCTCTTTCATCCAGTTTTCTTTTACTATTTTGAGAAAGTCTTCTGGTTTGTTCAGATAATATAAAAATTCCATCGTATGAACGAAATCAAATTTTTTTCCGGGTTGCCAGTCTGGAAGAGTTGCAAGAGAATAAAGTCCTTCAGGGTCGATTTCTTTGGCTTTATTTATCATCTCAACAGCTCCATCAACCCCTTCCGCATGCGAAGCACCTATGTCGTGAAGAAGTCTTACAACCCAACCATTTCCACAACCGATATCGATTGCTGTAAAGTCATCTCGGAGTTTTGGTAGGGCAAGGTCGAGCATCGCTGAAACCGATGGCCCATGGCCTCTTTCCATACCTTCGTCCTTACCAATTTTAGCCCAATCTGAAAACACGTCAGTGGCCTTCCTTTTGCCCATGTTTTCCCGAAAAAACCCTTGTCGATAAACATCTCCCAAAATAGAAAATAACATGTCCTTTGAATATTTGCGAGGTACATGCAAATCTCAACAGATTCAATCGACAGCGTGCTGTATCCAAAAATTGAGGCTTATTCAACCGGATTTTTGGAAGTTTCATCCTTACATACGATTCATTGGGAGAGAGCAGGAAATCCCAAAGGAATTCCAGTAATAGTAATCCACGGCGGTCCCGGTGGAGGAAGTCAGCCATCTTACAGAAGATATTTCAATCCTGATAAATTCGACATCATACAGTTTGATCAGAGAGGTTGTGGGAAATCAACTCCATATGCAGAACTGAAAGATAATAATACGCAAGCGTCAGTATCGGACATGGAATTACTCAGAGAAAATTTCGGTATTGATAAATGGCACGTTTTCGGCGGTTCATGGGGTTCAACGTTATCCTTGATCTATGCTCAAAATCATCCAGAGCGGGTTCTAAGTCTAACGTTGAGAGGAATTTTCATGTGTCGCAAAAGTGAACTTCATTGGTTTTATCAAGACGGTGCAAGCCACATTTTCCCTGACGCTTTTGACTCATATCGTGACCACATTCCGCTCGAAGAGCAAAATAACTTGATTAAAGCCTATTATTCTCGTCTTACGAGTGATGATGTAGATACAAGACGAGCTGCTGCACGAGAATGGACAAGGTGGGAAATGGCTACAAGTAGGCTATTCCCTGACCCAGAGTATCTCGACAAAGCTGAAGATTTGGACTTCGCTGTAGCTTTTGCCAGAATTGAATGTCATTATTTTATCAATGCAATTTTTGTCGAAGAAGCATATATTTTGAATAATATCGAGAAGGTTAAATCCATTCCAACCACAATTGTCCAGGGAAGATATGATGTTGTATGCCCCACTAAGAGCGCCTGGGAATTGCATAAATCCATGGAAACCAGCGAACTGATAATCGTTCCTGATGCAGGGCATTCTATGGGAGAAGTCAGTATAGCAAGAGAATTAGTGAATGCAACTGATGGAATTTGAATGCTTGAAATATTTGGGAAAAAATGTCATGTTCATGCGTCGGCTTGATATGTAAGGCCAATGTGGATAATAATTAGGCGTAGCCTAAGGTGAGAATTATGTCCGAAACCGGAACCATCACTCCAGAATCACAAATCAAAGAATTGACAGAACGTCTTGAAGAAGAGACCGACCGTTTATTGAAATTATATGCTGCATACGAGCAACAAGAGAAAGAATTACTTGACACCAAAGCAGAAGTTGAAGTTTTGGAAAAGGAAATAGTCGAAAGAGAAATCGAAAAAGAAAGCCTTGAAGCCTTACTCAATGAAAAAGATGCAAGAATCAGAGATCTCGAAATGAAGGCCAGCAAAACGGGCAAGCAAGTCGAGCATCTTGAGCCTGAATTGCAGAAGATGGAAGAGAAATATGCCAGAGAGAAAGATAGACTTGGCAAGGTATTCTCTATCGCAGAAGAATTGGATAACGACTTGCGTTTGGCGGTAGTCGAATTGAATACAAGAGACACATGGTACATGGAACATATGTCATTATTCGAGGACCTCAACAAGGCAATTCAGAGAAGATATGAGATGATTGAGACAGCTGCTGAAGCAGAGAGGCAATCGCAACATATGGGTCGAGCAATCGCTGAAAGAATGGAAGAAATGGTAGAGGCAAGAGCCGCAGAAATGACTCTTGAAGAAGCACAAGAAGTTGATGAAAAAGAAAAAGAAGAAACTGAGAACTCAAGCGACGCAACTCAGGCAGACGGATCATCAGATGATGATTGGAGTTGGTCAGAACCAGTTCTTCAGGGTGTCATGGAAAAGAACGACATCACCGATAGAGACGCTTTCATTGAATTCGCTAAGGCTTATGACATGGACGGAAACAAGTACCTCAAAGGCTCAGAGTTAGGGGCGGCTGCTGCCGATTTCGTATCTGGTGGAGATGCTCCTGTAGAGGCGCCTGTGGAAACTGAACAAGCAACTGATTCAGAACCAGAAGAAGCTGAGAGTGAGGTCACTGAGAAAGAACCTGAAGTCACCTGGAGAACAACAGAAGACCCTTGGGAATCTCAATGAGGTGAGACCTTGGCATTACTTGCCCAAGGAGGATTTCTTCCTGTAATCACACCAGCGTTAATGGGAACAGGATTCATACTTGTCTCATGGTTTGTTGACCCACTGTACGGTATAGCTCCTGCGCTTGGAATTTTAATGTTGATGTTATCTGCCTTTTTTGCAAACTTCTGGCGAGATCCTGATAGACCTATACCAAGAGATGAAGGAATAGTGGTTTCTCCTGCTGATGGGCACGTGATGTTTGTTAAACGTGAAAGGGCGACTGGTAGGAGACCATCTAAAGATGAACTTTCAAAATCGGTTGAGGACGAGCACACGGGAACCTGGTTTGAACAACCTTGTGAAGATCCACTAACATTTGAAACCGAACAAAGATGGGAAGCAGTACCAGAAGGAGAAGAATCTGAAATCGACGTTTGGCGCACAGCAGTTTTTATGTCTCCACTAGATGTCCATGTGAACCGGTCCCCAATTGAAGGGTTGATCACAAGGATGGAGCACAGAACTGGGAAGGGACAGAGACGAGGTCCTTTCTTACCTGCTTTCAGAAAAGAAAGTGAATACAACGAGAGAGTTCGAACACTTTTCAAGCGAGAAGATGGATTGATTGTCGAAGTAAACCAAATTTCAGGAGCCTTAGCACGAACTATCATCCCATGGACTTCAGAAGGTGATGAAATGAGGAGAGGGCAGAGGTTTGGAATGATACGCTTAGGCAGTCGTGTCGACGTTAGGGTTCCAGCAAACGAATTCACTCCTTGCGTAATTAGCGCTGAAGAAAATAATAAACAACATCCAAAAGGAGAGTTTGTAAAAGCAGGCTCGACTATTTTGTATAGAGGGATTTAGATGAAAATGAAAAATGAATTATTCCCATTTATTTTGATGCTAATCGTGATTATGCCTGTAGGCTATTATTTCGCAGGCTCAGTTGTGTACAATGGTGTAGCGTTTACCAATACAGACTGCTGGGGTAATTTCGACCAAAACACCCCTACTGAATTTGCTCCATTGAGGAGTGAGGTCCCACTGAATGAGTCTGAAAATAGTGAAAATATCTCAGATGAAATTATGACGGGCCTATCAGAGTATTGGTGGGATGGTTATGAAAATGCTACTATCCCCGTAGATGGAGAAGATATCCATCTTTCAGCTTGGTATCTCAATCAAAATCAATCTATGCCTTGGATTATTTTCGTTCACGGAATCAGAGGATGTAAATCAGACGGAGCCATATTATTGCCTGCTGGTATGATGGCTAATGCGGGATTTAACGTGATTGTATTCGACTTGAGAGACCATGGCGAATCATCGATTGATGATAATCGTGTTTCGGGTGGCCAAGATGAATGGGTTGATGTTATCTCAGTCTTTGATTGGCTTATAGAAGAACAGGACGCTGAACCTGAAAAAATAGGATTGTTCGGAAATTCAATGGGTGCAGGAACGGTAGCGATCGCATTTTCCTTAGATGAAAGAATTCAATCAATCTGGCTCGATTCTGGATATTCAAATATGGGAGATATAGTTGTTGAAGAACTAGAATTCCAGGGGTATCCAACTTTCTTGGGCGGAGCAGGAATTTTTGCTGGAAAGATAATTGCTAATCAGAATTTGATTGAATATTATCCACTAGAAGCAGGGACAGAAGTTGGAGATAGGCACATTTACGTTACACACGGCAATCAAGACAAGAGAGTGCGTCAACATCACGGGCAAAAGATGTGTGACGAGGCATTGGAAAACGGAATTGAAGAAAATATTGAGTGTTGGTTTAAGGATTCAGTAATTAGATACGACATTGGCGAAGGCATGGCAAGTGATGAGCATGTTACACTTATGTTAACCGACACGGTTGAGTATGAAACAAGAATGGTTGGTTTCTTTGAAGATTCTTTGATGCAAAATTTGGATTGACAAAAAAGGAGTGTTACGCATGGTTAGTAAAAAACTCACGATGGTTGGTTCTGCGGATGAAAAACCACTAAAGATACATGATTTGATCAAGGCTCCAGCCAATGCGGCATGGGCGCAAGAGAGGAAGAATTCCTGGGATGCTAAGTACCCCGCTACGGTTTATTACACCCCAGAAACACTTGCAGATGGTACACCAACGACCGCATTAACAGTCATTTTGCGAACAAAAGGCTGTCATTGGTGGTGGTCGAGCGGTTGCACGTTCTGTGGATATTTCAACGATACGAGAGATGATGTAACAAGTGATGATTTACACTCCCAATGGGAAAACGCCCTTTCTAAATTCGATGATTTTGAGAACATGGGAATGGTGAAGGTCTATACCTCGGGTAGCCTCTTAGAAGATAGAGAAATACCAGTAGATTTCCAAGAGCGGGTCCTCAAAGATTGTCATCAACTTGGAAAGGAATTAGTTGTTGAAAGTAGAACTGAACAACTCACTGTAGAGAAACTTGAGTGGGCGACCTCAATTAACCCTAAATTTTCAGTTGCAATTGGTTTAGAAGCCTACGATGATGAGGTTTTGAAGTTTCATGTTAACAAAGGATTTAGCGTAAAAAGTTGGGATAGGGCAGTAGAAAATCTGAATAAATTTGGTCTAAGAGTAAAGACATACTTAATGTTCAAACCTCCTTTTATGAGTGAGGGCGATGCGCTAAACCACGGTGTAAAGTGGATTTTAGACGTCGCCGATAAAAGCGATGAAATTAGTGTAAATCCGATGAATATACAGAAAGGAACCGTCATCGATAGATTATTCAGAAATAATGAATATCGCCCACCATGGCTTTGGTCCCTTGTCGAATTAATTCATCGTGCACATCCTCACATTCACCCAACAAATTCCGGTAACGGATCAAGTGACCAAGTTTCAAGACTAATCATTCACCCTACCGCTGGTGGTAAAATACGCGGTTCTCATAATTGTGGAACATGCGATGAAGAGGTTGTTGCAGCTATTGAGAGATATTCAGTAAGTGGCGTTTTAGAGGAATTTGAGGGTCTCGATTGTGACTGTAAAAAAGTGTGGAGGACGGAGATTTCTCTTGATGAAGAATTCCCAATACCTCTGGGTGTAGGGATGAATCGTAGAGGGAACCAGATGAATCATCTCCGCTCACCATAACAATTTGCTGGTCAATCTTTATGACTCTACCACTAGTGGGATTATTTACCCCTATGGGGAGCAAGGTGATAAAATGGCCAATTCTACAATTTTGCCAGATGTTTCTGAAGGTGTTGCTGAACCATCTTCATCAAGAATGATTATCGTGATAATGTTTGTTGGGTTAGCAGGGTTGCTTGCTATGTACAGCAATATTTTCGGTTGGAATGAGATGCCTGTCATTGGGGAAATTGTGCCATTGATGGATAACTTAGGTGGCTCAGGAATTTGGTATTATCTGATTGGAATTCTTGTTGGAACAGGAATGATAATTTCTAACTTAATCGGAGGAGTCCTTTCGGACTGAGGTGGAATTATGTCAGGAGCAGTTACAACCGGCGCAATAATTCTCGTAACTTACTTACTATTTTCAAACATCGTCCAAAAAGGAGTGGGCGGAATGACACAACCACTCCGACAATTCGGATTATTCTTGCTTACAAAAGCGGCAGGGCCAGCTACAGATTTATTTCAAGAGAAGGAAGGTAATGGAGCCAAGACTTGGATGCAGACAGGAGTTTTCTGGCTTCTTTTAGCAGGGATTGGAGGCTTCTTATCGGCTTGGCACACATACGATTCAACAGCACTAGATTCCCTCTCCAATATCGGTTGGGGGTACGATGATGGAAGTGCACTTGCTTACTTTAACTCTGTAGCAATGAGTACTGCAATTTTCGCAATCCTTGTTGGAGGAGCATTGGTCGCACACGCAAGAACCTGCAACGCAAAGTTAGCGAGTGAAGCAAATGCATCGTTCATTGCTCTTGCTTGGACAGGTCAAGTATTTGTGGGACTTGTTCTAACTGTACTAGATCACTTTGACGTTATTACTTTCGAAACGACCCAGATGGCTTTGTATGGCATAGTTTCTGCGTTATTAGCACTGAGTCTTATGGTTAATTCTATGATAACCCTTGGAGACAGAGGGACCTCTCCTATCTCAGTCCCATCTTGGTTCCTTCTGCTTGCATTGCTGACTGTAATATTTGGTAAGATTAGCACAGCTCTAGGTCAGTCCTTAGACTGGACATCAACCGTTTGGGTCGCAGATATCATGCTGTCTACATGGGCTCCATTGGCACTAATGTTTGGAGTTGGATATCACATTCTTTCGCACGTGACAGGACAGCCAATTTGGTCAGGAAGCTTGACCAAAGCATCGATGTTCTTGCTATTCGTTACAATCCCTCCGTTCTTCCTTTCAGAGTCAAATCACGCAGACAACTTCACTCAGTCCATCGGGGCCATCTTGGTAACCCTTGGATTATTCCCGGTTTTTGCAGCATCATCAAACATGATTGCTACTATCAAGGGAAACGCAAGTGCGGTTGTCGACAGTCCAGGTGCAACTGCAGTTGCAGCAGGCGCAATCATGCTTCCATTATTTGCAGTGATTGGTTATTTCACTGGATTGAATGTAATGATTGGGGACGGGTCAATGGCAAACGTTGCGGACGCAATAAATTCGTCATTCATGTACGTAACAGGAGGATTATTCTGCCTAGGCGCATTGTTCCATTCTTATCCATTGTCTGGTAGGAAACAGCTCACAGGTTCCGCAAGCATGGCTTCATGGTTTGTAATAGCAGGTGGTCTAGTCTCAACCATTCTTTTCTTGATGTATGGGTGGTCAGAAAACGCTCTAATCGAGGCTGAGGTCGAAGACCCGTCTGCAAGCATTGCAGGATTCGCTTTGGTTGGAGCATTCGCTTTCTATGGAGTTGTCCTTGGATTCATCATGGCAGGTAACTGCGTAGTCAAGACTCTATTATTCGGAGAGAATTCTGAGAGCCCAGTTTCCTCTGTGAGCGATATATCAACATACAACTTAGTCGATGGAACAACAACAATTCGCTCCCTCCTTGGCAGAGGGGTCGGAGTTGACACAACACTGATCATCGGTGAGAGTGATGAAGAGGGTGAAGGTGGTTCGACAGTGATTGAAGTCTCAACATCTCTTCACAACGATGAGGTTGATGAATTCCCAGTCACCTTCGATGAAGATTTGGTCACTTTGACCAAGTGGCTTTGCGGTAGAGGAACGACAACTGCCCAATTCTTTGCTTGGGCTGATGTAGATGGCTCCGGAGAAATTGACATGTTCGAGTTTGCAAACGCACTTAGAGTTGCAGACATCGCTGACCTTCCCCCATGGGACATTGAAAACTTGGTCAAGGTTATGGACATCAATTCCGACGGCAGAATAAATCTACCAGAGTTGGACATCGCACTATTAAACATTCGAAATTCCCTAGGTATCGAATTCGTTCCATACGAAGAAGAATCCAATGAAGAAGAAGTTGTTGAAGAGGAATCCGTTGGGGAAGTCGAAGAAGAAACGACTGAAGAAGGTGAATCTTCTGAGGGTGAAGAGGCAGTAGGAACTCCTGAAGAATCCGAAGAGGAGTCTACAGACGCCCCTACTGAAGCCGAACTCAAGAAGAGAGAAGAACTAGAGCGAGTCAAAGCAAACGCTTCGAAGATTGATTTTAGTGTTTTAGGTACCGCAAAGTCCTCTGATAAGGAAGACCTACAAGCCATTAAGGGAGTAGGCCCATTCATCGAAGAGAAGTTAAATGCTCTGGGAATTTTTACCTATGCACAGATTTCTAAGATGGATAGTAAACTTGAGGATACAGTGAACGAAGCAATTGAGTTCTTCCCTGGAAGAATTAAGCGTGACCAGTGGGCTGCGCAAGCTAAGACCTTACTTGACGGAGGCGACAAGACTTCAAACAAGTCAGATTTGATGAAGATGAAGAAGGCAGAACTGGTTGAACTTGCCGAATCTATGGATTTGGCAACGAATGGCACCAAAGCTGACCTGATTGATAGAATCACTCAGGCGTGAAGCTGATGCGAATTGGCTTAGTAGGTAAGCCGAATGTCGGGAAATCAACATTCTTTAGCGCAGCAACACTTGCTAAGGTAGATATTGCCAACTATCCATTTTGTACAATTGAGCCCAATGTTGGAGTTGCATTCATAGAATCTCCTAATTCATGTCCTTGCAAAGAATTGAGGGAGAAATTAGAGGGTGATGGACGTCTACCTCCTTTTGGCGAGAGCGACGAAAGAAAAGGAAGCATTTGTGAGCCTAGAACAGGAAGCTGTGTTGGGTTTAAGCGCCTAGTACCAACCTTCTTAGTCGACGTTGCGGGTCTAGTTCCAGGTGCATCCGAGGGAAGAGGTCGTGGCAATGCATTCCTATCTGATTTGGCAAACTGTGATGCTCTAATTCAGGTAGTCGATGCGGCAGGTACAACTGACATAGAAGGCAATCCAATAACCCAAGTTGATGATATCGAATCATCATTGTTATCCGAAACAGAGTTTCTAACTACTGAATTAGATTCATGGATATTTGGCTTGCTAAACGATGGATGGTCTAGAGCATCGAAAAAAGTACAAGCTGAAGGGGAGAAAGGGTTTAGCAAATTCCTACATGAAAGGTTCACTGGCTTAGGTGCTACCTTACCCCAAGTTTTGCAAGTATTGGACTCTATGAGAACAAAAAATGGCGACATTGATACCCCGTGGATTTGGGATGAAACTAAAATTAGGCTACTTGCAGTAGAGATAAGAAGACAGTTATTTCCTATACATGTTGCTGCAAACAAAGCAGATTCGGTAGATAAAGAAACATGGAATGTCCTATCCATTGACGGTATCGTTCAACCTACCATGGCGGACATGGAATTGGCTCTCAGAAGAGCGGATTCAAGTGGATTGGTCGAGTATAATTCAGGGGATAATGACTTCAGAATTGTCGACGAGTCAAATTTGTCCGATGCTCAATTATCAGCCCTCTCAACAATGAAGCAAAAATTGGCCAATTTAGGAACTACTGGAGTATCAAAACTGATTTCTGATGTATTATTCAAAGCCCTTGACCATGTCGTTGTTTATCCAGTTGCTGATGAGAATGCTTGGAAAGATGGAGAAGGTAGAATCCTGCCGGACGCATTTGTTGTACCAAATTTGCTCGCAGCAAAATCTCTTGCATACAAAGTGCATTCAGACCTTGGAGATGGATTCATCAAGGCGGTTGATTCAAGGTCGAGAAGAGTTGTTGGTGCAGACTATGAGTGTAAAGACAATGACGTCATCAAAATACATTCTAAAAATTAATCACGCTTCAAAATCTTCTCTAGTTGCGATTAAATTAGAGCTGTAATTTTCGAAGGAATCAGTATTATTTTGTGATTCTACGACAGGGTTTGGAGATTCTAATACTCCATATTCGACCAAGAGGCTCGGCCCAAAGTCAAGCATGTACATGATCCCTCTTCGGTCTCTAGAATCAGCCGGAGTCGGGGAATCCATTGTCGCACACTCTCCAGTACAACCATCTGCAATTGCGATGTAAACACGCCCTTCTCTATCGATATGAAGGTCGTTGAAATCAAGGAGGTTCCTGTTAGATCCACCTTGGTCGCTTCTACAGTCTCCGCTGTTAAGGCAAATCGCTCCAATTTGGATAGGGTCGCTTGAGATTCTTCTCGTGTGGAAGATTGGGTTTTCATCAAGTGCGTTGAGGCTGAATGTTACATATAGGTGATAATGTACTTCGTTGGGAGCATAATGTCCATTTCCGTCCCAAGGGTTTCCGTCTAGGTTGGGAGTTTCAAGAAGTGATGCGTTTTCGCTTCCAAGATAGGTGACTGCAAATCTGCCTGAGTCCCCGGCATCCGTTTGAGGAAATGCGGTTGAGATAACTTCAATTGGGCTGATTCTGAGGCTTTCTTGCTCCCAGCTTTCTCCAGAATCGATGCTTCTAGAAAGGTATATTCCTTCATCAGCACCTGTCCAAACGTGATAAGCATTAGATTGGGTGTCGGTGGATACCTCAGAGTTTTTCCTTGGATAAGGTGTGCTCACATCTTCCCCCATGGTCCTTTCAAACCAAGAAAATCCGTTATCTTTCGAAACGATAACAGTTGGTGTCTCGACACGAGGAGTAACATACACAGTTCCATCTGGGGCAGTTGTTATCGCACCATGCAATCCTCCGTTTGTGGTGGCCAATCCGATAATTTGTCCGCCAGCTTCGAAGGTTGCTCCTCCGTCAAAACTTGTAAAGCAAAATATTCCAGCTAATTTATTGTAACAATAATAGACAGCAGTTTCGTAAATTGCGTTACCTGTTATTTGGCCTATACTTCCATACAACCCAGCGTCCGTCCATGGTCCTGTTGCTAACTTGATGTGGTCGTTGATTGGAGTAGTGCCCGAATCGTGTGGATTTCCTTGCCAAGTTTCACCATCATCATCGCTCCAACAAATCCAAGATGTTTCAAGACCAATCATTTGGACTCCAAAAACTCTGTCGGTTATTGGGTCTACCCAACCATAAGGGTCACTAGTGGTTGGTGAGCAGGCCGGGCCCTGTACTTCTTCCCAAGAAATCCCACTATCGCATGATCGCATTACCTTTTCAAGCGCTATGAAAAACACGCACCCCGTAGAGGTGATTCCTATACTTGGCTCAGGGGCGTCTTCACCAACGTCACTTGCGATGAAACTCATGTCAATAGGTTCAACATCAACAGGATAACCATCCGGGCCAGTTACGAAAATATCGCTTCTACTTTCTTCCTCTTCACCAAAAAAGAATGAAGTTGTTTTATCGGAGTTTGTTGCAAAATAAAGAACGACTGTGGAGACCATTAAGGTCGCTAAAATAATTGCAAGGATTTGCTTTTGGCTATTTGTTTCATCGAAAACAATCGCATCCAGAATACCGTCTTCTGATGAATCATTAGACACAAATCCACCAGCCTATTGTAATCAGTGACCTTTCGGTCTTTCGTAATCAGGCGTAAGCCTTGACATTACAGCCAAGTGCCTTGATGAATAGAATATCATGTAAACAGGCACGATTAGAGTAAAAACGCCAAGAAGAATAAGTGTGTACAGGCCCCATGGGTCAACATCGCCAAGATACATTATCCATACAATCCATAGAATGCTTAGCCACATTAGGGGGGACCATCTTCTTGCGAGGGCGGAAAATCTTGCATTTGCCACTGAATCATCATAGAAGGAAGCAATTTCGTGCTTGGTGACGAGGCCCTTTTCAAGACCGCACCTTACGCATACTTGCGTTTTAGGACCGTTACCGTGTATAAATTGTTCACGCGGATATGTACTGTAGCAATGGCGACAGGTCGGCATGTATCAAGCGATAAAGAGACCCCACTTCAAGAATGCGCTACTATATGCAAAAATCGTCTTATGATTTCAATCCCGTTTTCAGACCCGATAGATTCGGGATGGAATTGTATCCCGAAGGTTTTGCCATCCATTATTTCCATAGGAAGCGTACCGGTTTCATCAGTTGATGTTATCTCCAAATTTCCATTACCTGAAAGAACAAGTGAGTTATATCTAGTCATGAGATGTTTTCCTCGTTCAATCAAACCCAAACCGTTCGAATGGACCTCAGATGGGACTCCGTGAACGGCTCCAAACGGACTCTCTTCAAGCTTCATCCCCCTTGTTAATCCGATTGCTTGATGGCCAAAGCAAATTCCTAAAACTGGAATATCAAGTTTTGCGGCGTGCAAACTAAGTGGTGAAATTTCCGGCCTTCCAGGGCCTGGTCCTATGATTACTGCGTCATGACTGAAATCTCTTACCGGTCCCCTGCCATCAATAATTTCTACTTTACAGCCTAAAATTTCAAGATAGTGAATGATATTATAACTAAAAGAATCAAGATTGTCAATAAATGCTACATCGAGGTCAAATTTATTCAAGACTTCGGGCAACTTCTGCTCAAGATAAAGAGGGTAAATGCCTAGATCTCCCTGTGGCACAGAAATACTGTCGGCATTCAACCAGCCACATGCCCGCCTAAGAGCTGACGCCTTCCATGTGGCTTCTGCAACCTCAGAGTTCGGATTGCTGTCAATGGTGATGCCTCCACCCGCCATAACGTAGCCATGCCAGGAATCATCTTCTTTTCGAGCCTCAAGAGTTCTAATCATAATATTCCAAGTAGAATCTCCAGAATGAACATCTATCCACCCCATTGATCCAGTCCAAAACGACCTTGGCTTACCTTCTAGCTCGTCTATTGCAGCGCACACTACAGTTTTTGGACATCCTGTTATGCTTCCACCCGGGAAAAGGGCTTGTAGCGCATCCAATCCGTCACAACCCTGCTTAAGAGTTCCAGAAATTTGCGAAACTAAATGTTGAACGTTCGAGTATGCTTCAACATCAAATCTTGTCTGTTTTACAGACCCAGCGTTGCATACTATTGAAAGGTCATTTCTTTCTAAATCAACAAGCATTCTGTGTTCTGCTCTTTCTTTTTTATCGTAGACTAATTCTTGTCTGAGAAGTGCTTCTTGGTCGATATCTGCCCCCCTCGGTCTTGTTCCTTTAATTGGTGCTGTCATAACATGCTCACTTTTTGTTTGAAGCAGTATTTCAGGTGAGGATGAAGCCAATGCAATACCTAAATCTGGGGCTTCGATATAACCACTGAACGGTGCAGGGTTACTAATTGCAAGCCTATGAAAAATTGTTGCTGGATCTTCCGCAAGGCTACCGTTCCAGGTTCTTCCAAAGTTTAACTGATATAATTCTCCGGCATTAATCGATTCTTGAATTCTTGAAACTATTTTTGCATGCTCCTCTTCAGAATGTGACGTTGTTTCGTCTGCAACTTTTTGTGGATTGTCAATTTCTGGTATAATGCAGTCTCCTTCAATCCACTCATCTACCAACCATAAAATTCCCAAAACAGTGTCTTTTTGGGGTGGATATTGAAGTTTAATTGGCTGAGTCCACTGTACTAGATCATACGCCAAGGCTCCTGCCCACTTACTTCCAAGAGGCGTATGTGGTACCAGTTTCCGAAATAGTTGATTTAATTTCGATTCAGTAAATCGGTCGATAGTTTCCCACATATCTCCGCATCTATTTTGCAATTCAACATTGAAATTAGGCTTTTTACCCTCCAAAATGGTTTCACCATTAAGAGGAGAATGCGTCCTTTGTGGTGCAATCTCCGGTTGCTTAATTACCACCCGAAAGTTAAGGTCTGATGCAAACAGGTTTTTTGTCGCAAGGTGTGATTTTGGACCACCGGAAAGAAATAATATCTTATCACCTTTTGTGGATATCAACCTATCAATCATGGCCAATCCTCACCTAATGCCTCTATGCAGATAGATTGGAGGTTATTGGACCCGTCACCAATATCCACATCGTCTAGTGTCACAAGTCTAGCAGCACCCATGCCAGAGCCAAGAAGGACAATTTCCTTGCAGTTCGCAACTAATTTTTCATTTAATCTGCCTGTTGATATTACATAACCAGCATTTTCAATGAATGGTTTACAAACAGCAAAAGTTACTGAATCAACACCACCAAGTGATGCCTCACAAATCCAAACTATACCATCATTGTCTAACACAATCGGAGTAACTCTATCGCCATCGATGATACAATAATCATGGATTAAGATGCCAACATCAGCTCCTTTTTGAAAAACTTGGTTAGTAATATCTCGATAAGGCTCCCAATCACCGTGCTTTGTTCCGTTAATTTTCCGAGTCCATCTTGGCGCAGGAAATGAAATTCCTTCAGCTTCCATGTGTGCTTCCTGGTAGAACGGTTTCACATCATAACTGATTCCATTTTTGTCTATTTGGATTCTAACTAAGCCTTCAAGACCTTCGGGAATTTCAATATCCGGTAATTCTATACCGAGAATTTTTGCATGTTTTTCTAGGCGTTCAAGATGTTGTGGTAAGTGAAACAAAGTCCCGTTTTTGGCTCTCACCGTGGTAAAGACAGCGCTTTTCGGGCCACTCATCAGTCCATCACAATAGGTCATCCAAGAAAGAAGTGTCTATCTCATTCTGTCGAGTTTGCTGTTGTTGTGGTCGTTCAAAACCGAATTGAGGTTGGTTTTGCACAGGTTGCTGGATTCTTTCCGCTGCAGCAAAAATGTCATTTTGGACAACCGGCTTAACAGCAGGTGGTGGAGGAGCAACTGGAGATGTATTCAAACCACCAAACGCTCCAACATCATCCCATCCTTCTCTTGCTTGTATACCCCAAGTCGCTTCTTGTAATTCGTAATCTTTCGCTCGGGTCTTCTTACTTCTTCCACCGCCTCTCGTAACGAGGACTACCAGGACTAGGATGACTAGTGCTGCCATGGCCATTAGAAGGTTATCCGTTGTGAGAATTTCACCGAGATCATTGGTCGGGCTTTCTTCAGGGTCAGACCCAACCTCTGAATCTGTTTCTGCGGCAATCATTACCGATTCTACATCTTCTTTGTTGAACACTTCATCCATTGCTGAAACTGCTACCCACCACGAAGAATCATTTGTTAAATCAGGATAATCTAGGCTTGAAATGGTAAAGGAGTTTGATACCACTTGCTCTCCTACAAAATCAGCGTCATTTGTTGAAGAGAATTCGTCACTTGAGATATAAATCTGATATCCTCTGACAGATGAATCATCTGTATGTTCCCATGAAACAATAATGTCTCCATTATTCCAAGATAACTCAATTCCAGCAATGTCCGGAAGATATGCTCCATTTCCATCAACTCCGTCATCTATTGAAATTTCAGTAGCTGTAACTAGGTCTGTTCTTATTGCGTTACCCGCCCAATCGACTGGAACCACAGCAACAGTTACCGGCAGGTTTGGTACAACCAGTGTGTCGAATGCAAGAATTTCGATCGTAATTGGCATTTGAGGGTCTCTATCAACAGTCATAATTGGCAGTGTAGGTCCATTAGCACCGCCCTGCCCGACAGAAGTAAATGAGTAGGCAGCCGCATAAATTTCGTAATAAGCAACATCACTATCCTCCGACAATGCAAACTCTAACATTACAGCCGTGCCATCATCATTAGGTCTGTCATATAGAGAAATATCTTCCAATTTAGCAGGAGCCTGGCTGTCTCTGAGATTGTTTACAGGAGTAACAACTGCGGTATTCAAATCATCGAGGAAGACATTACCTTTGATATCGTGTACTGTAATCGCTACATTTAGTTCAACATTTGGAACAATTTGGCCTGGGAGGCTTTCCCCTATACCATCGCCTCCATACAGTGCGGTGTTGATAGTTAGCTGTATTGGACTCTTGGAGGTGTCAATCCACTGTTTGTCCATTACTACGCAACCACAAATGCCGGGCTCAGTTCCAGATATTTGCCAAAAATCGCTGATGTTTGAAAGGTCATGTTCAGAAACCCAGATTACATAATAATCGAAATCATCGACCTCAGATGGGGCCCAAGAGACGTCTATTGCAGTCCCATCATCATCTGGATGGTCCCAAGCATTCAATTCAGTAATTCTTTCCGGTATTGAAGCACCGTTTATGTTGTTAACATATGGAGTAACTTGAAGGATGGTAACATCTCCAGTATCCCCATTTAACCACTTATCGAATGCTACTGCTCCAATCCAGTAATCTTGACCATCAACAAGTGGGAAATCGTTTAGTGAGTCAACAACGGTCATATTTGTATCACAATCAGGCACGACTCCTGCAGATGAGAAATCGTCAACATTTGTTGGTGGATTTACCTCATTATCTAAAATCGGTCTCATGTAAACACGAACGAAAGCACAATCGATTTCGGAGGATTCAATCCATCCTATCTGAACGCGACCCCCATCATCATTTGGTACATCTTCTGCCCAGACTCCAGATAATTTTGGAGGAGGAACGCCATCATTGATGCCACCATTAGGTACAATTGGCCCGATAATAGTAGCATTTGCAAGGTCTTCCTGGCCACTGTTGTCTAAGCATGTGAGCCCTAACCAAAATACAGAATCAGATTCTAACATTATGGTGGAAGTATTGCCAACCTGCGGACCAAGTTCAGAATGAACTTGTAAACCAATAACGTCGCTAATGTCTGTCTTTGAAGCGTAGACTCTTGTGCTGGAGAGATCAAGTGCGGTACATTGAGACCATTCAAGGAAAACCTCACCATCCTCTGCAACATATTCTTCACCGGTGTAGGCGTTAGCCCATTCCGGAGGAGCAGGGACTTCATCTGTTGGAGTTGCAGGGCCAAACGGTGCAGATGGTGTGCCGAATCTTCCATCGTTATATTCTACAACAACAACTGCATAATACTCAACTCCATCTTGTAAAGCAATACTGTTCATGGTCGATATTTCGGTCTGTAGGCGAGAGTGAATGCTTACCGACGCATCAGGTGTTCTTGGCTGGAGGTCAGCTATCGTTGGTTGGGAATCCCATGGCCCTTCGTTGAGGAAGACTAGATACCGTGAGAAATCCTCATCGTGTACCAAAGTCCAGTTTGCCATTAATGTAGAACCACCATCATCTGGTCTATCCCAAAGAGAAATACCTTGAATCGGCGTTTCCGTTCTATACCAGTCATAAGATAATTTTACCCACATGCTACTGTTGACGTTGGACTGAAGTCTAAGATTTACGTGTCTCGTACCATTAAGTAAAATCCCGTTATCAACGATATATTGCAGACTTGATTGTAAATTTGGGTCTGAAGAGAGATTTAGCGTAGCATTCCACTTCATTTCCACCAACTTCGCCCATGTCGCAGAGCCACCAACAGGCGACGAAAATGTAAGAGGGGCAGTTTGCATCAATATGCCATGCAAATCCGAAAATCCTTGTTCTGAAACATTGATGCTCGAGCCTTGTTCAACGAGATTGACTTGCATGCCGGGGTGGGTGTAATTAGAAACATCTTGGAACTGCATTTGGAATCCTAAGGAGAGTGGGTCTGCTCTTCTCAAGGTAGTGGTCTCATATTCCCCCCCACTGTTCAAATCGTAAATTTTGAGCCCATCAGAGGTTGTGATGACGACTAGAGAGTTAGAGATAACACTTCCACCATTTGTATCAAATTCTTGATAGGTTGAATGAATCGATGAAGAACTAAATCCATTCCCTACAGACAAAACCGTAGCTCCATCTGTACCAAATGCGATTAGATAATTACCATCAGACCTCATTGAATAAACTGGCCAATCTTCCATTAATGCTACATTAGCACTTGAGTAAAATTGGTTCGTTCCCCTAACCCACTGGGTTAGCGGACCAGTGTCCGTAGCAATGTGAACTCCCCACAGGTCAGATGTCACAGCAGTGACAGAATTTGATGGTAACTGGTCAAATTGATGCTGAGCCGAAACGGAATTCGAGTTTGGATTTACCTGCGATACGCCGGGCCTATCAGTTCCTCTACCGTCATGTGAAACGAAAACGTATTCTTGAGAACCTTGGCCTTGAATATTAATTGTTGATGTGGTTAAACCCCAGGTAGAAGTCCCCATCAATCCGTTTGAAGGCGTAATTGTCGATATTGCTCCATTAGCTGGGTCGTAGGTCGATAGTCCAGCGGGAGTAGCAATCCACAGAATACCGTTTCCGTCCTCTACGATGTCCTCTGTATACGATATGGGTAATCCATCGAGTGCTGTGATTGATGTTTCCCACTTGAAACCGGTGCTATTCCACCTTCCTATTCCATTGTCTGTTGCGATGTAAATCATCTCTTGTCCGCTTGATGAAGAGCTTGAAACAAAACCATTGATATTATCAGATGGTAAACCAGCGATCAATTTTCCACTAGTGTAGTTTTTGGTGGTAGTATTGTAGACCTGTATTCCCGCCGATGTAGAGGTTGTGCCTTGCAAACCAATAAATAAATCATCTCCGATTTTTTTAATTTGGTCGTGGAAACTGTGTATGCCATTGGATAATTTTTGTAAGGTACCCGAAGTAGTGTTAAGAACGCTTAAGCCTCTATTATCTGTGGTAATGTAAAGCATTTCACCAACTAATTCCATATCATATGGGTCTGCACTTGCTGGAATAGTCCAACCCTTCTGCCATGTCACTGAACCGTCAGCATTCCTGATTCCCTGTAATAATCCACTGCCTGTATTTTGCCAAGAACCAGATGCTGCCCAAAGGTGAGTTGAATTACCGGCAATAGCGGTGATTAATCCGCTTACTAGGCTTGGATAAGAGTAAATTACATTCTGTCCAAGTTGGTTCAAAGTATCAACATGAGAATATCCAGATGTCCCACCTGCTTGCCCAATTAACAAAGTCGTTCCCATCCAATCAATTGACGTTACTGCAGAGCCTGTTGAAAGTATGCTCGCCATACCTGCTGTAGCGCCATTGGCGGAAATCAAGACATAACCGCCTCCAATCACGTTGTCGCCTGTTGAACCTATGTCGTATCCTATTGCTAATTTCCCATTCGAATATTCCATTGCTCCCCACCAGAGTGGGTCGCTTGGTATATTATGCGATGCAGAAGTTAGAGAAGACAGCCAACTATTGGTGTTGTAATCATATCTGGATATTGGCTCTCCTTGATCACGGTATCCTATGTAAAGAATGTTATTTGCATCATCACAAGCAACAGCTGCTGCTGAACCGTCATCTAGTCTTTGGACAGTAAAAGATGTCTTTATTGTGTTATTTGCAAGGTCAAATCGTGCAACACCACCATTGTTTGCGGTTATTGCCACATGAAGCATACCATTACACTCTTCCATGGCTACTGGATATCCATTTGGAATTCCATTGCTACCTCCATCCCAGGAGGTCCAAGTTCCTGTCGAATCAAGGTGTAATATTTCGCCATCTATTCCGTTCCAACCTTGAGGAGCCGCAGTTCCGATAACGAGGCTACCCCCATCAGTCCACATCTCGTAAACGATATCATCTGCGCTGCTAGGAAGCCCAGAGCCGGGTTGCCATGTTGAAAGCCACTGCATTGATGACTCATTATATCTAGAAACCCCGTCCTCAGTAGCAAAGAGAGTTTCTCCGTCATACTCGACAATCTCTCTGACTGGGAATGCAATATCGGCATCATCCCATTGTCCGATTTTCGTACCGTTGGAGTAAAATGCTTCCAGCTTTTCTTCTCCCCATGAAATCCATTCAATTCCGTTTGAAGAGATGTGGGATGTTACCCTGTTAACTGAACCTTCGGCCAAAAGCTCACTTTCCCAATTGTTTGATGTAAGGTTGTATATTGCTATACCACCGCTTCCCTCAGTATTCCACCATTGGCCACTTGCGACCGAAACATGCAGTAGGTCGTCGATTATATTCAAAGTATACACGTCGCCACCATTTTCATCAACTTGGGCGCCTGCATCTAGGATGGATTTGCTCGTGAAATTTACGATATCTATCCTGTATACACTATCGGAACTGAATTGTTGATGATAATATAGGGTATCTCCGTAAATCATCATGTCAAACGGGTCGCCGGAGCCAATGTAGAGAGAATTTGTTTTCTCAATATCATAAACTTCTGCACCGGTCGTGGTGTTGATTAATTGGAAACCATCTGCTCCGCCAACCCAAATATGTCCGGGCCTGATGTCAGCGACCATTCCAGTAATGTCTTCATTTCCAGCATCCAGAACATTGTTTTCTGTCCAAGTTGTCAACCAGGAATCATTTGCAATATCATATCTTGCAACTCCAAGTCCATCCAAACCAATGAAGGCGATACCGTCAATAATCTCGATCAAGGCATTATTCGAAACAACTCCTGCGGACCAAGTTCCGGTAACGGTTTTTGATGATTTATCGATTAACCCTACTCCTGAATTAGTCCCTCCGAATACGGTTGTGCTGTTTATTCCAATTGAATAAACGCCCCAATTTGGCATTCCATCCTGAGCATTGATGCAATCCTGAATTGTTGTTTGCGAATAGTAACAAACCCCAATGTTAGTTGCAGAATAAGTTGTACTACCATCAAATACGAAACCAAAATGTTGTGAAGGATTAGTAGCCCATCCGCCATTGAACCCGCCAGTGGTCAAATCTGTAGCGCCACTACCATCCCACATCACGGCGCCATCTGTAGTTCCAATGAAGAGAGTGCCTTGGTTTTGGTTTGCTGCGATTGATAGAATGAAGTTGTTAGGCAAAATTTCGTATTGACCGGGACTTCCTCTGTCTGGAACTTGAGTCAAAGGTGTTAGGATTTCTCCAGTTGATAGGTCTTTGCGCGCGACACCGTAACCAGGCAATCCAAGGTGTAGTATCTGTGGATTTGTTCCGAATACTGCTACTGGTGCATAGTCTACATCGTTTATTCCTGTTGAGACCCATGAGCCAAGGAAGGTGTTATTTCTGATTACATACCTATTCAAACCATCGTCTGCAGTTCCAATGTATGCAACTCCATTATGAATAGCAACACCCGTTGGTGAGTTGGAGTCAATTTCGCTGTTTCCAGTGGCTAGATTAATCACAGAGGAAGGGTCTGATTTATTGAAAACAGTCGCACCATCTCGTTGATGTATGACTGCGACGTAATCACCTTCAACATCTATTCCGGTGATTGAGTTTGCAGGAAACCCGTCATTTGTATCCCACGTATCGATAATAATACCTTGCTGATTTACAACTTTGACTCCAGCATCCTCTGTACCAACATATATGTTCAATCCATCGTTTACCAACGCTGTTATTTCTGAACCAGCATCAACTGACGTTAACCATCTAGCTTGGTTTATCGAGTATCTGTCGAGATAATTTTCACTTCCAACATATATCACTCCGTTGAATTGCATTGCATCGTTCATGCTTCCTGAAGATGGCCCACTACCAATTACCAAGTCTCCGGCGTATATTGGACTGTTAGCAGGCTCGAGTTTTGCCAATGTAGCACTTCCGTCAGTAACTAAAACCGTGTCAGAAGTTGGGCTTCTACTACCAGTTGACGGCCAAAATAGTATGTCTGAACCTTCATTGAAGAATCCGAGTGATGATAGCGAGGTAGATGATGTGAAGGATCCCGAATTTGTATTGTAATATTGAACATTTTCAGTGGTCAAGATTTGTACTTGATTGCTTGTAATTGTCATTCCCACTACAGTATCAGACGTAAGCCAGTTACCACTATTCCAATTAGCAAGCCAGAAATTGCCGTTCAAGTCATGCCTTGCAATACCGTTGTCTTCCGATGAAATGAATAACTGATTTCCAACTAATAGGAATTCAGTTACGTAATCCGAATGCAAAACATTTGCAGTCGTCCACGGCGATAGAGGCGAGTTTGATGTGATGTCCCATCTTGCAACACCTCCTCCGTTAATTGCTACATACAAGATGTTGTTGTGCTCAAATGAAGTGGACGGGATTCCAGCCGGCCAGTTTGCAGGGTCTACAGCTTGTTCCAGAGTCCATCCTGTTCCAGCGGTATTTATCCTAAAAATACCAGATTCGCTAATTGCCATTAGCACTCCCGTCGAGGTAATGTGAAGTTCTGTGAAACTATTACCAGAGGGCTCTTCAGGTAGTTCACTGTTGAATGAGGTATCGGACAAATTAACTGATTGAATACCATCATTCGAAGTTGCTACTAACATTCGGTTGTTTGTCGTATCAATCTCGAGGTCATAAATTATCGAATCAGCATCAGCGTTATTGATTCTAAATAAATCAATGATATTTGGAGAAGAATTAGCATCGAGAATCAGAATGTAATCTTCAATCGCCAGATACATTCTGCCGTCACCTGGGTGAATGGCATAATCAGAGATGTCGACATCAACTGGCATTAGCGAGGTAAATGGGTCTGCAGGAGACAGAACTTCAAGGATGAAATCAGTAATTTCGGACCCTGAAGGAAGGGTAACTGTGGCTCCAACATCTGCATTTGGAGATAATCTTCCCTGATGGGGATTGTTGGCATCGAACTCAAAGGTTTGTCCAAGCCAACCATTACCATTCCAATCGAATAGAACTTGGCCGGTATCTGGGGAAATCAACATCGGGTTATACGCTGTCACATCTTCTGAACCATCTACCCGAATTTCCATTGTGACGTTCTCTAATTGAGCGCCGGGTGCGAAATTTAACATCCAGTCAGCGATGGCTTGAGAGCCATTGGAGGGATTAGCACCCGTTGCATTTAGGTAATGCCACCCAGTGTCTTCTGAACCCTCCTTGGGCCATATCGTTTCATTCGGTCCCTCATGAGCCTTTACTATGGGAGCAGTAAGTAACGGAGATAATGAAGCAATCAACATCAAAGCTACAAGTGAAATTGATTTTGACGATGCGAGGCCGGCATAATAAACCCTGCTACGCTTTTTCATAGAGACCAATTCACAATCAATGGTATTTGAAGTCGTGTCATGGTTGTGAGATAAAATATCATCAAATTTTGAGATACGGTGATGTATTTTGATAAGCCATATCGCATTATTTTTTCAAAAAACCACACAAAGGTCAAACGCTTCATGTTGCCGAGTATGAGTTTGAGGGAACGCTATGGATCAAGATTGGCGTGAAAATACATTAAAAAAAGAATCCTTAGATTATCATGAATCTAACCCTAGAGGGAAGATCAAGGTAGTTCCAACAAAGCCTCATTCAACAGCCCAAGAACTATCGTTAGCATATTCTCCGGGAGTTGCTTATCCTTGTCTTGAAATTGCAGAAAATCCTGATGACGCTTATCGTTACACTTCAAAAGGGAACTTAGTTGCCGTGATATCAAATGGCACCGCAGTGTTAGGTTTGGGTAATATCGGTGCATTGGCATCCAAACCTGTAATGGAAGGAAAAGGATTACTTTTGAAGACATTCGCAGATATCGATGTTTTCGACATTCAAGTAGATACCGAGGACCCAGAAGAATTCATCAAAACAGTTTGTAATATCGCTCCTACTTTCGGCGGCATTAATCTCGAGGACGTAAAGGCTCCAGAATGTTTTGAAATCGAAAGGCGTATCGCTGAAGCTACTAATATCCCGGTTATGCATGATGACCAACATGGTACAGCCATAATATCTGGAGCCGCATTACTAAATTCTGTAGAACTGCAAGAAAAAGACATTTCACAAATCAAGGTAGTAGTTGCCGGTGCTGGTGCTTCAGCAATAGCTTGCGCAAACCACTATGTGGCATTAGGAGTGAATATAGATAATATTTTGATGTGTGATTCCCAAGGTATCATGACAAAAAAACGATTAGAAGCAGGCGAGTTAAATGAATACAAAGCACGTTATGCGGCAGACAGGCCTGAAGGAGATTTAGCAGATGCACTAGTCGGCGCAGACGTGTTTCTTGGATTGTCAAGAGGCGGATTAGTTACAGGTGATATGGTCTCAAAAATGGCTCCCAAACCAATAATATTTGCTCTAGCAAATCCAACTCCAGAAATTATGCCTGATGAAGTACTTGCAGTACGTGACGACGCAATTATCGCAACAGGAAGGTCAGATTTCCCAAATCAGGTAAACAATGTTCTTGGGTTTCCTTACATATTTAGAGGTGCATTGGATGTACGGGCTAGAGACATTACTCAAGGTATGAAAATGGCTGCAACCAAAGCTTTAGCGGCCCTTGCTAAAGAACCAGTTCCAGATTACATAGCTCACGCTTATGCTGGTGAAGAAATGCAATATGGTCCGGAATACATTATTCCGAAACCATTCGATAGAAGGGTGCTGATTTGGGAAGCAGCAGATGTTGCAGAGGCCGCGGTTAATGAAGGGATAGCGGCCCTTAGTCTAGAAGAATTTGACAAACAACGATACAGGGAATCATTGGAAGCGAGACTTGGAATGTCATATTCAGTGATGCGAGGAGTATTCAATCAAGTCAAAGGAAAGGGAAAGAAAATTGTATTTCCAGAGGGTGATAACGAAAAAGTCATTCGAGCAGCTGCCCAATGTATGGAGCAAAAAATATGCGAACCTATATTGCTTGGAAATATAGACAGTATCAAAACAAAAATGGATGAACTAGGTATAGAGATTGACTGCGAAATTATCAACCCAAGATATGACGAGCGAAGAATCGGAAATTATGATATCGCCTTATTTGAAAATAGATCGAGAAAGGGAATGACAATTGTCGACGCCCAAAGACTCCTCAAGAGTAGGTCATATTTTGCAGCGCAGATGGTAGAATCTGGAGATGCTGATGGATTTTTGGGAGGGGTAAGCAGAAATTATGCGGATGTCTTGCGACCTTGTTTAGAAGTCATCGGTTCAGATGAAGACAGTCACTGCGCAATAGGTTGTTACATGATGGTAGTTAAGGGAAGATTGATTTTCTTAGGCGATGCTACAGTTAACGTATACCCAGATAGCCGGGCTCTTGCTGACATTGCAGTCCAAACAGCAAAGGTGGCTAGAAGATTTGGCGTTGAGCCCAAAGTAGCGATGTTATCATTCTCTAATTTTGGTAGCAGTAGAAGTCAACGTTCGGAGAGAATTGAAGATGCTGTTGAATTGGCTAGAGAAATGGACCCATCCTTGATTATTGATGGACCAATGCAGGCAGACACGGCTCTGGATATGGATGTCCAAACAGAATATCCTTTCATGGAATTTGATGGACCGGCAAATGTATTGATTTGTCCAAATTTAGTCTCAGCCAATATCGCTTACAAATTATTAGAAAAATTGGGAGATGCTGAAATGACTGGGCCCATTCTTGATGGATTGAATAGGCCTGTTCAACTATTGGCGAGGGCAGATGGTGTAAGGCATATACTGAACATGGCAGCTATCTGTGCATTGGACGCAATCAGAAAAGAATCTTATTGGGCTAATCTTTCATCTGAATGATTTGGTCGTTTTCGTCAAGATACCACGTGGGTCTTTTTGGCCTCCAAAATGCTCCCGAAACAAAACCAACACACAACCCTCCGAATAGGAGGTTTGCCCAACCATCAATAGCATACGAGCCAAAGCCCCTGATAATTGGGATACAGAAACTTGGAATAATTCCAATAAGTGATATCCAAAAAATTTCGCTTTTAATGTTGGTTACAAGATTTGCATTTTCAGGAACACGCTTGACTTCCCCTGTACGGACTGGAGAAACTACGACTCTGAAACCAACCTTTGGAAGAGGCCTATCACCCGGAGTTGTGACTTTCGCGTAGATTCCTTTTTTTGTTGGATGGGCCGATTGGGAGGTCCTGTGCCCTGATAGTGGGCCAATCATTTCTCCAGTTCTTGGCCTACCGTCCAAAGTAGCTCCTCTGTGATTGCCAGTTGCCTCATCAGCTAATAGTTCAGTCCAGCCGGGAGGTAGGTGCAAATTCTGCTTAGCAGCTTCCCATTCAGATTGTGATGGTAATCTGACTTCGTGTTGATATTCAGTCGACAATTTATTGCAGAAATCTGCTATCATATCCGTTGTAACCATGTCTTGATAACCTTCTACGGAGCCATCAATTCCCATAACTGAGTTGAATTGTTTTTTGGTGATTATGTCGCCTGAGATTTGAAATGCCGGCAGAGATACTTGATGCCTAGGTCGTTCATTTGCGTGGACCCATCCACCCTTGTTTGTTCCAAGGAATATTTTACACGAGTTGATTGGGAGCAAATTCAGGTCAAGAGACCCGTTGTTTGACGTCATTTCAAACCCTCATTGTCTTTTCGACGGCTCTATACCACTCCATGCCATTTTTGTGTTCTTCAATTTGAGAAAATTGTGGATAGGGAGAGATTGAGCGAACATATCCAAAGGCCGCAATATCTACTAAGTTAGGTACTTCTCCTCCAAAAAATGTCTTTCCATCAAATGAATTTGTCCATTCTGTCAACAGGTCGTGCCACAATTTTTTCGGAGTTCGACCATCGTTTTTGACACGCTTTCTCGCAATGATTCCCCACATTATTGGGAACCCTGCCCATGCGTATATCCTCTTAGATAAGAAACCAAAATTTTCTAATTTTGAAACCTTTCTTGTTGTGATTAGTGCAGATCCAATGGAACCGTATAATATTGGTATTGTGGCCTTTGAAAGTTTTGTATCTACCCAGTTCATCCACTTGTCACGGCGATTTTCATCATCGTTCTTCCATAGTTTACCTGCATTATGTACCGAATCAATTTCTTTCATTATTGGTGTAGAATCAACGTGAATATTTTCATTTGAATCAACCCAAACTGGAACCTTTTTCCATTCTGGCGCGCTTGGTAATTTCTTGCTTTTCATCGGATTTACCTGAACCGCTTCATATTCTATGCCCAAGTGCTCAAGGAGGCTTCTTACCTTCCAACAGAAGGGGCAAGTGTACAACATGTGCAGCTTCCCAGTGCTCCCCATGGATTACGCCAAATAGGTCTCCTTCATGATTCATCCGTATTGTTAAGTCCTTCTGGCCGCCAGCCAGGTTTCCAAAAACTGAGGTTATCCAACCATTCGCTAAATTCATCATCTTTACAATTCAGTAACCTGTATGCCCGCATATTTAGCCCCTCAAATAACGAATCATCCATTATTCCTTGTGCATTAGCGTCTTTCCATTCATTGGCCATTTGTCTGATTTGTCGCCGTGCCTCTTCAGGGTTGTCGAAATTTTTTTCACAAAGTTCTTGCAAATCAGTTAACCAAGTACGCGTATCTCGTCTAATTACATCAGGAATTTTCCTGCTGTGAGATTTTCTCCCGAATGGCCACCATCCCATTATCGCTTCTAAAGGGTCGATGTCAATAGTCTTGGGGGTGAACGTGTTGGGTGGGACATGGGGCGCGTAATCGTTCATCTTCATGGCAAACCTTCAGACAAGAGAATGTCAGAATTGATTGATGACTATTCCAAAAGGCTTGGAAATAAATTAAAAATTGAGTATCATAATTCGAAATTGACACCAACTGAATATCTAAAAAAACTAAGTGAAAACACAATATTGTTGGATGAGGGTGGCGACTTTTTGACTTCTCGAAATTTTGCTACAAAGTTTAAGGCTTGGCAATTATCATCAGATGACGTTAATCTCGCAGTTGGGCCTGCAAGCGGTTTTCCAAAGAGACTTCCAAATCAGAAAATTTCTCTATCAAAATTAACATTTCCACATGAGTTAGCATCGGTAATCTTAGTTGAACAATTATACCGAGCATCTGAAATTTTGAAAGGCAGTTCATACCATAAGGACTAACAAAGTATCAATAATTAAAATGGTTAGGAATGGTTATGGAGACATGGTGGTTCTTACTTTTGGAATTCTCCGTTGCAGTCTGCCTATTGCTACTAAGCCCTCGACAACCTTTCCCTGGGCCTTCGAAAAGATTTGGTTTCATTTTGATAATTATCGCATTTTTGTTTGCAATCGGTGAAACAGCACCTCGCCCCACAAGTGTTAACGCACACATTGCGGTTTTGTTGACACTTGGGTCTTTTGGGCTTTTTAGAGGAGTAAGAAATATGCTAGTCACTAGGGAGGAAGTAATAGTTGCTCCATTCGCAGGAGTTCTTTTTTCTGTAGCAGTGACGGCTTTTATGTCAAATCAATGGCCAAATTTATCTACATTAGAGGAAATTTTTGCATTCCTAATGATAGTTGTAATTGGTCTTTGCCAGGTATGGCTGGTTTTCAGAGGGTTACTGATAGGAAGGCTTCCACTTGCTTGGTCAAAAGCGGGTCTTTTCGCACTACAAAAAGGGCAAGTTACAAACGAAAGGGGAGCGATTGCGTGTTTTGAAAAAGCTTGGGACCTCGAAGAAGAACATCTGAATCCAATGGCTTGGTTGGCTCTGCACAAAATTCACAAATTTTTGAACAACTCGGATGAAGCAAAACACTACGAAAATCGATTGAAAGAATCCGGTGGCGAGGAAGCAATAGCACCAGAATGGATTCAGACAATAGACTCGGCGTTATCCGATTTGAATGGATGAAAGTATTCGATTACGAAATATTATCATCTTGATACAATAAAACGAACCATTTAATATCCTTGAAGACCATGTAATCTCGTGGACAAGGAAGAGCAAGCGGAAGACTGGCCTCTAACAACTATCTGTTGGTATGCTATTTTCGTGTGGTTTGGAGCATCGCTATTTTCACAGTCTGTGTACATGGCGAAATATGGAATTCCTTACGACGCAAACATTATTCTTGATTCTATGGGAATATTTGCTTGGATTGTCATAGGTATTGAGATTGTAGTCTGGGTTAGTCTTCTTGTATTAGTCGCTTTCAAATTGTCAGACCGTTTTTCAAATATCGAAGAGAAAACAATACCTTCTGATACGATTTAACCACATAATTGAATAAGTCTCATTGAAAGTGGGCTACTATGGATGACGATCTCCAACTTCCTCCACTTGCTGGTCAACCTATGAGTCTAACAGAATTGTTAGATGAAATGGCATTGCTAGCAATTCCAGAAGGATGCAAAGTTGTAACAATTGAGGAGGCTCGAAATGAATTACCAATTGCGAAAAAGTTACTTTTTGAATTACAATCACTTCAGGACTATGCTCATGATTTAACCGAAGAATTAGAGGTAATTGTTGAAGCCCTACCTCCTTTCCATGAACATGTTCAAGAGTTAGCGAATCAATTGAGCAATATCGTCAAAGAATGGCAGTTAATTGGAGATAGGCTGGAATCTTTGGGGGCAAGAATTGCTGGTTTTGAACCTGGTTTATTGGAATGGCATGGCGTTGTCGATGGTTATCTAGTGATGTATTCTTGGTGTCAAGGCGAGGAAGATATTGAGTGGTGGCATCCAATGGATACGGGGATTAACGGCCGCAGGCCTCTTGTTGAAGCATAGGTTCGGATAGCTATGGTCCGAATTACCAAGGTACATACTGGTGCCGGCGACGGCGGAGAAACCTCGCTCGTCGATGGCAGCAGGGTTGAAAAGAGCACATCGCGAATTGAGATAGTGGGTTTAGCCGACGAATTGAATGCTATTGTCGGAATGGTTTTGATGGAAGTGAATAGGCTGGTCTCGACGCACAACGATGGTGGAGAAAGGATTACAGTAAGGCGGGTTCAAGATGTTTGTAGGACAGCATTGGGTCGTATTCAAAGCGAATTATTTGACTTAGGCGCTGAACTAGCATGTCCGTTAGAGAATATACCTGAATATATGGAATTACTCGACCAAGCGGATTCTGATAGATTATGTGAAGAAATGGACACCTGGAATGAGGAATTAAGTCCTATTGAGAGTTTTATACTTCCCACAGGATCGGGGCCAATCGCAACATTACACTTGGTTAGAACAGTTGCTCGAAGATTGGAGAGATCAATGGTTGGCATGAAGAGTGAGCTCCGTCCACTATCGCTACAATACGTCAATCGTTTGTCGGATTGGATATTCGTAATGACACGCTGGATTTCATACAGATTAGGAGAAGAAGAAACGTTATGGATTCCAAAGGGAAAAAGGAGCAAAGGAACAGTTGAAATGACGAAACGTCAAAGTCGGAACATTTAATCCAATTTTCCAATTTCTGACATGTGTTGCATAACTGCGGCAAGAACACCTTTACTCTCTTCATGGGTCAGTTGGGACATTGCGCTTTCCCATTCTAACCAAAGGTGTTCTCGGTGTTCATGACTAATATTTACAGCCAATGTTTCGGTCTCAGCAATAAACCAAAACACCTGTTTGTTCACAATCTTTCCTTTGTGTCTAAAGGAATATGAGGTTCTATATTCAAATTCTGGAATGAAAGTAATTTCTGATATGCCTGTTTCTTCCCTTAATTCTCTTGCGGCAGTGGCAGTTTTTGATTCATCTGAAGACTCAACATGACCTTTGGGGAAATCCCAGTGCCCTTGAGGGTATTGTAAAAGTAGGATGGAACCAAAGTTTACCAATACAACACCGCATGAGGTTTCCATAATCAAATCGGATTGTCACTTATTCTTATGCTCTCCGATTTTAACAACATATTCATGAAACTGGTATTTTTGGACGAGAATATGTCCGTCCTCGATAATATCGTAAGAGTTGTCGCGGATTCTGACTTGGATGGTTTGATGGCCGCAGCGGTTCTCAAGTCAAGCAAACCTAGTTTGCAGGTTCATTTCGCACACCCAGCGCTTATTCGAGCAGGAATAGTGGACCATTTGATTGATGAAAATACTGCAATTTGTGATTTACCCTTTCATCCGGATTGTGGACTTTATTTAGACCATCACCTCACTAATAAACCATCAAAACAAGAGGAACTTGCATTCGTTAAGAGAGGAGGAATTTGTCACTGGAAAGACACGCCATCTGCTGCAAGAGCTGCATATGACCTTATGAGAAATGAACTAGACCTTTCTCACTTGGAAGAAGTAATGCCAATCGTTGACCAGTTGGATTCTGGCGGAATTTCTCTTGAAGATTTTATGCAGGACGGTCCTGTTATTCGCTTATCTCGCTCATTATCTCTTTCGAACCCCGGGCACATGGAGGTTGTGATGAATCAGTTTGCCTCAGGAATTTCGTTAACAGAGATTTTGGAAAGCCATAAATCACTTCTCGACGATTTATTGCGGGAGCGCGAAATTCAGATTAAGGCCGTAAAAGAAAATACCAGAATTGTTAACAGGTTAGCAATATGTGATTTGAGTGAAACTGGAATTAGAAGTAACGGATACCTTGTTACGGCAATCGCAGGATCTGAGGCAATCGCATGTTGCGTAATCCATGGATACATGGACGGTAGTATTTCAGATCCAAATTACCCAGCACTGGGTGCATCATTCTATGCGAACTCATTCAGAGGAGAAGATAATCCCTACGATTTGTCTATGTTGGCTACACTTCTTGATGAGACTGGCGGAGGCCATGCAAACGCCTGCGGATGTCGCATACAACCTGCAGATGGATCTAGTCGTGAGTTGATCGAAACAGATAAAGAAAACAACTTGCAAAAATGGCTAGAACTTTGGAGTGATAGAGATAGCAAAATGCTTCGCTGAGTCGAGGTTTTTTGTAATAAATATTGACCGACTTGATACATTATTTCATATACTAATTTTCAGGCGGTTATTTATGGAAAGTGTGACAGACCCAGCCATGCTCAAAGATCGCATTTTCTTCAAATTAGGAGAATTTACCTACGATTACCGCAAATCAGTGCTAGTAATAGGAATGCTGTCTTGCATTCTAATGTCTTCTCTGGTTTTGATGGGTCCAAATTGGGCTGAATCCTGGGGTGAAGGCGACCTTGAGTCAATTGAAGCGGGAGATTTACTGGAAGATGCATTCTTTGGCGAGGAAGAAGACGTTCAAGGATTCACATTTCTCGTTCACCATGATTCTTTGAATGATTCATCACAAGAATGGAGGGACGAGGTTATTGCTGCACTCGCTCCATTCGCTAAATTAGATGATGTTGAAGTTGAATATTCTTGGAACCAAACTGGTGATGAACGTGAAGAGTTTGTCAAGCAAGAAGATGATGGTTTTTGGGCAAAGAATCGAGTAATCATTAATCTGGATAGAAAGGATGCGAAAGCACTCTATGCAGATAATTACGAATCCATTGAGATCGATTCAGATTTTGATTCGTGGAGAACAGGGAATATCGCAATTGATGTTACATTCGATACAAGAATTCAGGACGACCTTATCAAAGCAGAACTTGTATCAGGCCCCTTAACTTTGATAATATTGGGTATTGTATTTGGAACACTAATCGCAGCATTGTTACCTTTGGGTGTTGCAATTTTGACAGTGTTATCGGCAATGGGAATTACAATTTGGCTTTCAAATACAACAGATGTAACTCAATATGCATTGAATATCATCACACTGATTGGCATTGGTGTATCTGTTGATTATTCGCTTTTCATGGTCAATCGTTTCAGAGAAGAACTCAATCGCGGGAGAGATCTTCGAACATCTACGGCAATGACCGTCGGTACTGCAGGTAAGGCAGTATTCTTCAGTGGTGTGACTGTTGCAATTGGTTTGATGGGGATGCTCTTCTTTGAAAATACGGGCTTACCGAGTTTAGGAATTGGAGGAACTCTTGCTGTATCGGTTGCTATGATATTCTCCATAGTGGTGTTGCCAGCCGTTTTAGCAATGCTTGGTGATAGATTGTTTAAGTTGAAAATTCCATTCGCATTCAGCACTGATAATGATGACGGAGATGGAGTTTGGTCGAAGATTGCGACCACAGTTATGGATAGACCTTGGGCTGTCTTAATCCCAACTCTCATCATATTATTAGGCGCTGGCCTACCTTTCCTACAAGCAGATTTTTCTATTGCTTCAAGAGATGCATTGCCACCTGATGATGAAACTAGAGTTGGTTTTGAGCACATGGATGAGAAGTGGCCAGAAGGCGCAGTAAACTCCGCTACAATAGTTGTAGATTTTGATGGAGAGGACCCACTGTCTGAGCAAAATATACGAGGAATGCACAAATGGATGACTGCTCAGTTAGGTGATGAAAGGGTGATAGAAACCTTTGGTTACGCAATACCTTATCCAGGCGTAAATGAATCGATGGCAGTAGAGTACTGGCAAGCTCCAAACTCAAGTTTGTCTGCGCAAGATGTAGCAACTAGGGAATACATCAGAAGCCAATTCTTATCCGATAACGTAACTTATGTTGTGTTTTCGTTGAACGGTCCAATCACTGGCGAGGACAGCAGAAATTTCGTTAATGATGTACGGGATGAACGGTCGTCTTTGATGGATGATCTTCTAGTCGGTAGTGACGGGAAACTGCTGGTAGCAGGTTTCGCAGCATACAGTGTCGACGTCCTCGATGCAATTGTTGAAAACCTTCCAATCGCTATTGCGTTTATTTTCACTTCAACCATTATTCTGATTTACATTCAAGTAAGGAGTGTAATTATTCCAATAAAGGCGATTGTGATGAACATTCTATCCATTTCTGCTTCCTTTGGAATGTTAGTCTTTGTTTTCCAATGGGGTAACGGCGCCGAACTTCTTAATTTCACACCACAGCCAATCGAAGCTACAAATCCAGTCATAATGTTCTGTATCGTTTTTGGTTTATCCATGGACTATGAAGTTCTAATGTTGTCTAGAATTCATGAAGAGTGGGAAGTAACAGGTGATAACACACAAGCTGTAGCCAATGGGCTTCAGAAAACTGGACGATTGATTACTGGTGCTGCGGCTATTATGGTCGTGGTATTCTTGGCATTTGGCTTATCTTCGGTAGTTATTCTCAAACAGATCGGTCTAGGACTTGCTCTTGCCATCCTTCTGGATGCAACAATTGTCAGGGCATTGGTTGTTCCCTCAACAATGAGGTTGATGGGTAAATGGAATTGGTGGTCACCAAAGTGGTTGTCACCAAAATCAAACAACTTCGAAAATGTAGAGGAAGCCAAGGAATGAATGTAAAAACATCAAGATAACTAGAAGGTCTGCAGCCCTACCATGTTTTGTTTTTGCAATTTTATCCTTGCGAGATTTCTTGCCCCATCTTGTCATTACCCACAGCAATATTATCCCAATGGGTCCAGTAAATCCGTGGAGACTCTGAGGAATTAATCCAAGTCCTGTATAATATCTCGCTAAAAAAGCGATTAGAACTGATATTGAAGCTAATATTAGGATTCTCTCGCCAGTTTTTTCATGTCTCTCGAGATTTTCCATCCTTTCTTTTCCTTTCAAAGTCCTTGACTTTTCCTTCCAACCATACTGCCACCAGATGTAGGCGATAATCAAACTTGCAGTTATCGGATGTAGTAGCAAAATGATGGTGTTTGCTACCCCCATGAATAACGCCTGTTGAGTTACTACTCATGGTTGTTTGCAGTGTATTAACCAGCGGTGGCTCTAAAGAGGTCAACTTTTCGCAATGGCTAGGGAGGGGTGAGCGTGATACAGGAATCGAATCTACTCGTTTGCCTCAAGTCCGCTATGATAGATAATCTGTCTCCTCAAGCACGGCAAAGGAAGGTACTAAAATTACCTGAATGGAAAATGCTTGAAAAACCGTGGAAATCCCTTCTGTTGTCTGGTCTTTATGAGTTACACATTCCAAACGAAGATGATAATACCAATCAACCACAGATGATGAGAGCAAGGAGCACTTCAAGAAGTAGAAGAGGTGTTTCTCAAAATACTGGCCCCCTGCAGTGGCTTCCTGAAACGGAGGAAGTAATTATCGCAGGCGCCGAAACTGAAGCTTTCAGATTAGCAGTTCTGCAAATAAGGAAATCACTATTTTCAGATGATTGGGACGAAGGTAACGACCAATTGATAGAGCAACTAAGAGAAAGTTGTGCGAGTTCAGGTGTTCATGAGGTCTGGCATAAGATGGCGGAATGTACTCCAATTTTGGCTCAGTTTATGTCATTTCCAAAATTAGCAAATGAGGAAGCAATTTCTGATGAAGTGGATTCTAAAGTGGCCTTCATCGACCCAATGAATTCTGCAAGTCTTGCAAAGACGCTGGAAACATTTGAAAAAGGAATTAACAACGCACCTTTGAAAATAGCAGTGCAGAGAGCTAAGAACCAACTTAGCAGTAAGAAAGGACTTAGAGATTTTGAAGACCTTGAATCCCTTGATGGCGAATTAAGCGTAATTAGTGCATTGTTGAATATGCATATGGGGAATGATGCTTCTGAAAACCTGAAGGAACTAAAAAAATCAAATTCAAAATTATCTGAAGCATTGAACGACTTGCTCAAATTACGTAGCGGGGAGTCAAAAAGTTGGAATAAATCTAGGAAACTCTCAGGCGACGATGAATTAACGCTAGCAAGAAAAACGGCTGCATGGAACCTATTGCCGGCTGATGCGGAGAAATTGTCCAGTAAGGAATTGGATGCAGGTCTTACCTACATCACAGATTCCAAAAATAAAGAGAAATTGACTTGGTGGAAATTATCTGCACTGGTCAAAGAAGGAGAATCCGAAATGGCACTTTCCTTACTCGACACGCTATCAATAGAGTCGGATGCTGACATATCTGCACTTATCTCCATGGTTAAACAACTAGGTGATGGAGCAGGTAAATGGTTGGAGGGGCAATTAGATTCACTATCCCTAGATTCTCTATTAGAAATAATTGAAGATGATGATTTTTCCCACGGCCTCAAGTATGTAGTTGCAAAGAGAATTCATGAGTCAGGTGGTCAAGTTTCAGCAGATCAACTAATAGATGTGTTTACTGAAAATTTAGATTTGCAGAGACTTTCTGAAATCCTACTTGGAAATGAAGAAAGATGTGCTGACCACCCATACTCGACATTATTGGTTGCTCATTTACTTCCTGCGAATTTCAAAGGTGGAGATTTCCAAGAGGTTAGAAAAGCAAGAAGGGACGCTCTTTCCACCGTCGAAGATGCTGAAGCACCCGATTCAATTTCAGACGCTAGTAGAGGACTGATACTACTATTGGATGGTGCTGCACAATCCGACGATAATTGGTTAATCTCAACTCTGGATAAAAACGGGATCAAAGCGTTCAACAATTGTCGTCAAGCACTGAAAGATGGAGGGGATGGATTAGCCGACTCGAAAGTCATAGACATACTCGCATCAAGTCTTGACGAAGGCAAACTATCTAATTTAGAGTCACGATTATTTGGAGCCGTTATTGATACTCTCCGACTAAATAGAGCATCGTGGTTATTACAAACTGGTTACAAAAAGGATAATGTCGTAAAACTGTTGGATGGTTTACTATCCTCCTCTGAGACGGCATTACCAATGATGCAAGCCGTCAAACATTTGGTCCTGGAATATGATATTGGAGTTCCAAACTTAGTAAAATGGTATCAAGAAAATGACCCACAATCTCCGTGGCATACTTTGGCACGGGCTGCAAGACACCTATCAAACAAAGAAGAATTGAATGCAGCAAGAGATTACAAACGTGCAGGTGACCACAAAGACTTCGATTATGAGCACAAGATATTGCTTTACAGAAAAGCTTTGATTCATTATGCACATTCGGAACAGTGGAATGAAGCAGTCGATTTGTTAGAAAAAGAACCTGCTCTGAAGACTGCTCTAACTAAGAGATTCCAGCTCTATCTTAAAGTTTCAAAGATTGCTACAACTGGAAAAAGCACAGACGATGCTACTAAAATGTTGAAATCATTTGTTAGGAAAACCGTGTTGGTTGAAGAAGAAGACCAATTTGGAAAGATTAATCAGGTTGAAAAATCTAAATTTTCTGAAGAAGAATTGGATATACTAAGGAATTATGCTCAGTCCAGATCTCTGCCTGCAGAACCATTCACAGGCAGAGTTAAAGCGGCACTGAATTCAATTCAGAGAGATAGAAGAAGAGTAAATAGATATTCGTATGAAAACAGATATGCTAATGTAATGATTCATGAACCTTCAACTGAAGAAATTTACAACATTGCAAGCGAAGCATCGGCTGAAAGACCGCTCGATGGGTTGATGTTACTTGAGAGAGCCCAAAGTTCTCCAAAACTGTCTCTTATGGACAGGAAGAGACTTGCACAAGCCGAACAAGGATTATTTGCTACTCATAGAAATAATCTTCCTGTCAAACAAAGAACATATCTGAAACATTTGAAATTATCACCATTGATAATTATTGATACAAATATCTTGATGGATGAATTACAGTATCGAGTCTCAAATTTATTGGGTATCTCCTCTGAGGTTTCACTTGACGTAGGCGGAAGAGGGCGCTTCCATCGAATTCTCAAACATAGAGCTGATGAAAAGAGGGTACATCTCTGGATTCCGAAGGTTGTGAGCAAAGAACTTGTAGGACTTGCTCAAGATGTACAAAATATGAAATCAAGATTTTCTGAGACGCTGGTAGACAAAAATAAACTTGATGAGATTATCACTAAGGATGAGTTGGAATCTATGGCAAACCAAGTTGTAAAAGACTTCTCAACTTGGAAACCATTAAATCTTCACATCGAAGATGAAGCTAATGATGAAGAAATCAGAGAAGAGTTGAAGCAATTCTTACTTGATCATTCTGAAGTTTATGACGAGATTACAGCAATGAAGAGACAGCATGGAGAGCCTGCGAGGTCAGTTATTGCAAACAGGGATATTTATCCAGAAACTCCAGACCAATCGATTATGTGTATAGCGGCTGCAATGGCGGATCAACCTCTCGATGAGATTGGCAGTATTTTGGTCGCAACAAGAGATTCAGACTTTACACTGGTTGCACGTGCAGTTGAGGAAAGGTTTGGATTTGGTGTAATTGCTAACAGCCGTGATATCAATAATTGATTTAGCTTTATTACATGTGTGAAATCATTGCATTCCCAAATTCTGAGCAGGATAATAGAGTAGCATCATCCATTAGTCTTTCAAAATCATATGTCACAGTTTTTGCGGAAATTGCAGATTCCATTCCCTTGACTATCAGGTCTGCAGCCTCGGCCCATCCCATGTGCCTTAGCATCATTTCAGCGGATAGAATTTGAGAACCAGGATTCACCTTGTCTTGACCAGCATACTTTGGTGCTGTTCCGTGTGTCGCCTCAAAAATCGATATACCAGTATCATAGTTAATATTAGCACCAGGAGCAATACCAATTCCACCAACTTGTGCTGCGAGTGCATCGGAAATATAGTCGCCATTCAGGTTCATGGTGGCTAAAACTCCGTACTCTGCAGGCCTGGTAATTATTTGCTGTAGCATAGCATCAGCGATGACGTCTTTGATTGTTATCGTATTTCCAGTTTGAGGATTTGTCAAAACACACCATGGGCCACCATCTAATTCCTTAGCACCAAATTCTTCCTTTGCAATTTGATAGCCCCAGTCTCTGAATCCACCTTCTGTAAATTTCATGATATTTCCTTTGTGAACTAATGTTACGCTATCTTTGTCATTATCAACCGCATACTGAATTGCAGCTCGGACAATCCTCGCGGTACCTTCTTTACTAATTGGTTTGATGCCGATCCCGGAGGTTTCGGGGAATCTAATCTTAGAGACACCCATTTCATTAACTAAGAAGTCAATCACTTTCTTAACTCCATCAGAACCAGCCTCCCATTCAATTCCTGCGTAGACATCTTCACTGTTTTCTCGGAAAATTATCATGTCAACATCTTGAGGAGATTTTACTGGTGATGGAGTCCCTTCATACCATCTTACTGGTCTTACACAGGCATACAAATCCAATTCCTGCCTTAAAGCAACATTAAGTGACCTAATCCCACCTCCTACAGGGGTTGTTAACGGCCCTTTGATTGAAACTAGACCGCTTCGCATGAGGTCAAGAGTTTCTTTTGGTAGCCATTCACCAGTTTGGTGGAATGCCTTTTCTCCTGCTAAGGTTTCAGTCCAGTGTATTTTCTTTTCACCGTTGTATGCTTTGCTAACTGCAGCATCTACAACATCAATCATAACAGGGGTAATATCAACACCAATTCCATCACCCTCGATGTAGTAAACTACTGGGTCATTAGGTACTTTTAGCACTCCATTTTCCATTGTGATAGGTGTTCCTGACATGTTGCTCATGTTGCGGGACTTATACCCCCTTCATCAACAAAGCGGTCGACGGTGGTTTCATTTCACACTCCACTTTGGCATGTACATGGAAGGGCGAGTTGAGTGGACCGGTGGTACAAATCTCATTGGAGTGAATTCAAACGAACAAATTATCGAAATAGATTGGGAAAATGGTCCTAGCCCTATGCAGATAGCTTTGCAATCGATAGGTGCCTGTTCTATCGTTGACGTAGTCATTGGTTTGAAAGACAGAAATTTTTCAAAGGTTTGGGTTGAATTGTCATCTACTAGAAACAACGAGCCACCAAGATATTTTACTACTATTCACATGGTATATCACGTAGTAGGAGATGTTCCAAAGAAACTAGTAGAGAGAGTTGTCGAGAAATCTCATCAAAAATACTGTAGTGTTTCACAAAGCATTCGCAAGGATTGCAAAATCACACACGAAACTGTGATTCACGATTCGGTTTGAACAACAATCCAGCCATCGGAAAGGGTGATTTTTTCTATTGCTAAATCGCTTAAACCTGAGGCGAGGAGTATCTGTTTTGGAAGAGTATCAATCGCGTGCATTAGTAACTGACCTAGTCCGTCATGAATTGCAATCCAACTTGCCGGTAAATTTTCTGGAGCTTTATCCGGGTTTACTGAATCGGAAATAGTAACGCTTGCAAACGGTTTTACCAAACCACTTTCTCCTAAGTCTACAATCACGGACAGAGTTATTTTATTGTCAGAAATTGATAAATTTGCAGAAGACGGCATCACGGTAAAGTTGTTTGGTAATCCACTGAGTGAATTTTCTCCACGATTATTACGCATCGAAATAACCTTTCTTATCCACGAAGAAAGTATTGTGTTGTGGTAGACCAAATCACCTTGAGGAACCTCAAAACCTGAAATCTGACCACTATCACTCATTCCCCAGGCGCAAGAGTGTCCATTCAATGGGGATAATTCGTTCATCCAATTAATCTGAGAAGGTTTTGTATTTTCTAATGATACAATGATTGATGGGTTCCCGTCTATGTACTCTACTTCCTTCTTTGGAAAGAAATCAGTCATTGAAACGGCTAAACCAAGAATTATTGCTAGAGGGTCTAATGCAGGAGGCCATTCTTTGATAGGTTCAACTTCTTCCTCCAACCAGACTCCTGTGGCTAAATCATTTCCAAGCCCAAGCCCCTCTGCAAATGAGTATGCCTCAACCCAGCCTTGCTTAGACAATCCAACATCAAGCGCAGACCTTCCCATGGACTTTATTGCAGAAGCCATGGATTCATAATCACTCAAAGTATCAAGCCATTCCCTGAGTATTTGGTCTCCATCACCGAACGACCTGCGGTCATTTTTTGATATTTCATTAAGCCACGCCTCTTCTTGAATACTTCTTTCATCGTCGCTCATTTTGAGTTTCTCTTGTAATTCTTCCAACATTTTTGCTCCTTCTCTCGATAAAGCACCATCTGACCATGCAAGTGCAAGTCCATGCTCGAAGGGTGTGGGAGCCAAATCTATCCCTCAATAATTTCTCGAACCAATTGCAGATGTCGCATGAATGATAATCCTAATTCCTTTCTCTTTCTTGCAAGTAGTTCTACTTCAGATGGATCTAGTATATCGTCTACCCAAACTGTTTCTAGGAGTAGTTTGTAGGTCGATTCGGCTTTATCTCCTTTTGGCGAGGTATCGTTTTTGATTTCAGGTATTTCTTCATCGTGAAAAGAGATAACAACGTCTTCATCTTGCGAATCATTTGGTTCATCAAATGCTGACAAAGGGTCATCTTCCTCAAATGCAGCTAGCGGATTATTATCTTCGAATGCAGCTAATGGGTCTACTGAACTTTGCTGTGTATTACTGTTACCAATTTCTAATTCCTTGAAAGGGTCAATTTCTTCTTCATCCTCAGTCATGTCAGGTTCTTCAAACGGTAACATCCAATCTCTCCGATTACTTTCGGATTGTAATAGTTATTGAATGCATGTATCAGACAATGGTCAAACCTATTTACCACGAGTGTCTAATGTAGAACAGAGATGGCGGTATATGTTGGGCAATGAGGTAACAGGTTGGAGACTGTTAGCAGTCCTACTTTTGTTGCTAACCATACCTTCAATTTCCCAAAGTGATGAGATTAAGGATTCATGGTATGATTATATTGAAAAGAATGGAGTAAATGATTCTGCCCAAACTACAAGTTCCCAATCGGATGAAAATGGAACTTCGGAACCTGAAGCAAGTGCTCTTGCTGGTGACGAGGCCGAGTCTAATGACGCAGAATTCAATAAAGAGTCAGCCGATGTATCTGACAGTTCCCCGGCAAATGAACCAGTTCTGGAATCAGATATCGACGAAATTATTTTTCCAGCAACACAGATTGTAATCTTAACCATGATGGCAATAATGTCTGTAGCTCTACTTACATCTACTGCAACTGCCATAATCATTAGTGAATCAGCACGTTACTCAATATTGCTAGCACTATTGGGTCCTTTACTAGCAGTAACCAACCGAGGTGAGAGAGGGGTTTTTACTAGAGGGAGAATATTGGGATTTATAGAAGCCCATCCTGGAATACATTTCTCAGCATTAAAAAATGCTCTAGGATTAGGTAATGGAGTGACAGCCCATCATATTCAAATTCTTGAAAGGGAAGGAAGGATAATCACATGGTTAGATTCTAAAGTCAGAAGATTTGCAACTTCAGGAATAGATCAAACAAGGTTGAAAGAACTTCAGAGCCCAGCAACTGGAATGCAGATTGCAATTTTAGAAATCTTATCCGAGTCCGGAAATATAGGAATTAAATCGGGAGATTTGAGAACTAAATTACAGACGAGTAGACAACTTCTGTCCTATCACATGAAACATCTGAAGGAAAGAGAAATTGTCGAATCTGTGGGTAAGGGCCGTGCTACGAAATGGGTAATCAGGGAAAAGGGGGAATCGCTTTTGAAAAATTCATCACACCTATCCGACATATGATGAAAAGATTGAACCATTAAACCTCTTGGCAGTAAATATGACAAGGGTGACTGTTTTTCTAATTTGTTTAGTATTCGTCACCCCAGTAAACAGTCTTCCAACTGGAATTGATGACAGGGGAGATGATGGTTGTGTATGTCACGGTGGGATTGATGATACAACCACAGTCAGTATAACAGGTCTACCTGAGATGTATAATTCATCGCAGAGTTACAATTTCACACTGAAAATAGAAAGCCCAATCCAAGAAAGTCAGAACATGAATGACGCTAAAGGAGGTTTTAGGGTAATTGTATCAAAGGGTGAAATTATTGGTGATGGGTGGCAATTTATCGAAGGAGGATATACTCACAATGTGTCCATTAATTCTCAAAGAACATGGAATGCTACCTGGATTGCTCCTTCCGACGATTCTATTTATTCCTCTTTTATCATTCACGGAAACGCAGTAAACGGTAACGGTGAAAGTTCTGGAGATGAATGGAATTCAAACAGTTTAGTTGTCAAGGGAATAAATTTTACAGGAGAAGTTGAATCACCTGTAATTGGTTCTGACGAAAAGTATCACAATAAAGATACATTTTACATCATTAGCGGTCTTGGACTTTTCAGCCTTATTGTGATAATTTATTTTGTATCAAAGGACTAATCAATTTACGAATTCAATATTTCTTGACTTTAGAGCACGTAGCTGTCTGTTTTCACTAGCTCCATGAATCTGGTTAGATCTGACTCCAGTTAGCACTAACATGACACGAATGTCTTCTCCGAGAGATTCATCGACTGCCGCTCCCCAAATTATTCGAGCGTTATCAGACACCCTTTCCTGAATTAATTGTGCACATCTTTCAGCTTCTCCAAGCGTAAGCGATTGCCCACCAACAACATTAATCAAAGCGCCACGAGCATCTGAGATATCAAGCTCCAACAAAGGTGAATGAAGCGCTTCTAACGTAGCGGCTTCAGCTCTGCCAGGACCACTTGCAGCACCAAGCCCAATCATTGCAACACCCGAACCTGAATGGATTACAGCCTTCAAGTCCTCAAAGTCAAGGTTAACCATTCCATCAGTTGTCAATAGTTCGGTTACACCACTTATCGCTCTTACGAGTAATTCGTCACCAACTCTGAAAGCACTTGCTATGGGTAGGTCTCTAACGCCCTCAATTTCTAACAAGCGTTCGTTTGGAATTACTAATATTGTGTCGCAATATTCTCTCAATCTTTCAAGTCCCCATTCAGCATTTTGCTTTCTTAATGAACCTTCAGAATTAAATGGATATGTCACAACTGCGAGCGTCAAAGCTCCCTGCTCCTTCGCCAGCCTTGCAATGTGACCAGCTGCGCCAGTTCCTGAACCACCACCCATTCCCGCTGTAATGATTGCTAACTGAGTATCTTGTGTAATCTTTTTTAGATTGTTTTCACTTTCCAAGGCAGCAGTTTCTCCCTTTGTGGGATCTCCGCCAGCTCCTCTTCCCCGAGCAGTTCTTCCAATGAGGACTTTATTTTCCAGTGGGCTCATCAAAAGTGCTTGGGCATCTGTGTTTATTGCGTGTCCAGTGACATATTTGTTTTCAAACAAGCCTTCTTCGTGTAAACGACTAACTGCGTTACAGCCCGCTCCACCTACTCCATATACGCGTATCCTTGGCTGTAATGATTCCAGCAGTTTCCTCAATTCAGCATCGTTCGATTCCATCTCTTCTACGCTAGATGGGCGAATTACTGGTCCATCTTCCTCTTCGGCAAGCTCCAATACACGCTCAATGAGGTGTCGCATAGGCCTAATTCCGATTACACCTAATTTGAAGGTGCCGATAACTTAGAGCCCTGACATAGCGATTACGTCACCAAATTATCAATCTCGAAGACCATCTTCACAGACTTGGTAAACACATTCTCCATCTGGTAGATTTGGAGAGTCAACTAGTCTTGCAATTCTTCTTCCACCCTTAGCCTTTCTAAGGTATAATCTGAATGTCGATGCGTGTGCTAGAACGTGGCCACCAATGGGCTTTGTAGGGTCTCCCCATAGTGCATCTGGCTTGCTCATTACTTGATTGGTAACCAAAACTAAAGCATTGTTCACGTCCGCGAGTTGCTTCAGATCTTTCAAGTGTCTGTTGAGTTTTTGTTGCCTGTTTGCTAACATTCCACGTCCTACAAATTCTGCTCTGAAGTGACTTGTTAAAGAGTCGACAATAATCATTTTGACATTAATTCCTCTGCTCATTCTCTTGATTTCTTCAGCGAGTAGCATTTGGTGTGCAGAGTTGTACGCTCTTGCTACGTGAATCCTTTCTAGCACGGCTTCAGGATCTAATCCATGCCCCCTTGCCATTTGTGTAATTCGTTCTGGTCTGAAAGTATCTTCAGTATCGATGTAAAATACATCTCCGTCCAGTCCGCCTTGTTCGATTGGCATTGTACAATTTACAGCTAACTGGTGTCCGATTTGTGTCTTTCCAGAGCCGAATTCACCGTATACTTCTACCAAGGATTGTGTTTCAAATCCTCCTGCCAATAAATCATCGATTGATTGCACCATACTTGATAATTTCATTACTTCTCTTCTTCTTTCCAGAAGGGCTGAACCTGAAACGAATCCTCCAATGTTTGCCATTTTCTTAGCTGCTTGGATAATTTTACCTGCGACAGCTTCTCCTAATTCCGCTTGTTCAGCAAGGTCTGGGGGGCTCATTACTGCGAGGGCTAACATCTCGTCAAAACCCGCTTCACGTAGTTTTTCAGCTGTTGCCGGACCTACACCTGGTAGATCTTCGATTTTGACCTCAGGCTCTAATTCTTCCTCCATTGATATAACCTCTACTTCAGGCACTTCTTCTTTTTTCTGTTTGGTTGTCTTTGACTTTCCTGCCATGATTCCTTCGAATGTGCTTCCATATATTAAGAGAAGAAGGTCTCTTCACAATTATATGAAAGTAGTCAAGCCGTAATAAAGTCTTGTAAACGAGTTGCTGAACAGATTTCTTTCACTTTCACTTTACTTTCACTGTGGCCTAGGGTTAGTTGGCCCTTCGAGCCCTTCTTGATAGGCTATAGTCACATCGTTTTCGACATTCACATTATCTCCATCGGTAACTTCTACATTCAATCCCCAATCTCCAGATACGATGTCGCGTGTAGTGTAATCCCAGGTTTCTTCACCACCATTTGGAATTGTTCCTGCATTAGTTGCGATTTGTGTTCCATCAGGGTTCAATAATTCCCATTCAACTTCTGAATTACCTCCGAATAAACCTCCTTGATTTTCAACCGTGGATGAAATTGTAATTCGGTCAGGCAAAGGCAGGCCATCCTCACAATCAGGAGTAGCATCAAATGTCATTGAAGCCGAACCAGTGTTCGTATCTGTCCAAACTATGTGCAGGTCTACCCTAATATCTACAGTAGTTGAATGAGTATTTCCTTTCTCGTCCTCAACACTCATCTTCACATCAAAAATTCCGTGTGTTAGCCAGGTGTAGGAAATTACTGCATTATCTGAGGGGTCTGCTTCAATGGGAGTGCTACCATCGTCAGGGTCTAGTATAATCTTCGTGATGGGTGCGACCTCTGAGGTTGTATCCGCATAGTCAAACTCGATCGTCACTCCGGTGGCAGGACCTGCCTGTCCGTTGTTGAAAGATGTCTCAATCATGCCAGATGTAGCCTCATAGTAAACAATCAAGTCAATAGGTCCAGTATATTCCCCTCCCATATCGTCATCCCCCCCAATACAGCCAGATAATCCGGCCGAGAGCAGGCTCAACGCGACAACTATGAGTTGCAAGTGGGACTTCATCGGTTACTCCTATAGTGCTCCTACCCAAAAACTTCCCGTTTATTTTCGATTGATTAAGTCGGTGGTTTCAAAAATAGGGACCCTCGCAGGGAGACACATAGCGGGATAGGTTAGCATGGTTCGACCGACGGGCTCATAACCCGTAGATCGATGGTTCAAATCCATCTCCCGCTACCAACATCAGTTGCTTGAACTGTATTCGTGATAGTCGTGTGCCGGCACCAATGAGTCAACAGCAGCCTGTAATCTCGCATTAGCAGCCTGCTCACCTGAAATTATTGCGGATATTTGAGATTCTATATCCGATTGGATGTCCCCACCGAGGATCTGCCCGATTCTTTTTGCGTCTGCAGGAGGTCTAGATTCAATCTCTAAAACAAAAGTTCCATTTTTACTAATTACGGGACCTGCTATTGGAACTAGTTTAGCTAAGGTTTTCTTATTACCACACTGCTCAGCCAAATCTAAGGCGGCCGCGATATGTCCGGGTTGCAATTTCTCACATTTTGCAAATGCTTTTGCAGCCGCTCTCTTTTTACCAGCATTAGAATGAATAAATCCAGCCAAATGATAATCTGCGGCAGCGGTTATAAAATCATGACCAACTGATTTCCCAAGGATATTCCTTTGCTTGTGTAGAATTGCGATTGTTGTCCTTGCCCGCTTGTATTTTGCTCTACTATTAAGAACTGCAGCGAGTATTCGAAGACCTCTAACAAGGAAATCTTGTGTTGTCTCATCTCTTGGTTTTTGAGCCATTAACTGGTCAACTAAAGCTGATGCCATTACTTCGGCCCTCTCAGAGCGACCTTCTCTATGATATGCTTCCAATTGACTAATCGCTTGTTCTGGATTAGTCGTTCCGAACATGTTCCAACCTGAGAGTAGTCGCTTTTCACATCATCGGTTGAATGAACAAAACTAGAAAAATACGAAATGTGTTAAATTTGGATACGATTTAGCGAATTACGAATGGAGCCTGAAATAAAAACGATTGCCGTAACTGGTACGCCTGGTTGTGGCAAGACTACATTATGTTCAAAATCACCGTATCCTGTCCTTACGGTTCATGATTTAGCGTTAAAGTATGGCTGTATAGGCCCGGTTGAATCGGACGGCTCCGCTCCAATTGATACAGAAAAATTGTCGAAACAATGGGTCAAACCAGAAGATATTACCTTGATTGATGGCCATCTATCCCACCTCTTACCAGTTGACGCAATTATTATTCTGCGCTGTGAGCCAGAAATTCTGAGAAAGAGATTGACTACCAGGAAATATCCAAAAAGTAAGGTCGAACAAAATGTTGAATTTGAATTACTTGGAGGTGTATGGCCAGATCTATTGGATGATAATCGTCCCAAAATCGAAGATCCTGAAAACATAGTTGATTGGATAAACTCCGGTTGCCCAAATTTTACTGGCCCATCTGATGCCATCGACTGGATTTCTAAGATATAATACAAAAGGCGTCTTGGTTTGGAGTATATCATGGCCTTAGAAAAAGGACGCAACATGTTCAAGAAAATGAGCGATCCTTTGGTAACTAAATTACACGGTGTTGAACCTGCTGTTTTGACTTGGCTAACCCTTCCAACAGGATTACTTTCAGCCTACATGATGATGAGTGCAGAAGCAGGAACAGATGGTGCATTGATGTTTTTAGGTGCAGCTTTCTTGATGGCAATGGCAATGGCTCTCGATGGATTGGATGGAAATTTAGCAAGAGCTACAGGAAAGGTCACTCGATGGGGTGATTATCTTGATCATACGCTTGACAGGGTCCTCGATGTTGTCTGGATTCTTGCTCTTGGATACAATATGTATTGGTTTGGGCATGTAGAACTAGCCTGGCTTGCAGCGATGTTGACAATGTTTGGCTCCTATTTGGGCACACAAGCACAGGCGGTTTCAGGGGCCAGAAATTATGGTGGCTTCAGTAGAGCCGACAGGATGGTTTTGACGTTCATCGCTTTAATTTCCTGTGCAGTCATGGCTTACATTGGTGAAGATTCGTTTGGCACTTGGAACGATATTGAAATAAATCCAATATCGATAATTATCGCCATATCTGGACTAGGTGGAGCATACACCTTTATTGTAAGATTCATTAAAGCAAGAGCAGAAATTCAGCGACTTGATAAATCGGAGCCTATATCTACTTCAACAGATAATAATAATGACGATGAAGCTTAATTTGAAAACTACAGAACACACGCAAATTACGCACATTTTGTACCGCCTTCGGCGGTATCCTCATAACCAAATCATGGAAAGCGATAGAATGATGGCAGGCGAAATGCTGAACGGCGGAAATCGTAAGTTGACTATTTTTGTCTTAGTTGCGTTGTTACTTTCTTCGATACCATTGGTGCCAACAACCGCTGCTGACGTAGGAAATCCAGCAGAATTACAGGCTCAAGATATCCAGGCTACTTTTGACCCAATAAGCGAAGAAACCACGATAACATGGAGAAATATCGAAGACTCAGGCGGGGATTTTGACCTGTTGGATAAACTGTACAGCGCTACATACCACGTCTACAGAAGTTCAGAATTGATAACATCTGCAAATGTTGACAATCTCCAGCCATTCTATTCCGTAGTAGCTTGTGACGAGGATGTAATCGGAGAAAATCCTGGAGATTGTAGAGGAATGGAGGATAAGCATCCCGGCCATTCAGCTACGTATCAGGTAAGTGCTGGTGTTGAGGGGGATTTCTATTACGCTATAGTTACCGAATTAGATGACGGGAACTTCACTACTACATTTGATGCGAATGCGAGTTTAACAGGCGAACCAGTTTACGAAAAGACATCACCTGTTAGGTCACCGCTGAACATCGACGCAGAATTTAATCCAGCGGCCAGTCAAACCAATGTAGAATGGGTCAATTACAACATAATCAATCCAATATTGCCAATAGAAGGTGAGGATGCATTCGAAATTCATCTATGGCAGACCACAGAGAAAATAAATCGTTCAAACGGCCAGACTTTATTTTCTAACTACACTCCTATCGCTATTTTGGCTCCAACAGTAGATGAGTATACAGTAGATGTGCCACAGCAGACTAATCGAGAAGTCTACTATTCTGTCACTTATCTTTTGAAAAACTGGACTGAAAATGGTGATGATTACGAAGATGTAAGATTCCTTTCTGGTAATTCTATGGAAAATCCAGTAATAGAGGACAACACTCCACCTCCATTTGTAAGTTCTGTTGACGCTTTCTTTGTACCAGATAATGGAACTGGAATCACAACAATTGCTTGGGATGATGTCTTGTCAATTACCGGAGAAGAATACAGGGTTTACCGACACGGTGATTTCTTCAATAGCACTAACAATCCGTACGCACAATTGATTGCGACTGTACAAGAAGGTGTAGGGGAATTCCAATATTATCTTCCTTACAATACGTATGGTGATTATGTTTACTGCGTGGTAGTTGTTGATAGATATGGATCTTTCAATACAAATGTGCCTTACAATATATGTAAGACTGTTTTTGAGGATTCAAACGTTAATTGGGTTAAGGAGCCAACAAACGTCTTCGCCGAATTTATCGGAGATGGTACAACAAGAGTAACATGGACTGACCAAGCTGGTGTTGAGGGAGAAAGATACCATATTTGGCGTGGACAAGGAAGAGTTGTTGGCGCACAATTTGTCGAGAATGAATCCCTCATATGGATGGGAAGTGTACCTGATGGAATTGAGAGATTTGATGTCACTTTACCAGATGACATCATTGGAAACTTCATCCACTATTTCGTTACGAGTGAAGCCTTGTATAACTGTCAGGGGTGCACCACTCCAGTGATGTACAAGGAATTAATTCAAAACGTGTATGGGCCTATTACCGAAGATACTAGGATGCCACAACCCGCAAGAATAAATGACATCGAAATGATTGGAGAATTAGGTGTAGTAAATCTTGAATGGCTCAATTCATTGGATGAAGAAAATGAGGAATATTGGGTTTACAAACATACAGGCGACCCATTTGGGGATTCTGAGTTTGCAATTTCTAACTATACTGATGAGGGTTGGGAGTACGTAGCTGGACCTATTGCAGAAAATAGTTTTGCATCAATAACTTCTCAATTCCCCGTAGAACCCGGCACCGAAATGGAAGTTTGGTACACCATTATCATGGCGGATGAGTTTGGTAATAAGAATCCACAGATTATTCCTGGAGTTGGAGGTAACGCAATTCAAATCAAAGAAGACACAAAGGCGCCTTCAATCACTTATTCAATCAATGACGAAGATAATGTTCCAGTCTCCAAACAATCTTTGGTCAAAGGAGATTATACCCTCAGAATAGAGATTTCAGAATTACTAAACAAGGATGATGAATTCCCAATGGTCAATATTTCAACTTCGAATGGTGGAAGCCTGACTGGCGGAAGCGAACAAGCTATGGTTCTATTATCCAAGAACGTAAACAATCCTGAAAAAGGACCTGAATACTTCATATCGTTCTCAATATCTGGCTCTTCGGTTGCTGGGCAACTACTTATTTCAATAAACATGACTGATGAGTCACTCAATTCTGTTGAGCACGTAATTGATGAATTCTGGATAGACGCTCAAGCACCAACAGTTTCAATATTCAGTCCAACAGATTCTGGAGACGGCGCAAAATACCTTTACGGCAACGATATCAAGGTTATAGCAGGTGCGACCGACGACGTTGAGATTGAAATGATGCAGATGAGATTTGTACAGAACTATGGTACATCCTCAGCCGTTACAGAGCCTTGGAGGGATGTATCTGGAATTACCATTAACGAAGAAGGCGATTGGACTATTGAAATGGTTTTCAATTCAGGAAGCTTCCAACCTGGAACACATCAGGTATCTGTTAAAGCAATAGATACAGCAGGTAATGAAAGAATTGTAAATGTACAATTCATTACCGATTGGTGTAGACACAGAGTTGATGGTGAAACAATTTGCGAATATACAAATCCGGTAGCATCGGAACCAGAAACGGTTTACAGAGACCTTAATTCAACAGATCCTCCATACATGATTACATACATCACAGCAGGAGTTTCTTTCTTGGCAGTGATTACTTGTCTACTTGTAATATCAACTGCGATGTCAGGACCTAAGAAAAAGAAGGGTGAAGAAGATGATGTTGGAGATGACTGGATGAGTGAGTTCATCGGAACCTCAGCAGAACCGGATATGGCTACCATCACAGGAACTGCACCTGCGGAAGAAAAGTCAGAATCCAAGACCGTTGATGATGACGATGAAGATGATCCGTTTGCTGTAAATGTCATACAACCAAAGCGACGCCGTAAGAAAAATGACGACGATGACGACGACGATGACGACGACGATGATGATGACGACGATGACGACGATGACGACGACACCCCAAGAAAGAGGGTGAGACGAAGGCCTGCGCCTAAGAAAAGAGAAAGGCCCGCTCCACGTCGCAAATCAGTAAAGAGAAGACCAACTAAGAAGTGATTTTGTGTCTGAAGAACATACATCTTCAGAAATTAGCGTACTTCAGGCATTCAGTCCTGCTGAAAATAAGTTGAACTGGTTACTTGTTGCAGTTCCGATAACGGCATATTTTTCTATAATCGCACACGATCCCGCATTCAGTTTTCTATTTTCTATGGTTGCTATCATGCCGTTAGCATTGTTGATGGGTCATGCTACTGAGGAAATTTCGCTACGTACTAGTCAATCTCTTGGTGGTCTTCTTAATGCCACATTTGGTAATGCTGTTGAAATCATAATTGCTGGTTTAGCAATTTACACGGCAGCTACACACGCTGACCAAGCTGAAACGATGATAACCGTCGTTCAGGCAAGCCTTGTGGGGAGTATTCTCGGGAATATGTTACTTGTTTTGGGATTAGCAGTTTTATGGGGGGGGATTAATCACAAGAACCAGAGTTTCAACCAATCAGCATTGGATTCAAGTGGTTCGATGTTACTTATTGCGGTCCTTGCTATGCTCATCCCAGCTGCGGTAAATCTTGGCGGAGGAGGATTTGAAAGTATTGTCCGATTATCTAGATATGCTTCATTAGTCTTGTTGGTAATTTATGCATTAGCACTATTGTTCCAATTAAAGACGCATTCTGAAATTTTTGATTCCGACGAGAAAATTGAGCATGAAGAACCTAAGATGACCTCTAAGGATGCTTGGACATTACTCATTTTAGCGACGGTTTTGGTAGGGTGGATGGCTGAAATTCTCGTTCACTCAATCGATTCGGCCGCAAATGAGTGGAATTTGCCTGCTCTTTTCATAGGAGTTATCTTACTCCCATTCTTTGGAAATGCAGCCGAACACTTCACCGCAGTTATTGTAGCGGGTAAAAACAAAATGGACTTATCTCTCGCTATTGCAATTGGTTCAAGTGTACAGATAGCGGTTTTTGTAGCCCCATTGATGGTAATTTTTGCTTGGTTGATGGGAGTGAATCTATCACTTGAATTCGGACCTTTGGAAACTGTGGCTACCTTCATGTCAGTTCTGGTTGTTAATTTCATCCTGAATGATGGAAAATCAAATTGGTTAGAGGGTATAATGTTGTTAGCATGTTACATCATTTTAGCCATGAGTTTCTGGATGATGTAACTTTGAGGAATTTGGCATGGGATTATCTGCTGAAATATGGGCACAAATTGACTCCTGGGGCGGTCCTACCTTTGGAGTAATTTTGATAATTTTAGGTGCTTACCTAATGTTAAAAGGTGCAAAAAGAATCAAGATTCTTTCGTTCTTAACTGGGTGTGCAATTGGTCATTTATCAAGCGCAATAATTTACAGTGAAATTGGTGAAATGATACCATATCCTCAGGGAGATGTGACGATTGTAATAACACTTGGAATTGGATTATTGATGTTCACAGCAGTAAATCTTCTATCTCTTGCAGTTACTGCATATATTTCCCTTCAAACTATGCTCTTCATAATATCTGTCTTGGAAGCTAACGGATATGATTCTGGAACTGAAATAATGGGCGGAATCTTGGTTGGGATTTCTTTCTTGATCAACCGATATATGAGAAAAAATCTGTATTTATTTGGTTCAGCAGCCCTTGGAACACTGTTTGTAATTTATGGATATTTCATCATGAATGGTCAAATACCTTCAGATATCGTTTTGACTGATGTGAATGTTCAATTAATTGGACTCGCTTTGTTCTTGAATTCATTCTTAATACAGAGAAAGATGATGAAAGATATTCAAGAAAAGAAGTTTCAAGAAGAAATGCAATCTGCAGTTTCAAAGCATAATTACCAGCAACAAATCGACAATGATGCATACGGTAGAGGTAGATATATTGCGCCAGATATTCTTACTCAGGCGTCATTAGAAGAAAATCAAAATTTCTCTTACCAAAGTTACGACCTCAATAAACGATACTGATTTGGATATAATAATTAAAACGAATAGTAATTATCCACTGCCGTATTGAAATCAGTCAGAAGTTTGCTTTCATCGATAGAATTGACCTTACAATCCTTCATCAAAGCCTCTCCTTCTACCCAAAGGTCCAGACATTTTGCACCGTTGTAAATTAGATTAGAGATGTGCCTTTCGTTATCTTTGCCATATGGTGACATCTTGATGTCATTCAGGTCCCAAACGGCCCAATCTTGGCTACCCGTGGTAGCAATTGCGAATGCTTCTTTTGCAAGCATTGCTGAAGCGTCCCAGTGGTCGTGCCTCTGTACAAGACAAGCCATTCTTGCTTCATGAGCCATATCGAGTCCAGAACCGCTTGAAGCAGGCCCGTCAGTTCCTAGTCTGATATTGACTCCAGCATCTCTGTATGCAGGTATGGAAGCAGTTCCTCCGCATGCTAGTTTCATGTTTGAGGAAGGGCAGTGAACTAAAGTCGCACCTCTTGAGGCCATTGTTCTCATTTCTGATTTCTTTACCCATGAACCATGAGCGCAGATTGTTTTGTCAGGAATGAAGTAATCTAGACTGTCGAGGTATTCTACTGGATACATGCCGGTTTTTTCATGGCACCCTGCAACTTCTTTTCTTGTTTCAGAGATATGTACGTGAAGGTGAGCATCATGCCTTTCAGCTAATTCTTTTCCACCAAGAAGTGTTTCCTTGTCGCAAGTGTAAACAGCATGCGTTGCAACACCATACTGGACTTTATTTTCAGGCCTGTTAGAAGCTAATTGTTTATCCAATAGTCTCCTGACACTACCATCATCACCATTTTCCTGTGGTGGCCAAAGAGTTTGTGGGCCACATACCACCCCTCTAAGTCCAGCCTCATTTAACGCATCAACAATCGCTTCAGGGAAATGATACATGTCACAAGCAAACGTTGAACCGGTTTTGATCATCTCTAACGCAGAAGCTAGAGCACCTATTCGTGCGTATTCTTTTGTTAGATTCATCTCGGTTGGAAAAATGGATTTCTCGAGCCATTCATCCAATGGCAAGCCATCAGAAAAATCACGGGCATTCAACTGCATAGGCAAGTGAGTATGCCAATTCTGGAAAGAACGAGTAATCAATTTCTTCGTCCCGTCAATGTTGTGAACAACATCTTCATCTCCGTTTGATTGGGTCCAGGTACCGTCTGCATGAATTAGGAAATCACCGAGATGTGTGCGCTGCTCATCATCGATAAGTACTGCGTTTGTGTAGCGTGCAGTAGCCTCGCCCATGTCAAGTGGTGGATATTATCCAATGTGAATATTTGCTTATTCCTCTTCTTCCACAATCAAATCAATTTGAAATCTTGCGTGATGATGTCCCCACATTACCTTTCCAGGTTCTTCGAAAATGAAATACTTGGTAGTAAAGTTGATTCCAAGTTCAGGGTGTTCTTCTTCTAACTGGATTGATATCCTGTCACTATATCCTCCAAGGGTTCCTGTGCAAGCCTTACCTTTGATTCCGTCAACTAATACTGGGTGCATTTGTTCTTCAAAATTAACCGTCTTTGGTAAATCTCGGTCGAAAGGATGTGCGTCATTTCCAATCATTAGGCTTTCTTCTGTTGCTGGCTCTGTTTTTATTTCATTCTTTTTTGTCATATTAATACCTCCTTTTTGTGTTGTATTTTTTGTTTCATTATTTCTCCTGTTTGTAAATTAATAGCTGTTAATTGAGGATCTTTTCCTCCATAACAGCAGGAGTCAATTCCTATTGCAGCTGTTCTTCCATTTCGCAATTCAGCGTCGGATTCCCAAACCTCAGACTGTTTTAATCCAAAGAATGGCATTGGCGAATGTCCAAAGATCACGGTTCTTTCGTAATCGATTGGGAAAATTGTTTCGTGGAACTCTTTTCTAATCCACAAAAGAGTCTCCTTTGTTTGAAGGTCTGGCTCAATGTCATGAGGCATATACCCTGCATGAACTAATCTAAACTCATCTAGGACAATGTGGTGTGGAAGAGAATCAAGCCAAGCTAAGTCTTGAGCTCCTCTCTTTTTTAATTTGTATTTATTTATCGACCCATCACTATTTGTAAATTCTTCAAGGTAGGAGTTCAAAGTGGCCCGTCCCCCATTATACATCCAAGCAAATTGGTCGATAGAAAAGGAATCAAACTCTGTAGGGTCAAAATTTTTCAGCATCATGTCTTCGTGATTTCCTAAGACGCAGAAAATTTGTGGATTATTTCTTGCCATTTTAATTACTGAATTTGATTTTGGCCCTCTATCTATCATGTCTCCCAGAAGGACAACACGGTCCAGTGAGTGAAGATTCAATTTTTCTAACAATGCTTCCAACGTGTCAGCATGGCCGTGAACATCCCCAATAGCCCATACGTTCCCACCATTATCGAGAGTTGTTTGTAATTCTTGTTCAATATTGTGATCCCGTTTAGCTTGCAAAGTATCACGCCCACTCATCTCCAAAGCCCTCGTCAGTTCTGTGCCAATACATTTTGTTACAGCAACTTGATGGTAATAATCTGTAATTCTCAGTTAGTAATACAAGGGTTCCAAAAGGAACAGTTTGATTGCAATTGGGGCATTCTGTAGAAGCCTCTTCAGCATCACAAATTGCTATTACTTCTTCATTTTCAGATGATTTAGAACCAGTAACATGAGACGGTATAGTAAGATTTCTGCCGAGTAGATGATACTTCTCAGAATCACCTTCACCGTAGTGATAGAATCCAAATGAATCAAAGTTCTCTGCCTTCATGTTACTCCCCGAAAAGAAGATTGCTCTGACATCATCGACCAAATAAAACTGGTTTGGAACATTATGCACTTCTACTTCAATAGCATCGTCTGCCATCACGAGCAAAGCATCTCCTAGAAATAGGTCCACAAACATGACTTTGGGAATGTTTGACTTACCCTTCCACCAGCCATATTCATAATCGATATTCACCGACCTACACAATTTTTGAACTACTGCGTTTCGAATTGAACGTACTACCTTACCTTTCCTATTTGCTTCTTTGACAATGATTTCGTCATCAACACGTGCCACTATTCTCCAAATCTTGTTATCACTATCGTTACTCATTTTTTCATCTCCCCCAACTGATAATTATCGGTACGAAAAACGGCCTAAATGTGAAAAACCGCTCACCAATAATTCTTGCAATAGTATATCGGGGTGGACATTATTAAAGGTGACGAATTTCTTAATTCCCTAATCTAATTGAAAGAGATTCTCCCCAATTAGCAGGTACTATTCCGTTCTCAATCACACCCCAGATAACAGGATATCTCGGTTTTTTTCCAGGTGCAGAACCGTAGCCATCGGTAAGATACAACAAAACTTCTGGGTCTTCAAAGTCATTATCGATCAAATTGAATACGGGAACAAAACTTGTACCTCCGCCACCTTTGAGTTTAAATTCCTCTGGAATGAAAGGTCTCTCAGAATTGTAAATCGTATCTTCTGTAATGTCCCAGTCACATTGTATCAACCTGAGGCAGTAACCTCCGAACGAATTCAAGATAGCAAATACTTCACTAACAAATGTCTTGACTATGTCACCTGTTGTAGAACCACTCGTATCAATTGCAATTACAATGTTCAATTGTTTGTCCTTTCGTAATGAAGGAAGGTACATCTTCTTGTAAACGTGTCTTCTGTTTGGGGGTAGCCACTTCCTAGTGCTGTCAAACATTGGTGTGAGGTATTGTCTAAGGATTTCTTTCCAATCCATTTCAGATGCGAATAAATCTTCCAGTTTGTCTTTGTATGCGCCCATGTCGACTCCGCGTTGTTGACATTGTTGGGCCGCCGCCATCATTTTGTTTTTCCAATCTCGCCAAACATCATCAGTTCTGTTCGGTGTGAAATCAGAATCTACTTTTGCTTCAATACTTCCATCCTCACCTACAGAAATTGTTGACCATCCGTCTTTTCCACTGTTCTTTCCCTTCCGTGGGTCTCCCGATGTCTTATGTTCATCCAAACATTCACCACGCATTTGTATTGTACCGTTTTTTATGAGTTCGAACACTGTTTCTGCAGACTCTCCCTCATACTCTCTATACAAGACAGCATGTTCAGGAATCACGAAATTATCGGCCTTTAGTAGGGCATTTACTTCATGGTCAATTGCGTGATTCCACATTTCATGGTCTTCTATTCTGCCATGTTCTCTGGTGAAGTGAGATAATCCACAGTGCCAGATTTCGTGACCGAGTATCGTCATTCTCTCGCTATTGGATAGTGAATTTAGAAAGTGTGGATTGAAGAAAATCTTTCTTCCATCCGTGCAAGCTGTCGGGCATCTGTGGTCTACAACAGGAACAAGTTCTAGATTCATTGCTAGAGTGCCAATAAAGGGCCTGGTTCGGAGCATTTTAACACGATCTTCAGACCAATTCTGAAGCCCTTCTTCCTTGGCAGTAATATCGGATTTAGAGGGTTGGTGAAAAGACACTTTCTCTTCGACTATATCTGACATGGTCAAGCCTCAGCCGCTTTTTTTGCAGGCTTATGAGCGATAATCCTGGAACTCATTTCCTTGTATTTGCCGTGGAGCATTAATTCATCAATGAAGTCGTCCTTTTCTTCAATATCCATCACCATTTCTATGTCATGTTGTAGCAACTGCATCCAATCGTTTGGGAATTCAAGTAAGATATCCATGTATCCATCAATTAAGTCCTCAGGGCTCTCATGCTGTCTAAGGTAGTGAACGATTGCGGAGGTCATTGCATACTTTTGGTCTGGTCTTTTTGGTATCGATGGTTTGATTTCAGACTTCAGCATCTTGCCAACATCAGGAATCTTTTCTGACCAGTTCAGGAATCCCATGAATTCAACAGCAGGGCCTTCTCCAACCAGACCTTCGATTATCGTTTGTAAGATGTCATTTTCTAGTTGATATTTATCGGCCAATTCAACTTCCATTGCCACTCTTTCCCAACTTCTTGGACTCGGCCAGCCCCTTTCCTTGTTACCCTTCATAGAGAATAGGTTATCCGGTAAGAATCTGATGAAACCAGTAACTCTCGGGTCGATATTATTGATTAGAGCCCAATCTAACCAGCTCTCAGTATTTGATCCTACTTCAATGTGACAGAATCTGTTTGCAAGAGCACTCGACATGGTTCTTGCTACTGCAGAATCTCCGGTTCTATTTCCAGCAGCAACTATGTACCAACCTTCGGGGACTTCGTACAATTGGCCTAATCTCCTATCCAAAATGAATTCATAAGCAGCAACCTGTAATGTACTATCAGCTGCAGTTATCTCATCAAACAGGATTATTCCTCTCTCAGGTGTACCCTCGACTTCTAATCTCGGCCAATCTGAGGAAACAATCCAGTCAATCCCCTGCTTGTCATCTCTAGGGACTGGCAGGCCTCGAATGTCAACAGGCTCTCTCTGTGCTAGTCTTACATCGATAAATCCGATCCCGTTCTCCTCGCAAATTTCCTTTATGAATGTGGATTTACCGATACCTGGTGGCCCCCATATCATCATTGGAGGAACAACGCCCGATTTCTCAGGGTGGTCCCACAATATAGCCAGCTGATGTTTCAATATTTTTTTCGCTTTAGATATACTCGTTGTATTCAAATAACTTCCTCCTAATTTTTTTCCAATTTTTAACGTAAGGCCATTTTGGCCTTTCGAATGTGCCATTTTCTAACCCATCTTTCCCTTCTAACGATATTCGGTATAGGAGGTCAGATTCTTCAAAAGTAAACTCCTTGTCTGAAGTGAGTCTTTTCAAAGCGACTCGTGCTTTTGATGAATTTGTCTGGTCGATAATGCCAATCAATAGGGCGACCTTCTTCCATGCCTGACAATTTATTTTCTCAATACCCTTGACAAGTTCTTTGATTAACGTCTTGTTGACAATTCTTGATTTGTTGATGTGAAAAATCAGGTATTCACAAATGTAAGGGTCACTGTTAATGATTTCATTTTTGTAAAGGGATGCTGATAACTTTGTTAAGCGTTCTTCGGCTTCTACATCTCTCGAGGATGTATTTGATGCGCTCAGAATTGTAACAATTAAACTTCTGAATGCAATACTCCTTGAAGGCTTGAAATATTTACTTGAATTTGACATCTGCTTGAATTGGAATTTACTCTCCAGCATTTCTTCAATATCGGCTTCAGAATTGAGCCATATCTCTAAATCTAATCTCCCAAATGGCATAATTGTGTGACAAGGATTTTCCCAACTTTCAGAATCTCCCGAATACATAGGTCGCCATTTTCCTCCCAAGTCCCCTGAGTTAACAGATTCATTCAGAATGTTAGGCATTGTCGAGTTCATGTAAAGTAGTGAATTTCTGATGTCGAGGATTTTATTCGTGTCAAAGCCGTTTGTAGCTAAAGATGCTAGAACTCGCATCGCGACATATTGTTGGAAACGTGAAAGGTTCCCAGAACACCAAGCCGCGAAGGCAAAAAATCTGTCGTGATTTTCGAGAATTAACCCAACAAATTTCTTAACATCTATCCCGTTTAGAATCGAATCAATTGGCATGTCGAATGTTTCAGAAAAGCCGACCATTCCTCCCCTGCCCTCATATTTTCTAGGTGTGATATTGATGCCTCCAAGATCCTCACATGTCATAATCTGTTCACTGGTTAGGTGGCCATTGAAATGTGTCAAGTCAAGCATAGATACTACTTCACTATACCAATCAGGAATTCGATACCAGAAACCTCCGATGCAAAGATTTCTTCTCCTTCTCCCGGAAATGAATAGCCTGTCACCGAATCCAGAAATTGTTTCTATGCCTCTACAATCATTTACTGAGCAAGTCATTACCCGTTTTTCAATTTTTAAATGCTTTAGTTTTGGAGATGACTCTATCGATAATTTACCGATAACACCATCACCTTGTACTGTAATTGATTTCAATTTACTATTTCCAACTATCAATATGTTATTGTAATTCTTTCGAATTTTTAGGTCAGAAATATCCTCCGGTATCAAAATAATGGAATCAACTTCTTCATCTAATACTTCATCTGAATTTGTTATAAGAACTGATTTACCATTGTCAAAATCTATTGTACGGTTGGTAGTATTTCGATAAAGGCTGTGGACTTTTCCTCCACCTTTCAAGACTATGTCATGAACTTCTCCTCGAATAACAACCGGCTTCTTAGGTGCACTTTCAAAAATGATTTCAGCACCAGGTCTCGAAGCGATTATGCATTCAAGCGAATCAATTGCATCAAGAATTAATGAACAGCCGTGATGTGTGCTTCTGAGAGTGATCGTTTTCACGTCATTACCGATAAACCGAAGCCGTTCTTCTAGGTCTAAATGTACATTCTCTTGCTTAGGAGTGGACTTGAAAATGGTTGCTCGCAAAACCCAATCACCTTCTCTGAATCAACCTTGAACGATAACTAACAGAGTGTTAGACATAAGTTATCTTCGCCGGCTATAATACTTGGATTAAGGACATTATTAAGGCCGATGGTTTTCAACAATTATTCATCTATCTCCAGATGAGGAATTGTCGTAATTTCAATCATCTCCGAGCCTTGAAATTCTCCAAAAAGCATTACGAAATTCAATCCATGTGTTGAACAAATTTCTTTAGCAAGTCGTAGTACGGATACCGATTCAAATACTGAAAGGGAATGTAATTCAATGTAGGATATTGAAGGAGGACAGTAACCATAGATACGTTTTCTCATCAGAGCTTGTGCGATGTTATACAACAACCTCACATATGCTGGAATGCGATTTGAAGTCCAAGCTTGTTTGATGTCAAAATTATTTCTGATAAATCGCCATATGCAATCATAATCTAATTCAACACGTCCTTCCGCATTGATTGTTTTTAGCCAAGAATTAACCGTGCGAACGATTTCCTTCCTTTGAATTTCAGAGGTCGGTTTGAAAATAACACAGCGGTTTGAATAGAAATCTCCATTATTGATCGTTATCGGCTTCACCATCGATTTCAACTTCGTTATTGCGTCTTTTCCGGAGAAAAAAATACCAGTCCCCAACCGTTCTAATTTACTTTCAGTAGAGGTAACCCCAACAAAATATCGAGTGAGTAAATATTCATGTTTATCCGTTTCAAACCGCATTTCAACAGTGTAGCGAGTTTTTCTTTTAGGAAAAGACAAGATCTCAAAATGATTTTTGGTATTGAAGAGATTCATCATTCCCAACGTTGCTTCTTCGGCGGCCAAGTAGTCGTTGAACATGATAAATGAGCTAAATGGGCCTAATTCAGCCGAACATGGGGAAAAAGTTGCATCAAGATAACTGAAGGAAAAGGATTTGAGTTCAGTAATTGATTCCACCTTCTTCACCAACCTTTTTTCCTTCTGCTTGCATATTTCTTCATGTAATTGGAAAAACTCTTTATCGTAAACGGTGGGTTTGAAACAACGCTATTGTATACAGAAGGAATGCGTTTGTTGGGTATCCTAACATTATTTGAATCTGCTATTCTATGCCGTGATGTAACAATAATTTGTAGGTCATGGAGCCTAGCGATTACTCTAAGGATTTCACAAGTGTAGTGCTTTAATTCCTTTCCAAGGGCCCTGTCAAAATCATCTATGAGAACGACCTTGGTCTTATTTTCACCCACCCTTGAGATGTTGTGTGAAATATTCTCAATGAGGGTAAAGAATAGCTGTTCTGAACTCGATAAATGTTGAAACTTAGTTTCGCTACCATCCCGAAAAACGCAATAAGTGTTCAATTCTTTGTTGTATAATTTCTTAACATCTGTATCGACCAAATCAAGTAAATCATTGACAAATTCTAATTCTTCTTGGTCAAATTTGTAATTTCTTTCATAATCAATCATTGAATCCGATGATCTTATGAATCCAAATCTTACTTGCCAAGGGGTATTCAAGATCGAATTAGATGGGGGAATTATTTGCATTAGGTATTCAGACGCCTCCCCGTCTCGATAAAAGTGCGAATATTTTTCTCCGACATAAAGGTGAATGTCGGTAGTGTTATCATTTGAAATAACCCTCCTTAGATAGTGTAACTTTTGGTTGGCGGTAAATGTTATTTCAATAAGAGATGTTTGGCCCATGAACCCAAACCCCCAGAATGACGAACACCTGTGTTTTATCTCTGGATCAAGTACTATTTTGATAGCATTTAGAATTGCTGACTTTCCATCCATATTACCGCCAGATATAGTGTTCAAGCCGTCGGTAAATTCGTAGGTTTGCAGCTCATTTATTGACCTAAAATTTCTCACCGCTAATGAATGGATTCTAGTAACTGGAAACCTTTCAATCTCAGCCATTTTCCCACCCAAGACATGGGGTTCTAACTTAGGCTATTCAAAAAGACACGGATTTTTCTACTGAAGGTTAAGTGGCTTAGAGATTGAAAATTGAAATTGATCAGCAGACTGTTCAAGAGAAGAAATACCCGGCAAAACTCTTCCAGCAAGTAATTCTAAGCACGCTCCACCACCTGTGGAAACGTGCCCCATTTTCGAGGTCAGGTTATGAGAGGAAACTAGTGTAGCGGTGTGTCCTCCTCCCATAACTGCATAGCCCTCGCTTTCGGCGCATGCATTCAACATCTCAATTGTCCCAAAAGCGAAATCAGGATTTTCGAACACACCAGCTGGCCCATTCAGAATAATTGTTCCTGCTGATTTAATACCCTTTGACAATGCACGAATACTCGTAATTCCGAGGTCAAAAATAGGGGCATCTATTGGAAGGTTTTTGATGCTCATATCAACTCTATTTCCTTCAAGATTAACTGCAACATCACTTGGCATTATTATCCTCTCTGGGAACTCCTTCAACAGTTTAGCTGCCTTGGCAACAGTAGAATCCCAATTATCTTTCAACTCGCCCTTGAGGAACTGAATATTTCCTTCTCCCAAATCGATTCCAGATAGATACAAGAATAGATTTGCAACTCCACCTGTAACCCAAACATGGTCACAGATGTTACCTTTCAGCATGTTTTCAGTAACTACTACCGAATCATCCACTTTTATTCCCCCAAGTACGGCAATACACGGCCTTTTTGGATTATCAAGTGCCATTCCTAATTTTTTCAATTCGTGGTTCATCAATTCACCTGCGATACAAGGCAAGGTGTTTGTAAATCCAGTTATAGATGGTGAATTTCTATGAGCGCAAGCAAAAGCATCGTTAACGAAAGCATCGGCGATCATCGACAAATTTTGCACCATCATTGTCTGTGAGAATCTATCAAAGTCACCTTTTAATTTGACTTCATCTTCATCCATTCTCACATTGTTGAGCATCAATATTTCACCATCTTGCAGTTGCTCGATAGCGGTTAAGGCCTTCTTTCCGTAGATGTCCTCCACCCACTTTACGTTTTTTCCAATTAACCTTCCCAATTCTCTTGCATGACCTAAGGTCGATGTGAAATCATCTTTCCCTGGTCTTGATTGATGGGCCAAAATAACAACCTTTGATTTTGTTAATTTGTTAAGTGTTGGAATAATTCTTCGTATTCTGGTATTGTCAAGAAACTGCCTTGCAGATGGCTCCATAGGGGAATTAATGTCTACCCTTACCAATACTGTACGTCCTTCCAAGTCGACATCGTCCAGACAGAGGAAGTCCGCCATCAAACTCTCCCAGTAGCGGTCGGTTTTTGATTCGACCGGTTCAAACGCGCGTCTGAATTAACGGTATTGCGCGAAATCTCATATACCGATAAGATACGATTGCAAGCATGGCGCGTGGAGATTCTTTTGAAGGTCCACGTAAGAGAGCAAAGACATCGACTTCTTCTTTTGGGGTTTCAAAGAGAGAAGGACACGACTCCTCGTTATACTATCAATCACGAATGTATGATGAAATGGTAACTAGTAGAGAGGTCGGCGACCAAGTTGAATTCCCAACCGAATTAGAAAACCACGTTATGTGTGGCGATTCAAGAAATCTTCCGCTTCCGGATAATTGTGTTCATCTGGTAGTTACATCCCCTCCGTACAATGCTTCAAAGGAGTATGACCAAAATTTGTCCTTCAGTGACTACTTACAACTTTTGAAGGACGCATTTGCAGAATGTTACAGAGTCTTAACTCCCGGTGGAAGAATGGTAGTTAATGTCGCAAACCTCGGCAGGAAACCGTATATTCCTCTCACGAGTCATGTCAACTTAATCATGCATGAGTTAGGATTTTTACATAGAGGAGAAGTGATCTGGGATAAGTCTGCAAGTTCTGGAGCATCATGTGCTTGGGGTTCATTTCAATCAGCCTCAAATCCATGCTTAAGGGATATCCATGAATACATATTGATGTATTCAAAAGGGGACTATAAATTGCCGAGAAAGAAATCCGAAAGAGAAGAGGGCAGAATAGATACGATTGGTAAAGAAGAGTTCATCCAACAAACAAAATCTATCTGGGCATTTCCAACCGAATCGGCAAAGCGAGTTAACCACCCTGCGCCTTTCCCGTTAGAGTTACCTAAACGCTGTATTGAGATGTTCACATTTGCTGGCGACGTGGTACTCGATCCATTTTTAGGTTCAGGAACAACCGCAGTTGCTGCAAAGATGACAGGAAGGAAATATTTCGGCGTCGACCTTTCTGAGGATTATTGTGAATCCTCTGAAATCCGTTTACAGAATACTGAAATTCTTCTGCAAGTTTGACCGGAATTAGCTTTTTTCGATTTCATCAAACACGGGTTGTGACATTCCTGTTTGAATAGTAACTGGTCCCGGAGTTTGTTGAATAAACTGTTGTTGTGGCATTACACTGCCATCTGGAAATGTTGCTACGAGTTGTGCATCATTGTTTGACGAGAATGCTAAAATTCCACCAATTATCAAGAAAATCAAACCGCAACAAATAGATCCAAAACCACCGACGAAGCCCAAGAATATAGAGAAAATGTCTTCGAAAGCGTCTTCGAAAATTTTGTCATCATAGGTAACCCAGACACTTTGATTTGATTCAAATGTTAGCGTTCCAGAGTAGCATCCTAGGCAGGCTCTACCTATTTTCACGAATCCCTTGTCGGTTTTTTCGTAATTCTTGTTGTTTTCAACTGCGTCACAATTGCTATTATTTCCATTTGAATAATAATCCACTTCATAGTAGAATTTACCGTCAAGAGCTTCAGCATCTTCCCATTCGGTATTGATGCTTGGATTTTCAGTGATTACAACTCTAGTTTGGTCACATACGTCCCAAACCCCATTACCATCTGAATCGGTATATTCTCCCTTTACCCAGAAGGTAACTCCAAGTTCTCCCATTCCATCAGAATCATCAATTAGAATACTGCCTTCTGTTGCATTCTCGATTTCGAACTTGCTCCAACTTTCATCAACATCTGAAGCAGTGTTGAGTCCGATTCCAAATCCAACAATACCAAGAAGGAAAAATAACGCTCCAACAATCAATAGCACTTTGGCAGATGTACGCATAGTTATTTGTGTGAGTGTGAAATATTTAGCAGTGGCTATGTTAAGGGAGTAGTTTTTCAACCTTTGGCGGTAGCCTTTGTTTATGCAGGACCAACTATCAACCCTCGTTGGACCTGATGGCGAGGACTGGCGAGTTCCAGTCCAAGAGTTAGAAAGCAGGCAAAAAAAACTTGTAGCCCTCCTTCAAGAACATGGACTAAATGCAGCCTTAATCCAACATCCAGTCGACCTCTATTATTATTCTGGAGGAAGACAAAACGCTTCACTTTTAGTTAAATCGGATGGTGAATCCAAATTGTTCGTTAGAAGGTCACTTTCTAGAGCAATATATGAATCTGGAGAAGGCGACTCACCCCATTCGGTCGAGAAGTTTCCTCGGATGGCCGAATTTGCAGATATGATAGATTGTAATCCTGCAATGCAATTTGGAGAATTGCCACACACCTTCGCAGATAGATTTGCATCAAAAATTGGAGCAACTAAAGATTGTACAGCAATCGTTCATAGCCAAAGAGAAATCAAGAGTGATTGGGAAATTCGGATGATGGAAGAAGCTGCTTCAGTGCAGATGGAAATGTTTGATGCTGTAACGAAAGTCGGAGGCGAAGGTGTAACAGAAATTGAACTCGTTGCAGCGGCTGAAGCAGTAAGCAGAGCGGCTGGATTTGGCGGAAATGTGCAGATGCGACGGTTCCCTCTTCAGTGTGATAGAGGTGTTATCGTAGCCGGTAGAGCTGGAGGGATCCCTTCCTTTTTCGATTCTGCAATCGGCGGAACTGGGCCACATCCTATGGCTTCAATGGGCAGTGGTTTTAGTAAAATAAAGAAAAACGAGCCAGTTTTAGTAGACCTTGTTCATTTACATCGAGGATACGTAGTCGATACAACTAGAATGTTCGTCGCAGGGAAACTTTCTGCTGAATGGGAAAACAGATTAGAGGACATGGTCGCAGTCAAAGACGTGGTTGTAGATGTCCTAGACCAAGGCTTGGATTGTTCTGAGGCTTATCGACAAGGTCATGCATTAGCAGAGGAATTTGGGCACTCTGCCCATCTCATGGGCATGTCTCCTGACCAGTCGAAGTTCCTCGGACACTCCGTGGGATTACAACTCGACGAATCACCCGTAGTCGCAGAAGGTTTTGATAGACCGTTGCCGACAGGAGGAACAATGGCGATAGAGCCAAAAGTCGTCCATGTCGAAGGTAGCATCGGAACTGAGGATACCTGGACAAGGGATGAGGAAGGGATGAGGCCAATTACTGCGCATGGGGCGATTCCTTGGATTACAGAATGGTGAAAATATGAGTGAAAAAATTGTTATCGATGAAGAGTTTACTGACAAACTTAGTGATTGGGATGAGTCGGACATAGGCAAGAGAATACCGAAGAGAGTCACAGCGAATGGAACATATTTCAACGAATTTATTGTTCAGGTATTTTGTCAATTCTGTGCCGCTGAGTTCATTGGCCCTTCAAGAGAAGCTGGAGGTTTCCTTGGTGGCCACGAATGTTTCCACGCTTGGGAAGTATCACAAGCCTTGGGTAGAGAGGACGGCTTGGTGGAATAAATGGCAAAGCCATACTCTACAAGTCACATCGGTTTCGTATCCTCTGGATTTACCGACATGAGGTTGTCAGGTGCGGTAAAAGAACAGTTAGTTGACATGCTGGTTGCTGAAATCGATAGAATGGTTCCATCGATGGAAGAGGCCACTCTAACCGCTACCCCCGACAAGAAAACCCTTGACGATACCAAAAGAACGCGTCTAAACTATAATCGAACCAGAGAGTTGATGATTGAGCGTTTAAATAATTTAGAAAGCGTAGGTTCTGAAGCGGTACAAGCAGGAATCGAACACCTTGAAACATATCTCAAAAAGATATTGCATGCAGCTGAAAGCGTCGCAACAAAAGATCGTGTAAATACGATTAAACCGAGACATCTTTCTGCGGTCGCAACCGTACAAGAAGCGCCCGAGGAAGGAGAAAGCCACGTTGAAATTGAAGAAGATGTCCTGGAAGGACAGGTTTCTGGCTCCGCACTTACACCGGCCGTGATAAGAAAAATGGCAAAGTCATTCGCACGTATGCCAGTAACAGATTCCGCAATCGAGGAATTGATAGATTGGTATTACGAGGTAGTAGACGAAACCGGCCAGAACATTCGAGAGCATGCACAACTCGGTAGTAATCCAGCTAATTTCATAGATGCGCTTGATAAAATGAAAGAATTGATGATGTTAGGATGGATCCGCAGAATGCTTGTTCGAGCGGCTGCAGATGCAGAAGAAAGAGGCTACAAGAGAATAGATGTTGAACAACTAATCAATCTTGACCCGTTTGAATAATCAAATTGCGCAGGTCATATCCGAGCCACAACACATTGGTGACTTGATCTTTCCACAGCCTTCAGGGCACTTGGTCACCGAGACCTTGGTTCCGTCAGCCTTTGTTATTTCATCAGGTACTAAGTCCGCATTACACTTAGCACACTTCATTCCGATTACGCCCATTCCACATGATGCACAAGAGTACTGAATCATGCTCCACCGAATGGACTTCGGTGTATATCGCTTTCGATATTTTTGACTTCAAGCAACATCGAATCTGTCTGCATTCATGACCTTATTCCATGCGGAAATGAAGTCTGAAACAAACTTGTCTTTGTTGTCATCTTGAGCATATACTTCAGCAATAGCACGAAGTTGAGAATTACTGCCGAAGACCAAATCATATCTGCTTGCAGAGCGAACTACTTCTCCGGTCGCTTTGTCATGTGCATTGTATGAATTGCTTCCGGTAGGAGTCCACTTGACGCCCATGTCGAACAGGGTGTTAAACCAATCAGCGGACAAATTTGAACCATCAGTGAACAATCCTCTGTCATCGGATGATACTCCAAGAGATCTCATTCCACCAACTAATACTGTCATTTCTGGAGCTGTAAGTCCTAGAAGTTGCGCTTTGTCGAGCATCATTTCTTCTGGTGTAACTGCGTAGTTCTGCAACAGGAAGTTTCTGAATCCACATGAAACTGGTTCAAGGACCGCAAAGGATGCAACATCGGTTTGTTCTTGACTTGCATCTCCTCTACCTGGTGTGAATGGTACTTCAACTCCAGATGCAATCTCAATTCCTGCGTTTCCTGCAAGTACGATTGTATCTGCAACGCTCGCACCGTGCGCCTCAGCAAGCGGTGTAAGTACCGATAGAACTCTAGCGAGTTGTTCTGGCTTGTTCGCAGTCCAATCTTTTTGTGGTGATAGTCTAATTCTCGCTCCGTTAGCTCCTCCTCTGTTGTCAGATCCACGGAATGTGGAAGCACTCGCCCAAGCGGTTTCAACCATTTCTGAAACTGTAAGGCCACTTCCCTTAATTGCGTCCTTCAGAGCTGCAACATCGTAAGATGTGCTGCCTGCAGGAACTGGGTCTTGCCAAATCAAGTCTTCTTCAGGTACGTCAGGTCCTAGGTATCGGGCCTTAGGGCCCATATCTCTGTGAAGTAGTTTGAACCATGCTCTCGCAAATGCGTCTCCGAATTCGTCTGGATTCTCATGGAATCTCTTAGAAATCTCCCTGTAAGCGGGGTCGCGAATCATTGCCATGTCAGCAGTTGTCATCATTGTTGGTACCTTCATTGAAGCGTCTTCAGCATCTGGTGCCATGTCTTCTTCATCCGGATTTTCAGGAGTCCATTGATGAGCACCTGCAGGGCTCTTAGTTAGAACCCAGTTGTCTTCGTACTTGAATAACAAATCGAAATATCCGTTATCCCATTGTGTTGGGTTAGCGGTCCATGCACCTTCGATACCGCTGGTGATTGCGTCTCTTCCTTTTCCAGACCCGTGAGAACTAATCCAGCCGAATCCTTGGTGTTCGATGTCTGCTCCTTCTGGTTCAGCACCAACAAGTCCTGCATCGCCAGCACCGTGTGCCTTACCGAATGTGTGTCCGCCTGCGGTTAGAGCAACAGTCTCCTCATCGTTCATTGCCATTCTTGCGAAAGTTTCTCTGATGTCCTGTGCGGAAAGTAGTGGGTCAGGGTTTGAATTCGGCCCTTCAGGATTTACGTAAATTAATCCCATCTGTACCGCCGCGAGTGGGTTCTCCAAATCTTGGCGAGTGTCACCGTATCTGTTGTCCCCAAGCCATTCATCTTCAGCACCCCAGTAAATGTCTTCTTCTGGATGCCAAATGTCTGGTCGTCCACCTCCGAATCCGAAGACAGGTCCACCCATAGATTCGATTGCTACGATTCCAGTTAGTACAAGCAAATCAGCCCAACTGATTTTGTTGCCGTACTTCTGCTTGATTGGCCATAGTAGTCTTCTGGCTTTATCGAGGTTGCCGTTGTCAGGCCAACTGTTTAGTGGTGCAAATCTCTGTGCTCCAGTGCCCGCTCCACCGCGGCCGTCTCCGATTCTATAAGTACCAGCTGCGTGCCAAGTCATTCTAATGAAGAAAGGACCGTAGTGGCCATAATCTGCAGGCCACCAGTCTTGACTATCAGTCATTAATGCGTGGAGGTCCTTTTTCAATTCAGCATAATTCATTGAATTGAAAGCATCCTTGTAAACAAAATTTGAATCCATTGGATTTGATTTGGTATCGTGTTGATGCAGGATTGCCAAATTCAAATTTTTTGGCCACCAATCCATATTCTTCTGTCCTCCACCGCTCGTGCTCACAGCCCCGTGCATTACAGGACACTTTCCGTCATCGCCCATTCCATTCATACGCGTCAGTCGAACCTGCAATCACTCACATATGAATTATAGTATAATTCTGTTTGGACATTAATGTAGGAGGGAGTAATTTTGGCCGGGATAAAAACGGTAGATGACGGGGCTTGGGATAAAATAACAGGGCTAAAATTATCATTAATCCTCTTTGGAAAGTCCGATTGTGTGAATTGCAAAAATCTGGAAAACCAAATTGTTTCAGACGAGGAGGAGTTACCTTTCTGTCTTGCCAAATTAAGTCTAGATACAAAGGGCTCATCGGGAATAAAAATGCAAAATCCTTGGATATCATCAATAGATGTACTACCTTTTTGTGCTTTGTATAGGTCTGGAGAATTGATTGATTCATGGTCAAGTTATGATTTCAATTCGATAAAGGCAAGAGTAAAACAACATCTTTAGGATTCAAAATAACAATACGCACACTTTTACTCGACCAAACATGCAGACTATTTTGCTATCAGCCTTTTTTGCAGGTTTGGTAGCAGTCATAGTTACGATGGCAATAGAAAAATGGGGAGGGATTGTTGGAGGCGTATTGGGAACGGTTCCTACAACAATAATACCGGCAACCATTGGCATCTATCTTGAAGCGGGGCCTGACGGCCTTGCTACAAGTATGTCACTGGTTTCATTTGGTATGTTACTAAACGCTCTTTTCATTGGAACCTGGATTTATTATCCCTCAAAAAAGCCAAATGTTTCCGTAATTGAAATGATATTGGTTTCACTTACATTTTGGTTAATAGTCGCACTAATTCTTACATTATTCATCGAATCTCTAATTCTCCAAACATCTGAACTTATTGTCAGCCTAATCGGCCTAGTTCTTCTATTAGTCCTAGGAATATGGATCACATACAAACCAAGGGCAGCTCCCAAAGGCAAGAAAAAGGTAAGCAAAAGAGTCCTAATAACCAGAGGAATAATGGCCGCTTTAGCAATTGGCTTAGCAGTTCAATTGTCCAGCATTGGCCAACCATTGATAGCAGGTTTGGCCTCAGTCTTCCCAGCAATATTCCTCACAACTATGGCTGCTCTCTGGATTTCCCAAGGCCCAGAGGTTCCATCTGGTGCTGTCGGTCCAATGATGCTAGGAGGGGCCTCAGTAGCGGTTTATTCTATAATCGCTCCTTTGACTTTACCAGAATTTGGGATAGTAATTGGAACGGCAATTTGCTGGATTATTAGCGTGATGTCAATTTCTCTTCCAGCTTACTGGTGGCTAATTATCCGCTCTAGCGCAGGACAATGAGTGGCGTCTGACAAAGTCCAATGTGAAGTGTATAATCAAAATTTTTCAAACA